>NZ_KB905961.1:6316-33060 GCF_000381125.1 Caldimonas manganoxidans ATCC BAA-369
CCCGGCCGATCTGAAGCGCGAGCACCTGGGCCCGCGCCAGTTCACCGGCTGGGGCTATGACGAGGGCGACATCCAGGTCGATCTGGTGGGCGTGCCCATCTTGCAACACAACTGGTATGAGGCTCGGTGATGACCATTCCGTTGATTCCACAAGAGATCTATCTGCTGGAGCGCTACAGCTCACTCGACTACTTCGGCCAAATGCGCGACCACTTCGCCCAGTGTGTCAAGGCCGCCGAAGACGCGCTGGCCGAGTTCATGCGGCACCTCCCGCCGGACTACCGCAGCCGACCGTTGCACCAGCAGCCCGATGCGGTGTGGGGCGAGCGGGTGATTCCAAACATGCAGTGGGCACTGGCCGGTCTCAACGACGGCTACATCCGCATCTCACATGGCGATCTGGATGGCTTGGGATTTGCGGGCAATGTGAAAACCACCTTTGCTTCCATCAACCGCGACTACCACATCGACTGGATGCCGCAGCCGTATCAAAGCCGCTATGACGAGGCCCAGATCTTGGCTAGCGAGATGGCCTCCAACATCTCGCATACCGAGCAGGGGAGTTGGAGTTACGGCACCTTGAGTTTCGCGTACCACGAACCGTCCCGCGGCCCGCTGAACCCGCCGGCCAGTTGGCCGGTGTATCGGATCAACGAGGCGGTCCAGGTGCGCACTGGCCAGAAGGTGCCCAAGACGGGCATCTACCTGCCGGCTCATGGCCCGGCCGCTGCTGCTTTACTGATCGAAGGCCAGAAGGCCATCGAAGCCGAGGTGTGCACCAACGCCGAGGACTTGCTGCGCGACCCCAAGAGATCGCGTCCTCAAAGCCGCCGCGAACCTACCGTGTGGACACTGGTGGAACGCGTGGCCGACGAGGGTGGAGACAACCCCATGCCCGCCACGGGCGAGGCGGCGCTGCGACTCGAGTGCGAAGCCGGCCAACCCTGCCCGCGCATGGGCTGATGGTTTGCCACAGCAGACAACCGGTACCGGACGGGGCCTGATCCACCGCAGGTGGCGCCGGGCACGGCCATGGAGATTCACCTCGATAATTCTTTTCGAGGAGGAATTGTTCGATGTTCACGCCCCACCCCTTGCGGGAGGTTTTGCACAACGAGGTTCATGCGCGCCCTTACGAGCGCATGTGTGCGCCTTTGGCCTTGTCTCATTTGGCTTTGCTCACGCCGCCGGGGCAGACGGCCTCGCGCGAACATCTGCATGCGCTGTTGCGCGCGCGCCACTTGCCGCTGCCGGCCGAGGAGGCCAGCCACCTGAGTCTGGACATCGGCGGGGTGCATTTGCGTTGGGAGCAGCACACCGAGTTTCAGACGTACACCTTCTGGCGAGCCTTGTCTGAACGCCCCACCAGCTTCGATGAGCCGGCGGTCAGCTTGGTGCCGCAGGACTGGCTGCGTGGCATTCCGGGGCAATGGTTGGTGGGCATGCATGTGGTGGTCAGCCGTTCGCGCGACGAGGGCTTCGATCCGCTGATCCGCGGCGCTTTGTCCGAAGACAGCCTGGTGGGCTCTGTCGTGATGGACGGCCAAGCCGAGGTCTATACCGATTTCCGGCTGCATGCCGATGGCTTTGCACGCGTGGTCGTGGTGGCCGCCAGCATGCATCCGCGCCGCTTGGGGCGCACCGTGCAGCGGCTGTTGGAGGTGGAAACCTATCGCATGATGGCTCTGCTGGGTTTGCCTGCGGCGCGGCATGTGTCCTCGACTTTGGCCGATGCGGAGCGTGAGCTGGCGCACATTGCCGATCAGATTCGCAGTGCCGAGCGTTCGCATGAGCCGGAGCTGTTGCGGCAGTTGACCCGTTTGGCTGGTCGGGTAGAGAGTCTGTATGCCGCGACCCACGCACGCTTTTCGGCCAGCGCGGCCTACTTCGAGTTGGTGCAGCGGCGAATCGAGGAATTGGGAGAGCACCGGTTGGCTGGCTTGCAGACCATGGGGGAGTTCATGGATCGCCGTCTTGGGCCGGCCATGCAGACATGTGCTTGGGCGGCTCGGCGCCAGCAGCAGTTGTCCGAACGCATCTCGCGCACCAGCAATCTGCTGCGCACCCGTGTGGAGATCGAGCAGCAGCAAAGCAGTCAAGCCTTGCTGGATGCGATGAATCGCCGTCAGAAGGCTCAACTGATGTTGCAGTCCGCCGTGGAGGGCTTGTCGATTGCAGCGATCACTTATTACGGCGCCGGTCTGGTGGGCTATCTGGCCAAGGGGGCCAAGGCTGCAGGCTTGCCGCTGCTCGTCGATGTGGTCGTCGCTGCGGCCATTCCCGTGATCGCCGCTGCCGTGTGGGTCGGGTTGCGACGTCTGCATGCAGCAGCCCAGCGGGCGGCGCAATAGACCGGGCGCTGCAAAGCGGCGCCAGGCCGCGCATAATCATCCGATGATTCGGCCGGGGCTTGCGATGAAACCTTTTCTTTACGACGCACCTTATCCCTCTGTGCGGCTGCCTGTGTTTGCCCGCAACGTGGTGGCCACGTCTCACCCGGCGGCGGCCAGTGCTGGGCTGCGCATGCTGTGGAAAGGGGGCAATGCGGTGGATGCTGCCATTGCCGCGGCGGCGGCGATGACGATTCTCGAGCCGGTCAGCAACGGCTTGGGCAGCGATGCTTTCGCGATCGTGTGGGACGGTCGGCAGCTGCATGGCCTGAATGCAGCCGGCCACGCGCCGGCTGCCTGGACACGAGAGTACTTCATGGCCCGGTATGGCGCGCAGGCCACGCGCCCGCCCAAGCGGGGCTGGGATGCGGTGACCGTGCCAGGCATGGTGGCCGGCTGGGTTGCGCTGCATGAGCGTTTTGGCCGATTGCCTTTTGCCGATTTGTTGGAGCCGGCGATCGACTATGCCGAGCGCGGCTACTGCGTGCCACCGGTGGTGGCTGCCAAATGGGCTGCGGCCGTGCCGGAGCTGCAAAGCCAGCCAGGCTTCGCGCAGACCTTCATGCCCCATGGCCGTGCGCCGGAGGTGGGCGAGCACGTCACTTTCAAGGATGCTGCGCGCAGTCTGCGTTTGATCGCCAACAGTCGAGGAGAGGCGTTTTACCGGGGCGAGATCGCCGCAGCCATGGTTGCGCACGCGCGCCAGCACGGCGGCAGCATCACCCTGGAGGATTTGGCGGCGATGCGGCCGCAGTGGGTCACGCCGATCTCGCGGCATTACCGCGGGTATACGCTGCATGAGATTCCACCTTCGGGGCAGGGCATTGCCGCGCTGATTGCCTTGGGGATCCTTTCGCAGTTCGACGTGGCGGCGTTGCCGCGGGACTCGGTGGCTTCGCAGCACTTGCAGATCGAGGCGATGAAGCTGGCGTTTGCCGACACGTATCGCTACGTGGCCGAGCGTGAGCACATGGAAGTCTCGGTCGAGCAGATGCTGGATGATGCCTACCTCGCCCGCCGCGCTCGGCTGATCGATCCGACGCGTGCGCAGGTCTTCGAGGCCGGCAATCCTCCCACGGGGGGCACGATTTACTTGACGGCCGCCGATGAGCAGGGATTGATGGTCAGCTGGATTCAAAGCAACTACATGGGCTTCGGTTCGGGGGTGGTGGTGCCCGGCTACGGCGTGTCGTTGCAAAACCGTGGCCATGGCTTTTCGTTGCAGGCGGGCAGCCCCAATGTGGTGGCTCCGGGCAAGCGGCCGTTCCACACCATCATCCCCGGCTTCCTCACCCGAGAAGGAGAACCGGTGATGAGCTTTGGCGTGATGGGGGCCAACATGCAGCCGCAAGGCCATGTGCAGACCTTGGTGCGCATGCTCGACTATGGACAGAACCCGCAGGCCGCCTGCGACGCGCCGCGCTGGCGCTACAACGAGGGCTTGTCGCTCAATGTCGAGTCCACGATGGATCCGGCCGTGGTGCAGGGGCTGCAGGACTTGGGCCATCGCATCGAGGTGCTGCAGGACCCCTATCAGGACTTCGGCGCGGGCCAGTTCATCTGGCGCTTGGGGGACCCGGCGGTCCAAGGCTATGTCGCTGCCAGCGATCCGCGGCGCGACGGACAAGCGGTCGGGTTTTGAGCGTGGCGGCTCGAGACACCGCGGCGCGGCCACCGATGGCCGGCGGGCTGCTGCTGGCTGCCGCCGGTGCGGTGGCCTTTTCGGGCAAAGCCATCATCGTCAAGCTGTCGTATCGCTATGGCGTCGATGCGGTGACGGTCATCATGTACCGCATGCTGTTCGCGTTGCCGCTGTTTGTGCTGCTGGCTTGGTGGTCTGGACGCGGCCGGCCGGCTTTGAGCCGTCGCGACTGGCTGGGCATTGCCGGCCTGGGGTTCAGCGGCTACTACTTGGCCAGCTTTCTCGACTTCTTGGGCCTTCAGTACATCAGTGCCAGCCTGGAGCGGCTCATCCTCTACCTCAACCCCACGTTGGTGTTGGCCTTGGGGGCCGTGCTGTTCGGCAAGCGTGTGCAGGCGCGTCAGATCGTGGCCATCGCGGTGAGCTATGCCGGCGTCTTGCTCGTGTTCGGCCAGGAAGTCAGTTTCGAAGGGCCCAATGTGCTGCTCGGGGCGCTGTTGGTGTTCGCCAGCGCGGTGTCGTATGCCGTCTATCTGGTCTACAGCGGCGAGATGGTGCAACGCCTGGGCTCGATGCGTCTGGTGGGCTGGGCCAGCACGGTGGCGTGTGTGCTGTGCATCGTCCAGTTCCTGCTGGTGCGGCCGCTGGCGGCGGCCGTGGTGCCGTCCGAGGTGCTTTGGCTGGCCGTGCTCAACGCCACGGCCTGCACGGTGGCGCCAGTGCTGATGGTGATGATGGCCATCGAGCGCATCGGCGCGGCCGCGGCGGCCCAGACCGGCATGATCGGCCCGCTGTCGACCTTGGCGCTGGGGGTGTTGGTGCTGGGTGAGCCCTTCACCCCGTGGATTGCCGCGGGCACGGTGCTCGTGCTGGCTGGTGTGTGGTTGTTGACGAAGTGGAGATGACGTCGATGGATTTGGGCATTGCAGGCAAGTGGGCTTTGGTGTGCGCTTCGAGCAAGGGGCTGGGCAAAGGCTGTGCTGCTGCTTTGGTGGCTGAAGGGGTCAATGTCGTGATGACCGCACGCACCGCGGCCGACCTCGAGGCGGCCGCGGCGCAACTGCGTGCGCTCGGTCGAGGCCAGGTGCGCACCGTCTGCGGTGACATCACCACGCCCGAGGGCCGCGCTGCGGCGCTGTCCGCCTGCCCGCAGGTGGACATCCTCGTGACCAACGCGGGCGGCCCGCCACCCGGCGACTTCCGGGACTGGGGGCGCGAGGAGTGGCTTCAGGCCCTGGAGGCCAACATGCTCACCCCCATCGAGCTGATCAAGGCCACCGTCGATGGCATGGCTGCGCGTGGGTTTGGGCGCATCGTCAACATCACCTCCGGGGCGGTGAAGGCGCCCATCGATGTGTTGGGGCTGTCCAATGGCGCGCGCAGCGGGCTCACCGGCTTCGTGGCGGGACTGGCACGCAGCGGCATCGCCGCTCGCAATGTGACGATCAACAACCTGCTGCCTGGGGCGTTCGACACCGACCGCTTGCGCAAGACCTTGGCCGCCGGCGCGCAAAAAGCGGGCATCGATCTGGACCAGGCCGTGCAGCGCCGCCTGCAGGGCATTCCCGCACGGCGCTTTGGCACGGCCGAGGAGTTCGGTGCCGTGTGCGCCTTCTTGTGCAGCCAGCAGGCGGGCTATATCACCGGGCAGAACTGGCTGCTCGACGGCGGGGCCTATCCAGGCACGTTTTGAGCCCATCGTCCAAGGGCGCGGCGTTCAGCTTGTTGCAAGTGCTGCACTGCCGCAAGCTCGAAGAGCGCACAGGGGGGTGGTCTGTACCGCCGCATTGGTGCGAAATGCGGCCTCTATGCTCGCAAACCCGCATTACAGCCGGGGCCAGAGGAATAACATAGCTGAACTCTCACACCAAAGACCGCCGTGTCCCCGCCCCAGGGGAGCGCGCAGGTCGCCCCGATAGGAGACCACGATGAAAGCGTCTCAAACCCCCCTGAGCCGCCGGCGCCTGTTTGCCGGTGCGGGCTCGATCGCTGCGGCGGCAGCGGTGGCCAGCGTGGTGCCCATGCGTGAGGAACCGCCGGCAGCGGCCCCAAGCGAGCCGCAGCCGGACCGGCGAGCCGGCTACCGGCTGACGGAGCACGTTCAGCGCTACTACCAGACCGCTCGTGTCTGAGGAGGGCGCCGCAGGCTGGGGCGGCCGTGGCTGCTGCCCTGTCGTCCGTCTCATCGCTTTGCAGTCTCAGGAGCCGCCATGTTGCTCACTCGGAAATCTTCCAGCGTCACGCCGGTCGGTCGGGGGTCGTCCTCGCTCGTGACCAGCCTTGCGCGCGGCGTGGCCCGCGCCGTGCCCACCATGGATCGCCGCGCGTTTTTGCGTCGCTCCGGCTTGGGGCTGGGCGTGGGGTTGGCCGCCTCGCAACTCAGCTTGGTGAAGAAGGCGCAGGCGGCTGACCCCGCTGCGGCTTCGGCGGCCGCGCCCAAGGTGGAGGTCAAACGCACGGTGTGCGGCCACTGTTCGGTCGGCTGTGCAATCGACGCCGTGGTGGAAAACGGGGTGTGGGTTCGCCAAGAACCCGTGTTCGACTCGCCGATCAATCTGGGCTCCCACTGCGCCAAAGGGGCGGCCGTGCGCGAACACGGCCACGGCGAGTACCGCTTGAAGTACCCGATGAAGCTGGTCAACGGCAAGTACCAGCGCATCAGCTGGGACCAAGCGCTCGATGAGATCGCGGCCAAACTATTGAAGTTGCGCGAAACCAGCACGCCCGATGCCTTGTTCGTCGTGGGTTCCAGCAAACACAACAACGAGCAAGCCTATCTCCTGCGCAAATGGATGAGCCTGTGGGGCAGCAACAACTGCGACCACCAGGCGCGCATCTGCCATTCCACCACGGTGGCCGGTGTGGCCAACACCTGGGGCTATGGCGCGATGACCAATTCCTACAACGACATGCAAAACGCCAAGGCGGCGCTGTACATCGGCTCCAACGCTGCCGAGGCGCATCCGGTGTCGATGTTGCACATGCTGCATGCCAAGGAAAACGGCTGCAAGATGATCGTGGTCGACCCGCGCTTCACCCGCACGGCCGCCAAGGCCGATCAGTACGTGCGCATCCGCTCCGGCACCGACATCGCCTTTCTGTTTGGCGTGCTCTACCACGTCTTCAAGAATGGCTGGGAAGACAAGAAGTACATCGCCGACCGCGTCTATGGCATGGACAAGGTGCGCGAAGAGGTGATGACCAAGTGGACGCCCGACAAGGTCGAGGAAGTCTGCGGTGTGCCCGAGGCCGAGGTCTTTCAAGTGGCCAAGACCATGGCCGAAAACCGGCCCTCGACCATCGTGTGGTGCATGGGGCAAACGCAGCACACGATCGGCAATGCGATGGTGCGCGCATCATGCATCTTGCAGCTGGCCCTGGGCAACATCGGTGTGTCCGGTGGGGGGGCGAACATCTTCCGTGGCCACGACAACGTGCAAGGCGCCACCGATGTGGGGCCCAACCCCGACTCGCTGCCGGGCTACTACGGCCTGGCCGAAGGTTCGTGGAAGCATTTCGCCAAGGTCTGGGGCCTTGACTATGAATGGCTGAAGTCGCGCTACGCACCCAACATGATGACCAAGTCCGGCATGACCGTGTCGCGGTGGATCGACGGCGTGCTGGAGAAACCCGAGCTGATCGAGCAAGGTAGCAATCTCAAAGCGCTGTTCTTCTGGGGCCACGCCCCCAACTCACAGTCTCGCGGGCTGGAAATGAAGCGGGCGATGGACAAGCTCGATCTGCTGGTCGTCATCGATCCCTTCCCATCGGCCACGGCCGCGATGGCGGCCATGCCTGGCAAGCCCGAAGACCTCAATCCGAACCGCGCCGTTTACTTGCTGCCCGCCACCACGCAGTTCGAGACCTCGGGCTCGTGCACCGCGTCCAACCGCTCCATCCAATGGCGCGAGAAAGTCATCGAGCCGCTGTGGGAGTCGCGCACCGACCACATGATCATGTACCAGCTGGCCGAGAAGCTCGGCTTTGGCAAAGAGCTGGTCAAGAACTACAAGATGGTGCCTGGCAAGGGCGGCATGCTGGAGCCCGAACCCGAGTCCATCCTGCGTGAGATCAACCGGGGCGTGTGGACCATCGGCTACACCGGCCAAAGCCCCGAACGGCTGAAGGCGCACATGCGCAACATGCATGTCTTCGACGTCAAGACCCTGCGTGCCAAGGGCGGGGTGGACAAGGAGACCGGCTACGTGCTCGATGGCGATTACTTCGGCCTGCCCTGGCCTTGCTATGGCACCCCCGAGTTGAAGCACCCCGGCACGCCCAATCTCTACGACACCTCCAAGCATGTGATGGACGGCGGTGGCAACTTCCGCGCCAATTTCGGTGTCGAGCGTGATGGCGTGTCCCTGTTGGCCGCAGACGGGTCTCACTCTCTCGGAGCGGACATCACCACAGGCTATCCCGAATTCGACGACGTGCTGCTGAAGAAGCTGGGGTGGTGGGGCGAACTCACCCCCGAAGAGCAGCAAGCCGCCGAAGGCAAGAACTGGAAGACCGACTTGTCCGGCGGCATCATCCGTGTGGTGATGAAGAACCACGGCTGCCACCCCTTTGGCAATGCCCGGGCGCGGGCGGTCGTTTGGAACTTCCCGGATGCCATTCCGCAGCACCGCGAGCCCATCTATTCGACGCGGCCCGATCTGGTGGAGAAGTATCCGACCCATGCGGACAAGACCTTCTGGCGTCTGCCCACGCTGTTCAAGACCTTGCAGGACCAGAACAAGGACATTGGTCAGCGCTTCCCACTGATCATGACGTCGGGCCGTCTGGTCGAGTACGAGGGCGGTGGCGAGGAAACCCGCTCCAACCCCTGGTTGGCCGAGTTGCAGCAAGACATGTTCGTCGAGATCAACCCAGCCACTGCCAACGACCGTGGCATCCGTCCCGGGGACATGGTGTGGGTGAGCACCCCGACCGGCGCTCGCATCCGTGTCAAGGCACTGGTCACTGAGCGGGTCGATCGCCACACGGTCTTCCTGCCCTTCCATTTCTCGGGCCACTGGCAGGGCCAGGACTTGCTGCGCTACTACCCCGAGGGGGCGGCTCCCGTGGTGCGTGGCGAGGCCGTCAACACCGCGACCACCTACGGCTACGACGCCGTGACGATGATGCAGGAGACCAAGACCACGGTCTGCCAGATCGAACGGGCGAGCGCCTGAGCGACGGCCGGCTGACAGGAGAACCCCATGGCTCGAATGAAATTCATCTGCGATGCCGAGCGCTGCATCGAATGCAATGGCTGCGTCACTGCCTGCAAGGCCGAGCATGACGTGCCCTGGGGCGTCAACCGCCGCCGCGTGGTCACGATGAACGATGGCCAGCCCGGCGAACGCAGCATCTCGGTCGCTTGCATGCACTGCAGCGATGCGCCTTGCATGGCGGTGTGCCCGGTGGATTGCTTCTACCGCACCGAAGAAGGCGTGGTGTTGCACGACAAAGACATCTGCATCGGCTGCGGGTATTGCTCCTATGCCTGTCCGTTCGGGGCGCCGCAGTTCCCGGCCAATGGAACTTTCGGTCTGCGCGGCAAGATGGACAAATGCACCTTCTGCGCCGGCGGCCCCGAAAAGAGCGGCTCGCAAGCCGAGTTCGAAAAGTACGGGCGCAATCGCCTGGCCGAAGGCAAGCTGCCGGCCTGTGCCGAGATGTGCTCGACCAAAGCCTTGCTGGGCGGTGACGGCGACGTGGTGGCCGACATCTTCCGCACCCGCGTGCTGCACCGCGGCAAGGGCAGCGAGGTTTGGGGTTGGGGCACGGCCTATGGCCGACCGACCCAAAGCAGTGGCCAGACACCCGTCAAGGAAGGAGCCAAGTCATGAGCCGCCGACCTCTGGTTGCGTTGGGACTGGGGCTGGTCGTGGGCTTGGCCGCCTGCGGGCAGACCGAGCAAACCGCCAAGGCACCCCTCAAGGGCAGCGACAGCCCGGCTTGGCAGGGGGCGGCCAATCCGTTCGTCGCCCCGGGCTGGAAGCCCGGGGACCCGGCCGCTTGGCAAGAGCAGATGCGCCGTCGCGTGGCCGGGCAGAACGAGTACTCGCGCATCAACTAGCGGGCTGCGTGCACGCGACGGAGGACACGCCATGTTTCGCTTACTCCAGGGTCTGACGATCGCTGCGATGCTGTCGCTGTCTGTGAGCGTCGGCGCCCAAAGCGCTGCGCCGGCGGTCACCCGTGGCGCTCCCGAGGGCTATGTGGCCCCGGCCGACCCGAAGCCGGAGGACACCAATGCCCAGCGAGCGGTCTCGCAACCTGGCAACAATGCGCCGTTTTGGCGTGCCGTGCGCGAGTCGGGCCAGCAAAGTGGCTACACCAGCCTGCCCGGGGTGGAAAAAGGCGTGCTGATCCAATCGCTGGTGCAATACCCCGGCTCCCAGCACACCACCGCGGGTGAGGCCTGGCGGCAGGTGCGCAACCAGTGGATCTTGCCTTATGGAGGGGCGCTGCTGCTCATCGTGCTGCTGGCCCTGGCCTTGTTCTATTTCACCAAGGGCCCCATCAAGCTGAGTCAGCCCGAGACGGGGCGGCGGATCGAGCGTTTCACCTATTTCGAGCGTGCAGCGCACTGGACCAATGCGATCGCTTTCGTGGCACTGGCCATCTCGGGCATCGTGATGGCTTTTGGCAAATTCTTCCTGTTGCCCATCCTCGGTGGCACCTTGTTCGGCTGGCTGGCCTATGCGATGAAAACCATCCACAACTTCGCCGGGCCCTTGTTCGCCGTCTCGCTGGTGGTGGTCATCCTCACCTTCGCCAAAGACAACTGGCCGAGCACACATGACCTCGTTTGGCTGGCCAAGGGGGGGGGCTTGTTCACTGGCGCCCATGTGCCCTCACACCGTTTCAATGCCGGCGAGAAGCTGCTGTTTTGGGGCGGGGTGTTCGTGCTGGGCTTGATCGTGGTGGCCTCGGGCCTGGTGCTCGACAAGCTCGTGCCCGGGCTGCTGTACACGCGCGGCGAGATGCAAATCGCCCACATGATCCATGCCAGTGCCGCGGTGCTGATGATGGCCGCGTTCCTGGGCCACATCTACATGGGCACCCTGGGCACTCAGGGGGCGTACCAGGCCATGAAGACAGGCTATGTCGACGAGACCTGGGCCAAGGAGCATCACGAGCTGTGGTACCGTGATATCCAGGCGGGCAAGATCCCGGCGCAACGCTCCACGTCCCACCAGGCCGCCGCGGGCAAGCCGGCCGCCCAGGCGTGAAGCGTCCTTGCGGCGGGCTGCTGCGGCAGCCTGCGGCCTGGCCTTGCCGATATGCTTTCATCCATGACTGCTCGTCCCGACCTGCGCCCTGAGCTCAGCCAGGCCTCCACCCGTTTCACGCACCGCGTCACGGTCGTCGATGAATATGGTCAGCCGCGTGAGGTGGAGATGCCCGCCGAGCGTGATCTCACGCTGTACCTGGATCGGCGTGAACTGGTCACCTTGATGACCATGGGCGCGCATCCCGAGCTGTTGGCGCTGGGCTACCTGAAGAACCAGCGCCTGGTGCCTGGCATCGAGCACATCGCCAGCGTGCAAGTGGACTGGGAGGTGAACGCTTGCGCGATCACCACTCGCGGGGGTGTGCCCGACCTGGAGGCGCGCACGGCGCGGCGCATCGTCACCACCGGCTGCGGTCAGGGCACGGTGTTCGGCGGCCTGATGGACGAGATCGACCAGATCCGACTCGGCGACACGCGGATTTCGCAGAGCACGTTGTACGACTTGCTCGATGCCATGCGCCGGCATGACACCATTTATAAAAGCGCCGGTTCGGTGCACGGTTGCGCCTTGTTCGCAGGCAGTGAGCTGTTGCTGTTCACCGAAGATGTGGGGCGCCACAATGCACTGGACGCGATTGCCGGCTGGATGTGGCTGCATGCCGTCGAAGGACGGGGCAAGATTCTCTACACCACCGGTCGCCTGACGAGTGAGATGGTCATCAAGGCCGCTCAGATGGGCGTGGCCATCGTGGTTTCACGCTCGGGCATCACCGAGATGGGCCACCGTTTGGCAGTGCAACTGGGCATGGCGCTGTTTGCGCGCTGCACGCAGCGGCACTTTCTGCTCTACTGTGGGCAGGAACGCTTCATCGCCGAGCCGGACTTGGTTCCGCCGGCGCCACAGCCCTGGACACCGCAGGAGCGCCGTTCGGCGCCGGGCCGCCAGGGCTGAAGAGGCGTTGGCTTTCAGGGGCGGGCGTTGGCCAGATCGCGCACGACCGTGGGCCCGGCTTTTTGCTCGATGCGTGCGAGCATCTCCCGGTTCCAACCCGCGGCAAACATGGCCTCGGCCACCACGAACATCGGCCCGACCAACAGGCCGATGAGATCGTCCACGAACGCGGGCTTGCGACCTTCGTAGTAGTGGCCGATGAACTGGATGATCCAGCCCACCACGAAGGTGCCGATGCCGGCGGCCAACCAAATGCTGGTGCTGCTGGCGGCCACCAGATGGCCCAGTCCGATCAAGACCCCCACGGCCACACTGGTGGTCAGGCCCAGCACCCAGTGACGGCTGAGATACCACAGCGCCGTCAGCGCAAACAGCACCCAAGCCGGCGTCAGCGGCCAACCGGCCACATCGAATTGGGGGCGAGCCAACAAGGTGCCCACGGCAAACACGATCAACGGGACGCCCACGAAATGGGTGGCAATGTTGCGGCGATCGCGGTGATAAGCGGCGTACTGGGTCAACAAATCGAGGGCGCTGCGCATGGCGGTCTCCCCAAGAACAGGAACGGCAGGCAAATGATGGGTGCTCAGGCCTCAATCTTTCGACAAGACCGACCTGATAGGTTCAGGGTTTTCCCGGGTATGTGCGCGGTGGCGTGCGCTGTCTCTTGGGGGGCAGCAGGCCGTCGCAGCGGGTTCACTCCGGCTCGATCCCGGCGGCACGGATGATTTGGCCCCATTTGCGGGTTTCTGCGGCCTGGAACTGGGCCAAACCTTCGGGCGTGGTGGTGAAGGGCTCCGAACCGCTGGCCTCGAAGAAGGCTTTGGCCGCTGGGCTGGTCGTCCCGCGAATGAGCAGCTCGTTGAGCTTTTGCACCACGGCAGCCGGGGTGCCTGCCGGGACATACGCGGCAAACCAATAGCCCATTTCATACCCGGGCACGCCGCTTTCGGCGATGGTGGGCACCTGCGGCAGCAGCGCGGAGCGCTTGGCCGCCGTGACACCCAACGCACGCAGTTTGCCGGCTTGGATCTGTGGCACGCCGGTGGACATGTCGGCAAACATCAGCTGGATTTGTCCGCCGATCAGGTCGGTGATGGCTTGCGGATTGCTCTTGTAGGGCACGTGCAGCAGCCGGACTTTGGCCATTTGCTGGAACAGTTCGCCTGCCACCCGGCTGGAGGAGCTGCCGCTGCCAAAGCTGAGCTGGCCAGGGTTGTGACGGGCATGCTCGACCAGCTCGGCCACGGTCTTGAAGGGCTGGGACGGATGGACCACCAGCACTTGCCCGCCGCGGCCCAGCGCTGTGACTGGGGCGAAGTCCTTCACCGGGTCGTACCCCAGTTTTTTGTACAAGTGCACATTGGCCGCATGGGTGGTGTTGGTGGTGATCAGCACGGTGTGGCCGTCGGCCGGTGCACGAGCGGCCGCCTGGGCGGCGAGCATGCCGCTGGCGCCAGCGCGGTTTTCGATGACCACGGGTTGTTGCGTGTCGGCGCTGAAGGATTGGCCCAGCGCGCGGGCCAGCTGGTCGGTGGCGCTGCCGGCGGCAAACGGCACGATGAAGGTCACCGGGCGCTCTGGAAAAGCCCAGGCCGGGGATGCCCCCAGCAAGAGCAAGGCGGCTGCGGCAAGGCATCGGCGACGGTTCATGGCGGTCATGGCGAAGTCTCCTCGGGTGGTGGTGCGAATGGGCAGGTCAGAGGTCCGGGCCCGGCGGGCCGGCCAGGTAAGGGCGCAGGCAGGACGGCAGGCTCACCGGCAAGTCCAGCAGCCAGAACACCAAGGCCTTGCCGTGAGCGTCCAGGTTGAGTGATTCGTTGACGCCGCCGTCCAGGACGTGATCGAGCACGAAGTTCATGGCGTGCAGCTGTGGCAGCAAGTAGCGCTTGACCCCGCTGGGTCGGCGGTGAGCGAAGCGTTCGGCCACGACCGCCTCGGTGACTTGATCCACCAGCACCGGCCACAAGGCGGGGTGCCAGGCGATGAGGCTGATGTTGGAGCGGTCCCCTTTGTCTCCGGTGCGGCCATGCGCCAGCCGGTACAGGGGCACTCGCATGGAGGCGCAACTCATGTCGGATCTCCCTCATCGAGCATCACGAAGCCACAGGGCACGGCCTCGCGGGGGATCAGGCACGAGACCGTGCCTAGCCGTGGCCGCAGCCAGGTGCGCACCCCGCCGCCGCCGGCAGGCCCGCAGGTGTACAGCGCGGTCACCTCGCGGGTCAGGGTTTCGGCCGCGCGGCGCTGGGCATGCTGCAAGGCCACGCGCAAACGCACGTCTTTGGCCTCTCCCGGTGAGTGAGCGGCCAGCCAGCGGCCGTCGTCATCGGCCATGAGGCTGGCCACGCCGATCAAATCGATGCGCAGTCGGCCCAGGCCCTGCAGACGCTGGCGCAGGATGTCGGCGGCCAGCCGGGCGCGTGCCTCGGCCCGCGCCCCGGCATAGGAGATTTCGCCTTCGGCCAGCCAGCCGTTTTCGTAGCACACCGTGGCCTTCAAGTGCGTGGGGCGGGCATGCCCGCGCACGCCGCTGAGCCGCACACGATCGGGCGCGACCGTGTCCACCCGGGCTTGCGTCAGATCGGCCACCACGTCGGGGGTGAGGTAGGCGGCCGGGTCGTGCACTTCATACAGCAGCTGCTCTTTGACCGTGCGTTCGGTCACGCAACCGCCAGTACCCGGGGGTTTGGTGAGGATGCACTGACCGTCGGCGTCGATCTCGGCGATCGGATAGCCCAGATGGGCCAAGTCAGGGACGTCCTTGTACCCCGGGTCGGCAAAGTAGCCGCCGGTGACCTGCGCGCCGCATTCCAGCAAATGGCCGGCCATGGTGGCGCCGGCCAGGCGGTCCCAATCGTCCCAGGCCCAGCCGAAATGCGCCACGGCGGGTCCCAAGGTGAGGGAGGGATCGGCCACGCGCCCGGCCACCACGATGTCGGCGCCGGCTTGCAAAGCCGCCGCGATCGCTTCGGCCCCCAAGTAGGCGTTGGCGCTGATCCACGGGCCCGAGGGCAGGGCATCGCCCAGGGCCTCTTGCAGCAGGTGGCGTTGTGTGGGGCTGTCGAGGGCGTCGCCTTCGATGACGGCGATGCGCGGCACGCGCAGGCCGTCCTGACGGGCCCATGCCTGGATGCACCGCGCCGCGCCGTGCGGATGGGCGGCGCCGAAATTGCTCACGATGCGGATGCCGGCCTCCAGACATGGCCCCAGCACCGGGCGCAGCATGGGCTCCAGCAGCGGCTCGAAGCCGGCTTGCGGGTCGTCTCGACGCGCCAGTTGGGCCAGTGCCAGCGTGCGCTCGGCCAAGGTCTCGAAGATCAGCACCGCCGGTGAGCCACTGGCCGCCAGCGCTTGGACCACTGGCAGGGCCGCATCGATGCGGTCGCCGGAGAAGCCGGCGGCGCAGCCCACGCGCAAGGAAGGAGGACAGCAGACCATGGCGCCACTGTAAGAGGCGGAATTTGATTTGTGAAATCGAAATTTGAGATAGATTGATTGCTCATGGAAATCAATTTGTCGATGCGGCAGCTGCGCGCGTTCCTGGCGCTGGCCGAAGAGCGGCACTTCACCCGAGCCGCGGCGCGGGTGCATTTGTCGCAGCCGGCCTTCAGCGCCTTGATCCGGGATCTGGAGGACGGCGTCGGCGCTCGGCTGTTCGACCGCACCACCCGCAGCGTGGAGCTCACCGCCGAAGGACGCGCGTTCGAGGTGTCGGCACGCCGGGTGCTGCACGAGGCGCAGGAGGCGTTGTCCGATTTGCGCGAGCGCGTGGCCAAACGCCGGGGGCGGGTGGCCCTGGCGGTGCTGCCGGCCCTGGCAGCGGGGTGGTTGCCCGAAGTGCTGGCGCGCTTCCGCGCGCAGCATCCGGGCATCGAGCTGGAAGTGGCCGATGTGTTGTCGCAAGCGTGCATCGAGCGCTTGCGTGTGGGGCATGCCGATCTGGCGCTGGCGGCCAGCCGCCTGGACACACCCGAGCTGCGCGCCGAGCCGTTTTGCAGCGATGGTTTCCATCTGGTGTGTCGTTGCGATCATCCGCTGGCCGGCAAGCCGGCGCTGCGCCTGGCCGATCTGGCGCCTTATCCGGTGATCCAATTGGCGCGCAGCAGTAGCGTGCGCCAGCATGTGGAGGCGGCCGTCTATCCCCGTCGGCTCCACACGGTGATGGAGTTGGAGCAGCTCAGCACCGTGGCCGGCATGGTGCGCGCTGGGCTGGGCGTGACCCTGGTGCCGGCGCTGACTTTGTTCCACTTCGCGCATCCCCAGCTCGTCACGCGGCCGATCCAGGCCAAGGGCCTGAGGCGACACATTTTTCTCTTGCGCCGCCGCGACCGCGCGCTGTCGGTGGCGGCCCAGGCCATGTACGAGCATTTGATGGCCATGCGGCCTCAGCTTGGGGCGTAGCTGCCTACAATGCGCGCACTTCTTCGGGAGTCGAGATGAGCATCAAGAGCGACAAGTGGATCCGCCGCATGGCCGAACAGTACGGCATGATCGAGCCTTTCGAGCCGGCCCAAGTGCGCCAGGCCGAAGATGGTCGGCGTATCGTCAGCTACGGCACCAGCAGCTATGGGTACGACATCCGCTGTGCGCCCGAATTCAAGATCTTCACCAACGTGCACAGCACCGTGGTCGATCCGAAGAACTTCGACGAGAAAAGCTTCGTGGACTTCCACGGCGATGTGTGCATCATCCCGCCCAACAGCTTTGCGTTGGCGCGCACGGTGGAGTACTTCCGCATTCCGCGCAACGTGCTGACCATCTGCCTGGGCAAGAGCACCTATGCGCGCTGCGGCATCATCGTCAATGTCACGCCTTTCGAGCCCGAGTGGGAAGGCTACGTCACGCTGGAGTTTTCCAACACCACGCCACTGCCGGCCAAGATCTACGCTGGCGAGGGGTGTGCGCAGGTGCTGTTCTTCGAAAGCGACGAGGTGTGCGAAACCAGCTACAAAGACCGCGGCGGCAAGTATCAAGGGCAAACGGGCGTCACACTGCCCAAGACATGAAGCCGCCACTTTGGATGCCTTTTCGAGCCTTTGTCCCAGCCCCGGCGGCACTACAGTGCGGGCATGTCCCATCCATGCGGCGCTTTGCGTGCCCGCCGAGGGAGGCTCGAACCATGCATCTGCCATTGCCCGAGGTGGTCGAACACTATGAGGAACTGCCCACCGAGTTCCGCACCACGGCCTTCGAGGTCATCAAGACCTTCGATGGCTCACCCGATGAACTGCGCGAGGCCCTGGTTCGCCCGCTGACGCCCCAGGCCCAAAGCGGCGTGGGCCCCCATGACCTGCTGGATCTGGCCCGCTTCAAGGCCCTCATGAGCGAGGCCGGGTACACGGTGTCCACGGCGCGCATGCTCTTCGATCGGCGTTATGCTGCGCAATGCCTGGCCCGCGGGCTGCGCTCGGGCCATCCCGAACTGCGCGCCAAGGCCGATGCCTTGTTCGCGCGTTACGCCTTCGATCTGCCAGCGACCCCGCACTGAGGGGGACGAATGCCTTGGCGTCTGCTGGGGTGCAGCGTTACCATGGGTCGGTTGAGGAGTCATGCACGGAGAATGATGCCCACGGGGGAACGCAGCATGCTCACGCCTTGCGTGTCAGGATCGGTGCGATGAGAGGCACAGTGCGTCCCAATGCCCTGGTGGCGGCCTATTTCGACACGCTGACCCCAGAGCAGCGTGAAACGGCTCAGGCCTTGCAGCGGGCGGTGCTCGAGGCGGCCCCAGCGCTGTTGCAGTCGGTGAAATGGGGCAATCTGGTCTTCATGACCGGGCGCGACAATCTGATGGCCATCGTGGCGCACAAGAGCCACGTCAACCTCCAGTTCTTCAACGGGGCGGCCTTGGCCGCCCAGTTCCCGAAGCTCGAAGGCACGGGTAAGAGCCTGCGACACCTGAAGTGCCGTCTGCGCCAGCCGGTGGACACGGCGCTGGTGCAGGCGCTGGTGCGCGCGGCGCTCGAGGCGTCGAAGTCCGGCGGAGGGGGCCTGGCCTCGCCCGTGAGCGAGCGCACCGTCCCACCTCGGGTCAGCGTGCCGTCGGATACGTCCCCGGCCACAGGATGCTGCGGTCCACGGTGCGGATGTCGGTGCGTCCGCAAAACGCCATGGTCAGGTCCAGCTCCTTGGCGATGATCTCCAAGCAGCGCGTGACCCCGGCCTCGCCCATCGCGCCCAGGCCATAGAGGAAGGCGCGCCCGATCAACGTGCCTTTGGCCCCCAGCGCGATGGCCTTGAGCACGTCTTGGCCGCTGCGGATGCCACCGTCCAACCACACCTCGATGCGATCACCCACGGCATCGACAATGGCCGGCAGCGCTTCGATGGACGAGGGCGCCCCGTCGAGCTGGCGCCCTCCGTGATTGGAGACGACCAGCGCATCGGCGCCGCTGTCGGCCGCCAGCCGGGCGTCTTCCACGTCGAGGATGCCTTTGAGGATGAGCTTGCCGCCCCAGCGCTTCTTGATCCACTCCACGTCGGCCCAGTTGAGCTTGGGGTCGAACTGCTCGGCCGTCCACGACGACAGCGAGGACAGGTCGCCCACACCCTTGGCATGGCCCACGATGTTGCCGAAGGTGCGGCGTTTCGTGCCCAGCATGCCGAAGCACCAGCGCGGCTTGGTGGCAAGGTTGATCAGGTTGCGCAGTGTGGGTTTGGGCGGCGCCGACAGGCCGTTCTTGATGTCCTTGTGGCGCTGACCCAGGATTTGCAAGTCCAGCGTGAGCATCAGCGCCGAGCAGTTCGCGGCTTTGGCGCGGTCGATCAGCCGCTCGATGAACTCGCGGTCCCGCATCACATAGAGCTGGAACCAGAACGGATGGTGCCCGGTGGCTTGGGCCACGTCTTCGATCGAGCAGATGCTCATCGTGGACAAGGTGAAAGGCACTCCAAACGCCTTGGCGGCCCGTGCAGCCAGGATCTCGCCGTCGGCATGCTGCATCCCGGTCAGCCCCGTGGGCGCCAGGGCCACCGGCATGGCCACCTCTTGGCCGATCATCTGCGTGCGGATGCTGCGGCCTTCCATGTTCACCGCCACGCGCTGGCGCAGCTTGATTTTCTGGAAATCGGCCTCGTTGGCGCGGTAGGTGCTTTCGGTCCACGACCCGGAGTCGGCATAGTCGTAGAACATGCGCGGTACACGCTTTTGGGCCAGCACGCGCAGGTCTTCGATGTGAGTGATGGTGGGCATGCGGTCTCCTTGTTCTGGGCGACCGATGCTAAGCCGCAGCGGGCATTTCTGTCGCGGAAAATCCTTCAGGGCTTGCCCGAAGAAACGTCGGCGGCTGGCAGCAGCGCTGCTGCCTCCTGCGCGACCCGTGCGCACACCGAGTGCAGCCACTGTGCAAACTCGGCTGCCGCACCGTTGTGGGCATGAGGCATCAGATAGTAGTGATGCGAAGGCCGGGCCGTCAGCGCAAACAGCGGCACCAGCGCGCCCGAGGCCAGCCAATGGCGCGCCAGCGTCGGCCGCGCAAGCGCAATGCCTTGCCCGCTGACGGCAGCCTCCAGCAGCAGGCCCAGGTCCACGAGCTTGGGGCCTTGCGTCGGTTCTGGAGCCCGCAGCCCGGCAGCAGCCCACCATGGCGCCCAAGGTTCCAGCGGGGTGCGCAACAGCGGCGCGCCCAGCAGGTCGGCCGGCGTGCGCAGCGGTGGCAGGCGGCCCAGCAGCGCCGGGGAAGCCATCGGCGTCACCACGTCGTCCATCAGCAGCGTGCCGCCGGCCGCCGTGGCGTCGCCGTGGCGCACCTGTACATCGGCCTGCATCGTGCCGGGGTCGAGATACGGGATGGACAACACCACCTCCAAATCCACGTCGGGGTGCGCCTCGGTGTAGTCCTGAAGATGCGGCACGAGAATCTGCCGCGCGAAAGTGGGCGGCGCGCACACCCGCAGCCGCGTCTGAGCCCGCCTGGCGCGTTGGTGCAGCGGCACGGCCGCCAACAAGCCCAACGCAGCTCGCACCTGTTCCAGGTACTCCTTGCCCGTCGTCGTCAGAGTCAAGGGCTTGGTCGTACGCTGCAACAAATGGGCGTCGAGCAATTCCTCCAGCGTGGCCACGCGCTTGCTCACCGCACTGGCGGTGATGTGAAGCTCGTCGGCTGCGCGTTCGAAGCTGCCCAGGCGTGCGGCCGCCTCGAAGGCGCGCAGCCCTTCGATCGAGGGAAAGCGGGGGGGCAACGGTGGCATGGCGGGATGCTACCGCGGCCGCCCCTTGCGCCGCTTCAGCGCGGACGACGTTTGCGCGGGGCAAAGTTGAGTTGGGCGGCCTGCGTGTGGGTGGCGGCATCGGCCGGCAGCTCGCCCGGCGCCTCGGCCTGGTCGAGGAACTGCTCGGGGTGCCACAGCTTCACGCGATAGGGCCCCGGGGGCACGGCGGCGATCACGGCCAGGCCGTTCTCGTCCGTCACACCGAACCAGGGCGATTCGCTCACATACAGCCCGCCGCGCATCGTCGAGTGCAAGTGGCATGACAAGCGAACCGGCCCGGGCTGGGTGAGCGTGACCTCCGGTGCCGGCTCGCCCGGTGCGGGTCGTGCGTTGGTGCGCAGCTCGAAGCTGTGGGCCGGGCCCACCCCGCGCACGTGGTGGTCGAAGCTGTCGCGGTTGGTGAAGCGCACCGTGGTGCCCGGATGCACCATGGTGACCATCGGCAAGAACTGCATCCGCTCCTGCGTCACCACCGTCGTGGCGGCCGCGGGCGGGGGCAAGGGGGCGGGGCGGGCAGGCAGCACCACCACCGCCACGTTCGCCGCGGGTTCACCTTGGCGGTCAGTCACTGTCACACGCAGCGTGGCGGCGCAGGCCACGCCGCCCAGGCCCAGGGCCAGCGCCAGCGCGGCGCGCAGGGGAAGCAGGGCGGATCGGCTCATCGCACGTTCACCACATCGCGATGCATCGGCGCCAAGCGGGCCAGCAACCGGTTTTGCACCCGAAAGGCAATGCCCTGGGCATCCATCGAACGCTGCAGCACCTCCACCAGCGCGTTGAAGTCGGCGCGGGTCACGTCGATGCCGCTGTGGGCCGTCTTCATGTCGGCGCCGCCATAGGTGCAGGGGCCGCCCGAGACCTCGCAGAGTTGCTCGGCCAGGCGCTGCTTGAAAGGCGTGGGGTTCACGTTCACGAAGAAGGGCGCCATGCGGGCGTCGGCCTTCAGGTCGTCCCAGAAACGGTCCACGAGCCGCGTGAGGCCGGCCTGGCCGCCCAGATCGTGGTACAGGCTCGCATCGGCCGATGCCCCGGCCGCGGGTGCGGCTTGGGCCAGGGCTTGCGGCGTCAGGCTCAGGGCGGCCACGGCGGCCGCGCAGGAGAGCAGGAATTTCATGGAGAGTCCTTTTGAAGTGCGTCCGGTAGATCAGTAGGCCAGTTGCAGCGAGGCATAGGCCCCGCGCTGGTTCTTCTGGCCCACCACGTTGCCCAGTTCCACATAGGCCAGGGTGAGCGAGGCGTGCTTGCTGGGCGCCCAGACCACGAAGACGTCGCGCCAGGCGTCCTCGCGGAAGGCGCGGCCGGCGAAGGCGAGGTTGTCGGGCTTGGCGCGGTACTCGGCGCCCACGGCCAGGTCGCGGCGCAGCAGCCAGGCCACCGACACCTCCGGACGGACCTTGTAGTTGGGGTGTTCAACGCTGCCGAAGCCCAGCAGACCATTCTGGTTGGCCCGCGTGGCGCGCAAGGTGCCGTTCACGAGCACCCCCTGCGCCAGGAAGAGCTTGGTCGCGCTCACATAGGCGTCCACCCCGTGGCGTTTGGCCCCTACCGCGTCGAGTACGCCACCCACGGCGGAGCCCGGCTCCAGATGCTTGTACTCCAGGCCCACGGCGACCTGGGGCCTCCAGGTGTCGGCATCCAAAATGGCTTCGCCCGCCACCCGCAGCTTCACACCCACGATGTCGAGCTTGAGCGTCGTGTCCGGCACCACCACGCCGGCATCGAAGTCCTGGCGCGCCAGCGACAGCTCCAGCCGGTCGTCCCAGCCGAAGGCAGCGCCGTAGGTGGTGAGCCCATACTTCTGGGTTTTCAGTCGCGACACATGGGCTGTGACACCCCACTGACCCTCCGTGCCCGGGCCGGCGATCACGGCCCAGGGCGTGAGGCCGCCGCCGGCGGCACCATCGATGCTGCTCACGCCGCCGGTCAGCAGCAGCTTGCCTTGCCGACCGGGGCCAGCAGGAGAATCCATCGGGGTTTGAGCCATGGCCAGGGTCGGCGCCAACAGCGCCGCCGCAGCCCACAATCGAGAAACTCGGTGCATCGGGGGTCTCCACATTAGAGGCGCCGCACCCTTGCGGCGCCTGTGCCCGTGTCTTACGCGCCCCGCCGCAAATTGGATGCACCCGCGCAAGCCCCCCCGGCGGATCAGTCACCGCCCGGCTCGCCAAACAGCGGCAATGTGTAGGCCGGTGCAGGCTCCTGCGCGCGAGGGGGCAGGGGCTGCGTGCCCCGTGTTGGTGCCTTTGGCAGGGCCTCGCCCGCCTTGCATAGCGAACCGACCCGCACCCCCAGCAGCCGAAGCCGCCGCGTCAGGTCCACCCGCTTCAGGCACTGCCCGGCCGCCTGGCGGATGGCCTGGGCGTCCGCGGTGGGGTGGGCCAGCGTGTGGTCGCGCGTCACGGTCTTGAAGTCGTCGAAGCGCAGCTTGACCCCGATCGTCTTGCCCACATAGCCCTTGCGGGCCAGATCGGCTGCCACCTGCTCGCACAGCCGTGTGAAGATGCTGCCCAGCAACTCGCGGTCGTGCCGCGCATGCAAGTCACGCTCGAAGGTGGTCTCGCGGCTCATGCTCACCGGCTCGCTGTGCGTCACCACCGGGCGATCGTCGCGCCCGTGAGCGGCCTCGTGCAGCCAGGTGCCGTAGCGCGGCCCGAAGTGCTGCACCAGCCAGGCCGGGTCCGCTGCGGCCAACTCGCCGATGGTGTGGATGCCCAGGCCCCGCAGCTTCTCGTTCGCCTTCGGCCCGATGCCATTGATGCGCTTGGCCGGCAGTGGCCACAGCCGCGTGGTCAGCTCCTCGGCTCGCAGCAAAGTCAGCCCATCGGGCTTGTCCAAGTCTGAACACAGCTTCGCCAGCAGCTTGTTGGGTGCCACCCCGATCGAACAACTCAGCCCCGTGGCTTGCTTGACGTTGTTCTTGATGGCCAGTGCCACTGCGCGCACGCCGCCCATCGGGTCATGGCCCACGACCTCCTGGGCGCCGGGCGCATCGGTGAGATCGATATAAATCTCGTCGATGCCCCGGTCCTCGATCACCGGCGCCACCTCGGCCACCGCGGCCTTGAACAGGCGCGAGTAATGGCGGTAGGCGTCGAAGTCGGTGGGCAGCAGCACGGCATCCGGCGCCAGCGCCGCGGCCTTCATCAGCCCCATGCCCGAGTGCACGCCCAGCGCCCGCGCCTCGTAAGTGGCCGTGGTGACCACCCCGCGCCCGGCGTAGTCGCGCAACACCGCGAACCGCCGCGTGCCGCCGGCCAGCACCTCGGGCTGGTGCCGCCGCCCCCCGCCAATCACCACCGGCCGCCCGCGCAGCTCGGGGTAGCGCAACAGCTCCACCGACGCATAGAAAGCGTCCATGTCGAGGTGGGCGATGTAGCGGGGCATGGGGACGGCGGATACGGCGGGCCAAGCGTAGCCGAGGCAGGTGGCTCAGTGTGTCAGCAGGGTGTCCAGGCGGTCGAGGGGGCTGTGCACACCGCCCCCGCCCACCTTCAGCACATGGGTGTAGATCATGGTGGTGCTCACGTCCGAATGGCCCAGCAGTTCCTGCACGGTGCGGATGTCGTAGCCGGCCTGCAGCAGGTGTGTGGCGAAACTGTGGCGCAGGGTGTGGGGTGTGGCCGCCTTGTGGATACCTGCTGCCTGCAATGCGCGTTTGAAGGCGCGCTGGAAAGTCTGGTCGTACAGGTGGTGGCGCCGCACCACGCCGCTGCGCGGGTCCACCGCGTGCTGTGCCTGCGGAAACACCCAGAACCAGGGCCACGAGGCGCCGGCCCGGGGGTACTTCCGGGCGAGCGCATCAGGCATTTCCACCCCGCCGCGGCCGGCCTGCCGGTCGGCCACCCACAGGGCATGGGCCCGGGCCAATTGCTCGCGCAACGGTTGCTCCAGCGTGCGCGGCAGCATCAGCACGCGGTCCTTGCCGCCCTTGCCGTCGCGCACCACGATGGCCCGGTGGGCAAAGTCGATGTCTTTCACCCGCAGGCGCAAGCCCTCGGTCAACCGCATGCCGGTGCCATAGAGCACCTGGGCCAGCAAACGGTGCTCGCCCTCCATCAACGCCAGCACGGCGGCTACCTCCTGCGCCGACAACACCACCGGCAGCCGCCGCTGCGGCTGCGGCCGGGCGATGGTGTCCATCCAGGGCAGTTGCACGCCCAGCACCTTCCCGTACAAGAACAGCAGCGCCGACAACGCCTGCCGGTGGGTGCTGACCGACACCCCCCGCTCGCTCGCCAGCCAGGTGAGAAAGGCTTCAACCTCCGGCCCACCCATCTCGGCCGGGTGACGCAGCCGGTGAAACCGGATGAAGGCGCGGCACCAGTACACATAGGCCTCTTCGGTGCGCAGGCTGTAATGCAGGGCGCGGATGCGCTCCCGCAGTTGATCGAGCAGCCGCGTCGATTTCAACGGCGGCAGTGCCTCACCGCGCCGTGGCGGCCTGCCCGCCGCCGGATGGGTTTCATGCATCTTGTTCTCTCCCTTGAGGCCCCCTTTCGGGGGGGATTGCCCACGCCCGCGCGCACAGGCAAAGTGCGTGGTACGAACGTTGCGCCAATTTGCATGAAATTTAGTACTGTACAAACATCCAGTCAATGTCTGGAAGCGCAGGCTGGGCAAGGCTTTGCGCCCGATCGAGCCGCCGGTGTTAGGGAGACAGCCGTCGGTGTTATGCAGCAGTTTTGCTCCCTATAACACGTTAGCCATAAGGGGGCACGGAGAAGAATGAAGGGCATCGCGTCGAAAATTGGTACAGGCCTCGTCATATTGGCCATTCTGTTTTTTGGCCTCAAAGGCTGCGTAGTGACGGTCTGGACGTCACCAGCCACTCCTACAACTTATGCTATTCATGGCTCTGATGGGCGATCGCTAGCCATGATATTCCTGCCCAAGAATGAAACCATCCTGCTGTATACGGAAGAGAAAGCCGAGTTCATGGAAGCCGCATTGACCAAAATGCGTGGCACATACGGAACCCACTATTTTTGGCGGCTCTGGAGTATTGAGGGTCCTGGTATCGGAGGAGGGTTGTTTGGCTATCGAATCTATCCCGAGGGTGCTAAGCCTGTCGTAATGGAGACGACCGTTCTGAAGAAATTTATTCACGGGACGTCAAAACCAACTCTGAGAGGTGAAGGTGATCGAACTCACCCGGTAATACTTTTCTCCGAAAATGCCGTCAGGTTTGAGGACATGTGGCTGGAGAAGGAGCCCACAAATACGGAACTGGTGCAGGCTCTTTTGAGCAAACTAAAGGCGCAATGAGATTAAATGGCTAACAACGCCATCAACGCGGACAGTGAAAAGCGGCGCGCCTTCGTCGCCCCGCTTTTCACTGCCGGTTATGGCGGGCGTTAGGCCACGCACCTTTAGCTATCGTGTCGTACATCAACTGCTTCATACGCGGCGTGCCCTACAGCCGCAACAAGAGCCGCGGCAAGATCGGGGCGGCCGATGAATGGTCTGTCCAAGTCAGAGAGCAGACCGCTTCACTTCCCCGTGTCAAAGAGGCGTGCACGCTGAAGGTCACGTTTCTCCTACCACCCGACAAGTTCCCTACCGACTTCCCGTACGGCCCGGATCTCGACAATCTTCTCAAGCGCTTCATGGACGCGCTGAATCACACAATCTTCTCAGACACGCATGGCGGTGATTCCTGCGTCATCATGCTCACCGTCATGAAGACCAAGGTCGCGTCATCTGAGGACTCAGGGGTTCATCTTGAAGTCTTGCCCGTCAGCGTGGCCTAACCCTTCGCTCCACCTGACGTTCGCCAGCCGGCTTCGCCGTCTGTCGCCCGCAGGTGAGCTCAAACGTTAGGCGCACCAAAATCCAACCAGCACTAGTGAAACATGAAAAAATTCAGGCTCCATGTCGTTTCGTGTGGAAAGCAACACCGTCACTGGGGCATCGCCGGCGCGAACGGGCTGGGCTCTTCGTCATTTCGTGTGGAACACAACACTCACAATGCTCCCCTGGTTGTTGAGCCCGGTGGGCATGTGTGCAGGCCGCTGGCGGGGCTCTTCGTCATTTCGTGTGGAACCCAACAGTCACAATGACTCCTGGTCGTCGAGCCCGGTGGGCATGTGTGCAGGCCGCTGGCCGGCCTGTGCACATGTCCACCAGGCGGGTTTGATCAGGAGGATGAGTCCATGGGCATTGCCGTAGAAGCTCTGTTCACCAGCGCGCTGGGCTTGCAGCCGCCGTGGGTCGTCGATGACGTCAGGCTCGACACCGCCAAGCGGCGTATCGACTTCGAGATCGGCTGCCACACCAGCAGGCTCGCCTGCCCGGCATGCGGTGCGGCCACGCAACCGG
>NZ_KB905962.1 GCF_000381125.1 Caldimonas manganoxidans ATCC BAA-369
ATGGCTTTCAACATTTCCATTACGGAGCAAGGGAGTTGGGATTTTGGGGATTTGAGTTTCGCGTACCACGAACCGTCCCGCGGCCCGCTGAACCCGCCGGCCAGTTGGCCGGTGTATCGGATCAACGAGGCGGTCCAGGTGCGCACTGGCCAGAAGGTGCCCAAGACGGGCATCTACCTGCCGGCTCATGGCCCGGCCGCTGCTGCTTTACTGATCGAAGGCCAGAAGGCCATCCAAGCCGAGGTGTGCACCAACGCCGAGGACTTGCTGCGCGACCCCGACGGCACCATGCCGCAAAGCCGCCGCGAACCTACCGTGTGGACATTGGTGGAACGCGTGGCCGACGAGGGTGGAGACAACCCCATGCCCGCCACGGGCGAGGCGGCGCTGCGGCTCAAGTGCGAAGCCGGCCAACCCTGCCCGCGCACCGGCTGGTGGTTCACCCCGGCCAAGGCCAACAGTCGGCGGCATTTCCAAGCCGGGCAGCTCATGCCAGACCTGCATGCCGATTGGGGGGACACGATCTGGCAATGGGACCCCCACCAAGGCGATGGAGACCAGCGAGCTGGGTGAGCATGGTGCGATGGTGAGAGCGGCTTCACCCCAGGCGCCCAAACCCGCATCGAACTGACCTTGGGCACCAGCCGCGTCGTGCTCGACGGCGGGGACATCACCTTCACCTGCCCGGGCACCTTCACCGTGCAGGCAGCCACGCATGACTGGGGTGGGGGCAGCAGTGCGGCGGCGCAGCTCAATCCGCTGCCATCGGGCGTTGTGGCGCCCATCGAGGCTGCTTCATGGCCGCTGCAGCCAGTCTATGCCCGCATGGTCAGCTTCGAAGAGGTGCCCCGGGAATGGTTGCCGCGAGCCATCGCGCGACGGGTCCATGGCGTGCATCAGAACGAAACGCTGATCGGTCTGGATGTTTCTCAGGACGATGTCCTCAGCGAGCCCTTGATGCTCAATCAGCCAGTGCAGATGCAGCTGTGGTTGTGGTCCTCGGCGGCATGGCAAATCGACGAGGCTGTTGCACAGCCGCCGCAAGACTGTCTCATGGATGACGAAGACAGGAGCGAAGAAGATGCAGCCGCCTGAAAGCAAGCGCACAGGCCCGCTGCCGGGCCTGCTGCCTGACCCATACCGCGTCAAACCGGGCGACACCCTGTGGGACATCGCACGCCGCTGCGGCAAAACCGTGCATGAACTGCAGCGCTGGAACGGCCTGCGCGACCCCCGCAAGCTCCAAGTCGGCCAAGTGCTGTACCTTTCCGAAACCAGCGCCTTTGGCCTCAGCGTGTTGTTCCTCGATGCCTTGCGGCATCCAATCGCCAACTTGCCCTACCGGCTGGAGTTCGACGGTCGCATCCTCGTGGGCAAGACCGGACCTGATGGGCAAATTCCTACCCAAGTCACTCGCTCGGCGCAATCGCTTGTCGATCTCTGGGTACGAGATGCACACAGCCAGTGGCAAAAGCTGGTCAGCACGGTCTCCGGGTATGGGCACAAACTGATCACCTTGGTCAGCGGGGCCATCGTGGTGCCCACCACGCTCGAGCCGTTCTCTGGCGAAGTCAGGCCAGTGCCGTCGAAAAAGCACGACATCGCCGCCACGGCCACCGCCCAGGCCCAGCCGCCGCGCAAGCCCAGCGGCGCGCCTTCGAAAAACAACCCCGCCGTCACCACCAAAACCATCAAGGGACCCAATGGCATGCCCACCATCGTCATCGGCGTGGACTTGCCCCAAACCTTGATGGATTACTTCAAGCAGTTCAAGGGCGGTGAGATCACCGCCAAAGATTGGGAAAAAGAGGCAGGTCGCCTCGAATGCGAACCGGAAGTGCTTCAGGCCATCGCCAAAGTAGAAAGCGGCGGCAGCGCCTTCTGGCGCCTGATGGACGGCCAGGGAGGGCATGTGCCCGCCATTCTGTACGAACGCCAGTATTTCAGCCGGCTCACAGGCGGCAAGTATGACAACACCCACCCAGACATCTCCTGGCCTGTGGGTTACCGCAAGCGCGAGCGGCTGGGCCGAGACGACCCAGAGATGCACGACGGCCGCGTCGATGAGGACGACATCCTTGGCAACTACGCCACCTCATACCAGCGCCTGATCAACGCCTACCGGCTGGACCCTGTTGCCGCGCTCAAGTCCTGCTCTTGGGGCAAGTTCCAGATCCTGGGCGTCAATCACAGGCTGTGTGGCGAGCCCTCCCTCAAGAAATTCATGACCAAGATGTGCATCTCGGAGGTCGAGCAGCTGGGCTTGCTTGCCGGCTTCATCATGAACAATCCGCCCGCGTGGAAAGACCCCAAGAACAAGGCGCTGGGCCGAGAAATCTCCTTGTGGGATGCCGTCAAGACCAAGAACTGGCGCATGATCGCCTTCTACTACAACGGCAAGAAGTATGAAACCTACCAGTACCACCTCAAACTGGAGCGCGCTTATGAAGCTTATAAAAAAGCCAACTCAGCCAAGCAGGCTTGACCGCACGTTTGCCAGGGTGTGCGTGGCAGCCGCGTGGCTGAGCCTTGCGGCGTTGGCCCAGGCCGAGATCAAGCTGTCGAGTGACTGGGACGAGAACTACACCTGCACCGGCTCTCCACGCAACCTCATCGAGCTGGCAGAGGTCCAGCAAGGCCGGCGCCCACAGCCAGTGTGCACACTCACCGAAAACGAGAAAGTCCGCGATGCAGCCGCTCGATCTGCCACGGCTCGTGCAGCTGCCATCGACATTAGCAAGCCATCCCAACGTGATTTCTGGCACGCCATGGGCTTCAAGATGATGCTGGATGGCCGGCAGCATTACCTGGAGCCCGTCCTCTTCATGACGAAGAGCCACCCCGATGAGGTGTGCACGCCTTCTCATTTCACAGGCCAACCGACCTACCGATGCGACGAAGGGCAGCGGCACACGAATGACTGCCATGTGCTCATCTTCAACGACAAGTTCGAGGAAGTCGGCTACCACCGCATCGAAGTCAAAGAGCCCTATCAGTTCTTTTGCAATACCGTGCCTGCCATCGGCGTGGGCGATGCCGCCAACAACCTGGTGCTGGTGATGGTTCAGTACTTTCCGATCGACCGCAAGCACGCCAGCACCATCGCGGAAGTCGGGCAAGGATGGAATCGCATGACCGTGGCTTTGCGGCTGAAGCTTCAGGAAGACGGCCGGGTGCGCATCACGCAAGAAGACGGCTGTCTGGGCAACCCCAATCGCATCGACACCATCCCCGACGCTCGCCGCCAGTTGCGGCGTTGTGCCGCAGGCAAGCCGTAAAGCAGCAAAGCTCGGCGTTGCAACACCTCAAAGATCGCAATGGCCAAGCTGTGTCAGCCAATGCTTGGGGCAAGCTGGACTGGCTGCAAGGGCCGTGCCGGGCCGATCTTGGTGGAGCCGGACGATCTGGCCCCCCCAAAGGACATGCACCATGAGCGCCCCTGACCACCCGCTGCAGCTGCCCGAGCACATCCAGGCCATACATGCCGTTGATCGAAGCTCATGAGACGATCTGGGCAAGATCCCTCGGGAGGAGTGGCCGCGCATCCGTCAGGCGGCCCCCTTTCTCCCCGACGAGGAATACACTGGCCCCATCGAGGGGCCTGCGAATTGGTGTGAGGAGCTGGACGAAGCTGCCTCGCCTCCACCATCGACCCCAGCCGGCCAAGGCCAACGGCCGCCCTCACTTCAAGGCCGGCGAGGCGATGCCGGACTTCCAGTCCGACTGGGGACAGGTCATTGGGCCGTGGGCCCCTCTCCAAGAGGGCTGACCCCCAAGCCAACACGTATCGGCCCACGATCCTGACGGATCAGGCTTGGGCTCGCCGGCCTGAAGGTGCCGCATCAGCGGCGCAAGGCTTGGGCCAAGGCAACGTATTGGGCCACCGGCACTTCCTCGGCGCGGCGCTGCAGGTCGAACGATCCCTCAAAGCCCTGAGTCTCGAGCCAGCACCCTAGGCTGTGGCGCAGCAGTTTGCGCCGCTGTGAGAAAGCCACGGCGACCAGTTCGCTCAGCACGGCGATGTCGACGTCGAGGGGCTCGCGGCGGGGCGTCATGCGCACGACGGCCGAATCCACCCGCGGGGGCGGCTCGAAGGCCTGCGGCGGCACCTCGAAGAGGGATTCGATCTCGTAGCGCCATTGCAGCATCACGCTCAGGCGGCCATAGTCCTTCTGGCCCGGGGTGGCGGCCATGCGCTGGACCACTTCTTTTTGCAGCATGAAGTGCTGATCGACGATGGCCTCCACCTGGGCCAGCAGGTGAAAGGCAATGGGCGAGGAGATGTTGTACGGCAGGTTGCCCACCACGCGCAGGCGCTGCCCCTGCTGCTGCGCAAGCGCGCGGAAGTCGACCGTGAGCACGTCGGCCTCGATGACCTGCAGTTGCGCTCGCCGGCGCAGGCGTGCGGCCAGGTCCCGGTCGAGCTCGATCACGGTCAAGCGATGGCAGCGCTCCAGCAAGGGCTCGGTCAGCGCCCCCAGCCCCGGGCCGATCTCGACCAAGGCTTGTCCGGGCTGCGGGTCGATGGCCCGCACGATGGCATCGAGGACGGTGCTGTCGGTCAGGAAATGCTGACCGAAGCGCTTGCGCGGGATGTGTTTCACAACTCGGGACGCACGCGGATGTCGATGTAGGCCCGCTCGCGAATCTCTCGCGCCCACTCTTCGTAAGCCTGCTCGTACTTGCTCTCTCGCAGCACATTGCGCGCCAGCTCGCGTTGTTCGCGCGGGTCGATGCGGGTCTGGCGGCGATCGGTGACTTGCACCAGGTGCGCGCCGAAGCGCGACAGGAAGGGCTCGGACAGTCGCCCAGTGGGCAATGCGTCCATCACGCGCTCGAATTCGGGCACGAACTGGCCGGGGCTGGCCCAGCCCAGGTCGCCGCCTTGCGAGGCGCTGCCGTCTTCGGAGTATTCGCGGGCCAGCTGCGCGAAACTGGCCTCGCCTTGCTCGATGCGGCGCTTGTATTCGCCCAACCGACGCAAGGCCGTCTCGGCCGACAGCTGCGGCGACAGGCGCAACAAGATGTGCCGAGCGCGTGTCTGGGTGATCCAATCGGCGCTGGCCGAGCGGCGCTCGTGCAGCTTGAGGATGTGGAAGCCCGCACCCGAACGCACCAGCGCCGGCGCCACCTCGCCACTTTGGAGCGGCTCGACGGCCGACACGAAGAGTTCGGGCAGGCGCGATGCCGGCCGCAGGCCGAGGCGCCCCCCGTCCTCCCGGGACGCATCGGAATGCGCCCGCACCAGCGCGGCAAAATCGGCTCCGGCGCGGGCCTGGGCCAGCAGACTTTCGGCCTTGGCTCGGCGTTCGGCCACGACGGATTCGCTGGCCCCTTCGGGCACGGCCACGAGCAGTTGGGCAATGTCGTACTCGGCCGCACCGGCCTGACGGGCACGCTGTTGGGCCAAGTAGTCGTCGATTTCAGCCTCGGTCACGCGGATGCGGGCCTGCACTTCGCGCTCGCGCACCCGCTGCAGCAAGATCTGGTCGCGCAGGTTGTTGCGAAAGCGCGCATAGTCCAGCCCCTCGGCGGCCAGACGCTCTCGCAACTGCGGCGCGGTGAGCTGGTTTTGGGCGGCCACATTGGCCACCGCGCGATCGAGTTCGGCCTCGTCCACCCGCACGCCGGTGTCGCGCGCATGCGAGAGCTGGGCCCGCTCGTCGATCAGGGCGTTGACGATCTCGCTGATGAGCTGGGCGCGCGGGGGCAGGCGCGTGCCGTTGCGTGCGGCCTCTTGTTCGATGCTTGCGAGCCGGCGCTTCACGTCACTGAAGGTGACGAGCTCTTGATTGACGACGGCCACGATGTAGTCGCCGCGCAGTTCGGTGCGGTCTTGGGCCCAGGCCCCTGACAGCAGCGTGACGGCAGCGGCGAGCACGACCAGCGGACGCCATGCGGCAAGACGGATGGAGCGGAAAGTCATGGACATGGGGATCCTGGAAGGTGCGCGCGAGTTCATTCGTCGCGCAGCAACTGATAGCCGGGGATATTGTCCCTCAAGGTCTTCAGCGGGTTGCTGCCCAGGCGGGACAGTCCCACGAACTCGAGTTGCAGCATCAGCCGAGTGACGGCTTCTTGCTGGCCGGTGGATCGGCGCTCGGCGACGATGCGCCCGATCCAGCAACCGGAATCGTATTCCAGGCCCAGCAATGAGTCGGTCAGGCGCGATTCGGCCAAGCTGTAGTTCAGCCGGCCCACCCCATACCAGCGGCCAGAGCATCCGGCCTGTGCATGGCCGCGCGCGCCGGTGTAGATCGGCCATTGCCAACCGATGTCGAGCTGTTCGGTGGCGCCGCGCACGAGACTGTAGCGCGCGCCCACGGTCCGAAAGGGCCCCGGATGGTAGCGCACCGACAGATTGGAGCGCACGGTGCGCTTGATCTCGGGGTTGTACTGCACCGACCCACCCAGCTGCCAATTCGGGATGAGGCTGCTGTCGCCCAGCAGCAGCAGGTCGCTGGAGCGTTGGGTGAACGGCACGCCTTCCGGAGTGATGCGCTGCTCGGCAAAGAGAAAGCGCTGCGCCACGCCCAGGCGCAAGGCCTCGGCGCCGGTGCTGGGCACGATGAAGCGTGAAGTCACCCCCGCGGTGGCGGCCCGGACATCGGCCACGCGATCCACGCCAGAGAAGGGGTTGCTGTCGAACAGCGTGGTGAAGTTCAGATCCTTGGCCGCGCTGTCGAAATTGGGCAAGTCTTCCTGGCGGCGATAGGGGGTGTGGACCAGCAGCAGCCGCGGCTCCAGCGTCTGCAAATAGTCACGGCCGAACCAGCGGCTTTCGCGTTCGAACCGCAGTCCGCTATCCAGGCTCACGCTCGGAATCAGCCGGGAGGCGCGTTGGCGGCCGCCCACGAGGCTGGGCTCTTCGAGCCGGTAGGCCGCCGCGTTGAGGGACAGGCGCGGAATGACAAAGACCCCTGCCGTCTCGATCCAGGGCCAGTCGATGCGCGCCAGGGCATGCGTTCGCTGGCCTTCGGGGCGGGTGCTGATCGGCTCGTCGGGCAGTTCGAAACGGTTGTATTCGAGTTCGAGGTCCAGCCGGGGGCCGAAGGCCAGTCCCCAGGATCGACGCATGCCCAGCTGCGGCATGCGCGCATAGGGGCTCTCGATGGGCGCTTCCAGATCCTGCAGCACCTGCCAGCGCTGGATGCGAGCATAGGCCTGCCATTGACCGGCCCCGCCCCAGTCGGCCTGGGCATCGCTGGCCAGCAGCCGCGGCGTGAGCCCCGGGATGTTGCGCTCGAAGTCCTTCCAGTAGTCGTCGTCCGAGGCGCGGGTGTGCGTCCAGCGGTAGCGCCCTTGCAACGGCAAGGCGCCGCGGTGTTGCAGGTGCAGCAGGTGGCGGGCCTCACCGAAGCTGCGGTCTTCGGGCATCAGGTTGAATTGCAGCTCCCCGGCATGGGCCGGCGTGAGATAGCGCAGCTCACTGCCCAGGAAGGCGCCGCGGCGCGTGGCGATGCCCGGGGTGAGCGTCATGTCCAGCTGAGGCGCGATGTTCCAGTAGTAGGGCACGGCCAGCTCCAGGCCGCTGCGGCTGTCCAGGTTGAGCGAAGGCGGCAGCCAGCCCGATTTGCGCGCGTCCGACACCGGAAAGCTCAGCACCGGCGCGCCGAGGATGGGCACCCCGTAGAAGCGCAGCACCGCCCCCGTGGCCAGGCCCTCGTTGTGTTCGAAGTCGAGCTTGACGCCGCTGGCCTCCAACACCCAGGCATACTGGCCCGTATCGTCGGGCGTGCAGCTCGAATAGCTGGCATCGATGGCCGCCACGCGATGGCGACCGAGGAAGTCCAGCCGTGCGGCCTGCCCTCCTGCGCCGGTCACGGCGAAATGGTAGGCCGGATGCAGAAAGAAGCCTTCGTAGCGTTCGACCTGGAGCTGCACCTCCGGGCCGCTGAAGACATTGCCATCGCGCCGAATCTCGACATGGCCGCTGGCCTTGGCCACGCCGTCGCGATGGTCGTAGGACAGGCGGTCGGCACGGATCTGCACCGGCCCTTGTGTCAGTTCGACCTCGCCCTCGGCCGTGGTGGTCTGCCCAGTGCGGCCGCTGAGCTCACGCGCCCGAATCACGATGGGTGCGGCCGGGGCTGCCGCTTGCGCTGGCGAAGACGAGGCGGGCTGCGCGTGCAGGTCGGTCAGCGCAACGACGAGCGCCGTCAGGCAGGCGGCACCGCCATGCAGGCGGCCACGATGAGGAAGCAGCGAAGCAAGGATCGGGCGGCTTGACAAGGCAAATCAGCAGTCGAAACGCCACGTCGGCCACCTCGGCAGGCGCCGAGGCTGCCGGCAGCGGTTTGTAGAATCGGCGGATTATTCCACGTCGCCGCAGGCCGACCCGCCCGGCCCCGACTTTCTGCACACCCCTGCCCATGAATGCCAGCGTGTCCCCGCCGCTTCGCACCGAAGCCGCCCCCGTGACCTGGCCAGACCCCGCCCGCGAAGCGGCCTTCAGGGCCTGGCTCACCAGTCTGCGCGGCTTCGAGCTGGACCCTGCCAGCCTGCGCGCGGCCAGCGCGGATGCGAGTTTTCGGCGCTACCTGCGACTGGACGGACCGAACGGCCCGCGCATCGTGATGGATGCGCCGCCCACGCACGAGGACTGCCGACCCTTCGTCGCCTTGGCGCGGCTGTTGCGACAGGCCGGTCTGCAGGCCCCCGAAGTGCTGGCCTGGAACGAGGCCGAGGGCTTCATGCTGCTGTCCGACCTGGGCTCGACCACCTACTTGCAGGCCGTGCAAGCCCAACCGGGGCGGGCCGACGCGCTGTACCGGGACGCGTTGCGGGCCCTGGTGCGCTTGCAAGGCATTCCAGCGGCCGAGCAGGTGCCGGCCTACGACCGCACCTTGCTGTGGCGCGAGATGGAGCTTTTTCCCCAGTGGTATGTCGCCCGTCACCAAGCCATGGCCTTGAGCCCCCAAGACCAGGCGGTGCTGCACGCCAGTTTCGAGCTGTTGTCGGCCAATGCGTTGGCCCAGCCGCGTGTGCTGGTGCATCGCGACTACCACAGCCGCAACCTGATGGTCTGTGGGGAGCCAGGCGAGCCCACCAATCCCGGGGTGCTGGACTTCCAGGATGCGGTGTGGGGGCCGATCACCTACGACTTGGTCTCGCTGTTGCGCGATGCCTATGTCGAATGGGAAGAAGCGCAGCAAATCGACTGGGCCGTGCGGTATTGGGAAGCCGCCCGTCGCGCCGGCCTGCCGGCGCATGCCGACTTCGGCGAGTTCTGGCGCGACTTCGAGTGGATGGGCTTGCAACGCCATTTGAAAGTGCTGGGCATTTTCTGCCGCTTGTTCCACCGCGACGGCAAGGACGGCTACCTCAAAGACCTGCCCTGGGTCTGGCGCCAGGCCCACCACGTGGCCTGTCGCTACCGAGAATTCGCCGCCCTGGCGCGGCTGCTGGAGAAAGTGGCCGGGCAAGAACGCCAGGTGGGCTACACCTTCTGAATCACCGCGCGGCGCCGGCGGCCCGGGATGGTCGGGCCTGCGCGGCCCTCAGGCCAGTGCGGCCCGCAAGGCAGCCTCGCCTTGAGGCGCGCCACACCAGCTCGACGGCGTCTGGCAGCCAGCGGCCTCCAGCCAGGGGTCGCGGTCCTCGCCGCCGAAGGTGTCGACCAGGAAATCCAGGAACACCCGCGTGCGGGCCGGCAGATGCTTGCGAGTGGGGATGGCCGCATAGATGCGGGTGGTCAAGACCTGCCATTGCGGCAACACGCGCTCCAATGCGCCTTCGATCAAGGCGTCGGCCACCACGAACGACGGCAAACCGGCCACGCCCATGCCGGCCAGCGCCGCGGCATACGTGGTGTCCAGATGCGAGGAAGCCAGCACCGGCATGCCCGGCTCCAAGGTCACCGCTTCGAGCGCCTGGCCGCGCTCGTCCACCCCGCGCTGGAAGGTGATGCCGCCTTGCACGATGCTCGGCGGCGGCAGCAAGGACTCGTGCTGCAGCAAATCCTGCGGATGCTGGGGCCGACCGCGGCGCTGCAGATACTGCGGCGCTGCGCAAGTCACCACCTCCGAGCGCGCCAAGCGGCGAGCCACGAAATGTCCGTCCAGCGGCTTGCGGCCGAGCATCAGGATGCTGACATCGTGCGACTCGTGCACCGTCTCCACCGGACCGGGCACGGTCAGCTCCAAGGTGATGCGCGGAAACTGCTGTCGGAAGCGCGGCAGATGCTTGGCCAGTTGATGCACCGCAAACGCCGGTGGGCACACCACGCGCAAGTGCCCGCTGGGTTCACGCACGGCCGCCTGCGCCAAGGCCTCGGCCTCGTCGATGTCACTCAGGATCTGGCGCACGCGATCCAAATAGGCCTCGCCGGTGTCGGTCAGGCTGAGCCGCCGCGTGGTGCGCTGGATCAAGCGCGCCCCCAAATGGGCTTCCAGATCGGCCACCGCCCGCGTCACCACGGCTGCCGACAGATCCAAGGCCCGCGCAGCCGCGGCAAAGCCGCCGCACTCGATCACCTTGGCAAATATGCGCATGGACTGCAATCGATCCATTTCAAGTCCTGAGTTCCTTGCAGATTCAGCAATTGTTCATTGAAGCACAAGACGTTTTTCGCCCTAGGGTTAACCCCTAAAGTTCGTTCCATCGATGAACGCGACGCCGGCAACGAGCCGGGTCGCTCAGCGAGGGGCCGCTCAGGATGAGCCCGATCGGCCCGATTCGGTAACCCTCACCAGGAGCTGTCACCATGCAAGCCAAGACTCTGATCGCCACCGCCGTGTTTGCCGGTTTCGCCGCCGGTGCTTTTGCTCAAGAAGCCACGGTGTTCGACATTCCCACCACATCGCAGCTGACCCGCGCCGAGGTCAAAGCGCAAATCCGTCAAGCCGACCCGGCCGTGCTGTATGCCGGTGAGGCCACGGTGTTTGCCGACAACGCCAAGGCCACTGCCGGCCGCAGCCGCGAAGAAGTGCGCGCCGAAGCGCGCCAAGCGCTGCGCGACGGCGTGAGCTTCGGCGGCGAAGCCACCTTGTTCCCGCAAGAGCAGTTCGCCAGCGTGCGCACCCGCGAGGAAGTGCGCGCCGAAGCGATCGAGCACCTGCGCCGTCAGCGGCAAGGCGGCTGATCGACACGGTCGGGGCGGGGCGGCATTTGGCACACTGCGGCCCATGCCCCGCGTACATGTCGATCTCGCGCTGGCCTGTGGCCAGCAGCTGACCCTCCCGCCCGGACCGTCCCGGCATGTGCAGGTCTTGCGCCTGCAAGCCGGCGACGGTCTGGTGCTTTTCAACGGCCAAGGTGGCGAATGGGTCGCCACCATCACCCGCATGGGCCGTCAGGCCGTGGACGTGCGCATCGATCGCCATCTGGACATCGAGCGCGAGCTGCCACGCCGCATCACGTTGGCCGTGGGCATGCCGGCCAACGAGCGCATGGACACGCTGGTGGAAAAGGCCACCGAACTGGGGGCCGCGGCCTTGCTGCCGCTGGTGTGCGAGCGCTCGGTGCTGCGCCCCACGGGCGAACGCGCGCAGAAAAAACAAGCCCATTGGCAGGCCGTGGCCGTGGCCGCCTGTGAGCAAAGCGGGCGCAACCGTGTGCCCATGGTCGAGCCGGTGCGTGGGTTGCGCGAGGCGCTGGGGCGGCTGGAGGCCGGCATGCAGCGCTGGGTGCTCAGCCTGCGTGAGGAGGCCACGCCCTTGCCGCTGGCGCTGCGCGAGCTGCCTGCGCAGGCCCCCCTGGTGTTGCTCAGCGGCCCGGAAGGCGGCTTGAGTCCAGCAGAAGAAGACCTGGCCCGTGCACACGGTTTTCGGCCCGTGAACCTGGGACCGCGTGTGCTGCGTGCCGAAACCGCCCCGCTGGCGGCGTTGGCGGCGTTGGCCATGGTCTGACGCCCCCGCGCGTCGGCGCCCCCCGGCCGGCGGTGCCCACACCGCCCTGCCCGCCCGCCTGGGCCGCCATGGCGTGGACCTGATGGGCCGCCTCAGTCGCGCAACAGCGCGGCCTTCCAGGCGTGCACGCGCTGATGCTGTGTTCCCAGCCCACTGATGCCCAGACGCAGCTCATCGCCCTCGCGTAAAAATCGCGGGGGCTTGGCGCCCATGCCCACGCCCGGCGGGGTGCCGGTGCTGATCAAGTCGCCGGGGCGCAGGGTCATGAAGTGGCTGATGTAGCTGATGAGCTGGGCCACGCCAAAGACCATGGTGCGGGTATTGCCGCGCTGGCGCGGCTGGCCGTTGAGGTCGAGCCACAGATCCAGGGCCTGCGGGTCGGCCACCTCATCGGCCGTGACCAGCCAGGGCCCCACCGGACCGAAGGTTTCGCAGCCCTTGCCTTTGTCCCATTGTCCGCCGCGCTCCAATTGGTATTCACGCTCGGACAGATCGTTGACCACGCAGTACCCGGCCACGTGATGCAAAGCCTCGTGCGGGCTGACATAGCGCGCCGTGCGGCCGACCACGACGCCCAGCTCCACTTCCCAATCGCTCTTGAGCGAGCCTTGCGGCAGCACGATGGGGTCGTTCGCTCCGACCACGCAGTCGTTGGGCTTGAGGAAAAGAATGGGCTCCTTGGGCACGGGCATGCCCGCCTCGGCCGCGTGGTCGCTGTAGTTCAACCCCACGCAGACGAACTTGCCCATGCCGGTCCATGGTGGGGCCACACGCCCAGGCGCCTCGACCACGGGCAGCGCCTGCACATCGAGCCGCCGCAAGGCCTCCAAGCCCTCCGGCGTGAGGGTCTGGGCGGTGATGTCGGTCATCACCCCGGACAAATCGCGCACCCGGCCCTGTGCGTCGACCAGGGCCGGGCGCTCACGCCCCGGCTCACCATATCGCATCAGCTTCATCGCATGTCATCCTGGGGGCCAGGCATCGCCGCGATCACCGCAGCCACCGCGGCGGTGAGCTTCTTGCCATAGGGCACGTGCAAAAACTCGTTGGGCCCATGAGCATTGCTCTTGGGGCCAAGCACACCGCAGACCATCATCTGTGCCGTGGGAAAGCCCTGCTGCAGCAAATTCATCAATGGGATGGTGCCGCCTTGGCCGATGAAGCCCACCGGCGCGCCATAGAAGGTTTGGGACGCCCCCTCCAGCGCCTGATGCAGCCAGGGCGCCAGCGTCGGCGCATTCCACCCGCTGGCCACACCGGCGTCGGGCTGAAAGGTCACCTTGGCTTGATACGGCGGGTCGGCTTCGAGCAGGGCTTTGAGGTCCTGCGCCGCCTGCACGGCATCGACCAGCGGCGGCAGGCGCAGCGACAGCTTGAAGGCCGTGTAAGGCCGCAGCACATTGCCGGCGCTGCCCAGCGGCGGCAAGCCTTCGGCGCCGGTGACGCTGAGGGTGGGCCGCCAGGTCCGCCGCAGCAGTGCCTCGGTGGGATCGGTCGTGGTGGGCAGAGTGACGGCGCCTTCGGCCCCGCAGGCCCAGGGGTAGCGCTTCCAAACTTCCTCGCCCAGGATGCGCGCGGTGGCCTGCGCCTGCGCGATGCGCTCGGCCGGAATCTCGCAGTGAAAGCTCTGCGGCCACAAACGGCCGGTCGCGCTGTCCTCCAGCCGGTCCAGCAGGCGACGCAGGATGCGGAAGCTGGACGGCACCAAGCCGCTGGCATCGCCCGAGTGCACGCCCTCGGTGAGCACTTCGACTTTGAGCACGCCGCTGACCATGCCGCGCAGCGAGGTGGTCAGCCACAGCTGGTCGTAGTTGCCGGCGCCGGAGTCGAGGCACACCACCAGGCCGACGTGGCCCAGACGCGGGCGCAAGGCATCGATGTAGGCCGGCAGGTCGTACGAGCCGCTTTCCTCGCAGGTTTCGATCAGGCCCACCACGCGCGGGTGCGCGATGCCCTGGCGCTGCAAGGCCAGCAGCGCGGTGATGGCGGCATAGACCGCATAACCATCGTCGGCCCCGCCGCGGCCGTAGAGCTTGCCGTCTTCGTATTTGGGCGTCCAGGGGCCGAGGTCGGCGCGCCAGCCGCTGAACTCGGGCTGCTTGTCCAGATGGCCATACATCAGCACGGTCTCGGTGCTGCCCGCTTTGGTGGCCGGCACCTCGAAGAACAGCACCGGCGTGCGCGGTCGCCCGGCGGCATCGCTCAGGCGCACCACCTCCAGCTTCAGACCCGCCACCTTTTGGCTCTCGACCCAGGCCGCCGCACGGCGAATCACCGTCTCGATGTGCTGGTTTTCGATCCACTGTGGATCGAAAGCCGGCGACTTGGCCGCAATGGCGATGTAGTCGGTCAGCTGCGGGATGATCTCGCGGTCCCAGGCCTCGTCGACGAAGGCTTGCAGGCTGCCAGCGTCGGCCAGCGGGTCCCGCGGCAGGCGATCGGGGGCGTTCATGTGGCGCTCCTTCAAACGGCGTCAGGAGGAATCCGCACAGTGTAGTCCGCCCCGACGGACACCGCCGCGCCGGCGATGGTTCAGAGGTGAACCTTCGCTCAGTCCCGCGGACGCGGCAGACGAGCGTCCAGCCAGGCCCGCATCACATCGAACACCCGCTCGCGCGCCTCCAGCGGCTCGTTGAGCAACTCGTGGAAATAGCCCTCGAACGGATGCGCCTGCACCAGGTCTTGAGGCGCGAGCGCCGCAAAGGTGGCGCTGCCGGCCGGGCGCACCAAGCGGTCGGCCGTGGCCCACATCAGCAGCGTGGGCACTTTCCACTGCGATGCGCAGGCACGCACGAACTCGCCGCCTTGCAACAAGAAGTTCACCAGGCGCGGCGTGATCCGGTCATGCACGAGCGGATCGCTCTTGTAGGCCACTACCACGTCCGGGTCGCGCGAGATGCCGTTGGCATCCAGCCCATTGGGCAGTTGCAGCGTGGGGGTGAGCTTGTAACTGGCTTTGAGGGCGGCCAGCTGCAGCGCCGACAGGCCGATGTCCAAGGCCGGAGACGACAACATCACGGCGTCCACGGGCCGCAACTGGCCGGCCACCAAGCGCGCCACCGTGAGCCCGCCCATGCTGTGACCGAACAGCACCAAGGGCCCTGGATGCTGCTGACGCACATGGTCGATCACGCCGGCCAGATCGGTCAGTAGATCGTCATCTTTTTGCAAGCTGCCGCGTGGCCCCAGCGACAAACCATGGCCACGGTGATCGTAGCCCACGACCTGGAAGCCCCAGTCACGCAGGCGCGTGGCCACGTGTTCATAGCGCGCGCTGTGCTCGCCCAGCCCATGCACGATCAATACGACGGCGCGCGCAGCGCCCTCGGGGGCGGGCCAAGTGCGCAAGCTCAGCAAAGTGCCATCGTAGGCCGACAGCGTGGAGACGGTGGCGGTGGAGGCATGGGTCATGTGGCGCTCGGGTACACAATGGAGAACCGGCTGGACTATGCTTGCTGGACCTGCGACTGTCCAGTCCCAGGAACCCGATGGTCTGCGCCGCTTGCGAGGCCACACTTGCGGTTTGCCCCATTTTCACGCCCCCCCATGACCCCCAAGACGCCCTCCCACCCGCTGTTGGAAATCGGCATCGCCATCGTGGTGCCGGCGCTGATCTTGATGAAGCTCAGCGATGCGCAACACCTCGGGCCGGCCCGCGCGCTGGTGCTGGCTTTGGCGTTTCCGCTCGGCTGGGGGTTGTACGAAGGTCTGCGCAAGCGGCACCTCAGTTGGATAGCCGTGCTGGGCCTGCTGAGCACCTTGCTGACCGGCGGCATTGGATTGTTACAGCTGGATGCCCAATGGCTGGCGGTCAAGGAGGCGGCCGTGCCAGGCCTCATCGGCCTGGTGGTGTTCGCCTCGGCGTTCACGCGCACGCCGCTGATCCGCGCGCTCGTCTACAACGACACGGTGCTGGATGTGCAGCGGGTCCAACGCCATCTCGAAGAACGCGGCCATGTGCAGGCCTTCGAAGCACGGCTGCGCACCGGCACGCTGCTGGTGGCCGGCACCTTTGCGTTTTCTGCGGTGATGAACTATGCGCTGGCGCGCTGGATCGTCACCAGCCCTGCGGGCACCGAAGCGTTCAATGAGGAACTCGGGCGGCTCACCCTCGTGAGCTACCCGATGATCGCGCTGCCTTCGATGCTGATGATGGCGGGCGTGCTGTACTACCTGGTGCACGGCGCGCGTGCGCTCACCGGGCTGACACTCACCGAAATGCTCCACCACGGCGAGGATGCCGCCCGCCAGGGCTGAACGCTCACCAGGGCGCCGCGTCGGTCGGCGTGGGGTCGAACCCGGGGCGCGGGGCCGCCGCCGTCGCACCGGGCTCCTGCTCGCCACCCAGCGCCTCGATGAGGTCGGGGATCAGGCGGCGCAGTTCTGCGGTGGCAATCGCCACATCGGCATCGAAGGCCTCGTCAGCCCCCACGCTGGGGCGGTCTTCGTACACACCGTCCAGGAAATCCAACCGCTTGAGTTGCAAGCCTTCGGTGAGCACGAAGGACACGCGTTCGGCCCAGGTCAGCGCCAGCCGCGTCGGCCGTTTGCCAGATTGGATGTGCGCACGCACCTCGTCGATGTCGAGCCGATGGCGCGCATAGCGCACCACCGATTTCATCTCATCGTCCGATTTGAGCTCGCATTCACGGTCCACGGTGAAGCCGGCCGCCGGCTCGCCGCTGAGCAGCCAGTCCGACATCAAGGCCTGCGGTGAGACCGCGGTGTGGATCTGCCGCACCTCGAATCCCGGCAGGGCCTTGACCAACAGCGTGACCACCTCTTCGGCGCGCGCTGCGCTGCTGGTGTCGATGGCCAACAAATGCCGTGCTGGATCGATCCACACCCACCGCGTAGAGGCTCGCGTGAACGCCTGCGGCAACAGTTCGAGCGCGGCTTGCTCGCGCAATTCTTTCATCTGCTTGCGCCCGGGCTTGCGGCCGGTGCTGTGCTCGATGTGTTGCGCGATGTCATCGGCGCGTTCGCGCACGACCGCACTGGGCAACAGCTTGCGCTGGACTTTCAGGCGCAGCACCCATTGACCATCGACGGCTTCCAGCAGCGGCCCGTGGGCCAGGCCGCGCGGCGGCACCCACCCGGCCGATTGCAGCTGCGCGGCACCGCAAGGCTGAAACACGTCTTTTTGCAGCAGGTCTTCCACCTGCGAGGAAGAGGCCGACCATGCGGCCCCGATGCGAAACAAGCTCAGGTTCTTGAACAAGGGCGACCCTCTGTCAACGCAAAAGCGGGCAAAAGCGGGGAAAAAAGCCCGCATTGTCCACGCACAGCCGTCAGTCCGAAGATGCCCAGCGGATGCGTCCACGCGCACGCTCGTTCAAACGCTCGCGCAGTGGGGATGCCATCGCCTCGCTCAAGCGATAGACCAGCCTCACCTCCTGGCCATGGGCCACCTCGACCAGCTCGGCCCCTGCCGCATCGAAGCTGGTTCGCACCCATCCCTCCAGCGCATACGGCACGATGCAGGACAAACGCACCCAGCGCTGCAATGGCACCTTCTGCGCCCGCTGCAAAGCCTGCGCCACCGTGTCGGTGTAGGCCCTGACCAAGCCACCGGCGCCCAGCTTGACGCCGCCGAAGTAGCGCACCACGGTCGCCAACACGCCGTGCAAGTCATGATGCCGCAACACCTCCAGCATCGGGCGACCCGCCGTCCCGCTGGGCTCACCATCGTCATTGGCGGCCGACTGCCCGCCAGCGAGCAAGGCCCAACACACATGAGCCGCCCCGGGGTGCGCCGCCCGCAGTTCGGCCACCCGCGCCAGTGCGGCCACGCGGTCGGCCACGGGCTCGACGCAGCCCAAGAATCGGCTTTTCTTGACGATCAGTTCACTGTGGGCCGCAGTTGCCAAAGTCCAAGGCATGGTGGAAGTCACTGCGTGGCGACCGCTTGGCGCAAGGCCTGCTCGAACACCTCCACCGGCTGAGCGCCCTGGATCAGAAACCGGTCGTTCAGAATGAACGAGGGCACGGCGCGAAGGCCCTGCCGGGCATAGAAGCGCTGGCGCTGACGCACCTCGGACGCATACGCCTCACTGTGGAGGATGTCGCGCGCCTGTTGCGCGTCCAGGCCCACGGCCTGTACCACCCGCAGCAGCACCGCCGCATCGCTTGGGTCCTGGCCTTCGGTGAAGTAGGCGACGAACAGCGCCTTTATCAGCCGGTGCTGGGCCTCATCGCCCTGACTGCCGGCCCAATACAGCAAGCGGTGCGCATCGAAGGTGTTGACGATGCGGCTGCGCTGATCCATGTGGAAGGTGAAACCCACGCTGCGGCCGCGCTGGCGGATCATCTCGCGGTTGGCCGCCACTTGCTCGGGCCTCAGGCCGTATTTCTGCGCGAGGTGCTCGCCAATGTCCTGGCCTTCGGGCGGCATGTCGGGGTTCAGCTCGAAGGGCTGGAAATGCAGGCTCACCGGCACGCTGGGGCCCACACGTTCGATCGCCTGTTCCAGAGCGCTCAAGCCGATGGCACACCAGGGGCAGACGATGTCGGAGACGAAATCGATCTTCATCCCCACGATTGTCCCTGCGTTCGCGGCGCGCGCCCAGAAGAACTACAACGTCACCCCGGCATGCTCGGCGGGCTGGGCCGGGCTGCGGCCGGCGTCCAGCCGAGGTCGGGCCAGCCGCACCGTGCACCAGAAGGTGCTGCCCTGTCCCACTTGGCTGTCCACGCCGATGTCGCCTCCCATTTGTTGCACCAGCATGCGCGTGATCGCCAAACCCAAGCCGGTGCCTGGGCGTTGGGCTTCACCGCCATCGTGCACCTGCACGTACGGCTGAAACAGCCGGGCGATTTGTTGTTCGTTCAGGCCCGGCCCGCTGTCGCGAACCCGGATGCACAGCGTGAGGCTCTGCTCGTCGCCGTCACGCTGTTCAACGGTCAAAGCAACCACGCCTCGATCGGTGAACTTGATGGCATTGGATACCAAGTTCAACACCACTTGCCGTAAGCGCACCGCATCCCCACGCACCGCTCTGGGCACCCCGGCATAGTCGTGCTCGAACTGCAACCCCTTGGCCTGCGCCTTGGTGTCCATGATCGACACCACGCTGCCCAATGCATCGTGCAAGTCGAACACTTCATCGGCCAGCTTGAACATGCCCGCTTCGATCTTGGACAGATCCAGCACATCGTTGACGATGTCCAGCAGATGTCGGGCCGCATCGTCCAGCATGCGCAGCTGCCGCTCACGCTGGTCAGTGGCCAGGCCATGCTGGAGCATGTACGAGATGCCGATGATCGCGTTGATCGGTGTTCTGATCTCGTGGCTGAACATCGCGACGAAGCGGCCCTTGGCCAAATTGGCCTGCTCGGCCTGTTGTTTGGCCGCTTGCAGCTCTTCGGTGCGCTGGCGCACGCGCTGCTCCAGTTCGTCACGATGCTGCATGACTTCCTGGATGCGCTGCTGCAATGCAGCATGCATCTGCGCCAAGGCATCGGCCAGGATGTCGATTTCATCGAAGATCCGTCGAGGGGGCTGCCAATCGGCCGTGACCCCCTGCCGGTATCGCTGCGCCGCGGCGGACAGCTGATCCAGCCTGCGCGTCAATCGCCCGCTGATCCACCACATCCCGGCGGTCAGCACCCCCATGCCCGCCAACACCATGACGATCCAACGCCACGACCATGCCGGGGTGGCCACCCAACCGCGTTGCGGGTCGTACAGCACCACCACCTGCCCCAATGAAGTCTGACCATTGGCGCCCCAATACACGGGGGCCGAGGCCGTCCACTGCCATCCCCACTGGGGCCAGCTCGCCAGATGGGGCGCTGGCTGCTGCCACAGCGAGGCGAACACGGCCGGCGGCCACTGCGGTGGATCGAGGTCTGGAGGCGCGGCGAAGATGTCGCCGTCTTCGGACACCAGCAACACCCGCCGGCCCGAGGACTCGTCGTCTGCCAAGGGGGCCAGATATCGGCCCACGGCCTCCCAATCCACCCAACTGACCAGGTGTCCGTGCGATCGACCGTCAGGCCCCACGATGGGCACGGCCACCGCCATCAACAAAGGGGGACGGGACCGCGAATCGAGCGGTAGATAGGGTTCCAGCGCCGGCACACGACGCGGGGCTTGGACCGACACCGCCGCACGCGCGTCCAGACTCTGCGCCAGCGGGTAAGCCTGCCCCTCCAACAAGTGGCCCGTCGAGGCCACCACCCGGCCATCCGGAGCGACCCAGGCCAGCCAGACCGTCCCCCAGGGGAAGTACACACGGGCCTGCTCCAACCTCATGCGCACGAAGCTGGCCTCCATCAAGCCGCTGGCCAGTTCCGGCTGGCTGGCCAAGACGCCCAGCGACTCGGCTTGTTGCGCCACGGCCTGGCGCAGCACGCTGCTGAACAGTTGCGCCTGTTGTTCGACCGCACGTTGGACGATGAGGGTCGTTCGGCCGCGCTGATCCAGCCACACGGCGGCCGACATCGCCAGCGCAAAGCCCATCGCACACAGCGCCGCCACCCACGCGATGCGCGCACGCACGCTATGGCGAGGATCGATCCGGCCGATCAGACGCTCGACACCGTTCATCCTCGCCTCCGCATCATCGTCCTTGCTCGAGGAGGGCCGACTTGGCTACGATCGGTAGCCGCACCGCCCCTTCTCTGCCTCCACGCCATCGCCATGCCGTCATGCCACCACGTCGATTCGGCCATGGGGCCTGCCGCGTTGCGCCAAGCATGCGCATGGGTAAAGCACACAGGATACGGCGCGCGACGGGTTTCTGACAAGCTGCGAGTTTGGGCGATCGCCGGCAGTGGGCTTGCGCTGCTGATGGGACTCTCGGCCCCGATCTCACGGGCGCAACCGAAGGACGATCCACCGCGCGAGCTGGTCATTGCCACGGTCAACAACCAACACATGTTGCAGCTGCAGCGGCTCAGCCGTCATTTCGTGGCCGCCCACGCCCCGGTGCGCCTGCGCTGGGTCACCTTGGACGAAGACCAGCTGCGCCAAGTCGTCAGCCGGGATGTGATCAAAGGCGAAGGCCGGTTCGATGTGGTCACGCTGGGCAATTACGAGGCGCAGTCCTGGGCCACACAACCCTGGTTGGCTCGCCTGCACCCCTCGGCGGCCTATGAGGAGGACGAGATCCTGCCCAGCGTGCGGCGGGCCCTCAAGCAAGGAGACTCCTGGATCGCGCTGCCGTTCTATGCGGAAAGCAACATGACCATCGCACGGCGAGACTTGCTGGCGGCCGCTGGTGTGCCATGGCATGAACGGCCGTCGTGGGATGACATCCGTCGATGGGCGCAACGCCTGCATCGACCCGACCAGGGCATCTACGGGGTGTGCTTGCGCGGCAAGCCCGGCTGGGGCCAGAACATGGCTCTGTTGACGACCATGGCGCACACCTACGGCGCGCGCTGGTTCGATCTGCAGTGGCAACCTGAGCTGACCTCGCAGGCATGGCACACCGCCCTGACCCACTATCAAGAACTGCTCACACAGTACGGCCCCCCGGATGCGGCGGCCAATGGATACAACGAGAACCTCGCGCTGTTTGCCGCCGGGCGTTGCGCCCTGTGGGTCGACGCCACGGTCGCCGGCTACACCTTGGAGCACCCCGAGTTGTCGCGCGTGGCCGGGCAGGTGGCCTATGCGGCCGCGCCGGTGGGGCAACACCTCGAAGGCTCGCAATGGCTGTGGATTTGGGCTTTGGCCGTTCCGGCCAGCAGCCGCCAGCCCGAGCTGGCGCGGCGTTTCGTCGAATGGGCTACGTCGGCCGACTATCACCGGTTGGCCGCCCGCGAGGCAGGCTGGTCGGCCGTTCCTCCGGGGGTGCGCCGGGGGCTCTACGAACAGGCGGCGTTTTTGGCCCGCTTCCCCCATGCCCGGGTCGAGCAGGCGGCCCTCGAAACCGCCGACCCCCTCCGCCCCACCGCCCTGCCGGTGCCTTACGTGGGCATCCAGTGGGTGGGCATTCCGGAATTCCAAGCCCTGGGAACGGCGGTCGGGCATTTGCTGGCCCTGACCTTGCCGCCGCAGCGTCGAGCCGTGTCCGAGCAACTCACCCAGGCGCAACGCCTCGTGCGAACGCAGATGCAGCAGGCCGGCTACTTGAAACCGCCGTGAAGCGCCTCAGCCGCGCGTGAATTTGAACACGGCCACGCTGGCCAGCAGGTTGGGCCGACGCCGAACCACCCGCCCGGCCTGGATGCCAAAGGCATCGAGCACTTGCAGACCGTTCTTGCGCGCCAGCACCTCGAAGTCGGCATAGGTGCCCACGCGGATGTTGGGCGTGTCGTACCACTCGTACGGCAGCACGCGCGTCACCGGCATGCGACCCAAAGCCACCTGTAGCCGATTGGGCCAGTGGGCAAAGTTGGGAAAGCTCACGATGCCGATGCGGCCCACGCGAGCCGTCTCACGCAGCATGGTCTCGGTGTTGCGGATGTGTTGCAGGCTGTCCAGTTGCAACACCACGTCGAAGCTCTGGTCCTCGAACATCGCCAGACCTTGTTCGAGATTGAGCTGCAAGACATTGACGCCTCGCTGCACGCAGGCCAGCAGCTTGGCGTCGTCGATTTCGACGCCGTAGCCAGTACACCCCTTGCGGTCGCGCAGCAACGCGAGCAACTCGCCATTGCCGCAGCCCAGGTCGAGGACGCGCGAGCCCTCGGGCACGAGTTCGGCGATCAGCTCCAGGTCTTTCCGTTCGCTCATGCCAGCTCCTTGGCAATGCGCTCGAAATAGGCCCGCACCACACCGTGGTAGCGGGCATCGTCGAGCAAGAAGGCATCGTGCCCGTGGGGAGCGTCGATCTCGGCGTAGCTCACCTCGCGGCGGTTGTCCACCAGCGCCTTGACGATCTCGCGCGAGCGCGCCGGCGAAAACCGCCAATCGGTGGTGAAGCTGACGACCAGAAACTTCGCCTGCGCCGCGGCCATGGTGCGCGTCAGATCACCGCCGTGCTCGGCGGCCGGATCGAAATAGTCCAGCGCCCGGGTGATCAGCAAATACGTGTTGGCATCGAAGTACTCGCTGAATTTGTCTCCTTGATAGCGCAGATAGCTCTCGATCTGGAACTCGATTTCCTGGGTGCTGTAGCCGAGTTCGGCCGCGCGCAGCTGCCGGCCGAATTTCTGCTCCATCACATCATCACTGAGATAGGTGATGTGGCCGATCATGCGCGCCACGCGCAAGCCACGCTTGGGCACCACGCCGTGGCGGTAGTAGTGCCCGCCATGAAAGTCCGGGTCGCTGATGATCGCGCGGCGTGCCACTTCGTTGAAGGCGATGTTCTGCGCGGAAAGATTGGGGGCGGTGGCAATGGCGATGCAATGGCGCACGCGGCGCGGGTAACGCAGACTCCAGGCCAGGGCCTGCATGCCACCCAGGCTGCCGCCAATGACCGCAGCCAATTGGTCGATGCCCAATCGGTCGAGCAAGCGGGCCTGCGCATCGACCCAGTCTTCCACGGTCACCACCGGAAAATCCGCCCCGTAGGGCTGGCCGGTGGCCGGATTGATGTGCATCGGCCCCGTCGAGCCAAAGCAGGACCCCGGATTGTTCACGCCGATGACGAAAAAGCGGTCGGTGTCCAGCGGCTTGCCTGGGCCCACGAGGTTGTCCCACCAGCCTTCACTGCGCGCCTGGCCCTCGTAGGTGCCAGCCACATGGTGCGAGGCATTGAGCGCATGACACACCAGCACGGCATTGCTCTTGTCGGCATTGAGCGTGCCGTAGGTCTCGTACACCAAGGTGTAGTCGGCCAGCGCGCAGCCGCAGCGCAGTGGCAACGGCTCGGCAAAATGCATCGTCTTTGGAACGACGTGTCCGATCGATCGTGAAGTCATGAGGCCCCAAACGACAAACCCGGCATCACGCTGAAGGTGAGGCCGGGTCGCCGTGCCCCCTTTAGCTGCATTTCTAAAGCGCCCGCAAGCCGGACAAATCGGCGCTGAAGTTCAAAGTATAGCCCCTGGCGTCACCTCGAACACCCGCATCGCATCGAAACCATCGCGCTCGCCCTTGTGGGCATAGCCCAGCGGATTGGCCACCACCCGGCAGCGCCAAGGGCGGCCTTGGACGGTGCCTTCGGCGACATAGTCCACCCGGCAGTGCAGATGGCCATGCATCCACAGCTGCGCGCAAGGCAGCAAGTCGTCCAGCGCATTGCAAAAGCCGGCCGTGCCCGGCACCAAGCCATAGCGAGGATCGGCGCTGCGCAGAGAAGGCGCGAAATGCGTCACGACCACCGTGGGGCCGTCGAAGGACGTGCTCAAGGTCTCGCGCAGCCAGTGCTGACAGTGGCGCCCGAGTTCAGCCAGGTCCTCGGCCAGCCGAGGCCGGCCCTGATGCAAGCTGGTGTTCTTGCGCAGATAGAAGTTCGCGGCTCGATAGGCTTTCTCGCGCTGCTGCTGCTGGCGCGCGGCATCGGCCTGCGGGTCGACCAGGGCTTCGAAATCCGTCCACAGCGTCGTGCCCACGAAGCGCACGCCGTCGATCACCACGGTTTGGCGCTCCAGCCACGTGATGCCCAGGCGTTCACAGGCCTCGCGCAACCTGGCATGGGCCTCCTCGTGCTCCAGCCCATCGTACTCGTGGTTGCCTGGCACGTAGAGCACCGTGGCCCAGGGTCCATGACCTGGCGCAAAACGAGCCAGCCCGAAGTCGGGCTCGTCCAGGCGCGAACCCGCCTGGTAAGAGCCGATGTCCCCGGCCAACACGAGCAGCTCGGCCCCCGGTGCGGCTTGGGGCACGAAGCCGGGATCGTTTTCGAGATGCAGGTCCGACAACAGTTGCAAGCGCATCGTGGCAGTCTAGAGCCTGCGCCGCCTGCGCGCACAATGCCCACCATGACCCGACTCGCCCGTCTCTTCGGCGTGCTGCGTTCCCTGGCCATCTACCACGGCATTCCGTGGCGCTCGGCGCAGTTGCGGCGCTTCTACGCCCCGTTCGTGCCCGCCGGAGGGCTCGCCTTCGACGTGGGGGCCCATGTGGGCAACCGGGTGCGGGCCTTTCGTGCACTGGGCGCGCGCGTGGTGGCAGTAGAGCCGCAGCCCGATTTCGCGGTCTTGTTGTCGCGCTGGTTTGCGCACGACCCGAACGTGACGGTGCTGCCCGTGGCCCTGGGCCGCTCAGAAGGCCAAGCACGCTTGCTGGCCAGCGAAGCCACGCCCACGGTGAGCACTTTGTCGGCCGACTGGGCCCGGCGAGTCGGCGCCAGCGCCTCGTTTCGAGGCGTGCGCTGGTCGCCAGGGCCGTGGGTGCCAGTGAGCACGCTCGATGCACTGATGGCGCAACATGGCCAGCCAGATTTCATCAAGATCGACGTAGAAGGTTATGAGCTGGAAGTGCTCAACGGCTTGAGTCAGCCCGTGCCGGCCCTGTCTTTCGAGTTCCTGGCGCCGCTGAGCGACTTGGCACTGGACTGCATCGACCGCCTGGAAACCCTGGGCCGATACTCTTACCAATGGAGCTGGGGCGAGCGCTTGCGGCTGCATCCGCCCAGCCCGCTGGACGCCGAGGCGATGCGCGCATGGTTGCGCGCTTTGCCCCGGGATGCAGCCTCCGGCGACATCCTCGCGCGACGCCTCAGCCCCGCACCAGCACCTTTCACTGGCGCCGCGCCTCGAACTCGATGATCAGCTCGACGTCGTCGCCCACCCAGCCATTGGCCACGGCATAGTTCATGCCAAAGGCGCTGCGCTTGAAGCTGCCGCGTGCCGAGACCCCCATCACATAGGGCCGTCCCTGACCGGGGATTTCGTAAACATTGCTCTTGTTCCAAGTGGCCCGCAGCGTCAGCGGCTGACGCTGGCCCAGCAGTTCGAGCTGACCGTTGATCTCGTACAGACGCTCGCCCACGCGCTTGGCGCCCTCGGCGGTGAAAACCATGCGGGGGTACTCCTTCACATTCAGAAACTGGGCGCTGCGCAAGTGGTTGTCTCGGGCACGGTGGTTGGTGAACACACTGTCGGTGTCCACTTCGATGCGCACCTCGCTCAAGGTGCCCGTGGCTTCGTCGAAGCGATACGAGCCTCGGGCCTCGCGGAACAAGCCCAGCACCTTGGCGTAGCCGATGTGATCGACCAAGAAGCCGATCGACAGGTGCTCGGCATCGAGCACATACCGAGGAGCCTGGGCCCGCACAGCAGCGCAGCCGGCAAACAGCGCGAGCGCCACCATCCAGGCGCGCCCATGTCGCAACAAGTGAGTCATGATGCATTCTCCAAGGGAAGATGACGCCGCTGGATCAACCAACGCACGTCCACAGCGAAGGAATAGGTCAGCAAGAGCAATCCCGCACCGGCGATGAGGGCCGCCGCACCCGACGGGATGCTGGGACCCAGCGCGATGATCAAGGTGACGATCTGCACCACGCACACCGTCTTGCGGCGCAGGCTCGGCGGCAGCGGCCGCGCCAGCCACGGCCACAGGCGGCCGGCGGCCACGAAGGCATAGCGCATCGCCCCTGCGGCCAGCACCCACGGCCCGGCCTGACCGAACTGCACGATGAGCAGGCACAGCACGAGTATCAACGCGGCATCGGTTTCCATGTCCAAACGCGCCCCAAACTCGCTGACGTCCCCGTGGCGACGCGCCAGCGGGCCGTCCACGGCATCGAGCACGGCCCCCACCGTGGCCCAGACGACGACGGCCCAGCCCAACGCGATGCCTCCCGGGTGAGCGGCATGGGCCGCGTCTTCGCCCAGCAAAGCCGCCAGCATGGCCAGCATCGCCAAGCGCAGCAGGCTCACTCGATTGGCCACACCGAAGCGCGCATGCAGTTGTCCATCGGGCCTGCGGTGCGACGACAGCCCCCGCAACACCAGCACCGCAGCCAGCGCAAACACGCTCAGCGCCTTGGCCGCATATGCCGGACCCCACAGAGCCGGCCATGCCGCGCTTGCGCCCACGCCTGCGGCCAGCACCAGCGCAGCGCCCAGCAGCAAGCATCGCATCGCCTCGCGCCGCAAGGCCTGCAGCCCCCCCTCGCTTGCGGGAGCCGCCAACCCTGTGGCGCCCGTGTCCTTCATTCGCGGCATAAGATGCCTTTACAAGCTTCGCGACGTCGCCTTCGACCACACCGCCCCATGCCCCCCAGCGCCCCTCGGCCATCGTCTCACGAACCGCTTGCGCCGGCCACACCAGCGTGGGCCTGCTGGTTGGCCGAGCCCGGCCGTGCCGAACTGCGCGCTGAATTCCTGCGCGCTCCCACACGCACCGAAGTGTTGGTGCGCACCTTGCATAGCGGCATCAGTCGCGGCACCGAAAGCCTGGTCTTCCGCGGGGAAGTGCCCACCTCGGAATATGAACGCATGCGCGCGCCATTCCAAGCCGGAGACTTCCCTGCGCCGCTCAAATATGGCTATGCCAGTGTCGGCGTGGTCGAGGCCGGCATGCCCGCTCTGATCGGCCGCACGGTGTTCTGTTTGTTCCCGCACCAAAGCCGCTATGTGGTGCCCGCCGAAGCCGTGGTGCCCGTGCCTGAAGGCGTGCCTCCGTCCCGAGCCGTGCTGGCGGCCAACATGGAAACCGCCTTGAACGCCCTGTGGGACGCTGCTGCGCCGCCTGGCGGACGCATCAGCGTGGTCGGCGGTGGGGTGGTCGGCCTGCTGGTGGCCTGGTTGGCCGCGCGCACACCCGGCTGCCAGGTGGAACTGGTCGACATCGACCCGAGCCGCGCCAGCATCGCCACCCACCTGGGCCTGGGCTTTGCCTTGCCCGAGGCCGCCTGTGGTGAGGCCGACCTGGTGGTGCATGCCAGCGGACAGCCCGCCGGGCTGCGCACCGCGCTGACGCTGGCAGGATTCGAGGCCACCGTGCTGGAGCTGAGCTGGTACGGCACCCGGACGGTGGACCTGCCGCTGGGACAGGCCTTTCATGCAAAACGGCTGGCGCTGCGCAGCTCGCAAGTGGGCCAGGTGGCCACCCCCATGCGGGCACGCTGGAGCCGCCGCCGGCGCCTGGAGCGCGCCCTGGCGTTGCTGGCCCTGGACGCACGGCTGGACGCCTTGATCACTCACCATGCCCCTTTCGCACAGCTGCCCGAGGTGTTGTCCCGCCTGGCCCGCGGTGACTGCCCTGGCATCCTGTGCCATCGCATCGACTACGACTGAGCCACGACAGCCCCCTCATTCCCATGTACAGCCTCACCGTTCGCGATCACTTCATGATCGCCCACAGCTTCCGCGGCGCCGTCTTCGGCCCGGCCCAACGCCTGCATGGCGCCACCTATGTGGTCGATTTGGAGTTGCGCCGCCCCGCGCTCGATGCCGACGGGCTCGTGGTGGACATCGGCCGCGCCACCGAGGTGCTGCGCGAGGTCTTGTCGACGCTGCACTTTCGCAATCTCGACGAGGAGCCCGCCTTCCGGGGCCACAACACCACCACCGAGTTCCTCGCGCGCGTGATCTTCGACCGCGTGGCCGAACGCATCGCCCGTGGCGACCTGGGCCCCAACGCGCTGGGCCTCACCCACGCCAAAGTGACGCTGCACGAATCCCACCTGGCCTGGGCCGCATTCGAAGCTGCGTTGCCGATCGCCCCGCCGCCGATGCATGCCTGACCATGCCTGGCTGCACCCTGCTGCTTCCGGGTGACCTCGACACCCCCACCGGCGGCTATCGCTACGACCGCGCCATGGTGCGCGGCCTGCGCGCGGCCGGCTGGCGCGTGGACGTGCTGAGCCTGCCCGGCAACTATCCCTGGCCCACGGCCGCGGCCGAACACGAGGCCCAACGCGCGGTGGCCGCCCTGCCCGAGGGCGAATGCGTGCTGGCCGATGGGCTGGCCTTCGGCGCGCTGCCCGGACTGGCCGCCGAGCATGCCCAGCGCCTGCGCTGGGTGGCCCTCGTGCACCATCCTCTGGCGCTGGAAACCGGCCTGCTGCCGGAACATCAAGCCGTGCTGCGCGACAGCGAAACCCGCGCCCTGTCGCACGCTCGGCACATCGTCGTCACCAGCCCGACCACGGCACGCACCCTCACCGCCGCCGGCAGCCAGGGCTGGGGCGTGACCCCGGGACGCGTGACCGTGATCGAACCCGGCGTGGACCCTGCCCCCGTGGCCACCGGCTCCTTGGCACACCGCGGCGTGCCCCGGTTGCTGTGCGTCGGCAGCCTGAGCGTGCGCAAAGGCCAGGCCGAGCTCGTCGAAGCACTGGCTGGCCTGCGGGAGCTGCCCTGGGAGCTGGTGTGCGCAGGCAGCACCACGCGCGACACCGAGACCACCCGCGCCGTGTGCGCTGCCATCGAGCAATACGGCTTGAGCGACCGCGTGCAACTGGCCGGGGTGGTCGAAGACCAGGCACTGGAGGCGCTGTACGCCTCGGCCGACCTGTTCGTGCTGCCGTCCTGGTATGAAGGCTACGGCATGGTCTATACCGAGGCGCTGGCCCGCGGCCTGCCCGTGGTGTGCACCAGCGGCGGCGCCAGCCCCGAGACCGTGCCCGAAGCCGCCCGCCTGATGGTGCCCCCCGGCGACGTGCGCGCCCTGCGCGACGCCTTGCGAGGCTGGCTCACCACCCCGCGGCTGCGGGCCAAGCTCGCCGCCGGGGCGCGACAGGCCCGCGAACGCCTGCCGCGCTGGGAGCGGGCCGTCGAGCACATGGCCCGGCTGCTGCTCGAGGTGGGCGTGCGGCCATGAGCGGCTTCTCTGTCGACTGGCTGGCCTTGCGCGAGCCCGCGGATCAAGCCGCCCGCCAAGCCGCAGCACGCCGTCTCGACGCCAACGCGCTGGCCGGCAGCCTGCGCGGTGCCCACGTCGTCCTGGGCGTGCTCGACCTGGCCTGCGGCACGGGGGCCAACCTGCGCGCGTTGGCCCCTGATCTGGCAGGCCGACAAACCTGGACCCTCATCGACCATGACCCGGCTCTGCTGGCCGCTGTGCCCGCGGCATTGCAGCACTGGGCTCGACGGCACGGCCACGCCTGCGACATCGACCCCAGTGGGCAACGAGGTGCGTTGCGTGACGCCGCAGGCCGCTGGCACGTGCACTGGCAGACCCGCTGCCTGGACCTCGCCACGGAACTCGACCGCCTGCCCTGGGCCGGCGTGCAACTGCTCACCGCCTCGGCACTGATCGACCTCGTCTCCGAGGACTGGCTGCGACGGCTGGTGATGGCCAGCCATGCTCACGGCGCGGCCGTGTGGATGGCCCTTGGCGTCGACGGACGCGACCATTGGACCCCGAGCGACCCGGACGATGCCTTGGTTCGAGCCGCCTTTGGCGCCCACCAAGGGCGCGACAAAGGCTTTGGCCCAGCCCTGGGACCCCGGGCCCCGCAAGTCCTTGTCCGCTTGCTGGCCGATACCGGCTACCGCGTCCGCACTGCCGCCTCGGATTGGCTGCTCGAAGGTCCCCGCACCGCCGCCTTGCGCCGTGCCCTGGTCGAAGGCATCCAGGCTGCCGCCTGCGAACAGCAACCCACCCAGGCCACCACCTTTCGCAACTGGGCGAGACGGCGGCAGGCGCACATCGAGCACCTGTGCGTGCGCGTGGGGCACACCGAGGTCGTTGGATGGTGGCACGCATGACCCCATATCCGCACGGACCCGTCGACCGCCACACGCCCCAGCCATCCAAGAAGCCACCCGATGCTCTGGAGAGGCAAGGCATCACAACGCCCCAGGCCGCGGACGCAGCGTCGCCGTGATCGCATCCCACAGCGCCAGCACCTGCGCTTCGCTCAGCGTGGCTTGCGTCAAGTCAGGAATCTTGGCCATCTCCTCCAAACTGCGCGGCGGCGAGGGAATGTAGTGGCCGTTGTAGAACTCGATGGTCAGGAAGGGGTGTTCTTGACCTTCTATCGACTGGTCCGTCTGGATGATGGCCGTATGCCCAGCAACCCGAGCCGAAGATACTTCGGCAGGTTCACGCCCGATGGA
>NZ_KB905963.1 GCF_000381125.1 Caldimonas manganoxidans ATCC BAA-369
CGCCAGAGAAACCACCGCCAGCTGCGGTCAGGATGGTCAGATCCGCGCCGACGTAAGCAATGGCGTAGTTGGGGTTGTGGGCATCGTCCACCGTGCCTTGCTGGATGGCATAGCTGCCCACGGCTTCGCCCGGAACGCGACTGAGGCTGCCGGCCAAGGTGTCACCTGCGACCAGACCGCAGGGGGACGAAGCCGTGCCGCAGCCGGTGGTGTAGGTCAGCGCCGGGTCGCTTTGGCCTTGTGTCTTGCTCTTGGCGTCCGCCGTGACCGTGACCGGACGAGGCGTGATGGTGAGCGTACCCGGCGCGTAGCTGATGTCGTAACCAGATTGGCTGGTGGAATACAGGCCCGAAGCCGTGAGCGTGTAGGTGCCGACGTCCTTCGAGGTCACGCCGTTCACGCTGGCCGTGCCGAGCAGGGTGCTATCGGGCGTGGTGGAATAGCTCACGCCGAGAGCGTTGATGGTGCCGTCGTAAGTGCGGCTGCCGGAATTGGCGGTGACGGTGAGGGGCGTGAGGAAGGCGCGCAGCAGGGGATAACTGTTGCCATCGTAGATGCGCCAGACCTTGCCCGTGCCGCCGGCATCGTCGATGTTCCAGACTGCGGGGTAAGTGGCAAGTTGCTTCAGTTCGGCACTGGTCTTCGCCGTGCCGTTGCCGTTGCCGCTCCAGGTGAGGCCAGAAGCACCGCCGTTGTTAATGGAATTGCCATTTGTGTCAGTGGTGGCGTAGAAGCTGGCGGTGATGGTGCCTCCTGTTTTGTTCCCAATCAGCCCGCCCAAACTGCCATTGCCGGATACCGTGCCCGCAGCGTAGCTTTGGCTGATGCTGCCACCGGTTTGTTCTCCCACCAATCCGCCAACTTTGTTGTTGCCATCCGCGTTGCCGCTGGCATAGCTATCGCTGATGGTGCCGCCGCTTTGCCAGCCAACCAGCCCTCCGACAGCGTCCCCTGAGCTTGAGGTGGCACCAGTGGCGTAGCTTTCCGTGATGGTTCCGGAGTTTTTTCCAACAAGTCCCCCAGCAGTGCTGCTAGTCAAATATGCAGCGCTCACTTTGCCGGTGGAAAAGCTCTGTTTGATGGTGCCGGAGTTTGTTCCCACCAACCCGCCGACCTCAGTCTGGGCCAATGCCATGGCGGAGGTGGTACTCGGATTCATGGCGTAGCTTTGGACGATGGTGCCGCCATTGGTTCCGACCAAAGTACCGACAGAACCTATGCCGCTCACGCTGGGGGTGGCGAGTCCCACGTTGGCGATGCGCGCCGCTGAAGCGGTGACGCCGAACAACCCCACGTTATAGGACGAAGTCGCGATCCTCGAGATGCGGAGAGTCTGGACCGTATGCCCCAGCCCGTCGAAGCGGCCGGTGAAGTTGTTTGTGCTGTTGCCGATGGGCTGGAAACCCGCGCCGCTGTTCCAGGCGCTGGTGGCGCTGGCATTGATGTCCGCCCCCAAAGCGAAGTTGCCGGTAAGGTTGCCTTGCATGCCTTGAAGGTCGCTGCCCGTAGTCGATCCTGCGCTCCCTAGGCTGGTGATCACCGTCCAGGTGATGGGGGTGCCGAACCAGCCGAGTTTGGTGGTGAAGTTGTTGCCCGCTTGCAGGTTGATTCTGCCGGTAAAGCCCGAGCCGGTGAGGCCGAAGGAGTAGGTGGCCGCGGTGCCGCCAATGACACCAGAGGGACTCCCCTGCCCGTATTGGAACGCCACCTTGCCGCCTGCGCCGCTGGATGCGTCGATGGTTGCGAGGACTTCGATGTTGCGATAGGCAGACAGGGTAAGCGTGTTGCCCGAGCTCCAGGTGATGTTGTCCCGGACGAAGATGTCGCCGTTGCCGGAGGTGCCACTGCCACAACCCGTGAGCCCCGTGCAGGCGGGGGTGGTGCTTGTGGTCTGGATCGTGACATTGCCACTGGCCAGCGCGGTAGAGACCGCGCTACCGGTGATATCCCCACCGCTTGCCGCAATGGTGAAGTCATTGGGGTCGATGAGCCAGTGGCCGGCCTTGACCTGGGCACCATCGGCCACCTTGACCCTGGCGGCGCTGGTTTCGATGAAGCCGCCTTGGGCGCCGCTTGCGGCCGCCGCTGCGGTGGGGCTGGCATCGAGCGTGCCGGCAACCCGCACCTCGCCCTGCGCCATGTCGCCCATCAGGTAAATCTCGCCCTTGTCATCGACCGAAAGGCTCTTCGCTTCAGTAATGCCCGTGTGGTTGATGACGCTGCGGGTGAGACTCTCCGCTGCCTTGGCGGCGAGATAGACAAGCCCCCCATCGGCCTTGATGGCACCACCTTGTTCGATCAAGGTATCGAGCGCCCCTTCTTCGACCTGGATTTTCACCGGCCCGCCCAGATCGAGCGTGACGGTCTTGCCGGCCCCCATGAGGACGTTGCCCTGCGGGGCGGTGATGGTGCCGGTGTTTTCGATCTTGGCGGCGATGAAGGCGGCAGTGCCCCCGGGCGCGGTCTGGATGTTGCCCTGGTTGATGACGCTGGCAGCCGAGTCGCCGCTGAAGCGATAGCGTCCGGCCAGGAAGTCTTCGTTGGAAAGGTTCAAGGTGGAAGTGACGATTCCCCCGACATTGACCTGCGCCGTGGGGGTAAAGAGCACGCCGTTGGGGTTGATCAGAAACACCTGCCCGTTGGCGTTCAAGGCCCCCTGGATCACCGAGACGTCGGAGCCCAGCACGCGGTTCAAGGCCACAGCCGATGCAGAGGGCTGCACGAAGTTGACGGTATGCCCCTGGCCGATCGAGAAGCTCTGCCAGTTCGCGGCCATCTTGGCCGTGTCTTGCGTCACGGTCATCACCGTGCCGCTTTGCGTGATGCTGCCCGAGCCGGCAACGATCTGCCCGCCGGTGGGGAGGTCGGCCGCGAAAGCCGGCGCCGAGAGGAGGGCGGCGACAGCGATGACGGCGCCGCTGCGCATGCCACGGGCACGGGCGTATTCGCAGACGGCGATGAAGGCCTGATGGATGTCGCTCCAGATCAGGCGATAGACATGATTGAGACCGTGCACGGCTGTCTCCTCCTTGGCGTTGCGAGTCGCACTTCGCCGATTATTTGGAATAGAAGCAAACTCGTCTTGCCTGGGAGTGCACAGGCCTTGTCTGTAAGCGAACAGCGCTTCTAAAATGCCATTGATATACAGAGGGGGCGGGAATGGAGGCTCTGTTTTCCACAGAATCGTTTGCGCCGCAGGAGCGCTTCGAACGCTGGTCGGAAGCCTTTGTGCAGGCGAGCGGCTGGCCGTTTCCGGCTGACCCCCTCGAGCCGGCACGGTTCCAGGCCAAGGTGACCGGTGCCCTGGTGGGCGCAACGCCGCTGCTCGCCCAACGGGCAAGCCCTTACCGTTTGCGCTATGGCAAGCGCGAGATCTCCGCGGCGCAGGATCGCCCCACCGCGCTTTTGCTGCTATGCCAGGCGGGCGAGTTGCGCATCGAGGCCAAAGGCGAGTGGCTGCGCCTCCGTCCCGGCGAAATGGTGCTGCTGGATCTGGCGCAGCCGATCGTTTGCCACACGCTGGGCGAGAGCCACACGCTGAAGATACCGCTCGATCGCGGACGCATCAGTCCTTTCAGGGGACCTCCTCTTGCGCGGCACTGGCGCCCAGGTGAGGGGCTTATGCCGCTGGTCACGGCCTATGTCGGTGCACTCACCCGCTTGCCGCGCGAGGAATTGGCCAGGCACGGGGCGCTGTTGTCTGAACAACTGCACGCCCTGGTCGGATCAGCGCTGCTTCAGGATTCCCCAGAGCCGCAAGCGCTCGAGCCCCATTCGCTGGCAGCGGCGCGGCTGGTCTGGATCGAGCGTTGGCTGGATAACCATTACGCCCGTGCTAGCCTGACGGCGGAGCAGGCCGCTCAGGCAGCGGGTATTTCCGTGCGCTATCTGCACCGGCTGTTCGAGACCCGCGGTACGACCTTTTCTGCCTCCCTTCAGTCCAGGCGGCTTGCCGCAGCCAAGTCCGCTTTGGAGAATCCGGCGGATACGCGCACTCTGACGGTTATTGCGCATGATTGCGGGTTTTGCGATGGGGCGCATTTTTCGCGGGTATTCCGAGCAGCATTCGGAATGGCGCCGTCGGATTACCGGATCCAGGCATTGTTGAGAAAGTGAGGAATGCCGCGCATGGGCATTCCGCAACCCAAGGTGTCGGCCATGATGCGGGGAGATTTCTCGAATCTGTCCGAGCGCAAGCTGATGGACTGCTTGAACCGTCTCGGCTATGACATCGAGATCAAGGTTCGATCGGCCGCTGAACCTGTCGGACACGTGACGCTTGCGGTCGCCTGACTTGCGAGCCGGAGCGCGCGCGATCAGGCAACGGCTGGCAGCGACAGGCAAGGATAAGTGGTTGATTGGTGATGGCATTTTTGTTGGTATCTGGTAAAAACGACCGCAAAAATGAAAGATAAATCAATATGTTGGGATTCTCGTTGATGAGTGAGTGGGAGTGACCTGGACCCGGAAGACCCCAAGCGTACAGTTCATCACCCTCGCGGGGAAATGTTCCCAACCGGTGGAACGGATAACGGGGGCAGGTCACGCACGGGTGGTCGCCCTCGAAAGCTCCTCCCCCAGCCCCTCGCTGGGCTCGAGGGGTGGTTCGCTTGCATCGGGCGCCCTGATGGCTGTGCTCGGCAGGGAACCGGCAGCGGTAGGGAACCGGCAGGGCCTCCGGTGGTACCAAAGACGGCCTAGGAGACCCGCATGACACCAGAAGAAACCCGTACCATCGTGACGATCAGCCTGCTGGCGGCGTTTGCCGACGGACAGAAGCATGAACGTGAGCGTGCCGAGATCCGGCGCATTGCCGAAGGACTGGCCGGCGAAGGGGGCCTCCATGTGCCCTCGTTGGTGCAGGACGTGCTGATGAAGCGCGTGACGGTCGGCTCGGCTGCCGCTGTGCTGTCCAGCCCCGAGTCGCGTCAGCTGGCTTACGAGATGGCCGTGGGCGTGTGTGATGCCGATGGGGCCCAATCGCCGGCCGAGCAGGCGTTTCTGGCCGAGCTGGCCCGGGTTCTGGGTTTGGAGGCCGGCGTGGCCGCCACGATTTCGCAGCAAGCCGAAACGTTGGCCACCGTGCCGATGAGCGCGCCCGCCTCGGCACCAGTCCCGGCGTCCACGGCGGCAACCGCCCAGGCGGCTGTGAACGAGGCGGAGCTGGATTCGGCCATCCTGAATGCGGCCATTCTCAACGGGGCCCTGGAGCTGTTGCCGGAATCGATTTCGACCCTGGCCATCATTCCGTTGCAAATGAAGTTGGTCTACCGCATTGGCAAGGCCTACGGCTATGAGCTGGACCGCGGGCATATCAAGGACTTCCTTGCCACGGCGGGAGTGGGTTTGACCTCTCAGTATCTGGAGCAGGCCGGGCGCAAGCTGATCGGCGGCCTGTTGGGCTCGGTGGGCGGGGGGCTGTTGCGCGGCCTGGGCAAGCAGGCCGTCAGCTCGGGCATGAGCTTTGCCACCACCTACGCCCTGGGCCATGTGGCCAAGCGTTACTACGCCGGTGGACGGGTGTTGTCGGCCCAGATGCTCAAAGACGCTTATGCGGGCATGACGCGCGAGGCGCAGGGCTTGCACGCGCGTTACTTGCCGCAGATGCAGCAGCGGGCGCGCACGCTGGATGCCGCACAAGTGATGAATCTGGTGCGTCAGGGCTGATGGGTCATGGGCGGGCCGTCCTCATCGGCGAAGCGCGACGGCGACAGTCTGTTTTTCGCGTTGCTGCCGCCAGCTCAGGCACAAGACCGTATCCAGGCCGTGGTGGACGCGCTGGCGCGCCGGGGCTTGCAGCTACGGCGTCCCGTGCCCAGGTCTTTGTGGCATCTCACGCTGCTCTTTGTCGGCCGTGTCGGCCGGTTGCCCGATGATGTCGTGGACAGAGCTTTGGCCCTGGGCGCTGCAGTTCGGATGCAAGCGCTGTCCGTCACGCTCGATCGTTTGCTGAGCTTCGATGCTCGCCCTGGAGCCCATCCTTTGGTGTTGGCCACCGAGGGTGGCGACGGACCGTTGAGGCAGCTGCACCAGGCGTTGGTGCAACAGGGGCAGAGGCTGGGCTTGGCCTGCGCATCGGCAGGCTTCACGCCCCATCTCACCCTGGGGCGTGAAGCGGTGAAGCTGCCGCCCGAGCCTGTGGAGCCCATCGAGTGGCAGGCCCGTGGGTTCGTGCTGATGCGCAGTCTGGTGGGGCTGCGCCGTCACGTGGTGCTGGGGCGATGGGAGTCGTGAGGACGGGATGAGCGGCGGCAGCGCGACAGGCGAGGTCGCCCCGAGCCTGTTTCGGGCGGGATCATGCTAGAAACGGGGCTTCGCCAGAATCCGTTTCCATCGATGCGAATCCTTTTCAGTCTTGCAGCCGTGCTGATCGTTTTGGCCGTGCTCGCCGTGCTGGCCAAGCAGCAGCTGAGCTCGGTGACGCTGCCGGCTGCGCCGGCTGGTCCGTCTTCGGCGGCGTCAGCGCCTCTGCGAGGCAGTCCGTCGCAGCAGCTCGAACAGTTTCGTCAAGGTCTGGATCAGGCCTTGCAGCAGCCGGCGCGCAAGGTGGACGAATGAGCGACGAGCAGCGTCTTCACGACGAGTACGCCATGCGCATTGCCCTGGACCAGGCCCACAACGCTTGGTTGGTGGGCGAGGTTCCGGTGGGCGCGGTGCTGATGCGCGAGGGCAAGGTGATCGCAACCGGCTACAACCGGCCCATCACCGAACACGATCCCACGGCCCATGCCGAGATCGTCGCGCTGCGCCATGCTGCCCAATTGCTTGGCAATTACCGCCTGCCGGAGTGCGAGCTTTACGTCACGCTCGAACCCTGCGCGATGTGTGCGATGGCCTTGATGCATGCACGCCTCAGGCGTGTGGTGTTCGGCGCCGCCGACCCCAAGACAGGGGCGGCTGGCTCAGTGCTGAATCTGTTTGCCGAAAGTCGGCTCAACCACCATACCCAGGTGCATGGTGGTGTGTTGGCACAAGCCTGCGGGCAAGTGCTGCGTGACTTTTTTGCCGAGCGGCGCGCCGCTTACCGGCAGCGCCGGCAAGCCGAGAGCTTGCCCTCACCGCGGGATCAGGCGGCCGTGGGTCACGAGCCCATTCCGACCGGTGAGGTCCATGAGTTTTCCGATTTGGAGCCCCCCGTTGAAGGTCCACGATCACGATCATGAACACGCACAGGCCGCCTCGGCCCCCCGCACGCTGAAGTTGTTTTCGCCGTCGGGCGTGGTGGCGCATCGTGCCGTGGCCCGGCGGGCCATGGCAAGGCTGCGCCGACTTGGTTTCGAGGTGAGCCTGGATGAGGATGCGCTGGCGCGGCACCAGCGCTTTGCCGGGGATGATGACACCCGCCTGGCCGCCGTGCACCGCGTGGCCGACGGCCGCAGTGATGTGGCGATGGCGCTACGGGGTGGGTACGGCTTGACCCGGCTGTTGGATCGTCTGGACTACCGCCGCATCGGGCGCAGCATCGAGCGGGGGACCCGCTGGGTCGGTCACAGCGATTTCACGACCTTGCAATTGGCCTTGCTGGCCCATGGGGTGGAGGGGGTGACCTACGCCGGGCCGATGGCCTGCTTTGATTTCGGCGCCGAGCAGGTGGACGAGGTGACGCAGGATTGCTTTCTCGAAGCCATGCGGGGCGAGCTCGAAGCGGTGGGTTTTCGCACCGAGGCGGGTTTCGATGGGCTGGAGGTCAAAGGGCGGCTGTGGGGGGGCAATCTGTGCATGGTCAACGCTTTGTTGGGCACGCCGCACTGGCCCCGGGTCAAGGGGGGCATTCTGTTTCTGGAAGACGTGAACGAGCACCCCTATCGGATCGAACGAGACTTGTTGCAACTGCACCAAGCCGGCGTGCTGGATGCGCAAAAAGCCGTCGTGCTGGGCCGCTTCACCGATTTCAAGCCATCGCCTCTGGACCGGGGGTACTCGCTGAAGTCGGTGGTGGCCCATGTGCGCAGCCTCACGCGCACGCCGGTGCTCACGGGCTTGCCGTTTGGCCATGTGGCCACCAAAGTCACGCTGCCGGTGGGGGCGAAAGTGCAGCTGGTGGTGCAAGGGCGCGACGCCTTGATCGCATGGTGAATGCTTCTGGAGCGTTGCCCGGGGCCCAGGCCCGCGGGCTTCATGCAGAATGTGGCGCATGAGAAGCCTGTGGGGTCTGCTGCTGTGGTGCGCGGCGCTGCCGGTGTGGGCGGCTCATGGATACGCCTTGTGGGGCGATCTCAAGTACCCAGCCGGATTTGCGCATTTCGACTATGTCAATCCCGATGCTCCCAAGGGCGGTGAGCTGCGCTTGGTGAGCAACCTGCGGGTGTCGACGTTCGACAAGTACAACCCGTTCACCTTGCGGGGCAGTGCGCCAGCGTATTTGTCAGCGTTGATGTTCGAGTCCTTGCTGATCGGCTCGCTGGACGAGACGGCCAGTGGCTACGGCTTGTTGGCCGAAAGCGTGGAGGTGGCGCCCGATGGGTTGAGTGCGGTCTTCCGGCTGCGGCGTGAAGCCCGCTTCCACAACGGATCGCCGGTGCTGGCCAAGGATGTCAAGCACAGTTTCGAGGTCTTGATGGGGCCGCACACCTCGCCGGCCTACAAGACGTTGCTGGCCGACGTGGCTGGGCTCGACGTGCTGGACGAACGCACCGTGCGCTATCGCTTCTCACGGCCCAACCGTGAGCTGCCGCTGACGGTGGGCGGGCTGCCCGTGTTCAGCCATGAGTGGGGGCAGGGCAAGCCCTTCGACCAAGTGGTGATGGACACGCCCATCGGCAGCGGACCCTACCGCATCGGTCCGGTGCGGTTTGGCAAGGACATCACGTACGTACGCGACCCCAACTACTGGGGGCGGAATTTGAATGTGCGCCGCGGGACGGTGAACTTCGATCGCATCACGGTCAAGATCTACAAGGACAACACCGCGCGGCTGGAAGCTCTCAAAGCCGGCGAGTTCGACATGATGCGGTTTTTCTCGGCCGGGGACTGGACGCGGCGCGTCACCGGCCGGCGCTTCGATTCGGGTGAATTGGTCAAAGGCGAGTTCCAGCACCGCTTGCCTTCGGGCTTCCAGAGTTTCGTGCTCAATACCAGGCGCGACAAGCTCAAGGACCCCCGAGTCCGCGAGGCCCTCGGTCTGGCCTTCGATTTCGAGTGGATGAACCGGATGCTCTTCTACAACAGCTACCAACGGGTGACGGGGCTGTTTGGCAACACGGCCTGCCAGGCTCGGGGCGAGCCCTCGGCACAGGAGCGGGCCTTGCTCGAGCCCTGGCGCGACCGTTTGCCGGCGGCCGTCTTCGGCCCCATGTATCAGCCGCCACGCACCGACGGCGAGCATTCGCTGCGGGACAATTTGCGCCGTGCCAAGGCCTTGCTGGCTGCAGCGGGCTGGACGGTGCAAGACGGTGTGCTGCGCAATGCCCAGGGCGAAGCGATGGTGCTGGAATATCTAGACAGCAACGAAGCCGGTGCGCGCATCGTGATGCCCTGGGCTCGCAACCTGGAGAAGCTGGGCATCCGGTTGATCTATCGAGCCGTGGATTTCGCGCTGTTTCAGCAGCGGCTGCGGGAGTTCGATTTCGACATCACGACCATTGCGTTCCAAGGCACGCACAACCCCGGCAGCGAGTATGCGGACTTGTTTGGCAGCCAAGCAGCTCGAACGCCAGACTCTGGCAATTTGGCAGGCGTCAGCCACCCTGCGGTGGACGCGCTGATCGACCGCATGAGTGCTGCGCGCACCCAGGCTGAGCTGCTGCCTGCGTGTCGAGCGCTGGACCGGGTGATCGCGTATGGGCATTACCTGATCCCGCAATGGACGGCGCCGACTCACCGAATTGCCTACAACCAGTGGCGCCTGGCGCGTCCGCAAACGGTGCCGCCATACATCCAAGGCGAGGACTGGGTCATGTTCACCTGGTGGGCAAAGTGACAGCCATGTGGTCTTACATCCTCAAGCGCGTGCTGCTGATGATTCCCACCCTGCTGGGGGTGCTGCTCATCACCTTCGTCGTGGTGCAGTTCGTGCCCGGTGGCCCGATAGAGCAATATCTGGCCGAAGCCCGTGCCGTCCCCGGGGGCGGCGGCGAGGCCGGCGCCTTGGCTTATCGTGGGGCCCAGGGGGTCGACCGCAAGCGCCTGGAAGAGATCAAGGCGCTCTACGGCTTCGACAAGCCTGCCCACGAACGCTTCTTGCAAATGCTCGGCCAGTTCATGCGCTTCGATCTGGGGAAGAGCTTCTTCCAGAACAAGGACGTGTGGACGCTGATCGTCGAAAAGCTGCCAGTGTCCATCAGCTTGGGGATGTGGACTTTTCTGCTGAGTTACGGCGTGGCCGTGCCTTTGGGCGTGGCCAAGGCGGTGCGCTCCGGCACGCGCTTCGACCTCGTGACCACGCTGCTGGTGCTGGTGGGCTATGCGATTCCTGGCTTCGTGCTTGGAGTGGCCTTGCTGGTGATCTTCGGTGGACAGCTCCAGTGGTTCCCCCTGCGCGGCCTGACCTCGGACAACTGGGAAGATCTGAGCTGGGGGGCGCGCATCGTCGATTACCTGTGGCACATCACCCTGCCCGTGACGGCCATGGTGCTGGGCAGTTTTGCCGTGACCACCATGCTCACCAAGAACGCCTTCCTGGAGGAGATTCGCAAGCAGTACGTGCTGACGGCGCGTGCCAAGGGCCTGGGCGAGCGCCAAGTGCTGTGGAAGCATGTCTTTCGAAACGCCCTGATCCCCATCGTCACGGGCTTTCCCGCAGCCTTCGTGGGGGCGTTCTTCACGGGCGCCTTGCTGATCGAGACCCTGTTCTCTTTGGATGGCCTGGGCTTGTTGAGTTACGAAAGCGTGATCCGGCGTGACTACCCCGTCGTGCTGGGCACGCTGTACCTGTTCACGCTGATTGGCCTGGTCACCAAGCTGATCAGCGACCTCTGTTACGTCTGGGTGGATCCACGTGTCAAGTTCGATTGACCCCGTGCCAGTTGCCGCCTCGAACAGCCCCAGCCGGCGGGCCTGGCGCCGCTTTCGTCACAACCGGCTTGGTTTTTGGAGTTTGGTGATCTTCTGCACCTTGGTCGTTCTCAGCCTGTTTGCCGAGGTGTTGTCGAATGACCGACCGCTGCTGGTGCGTTACGAGGGCCGCTTTTATCTGCCGTTGTTGCATGATTACCCAGAGACGGTCTTCGGTGGCGACTTCGAGACGCCCACTGACTATCTGGACCCGTTCATCCGCGAGCGGCTCAGCCAAGGGGGCAACTGGGCGATCTATCCGCCCAACCCGTATGGCCCACGCACGATCAACTATTTCGCCAAGGAACCCAACCCCGCGGGCCCGTCGCGTGACAACTGGCTGGGCACCGACGATCGAGGGCGAGACATGGTGGCCCAGCTGATCTACGGCTTTCGGGTGAGCGTGCTGTTTGCGCTGGCGCTGACGGCCATTGGCGTCGTTCTGGGGGTGGTGGCCGGGGCCGTGCAGGGTTACTTCGGCGGACGCATCGACCTGACCATGCAGCGGCTCATCGAGATCTGGGCCTCGATGCCGGAGCTCTATTTGCTCATCATCTTCAGCGCGATGTTCGCGCCCAGCCTTGGATTGCTGCTGGTGCTGCTGAGTCTGTTCGGCTGGATGGGCTTGTCGGATTACGTACGGGCCGAGTTCCTGCGCAACCGGCAGATGGACTATGTGCGCTCGGCCCGTGCCCTGGGCGTGGGCAATCTGCAGATCATCTGGCGTCACATTCTGCCCAACAGCCTCACGCCCGTGGTGACTTTCCTGCCCTTTCGCATGAGTGCGGCCATTTTGGCGCTGACCTCGCTCGACTTTTTGGGCTTGGGGGTGCCGCCTGACACGCCATCGCTGGGTCAGCTGCTCAATCAGGGCAAGGCCAACATCGATGCCTGGTGGATTTCCTTGTCCACCTTCGGTGTGTTGGTGCTGACCTTGCTGTTGCTGACTTTCATGGGCGATGCGCTGCGCAATGCCTTGGATCCGCGCATGCCTGATCCGCCCGAAGCCCAGCCGCGCCCGTCCATGCCGAGCATGACCCAGGAGGCGCAGGCATGAGCGATGCACTGTTGGAGGTGCGCGGACTGCGCGTGAGCTTTGGCGGCAAGGAAGTGGTGCATGGTGTGGACCTGCATGTGCGGCCTGGCGAGAAACTGGCTCTGGTGGGCGAATCGGGCTCGGGCAAGACCGTCACGGCCTTGAGCCTGCTGCGCCTGGTGCCCTCGGCCCAGGTGCACGGACAGGTCTGGTTGCAAGGGGCTCAGGGCGACCGACGCGATCTGTTGTCGCTCGACGAGCGGGCACTGCGCGCCGTTCGAGGCGAGGATGTCGCCGTGATTTTTCAGGAGCCGATGACGGCCCTCAATCCGCTGTACACCGTGGGCGATCAGATCGTCGAAGTGCTGCAGCTCAAAAAAGGGCTGAGCACGGCGCACGCTTGGGACAGGGCGGTGCAATTGCTGGCCGACACAGGCATCTCCGAGCCGGAACGCCGTGCGCGGGCCTATCCGCATCAGCTGTCCGGCGGGCAGCGTCAACGCGCCATGATCGCCATGGCCTTGGCCGGTGAACCGCGCCTGTTGCTGGCCGACGAACCCACCACGGCGCTGGACGTGACCTTGCGTGTGCAAATCCTGGATCTGTTGGATGATTTGCAGCGTCGCCGCGGCATGGCCGTGCTGATGATCACCCACGACCTGCACCTGGTGCGCCGCTTTGCCGACCGGGTGGCCGTGATGGAAAGCGGCCATCTCGTGGAAGAAGGCACGGTGGCCGAGGTCTTTGGCCGCCCGCGGCATCCCTATACCCGCAAACTGATCGACAGCCGACCCGAGCGCGATGTGGTCGAGGGCGTGAGCGCCTCATCCGCACAGGACGATTTGTTGCGCACCCGGTCGCTGCGGGTGGTCTATCCCGTTCCAAGGCCTGGCTTGCGAGGCTGGTTCCGTCGCGGTGAGTTCGTGGCCGTTCGCAGTGCGAGCCTGAACTTGGCCCCGCGTCAGACCTTGGGGGTGATCGGTGAATCGGGATCGGGCAAATCCACCCTGGCCATGGCCGTGCTGGGGTTGGTGCCCAGCTCAGGCGAGCTGCGCCTGGCAGGTGCCTCCTGGCAAGGCTCGCCACGGGCCGACCGTCCTTTGCGGCGGGTGGCCCAGGTGGTCTTTCAGGATCCGTTTTCGTCGCTGTCGCCTCGCATGACGGTCGAGGAACTCATTGGCGAGGGGCTGCGGGTGCACGAGCCGGCCTTGGATGCCCATGCCCGACGCGAGCGCGTGCGCCAGACCTTGGCCGATGTGGGCCTTACCGAAGCGCAGTTTCCAGGCTTGCTTGCCCGTTATCCGCATGAGTTCTCCGGTGGGCAGCGGCAGCGCTTGGCGATTGCGCGCGCGCTGATCGTCAGACCTCAGCTGCTGGTGCTGGACGAACCCACCAGCGCGCTGGATGTGACCATCCAGAAGCAGGTTCTTGCCCTGTTGCAGCGCCTGCAGCGTGAGCACGGCCTGGCGTATCTGCTGATCACCCACGATGTGGATGTGATCCGTGCGATGGCCCACCACGTGATCGTGATGAAGGACGGTGAAGTGGTCGAGTCCGGCCAGATGCACGAAGTGCTCGATGCCCCACGGCATCCTTACACCCGGCGGCTCGTGGCCGCGGCGAGCGTGCCGAACCCTGCTTGAGAGGGTCGACGCGCTTGCCGATCTGCCTCGTTCAGGCCGCCAGAGGCCAGCCTTCGGCTTCGCGGCGGGCCAGGCGCTCGAGTTCGTCACAGACCTGAGCCAAGGTGCCGCACAAGGCCGTGCGGCGTCGGTCGGTCGGATCGACGGCCACTTTCAGGGCGGACATGGGGGCGAGCCCGGCTGAGGGCTTCGCACCGCCAGCCTCGTCGAGTGACACCCGCAGCAACACTGCGGCTGCACAAGCGGGGGTTTGCACGTGCACGTCCCAGTGGCGCCCCCGGCCCGGCAACAGACTCAGCCGGACGTCGGCCGGGCTGTCATCCCAGCGCGACGAGGCCGGGCGCATGAGCAAGACATGGGCCGCGTGGCGGCGGGCGGCGCGTGACAGCGCTCGCCAAGCTGCCGTCGGCATGTCCGAGGCCCACAACAACAGCATTCCCCCGGGGTGGGTTTGCAGCCATTGCACGCCCGCCTCGACGACGCGCGGGCCTTGTGGGCCAGGCCAGCAGCAGCTGAGCGGTCCCGTGCCGAACCCCGGTTCCAGTCGGCGGTGCACAGCGTGCGGCGGTTGCACCAGAGCCACCGGTCGGCCCGCTCGCGCAGCGCGCTCGATGGCGGTTTCCAGCAGACGCCATGCGGCGACACCCTCCTGTGGGCCGCATACTTCCAACACCTGTCCAGCCTGCCAACCTCCACCCGGCAGGGCTGCATCCAGGCTCGCATGCCCAGTGGGTAGACGCTGCGGTGTGGCCCGGCGCGGCCGCAAGCGCAAACGTTGCCACCAGGGCGGCAGGGAAGCCGTGTCGTTCATGTCCATCTCCGAAGATCTATCAAGCTCATGACATTCGGCAGGATTGGGACGGGTGCTTCGCCTGGAGGCGCAGCGGGCCAACTGCAGGGCCTGTGCGAGGCGATGTCCTCCTCGCGCCGGCGCCCACCACCTGCAGCGGGCCGGAGGCGATGCGGCTACATCAACATGGTGTTGCGAATCAGCCCCACGGCAATGCCTTCGAGCTCGAAGTCTTGTCCGGGCTCGACGATGATCGTGGGGTAGTCGGGGTTCTCGGCCAGCAGTTCGATGTGACCTCGCTGACGGCGAAAACGCTTGACCGTGACCTCGTCGCCCAGGCGGGCCACGACGATCTGGCCGTTCTTGGCCTCGCGAGTGGCCTGCACGGCCAACAGGTCTCCGTCGAGGATGCCAGCGTCGCGCATGCTCATGCCACGCACTTTGAGCAGAAAGTCGGGTTTGCGCTGAAACAAACTGGCTTCGACGTGATACGTCTGATCGATGTGCTCTTGCGCCAAGATGGGACTGCCCGCGGCCACCCGGCCCACCAGAGGCAAGGCGAGCTGAGCCAGCCCCGGCAGAGGCAGGCTGAACTGGCGAATGCGCGACTCGGCCAGCGAGCGCAATGTGTCAGACTTGAGCCGGATGCCTCGCGAGGTGCCTCCCACCAGTTCGATGACGCCTTTGCGGGCCAGGGCTTGCAGATGTTCCTCGGCGGCATTGGCCGAGCGGAAGCCGAGCTCAGCGGCGATCTCGGCCCGCGTGGGCGGCGCGCCGGTGCGCTCGATCGCGCTTTGGATGAGTTCGAGAATTTGTTGCTGACGGGCCGTGAGCTTCGGGGTCTCGGACATGGCCATGGACCGGCAAGGAATGATGGAGACTATCGACCGGGCGTGGTCGCGCGAGCACAGGCCCGCAGGCCTTCTGAGCACGCACCCACTGGTTGCGCATCCAGTATCTGTATTTTTATCCAGTCTCGAAGAAAATGCAAAGCCATTCAAACACGATCGTGGTCATCGGCACGGGAGGCACGATTGCCGGTGTGGGCAGCAGTGCGTCCGACCATACCGGCTACACGGCAGCGCAACTGGGTGTGGCGCAGTTGGTGGCGGCGGTGCCTTCACTGAACGGCGCACCGTTGGAAGTGCACCAGCTGGCCCAAGTGGACAGCAAAGACATTGACTTCGGCGTCTGGCGCGAGCTGGCCCAGGCGGTCGCACAGGCGCTGGCACGGCCCGAGGTGGCGGGGGTCGTCGTCACCCACGGGACCGACACCTTGGAGGAAACGGCCTGGTTCCTGCAGTCCGTGCTGGCACCGAGCAAGCCGGTGGTGCTGACGGCGGCCATGCGTCCGGCCACGGCATTGTCGGCCGACGGCCCCCAAAACCTGGTCGATGCAATGACGGTGGCTGCCTGGCCCGGTGCCCGCGGCGTCGTGGCGGTGTTGTGCGGTCGGGTGCATGCAGCGGCCGATGTGCGCAAGGCCCACACCTATCAAGTGGATGCGTTCGATTCGGGCGATGCCGGCCCGGTGGCGCTGGTGGAGGCTGGCCGCTTGCGCTTGCTGCGCCCCTGGCCCGAGGGGCAGGCGCTGGACTGGGAACGCGTATGGGCCTTGGAGCCGGCTGCCTGGCCCTGGGTGGAGATCGTCACCAGCACGGCGGGGGCGCGGGGAGAAGCCGTGCGGGCGTTGGTGCATGCCGGTGTGCGAGGCTTGGTGGTGGCCGGCACCGGCAATGGCAGCATCCACCGCGACTTGGAGGCTGCCTTGGCCGAAGCTCAGGCGCAAGGGGTGACCGTGTGGCGTGCCAGCCGCTGCGGCGCCGGGCCGGTGCTGGGGGCGCATCCGCGAGGATGGCCCTCGGTGGGCACCTTGACGCCAGCCAAGGCCCGTGTGGCCCTGATGCTGGCGCTGATGCCGGTCTGAGCCGAGGCGCGTGGCGTTCAGACCACTTTGAGGCGCACGTCGATGTTGTTGCGTGTGGCGTTGGAGTACGGACACACCTGGTGAGCCGCTTGCACCAGGGCCTCGGCCTGGGCACGGTTCATGCCGGGGATCGATACCTCCAGGTCGACTTCGATGCCGAAGCCCTTCGCGATGGGGCCAATGCCCACCGTCGCCGTGATGGAGGTGTCGGCGGGCAGCGCGATCTTGCGCTGGGCCGCCACGAACTTCATCGCGCCAATGAAACAGGCCGAATATCCGGCAGCGAACAATTGTTCGGGATTGGTGCCCGGGCCGCCAGCGCCGCCCAGCTCCTTGGGGGTGCTCAGCCGGACATCGAGCGCGCCGTCGGACGAGATCGAACGGCCATCACGGCCTCCGGTCGAGGTCGCACGGGCTTGATAGAGAACTTTTTCAAGAGGCATGGGCTTTCCTTTCGATGAGTGGCAGGGCGAGGCGGTCAGGCGGCCCGTCGCTTGGCGGGGCTGCTGGCCGAGGGGAGGGACTGGAGGTCCAAGCGGCGGCGCAGATCGTGCAAACGCTGACGCAAATCGGCAATCTCTTGCGGGCTGCACTGGGTGGCGCAGGCGATGTCCAGTGGCAGTCGGCTGGCCGCTGCACGCAACGCCTGGCCCGCGGGCGTGAGGCGGACGAGGACTCGTCGCTCATCGGCAGCGTCACGGCGGCGCTCCACCTTGCCGGCGACCTCCAGGCGCTTGAGCAGGGGCGTGAGCGTGCCGGAATCCAAGAACAAACGTTGTCCGAGTTCACTGACCGTCTGCTGGCCATGCTCCCACAAGACGAGCATGACCAGGTATTGCGGATAGGTCAGGCCCAAGCGATCCAGCAACGGTTTGTAGAGCTTGGTCATCGCCAGCGTGGTGGCATACAGCGCAAAGCACAACTGCTTGTCCAGCTGCAGCACGTCTTGCGAATCGACCTCGGAAGGGGTGGAGCGTGGCATGGCGAAATAATATCGCACTATTTAATTGTGCGCAATTTAATTGTCGGCACGCCAGTGCAGTGCCAGCAGGCCCGGCGGGGCGGCCCAGGTTTCAAGCGTGCAACCGTTCCAGCTGTTCGCTCAGTTCCAGCCAACGAGTTTCGAGCGCTTCGATGTCCTCGCCGATGGCTTTGAGGCGTCGGCCCTGCTGCGCCCACTGCTGTGGCGTACCTTGGCCGCCGGACAATGCCGCCTCGAGCGTGGCTTTCTCCTGGCTCAGGGCGTCCAGGCGGGCGTCGATGGCCGCCAGCTCCTTCTTCAGCGCACGGGCTTGTTCCAAACGTTGCTGACGTTGCGGGTCGCGTCGATCTTGCCGAGCGTTGTGAGCACCGGACGGCGGTCGCGCCTCGGGCGGCGCCTGCCGCTGCGTCTGGGTCCGCTGACGGCTTTGCTCCAGCAACCACTGCTGGTAATCGTCCAGATCGCCATCGAACGGGCTGACCGTGCCGTGAGCGACCAGCCAGAATTCGTCGCACACCTCGCGCAGTAGCGCGCGATCGTGGCTGACCAGCATCACGGTGCCTTCGAATTCATTGAGCGCCAGGCTCAGTGCCTCGCGGGTGGTGAGGTCCAGATGGTTGGTCGGTTCGTCCAGCAACAACAGGTTGGGGCGCTGCCACACGAGCAGGGCCAGCACCAGACGGGCTTTCTCGCCGCCGCTCATGCTGCCCACCGGTTGCATGACCATGTCGCCCACGAAGCGGAACTGTCCGAGAAAGTCCCGCAGTTCCTGCTCGCGTGCCGCGGGTCCGACGTCGCGGGCCAGGCGGATCAGGTGTTGCAAGGGCGTATCGGTGGGTTCCAGCACGTCCAACTCTTGCTGCGCAAAGTAGCCAATGGACAGGCCTTTGCCCTCGGTGATGCGTCCGCCCAGCAGGGGCAGGCTGCGCGCGATGGTCTTGACCAGGGTGGACTTGCCCTGCCCATTGGCGCCCAAAATGCCGATACGCTGGCCAGCCAGCACCGAGCGGTGCACGTCGCGCAGGATGATGGCCGCGCCATCCTCGTGGCGATAGCCCATGGCCGCACCGTCGAGCACCAACATGGGGTTGGGCAGTTGGGCCGGTGGGCGGAACTCGAAGTGGAAATCGGCGGCCGTGAGCACCGGCGCCAGTTTCTCCATGCGTGCCAAGGCCTTGATGCGGCTTTGAGCTTGGCGAGCCTTGCTGGCCTTGGCCTTGAAGCGCTCGATGAAACGCGACAACTGCGCGATGCGCTCTTGCTGGCGCTCAAAGGCAGCCTGTTGCTGGGCCAGGCGTTCGGCGCGCATTTCCTCGAAGCGGGTGTAGTTGCCGCCGTAGCGGGTCAGGCGGGCGTCTTCCAGGTGCACCGTCACCCGCGTGACTGCATCGAGAAACTCGCGGTCGTGGCTGATGACGATCAGCGTGCCCTCGAAACGCTGCAACCAGGCTTCCAGCCAGACCAGGGCGTCGAGGTCCAGGTGGTTGGTCGGCTCGTCCAGCAGCATCAAGTCGGCCGGACACATCAGCGCACGCGCCAGTTGCAGCCGCATGCGCCACCCCCCCGAAAAGCTGTTGACCGGGGCGTCCAGCTGCCCGCTGGTGAAGCCCAAGCCCATCAGCAAGGCCTGGGCACGGGCGCGAGCATCGAAGCCCCCGGCTTGCGCGATGCGCTGATGCGCTTCGGCCATGGCCATGCCGTCGCCGGCAGCCTCGGCTTGGGCCAACGCCGCCAGCGCGGCCTGCAGCACGCGGTCGCCCGCCAGCACGAAGTCGGTGGCCGTCTGGTCGGTCTCGGGCATGTCTTGCGCGACTTCGGCCACCTGCCAATGGGCCGGCAGCTCGACATCGCCGGCATCGGCTTGCAGCCGGCCCGTGAGCAAGGCAAACAGCGACGATTTGCCGGCGCCGTTGCGGCCGACCAGGCCTACTTTTTCGCCGGGATTGAGGGTGAGCGAGGCGCCATCGAGCACGATCTTCGTGCCTCGGCGCAGCGTCAGATTCTTGAGCTGGATCATCGCAGCAGCGTCTGAGCGGCCAAGGCTTCACGGGTGAGCAAGACCACCATGTCTGGGCCTGCGCTGGTGTCGAGCCAGACGGCTTCGAGCAGGGGAAAGGCGGCTTCGAAATGGGCACGCTCATGGCCGATTTCCAGCACGAGCACGGCCTGCTCGTTCATGTGGTCTGGCGCTTGGCGCAGGATGCGACGGATCAGATCCATGCCATCGTCGCCGCCGGCCAAGGCCAGTTCCGGCTCGGCCTGGTATTCGGCCGGCAAGGCCGCCATCGACAGCGTGTTCACGTAGGGCGGGTTGCACAGGATGAGGTCGTAGCGGCCGCGCACCGCGTCGAACAAATCGCTGTGCAGGAGGCGGATGCGCTGGGTCAAGCCATGGCGTTCGACATTGATGCGCGCCACTTCCAGAGCCTCGGCACTCAGGTCGGAGGCATCGACATGAATGTCCGGATAGGCCATGGCGGCCAGCACGGCCAGACTGCCGTTGCCAGTGCACAGATCGAGCACGGTGCGGGTGTGCGCACCCAGCCAGGGGTCGATGCTGCCGTCGGCCAGCAGCTCGGCAATGAAGGAGCGCGGCACGATGGCGCGTTCATCGACATAGAACCGCACGCCCTGCAGCCATGCCTCCTGGGTGAGGTAAGCGGCCGGCAACCGGGTGGTGATGCGTTCGTCGATCAAGGCATTGACGCGGGCTTGATCGGCGCGGTCGAGTTCGCGCGTGGCCACGGCGTCCAGATCGTCCAGTGGCAGGCCCAGGGCCCACAGGGTGAGCCAGGCGGCCTCATCGCGGGCATTGGTCGTGCCGTGCCCAAACGAAACGCCCGCCTCGTCGAGGCGGGCGGCCATGCGCTCGATCAGCTCGAGTACGGTCATGCGATCAGTGCTTCCAGGGTCTTGCGGTAGATGTTCTTCAGCGGCTCCAAGTGGGCCACTTCCACGGCTTCGTTGATTTTGTGGATGGTGGCATTGCGCGGCCCGAACTCGATCACCTGAGGGCAGATTTGGGCGATGAAGCGGCCATCGGAGGTGCCACCGGTGGTGGACAGCTCGGGCGTCAGTCCGGTTTCGGTGCGGATGGCCGACACCACGGCTTCGCTCAGGTCGCCTGGCTCCGTGAGGAAGGGCAAGCCGCCGAGCGTCCAGGTCAGTTCATACTCCAGGCCATGCCGGTCGAGCACTTCGTGCACCCGGGCCTTCAAGCCATCTGGGGTGGATTCGGTGCTGTATCGGAAATTGAAATCGACGACGAGCTCGCCTGGGATCACGTTCGTGGCCCCGGTGCCGGCATGTAGATTCGAAATTTGCCAACTCGTCGGCGGGAAGTAGGCGTTGCCGCGATCCCACTCGATGGCAGCCAGTTCGGCCAAGGCCGGTGCGGCCTGGTGGACCGGGTTGCGCGCCAGATGAGGATAGGCGATGTGGCCCTGGATGCCTTTGACCGTCAGTCGCCCCGACAGTGATCCGCGACGACCGTTCTTGATCATGTCGCCCAACTGCTCGACCGACGTGGGCTCGCCGACGATGCAGTAATCCAGCCGTTCGCCACGCGTGCGCAGCCAGTCGCAGACTTTGGCCGTGCCATCGTTGGCCGGACCTTCTTCGTCGCTGGTGATCAAGAAGGCGATGGAGCCGCGGTGATCGGGGTGGGCAGCCACGAACTCTTGGACGGCCACCACCATCGCGGCGATCGAACTCTTCATGTCGGCCGCGCCGCGGCCGTAGAGCATGCCCTCCCGGTGGGTCGGCGTGAAGGGGTCGCTGAGCCAGCGTTCCAAGGGGCCGGCCGGCACCACATCGGTGTGGCCGGCAAACACCAGCACCTTGCCTTGGCGACCGGCGCGGCCCTCGCGCTTGGCCCATAGGTTGGTGACGCGAAAGTCCGGCGGGCCGAACACCAGGGTCTCGCACGCAAACCCCAGCGGCGACAAGCGTTCGATGATCAAGGCCTGGCAGCCGGCATCGGACGGTGTGACCGAGGGCCGGGCGATCAGGGCTTCAGCAAGGCGCAGGGTGTCGGTCATGGGGTGGGGAGCACAACCATCGGAAGCTCAGCGCAGCATGCCAAAGCCAGTGGTGCCGTAGCCGCTGGGGCGTTCGTCATGGCGCACATCCAGCGTGATTTCGGTGAAGGATGGCCCATCCTCGATGTCCTCTTTCTTCGGGGTGAGCTTGCTCTGGGTGCTGGTGTCGTTTTGCAGCCGCCACATCAGGTTGGTGGGCGAGTCGGCGTAGGCCAGGCCTTCTTCGCGAGTGACGCGGCCTTCTTGGATCAGCCTGGCAATGTCGGCTTCGAAGGTCTGCGATCCTTCCGCCAAAGATTTCTCCATGGCTTCTTTGACCCCGGACAGGTCGCCTTTTTCGATCAATTCGGCCACCAGCTTGGTGTTGAGCAGGACTTCCACCGCTGGGATGCGCCCGCCGGCCACCGCGCGCATCAGGCGCTGCGAGACGATGGCTTTCAAACCCGACCCAAGATCGGACAGCATGGCCGGCCGTGCCTCAGGGGTGTAGAACGACATGATGCGGCTGAGCGCGTGGTAGCTATTGTTGGCGTGCATCGTCGACAGCACCAAATGACCGGACAGGGCGTAAGACAGGGCGGCGGTCATGGTTTCGCGGTCCCGGATCTCGCCGATCATGATGCAGTCGGGGGCTTGCCGCAGGGCGTTTTTCAGGCCGATTTGCAATGACTGGGTGTCGCGCCCGACCTCGCGCTGATTGACCACGGACTTCTTGTTCGTGAAGTGGAACTCGATGGGATCCTCGATCGTGAGGATGTGTCCGGCCACTTGCTGATTGCGATGTTCGAGCATGGCCGCCAAGGTCGTGCTCTTGCCGGTGCCGGTGGCGCCCACGAGCAAGATCAGCCCGCGCTTTTCCAGCACGAGGCTGGTGAGGATCTCGGGCACGTTGAGCGATTCCAACGAGGGAATCGTGTTCGGGATGTAGCGAAATACCGCAGCAATGGAGCCGCGCTGCTTGAAGGCACTCAAGCGGAAACTGGCCACACCGGGCAAGACCACCCCGAGATTGAGTTCGCCGGTCTCATCCAGCTCTTCCATTTGCGCGGGAGTGAGCACCTCGGCCAGCAGCTGACGTGGCTGCTGGGGCGAGAGGGGCTGATCGCTGACTTGCAGGATTTGCCCATGGATTTTGATGAGGATGGGCGTTTTCGCAGATAGAAAGACGTCCGACGCTTGCTTGTCGGCCATCAGGCGCAGCACGCGCTCCATGTTGCCACCGCTCATCGCCATCCTCCTCGTCGTGGGTGTGTCGGGTATGCCGGCGTGGGCCTTATGCTCGCAACAGTTCGTTGATGCTGGTCTTGGAGCGCGTCTGGGCGTCCACGCGCTTGACGATCACAGCGGCATACAGGCCGTAGGGCTGACCGGCGGCCGTGGTTTTGGGCAGACTGCCACTGACGACCACCGAGCCCGCCGGCACGCGCCCGTATGTGATTTCACCGGTCTCGCGGTTGAAGATCGGGGTGCTTTGGCCGATGTACACGCCCATGCCCAGCACGGAGTTTTCCTCCACGATCACGCCTTCGACCACCTCGGAACGCGCGCCGATGAAGCAGTTGTCCTCGATGATCGTGGGGTTGGCCTGCAGCGGCTCGAGCACACCGCCGATGCCCACACCTCCGGACAAGTGCACGTTCTTGCCGATCTGGGCGCAAGAACCCACGGTCGCCCAGGTATCGACCATGGTGCCCTCGTCGACATAGGCGCCGATGTTCACATAAGAGGGCATCAGCACCACGTTCTTCGCGATGTAGCTGCCGCGGCGCGCAACGGCCGGCGGCACGACGCGCACGCCGGTGGCGCGCATCTCCTCTTCGCTCAGATGGGCAAATTTGGTCGGCACCTTGTCGAAGAACCCGAGGTCGCCGGCACGCATGGCCACGTTGTCATGCAAGCGGAAGCTCAGCAGCACGGCTTTCTTGATCCACTGATGGGTGGTCCAGACGCCGTCGATCTTTTCGGCAACGCGCAAGCGGCCCTTGTTCAGGTCGGCAATCACGGATTCGACGGCTTCGCGCACCTCGGGCGCGGCTGTGGATGGCGATAGGGCGGCGCGGTCGTCCCAGGCCTGATGGATGACGGCTTCGAGGGCTTGGCTCATGGATGCAGACTTTGCAGTGGATCAAAGAGAACGGACATAGGCAACGATGCGTTCGGCGGCTTCGACGCATTCCTCGAGCTCGGCCACCAATGCCATGCGGATGCGACCGGCACCGGGGTTGCAGCCATGCGCCTGTCGCGCAAGGAAGCTGCCGGGCAAGACGGTCACATTGTATTGAGCAAGCAGCCCCCGGGCGAAGTCGGTGTCGCTTTGTCCCAGGGCCTCGGGCACCTTGGCCCACAGGTAAAAGCCCGCGTCGGGCAGGGCCACTTCCAGCACCTCGGCAAGCATGGGCGTGACGCGCTCGAACTTGGCTCGGTACTGCTGGCGGTTGGCGATCACGTGGGCCTCGTCATTCCAGGCGGCGATGCTGGCCTGCTGCACCACCGGGCTCATGGCGCTGCCATGGTAGGTGCGGTACAGCGAAAAGGCTTTGAGCAAGCGCGCATCGCCAGCCACGAAGCCCGAGCGCAGGCCGGGCACGTTGGAGCGTTTGGACAGACTGGTGAAGGCCAAGAGGTTGCGCAGGTCGTGGCGCCCAAGGCGCACGGCCGCTTCCAATCCGCCCAGCGGGGGGACTTCACGGAAGTAAATCTCGGAGTAGCACTCGTCTGAGGCAATCACGAAGCCATACCGATCGCTCAGCTCGAACAGGCGAGCCCACTCCTCCAGTGGCATCACTGCACCGGTGGGATTGCCCGGCGAGCACACGTAGACGAGCTGGGTGCGTGCCCAGGTGTCGTCCGACAGGGCCGACCAGTCGCATGCGAAATTGCGCCTGGGGTCGCTGTTGGCAAAGGCCGTGTCGGCACCGGCCAACAAAGCGGCACCCTCATAGATCTGATAGAAGGGGTTGGGGCACACCACCAGGGGCCGGCCCGCCTCGGGATGGCGGGTCGGGTCGATGACGGTTTGGGCGAATGCGAACAGCGCCTCGCGCGAGCCGTTGACCGGCAGCACTTGGGTGGCCGGATCCAGGTGCACGCCGTAGCGACGTTGCACCCATGCGGCCATGGCCTCGCGCAGCGCCGGTTGGCCCACCGTGGCCGGGTACTGGGCGAGACCATCCAGCGCCTCAGTCAGCGCCTGGCGGATGAACGGCGGCGTGGGATGTTTGGGCTCCCCAATCCCCAAGCTGATGGGGCGCAGCGCTGGGTTGGGCGTGATGTCTTGCGTGAGGGCGCGCAGCCGTTCGAAGGGGTAGGGCTGGAGCCGGGCGAGCAGGGGATTCATGGTGCATGATTATCCGCCCTCGGCCAGCCTGGGCGCGCCGTCGCTCACCTCAACAGGCCGGTTTCGGCTGCGTGCTGCGGCAACTCGATGTGAGGCTGCGGCTTCCAGCCCTTCTTGCGATGCTCCACCACGATATTGGTGTAGATGCCGCCGCGCACATACCACTTGGCCGTGATGCGCAGGAATCGGGGCTGAATGGCCTTGACGATGTCATCGAGGATGTCGTTGGTGACCTTCTCATGGAAAGCCCCTTCGTTGCGGTAGCTCCACATGTACATCTTCAGGCTTTTGAGCTCGACACACAGTTGGTCGGGCACGCAGTCGATCGTGAAATGCGCAAAGTCGGGCTGGCCGGTCAAGGGGCAGTGGCAGGTGAACTCGGGCACCTGGAACTGGATGACGTAGTCACGCTTGGGGCTCGGATTGGGGAAGACGTGCAGCTCCTTCGAAGGCGCCGAGGGCGGGTTGGGCGGCATTTGGCGCTGCCGGGCCGCGGGGAGGGCAGAAGTACGTTTGGCCATGACGGTGTGACGCGAAGAATCAATGGGGTCGCCAGAGCCGGCGACGCGAGGGGGCGATGGTATCATCCGCGCTTCCAAGCCACCGGATGCTGAACCGGTTTTCCCAGACGAATCAACGACTTAGCGCGAGGTCGCCGCAGGCGGCCCGGCGCGGTGCCTCGAGCTGCCCATGCGCCTGAACTCGATCAAGCTGTCCGGCTTCAAGTCCTTCGCGGATCCCACGCACTTTCAGCTGCCCGGGCAACTCGTCGGCGTGGTGGGGCCCAATGGCTGCGGCAAGTCCAACATCATGGATGCCGTGCGCTGGGTGCTGGGCGAATCCAAAGCCTCGGAGTTGCGCGGCGAGTCGATGCAAGACGTGATCTTCAACGGCTCGAGCACCCGCAAGCCAGCCAGCCGAGCCAGCGTGGAGCTGGTGTTCGACAACTCCGATGGGCGTGCCGGCGGGCAGTGGAACCAGTTCACCGAGATCTCGGTGCGACGGGTGCTCACCCGCGACGGGACGTCGAGCTATTTCATCAACGGGCAACCGGTGCGTCGGCGTGACGTCCAGGATGTCTTCCTTGGCACGGGCCTGGGGCCGCGGGCCTACGCCATCATCGGTCAAGGCACGATCAGTCGCATCATCGAATCCCGCCCGGAAGAACTGCGCATGTTCCTGGAGGAGGCCGCCGGGGTCTCCAAGTACAAGGAACGTCGCCGCGAAACCGAGAACCGGCTGAAAGACACGCGCGAGAACCTCACCCGGGTGGAAGACATCCTGCGTGAACTGAGCCACAACCTCGAACGCCTGGAACAGCAGGCCGAAGTGGCTCAGCGTTATCGCAGCCTGCAAGAACTAGGCACGCTCAAGCTGCACCAGCTGTGGTTTCTCAAACACCGTGACGCCGCGGCCGAACAAGAGCGCGTGCACCGTGAAGTGCTCGAAGCCACCAATGCCTTGGAGTCCCGGCTGGCCGAGTTGCGCCATGTCGAAGCCGAGTTGGAGACCATCCGTCAGGCGCATTACACGGCCAGTGACGAGCTGCACGCCGCGCAAGCCGCGCTGGCCGAGGCCAACCTGGAAGTCAGCCGCTTGGAAGAGCGCATCCGCTATGTGGTGGAGGGGCGTCAGCGGGTCGAGCAGCGATTGATCGAACTGAAAGCGCAAAGCGAGCAATGGCGGCAGCGCCGCGAGCAAGCCGAAAGCGAACTCGAAACCATTGCCGAGCAGATCGCCATGGCGCAAGAGCAGGCCGAGATCCTGGCCGCTCAGGCCGAAGAAGAGGCGGCCGCGCTGCCGGCCCTGGAGGATGAGGTGCGTGCCGCCGTGGCGCGAGCCAATGAGCAGCGCAATGCGGTTTCGGGCGTGCAGCAGCAGATCCAGGTGCTCGCGGTGGAATCGCGCAATCTGGACGAACAATGTCGGCAGTTGCAGACGCGGCGTGAACGGCTGGCCGCGGAGGCCAAGGGGCTGGCCGCGCCTGACGAGGCCGGGTTGGCCGAGCTTGAGCATCAGGTCGAGCTGGCCGCGCAGGAGCAGGCCATGGCCGACGAGCGGCTGCACGAGCTGACCGAACTGGTGCCTCGGCTGGATGAGGCCCGGCGGGCTCAGCAGGAGCGGGTCAATGCCGAATCGGCCAAGCAGGCTGACTTGGGCGCGCGGTTGGAGGCTCTGAGGGCCTTGCAGGAAAAGGTGCAAACCGAAGGCAAGCTCAAGCCCTGGTTGGCCAAGCACGGTTTGGAGGGCCTGCAGGGCCTGTGGACCAAAGTGCACATCGAGCCAGGGTGGGAGACGGCGCTGGAATCGGCGCTGCGCGAACGGCTCAACGCGCTGGAGGTGGGCCGCGTGGACATCGTGCGCGCGTTCGCCAGTGATGCGCCGCCGGCCAAGCTGGCCTTCTACACGCTGCCCTCGGCGGCCATCAGCAGTACCCATCACACGCTGCCGAGGCTGTCGGACCTGCTGCGTCTGCACGATGCGGGACTGAAAGCGCTCTTGAACGATTGGTTGGAAGGGGTTTACACCGCCGCGTCGCTCGACGAAGCGCTGGCCCAGCGTGGCAAGCTCACGCACGGGGAAGTGATCATGACGCGCGAGGGCCACGCCGTGTCGCAGTTTGCCGTGGCGTTTTATGCGCCGGACTCCGAGCAAGCCGGTATGTTGGCGCGCGCGCAGGAGATCGAGAACCTGGAGCGCCAAGTGCGCGCGCAGGCCCTGATTGCCGACGAGGCGCGCGCGGCCCTGGTGCGAGCCGAAGCGGCCTACACCGAGGCATCGCAGCGTCTGGTGGCCGCGCGTCGCGAAGCCGCGCAGGCACAGGCCCGCGTCCATGAACTGCAGGTGGAGTTGCTGCGCCTGACGCAGCAGGCCGAGCAGACCAGCAGCCGGCGCGGGCAGATCGAGGACGAGTTGGCCGAGATCGACGCACAACTCGAAGAACTGGCTGAACGGCGCGCCACGGGGGAGGCTCGATTCGAAGCGCTGGACCAGCAGCTGGCCGATGAGCAAGAACGCCACGCCGAGCTCGAGGAAGCCGTGATCGAGGCCGAACGCAAGCTCAATCAGGCGCGCGAGCAACTCCGTTCACTGGAACGGGAAGCCCAGGAATCGCAGTTCTCGGCGCGTGCTTTGGCCTCTCGTCGCGGGGAGCTACAGCGATCCATCGAGACGGCGATGCAGCAACTCCAAGCCAATGAGCGCTCGGCCGAACAGCTGCAGGCCGAGCTTGATGGCTTCAACGATGCGGCGGCGCAAGCCGGCTTGCAGGAGGCGCTGGCGCTCAAGATGGAGCGCGAAGCGGCCCTGGCGGCCAAGCGCAGCGAATACGACGATTTGTCGATGCGTTTGCGCCGGGCCGACGAGCAACGCCTGGAGTTCGAGCGCAGCCTCGATCCCTTGCGGGAGCGCATCACCAAGTTGCAGCTCGAAGAACAGGCCGCCTCGCTGGGAGGCGCACAATTCTTGGAGCAACTCACCCAAGCGGGGGTCGATCTCGAGGCCTTGGCGCGCTCCATCGAGGAAGGTGGAGTGCGGCTGCAGGGCTTGCAAGCGGAGATCGACCGCGTCAACCGCGAAATCAACGCGCTGGGGGCGGTCAACCTGGCGGCCCTGGACGAACTCGCCGCCGCGCGCGAGCGCAAGACCTTCCTGGACGCCCAGAACGCCGATCTGATCGATGCGATCAAGACGCTGGAAGATGCGATCCACAAGATCGACATGGAAACCCGCGATCTGCTGAAGAAGACCTTCGATTTCGTCAACGAGCACTTCGGCAAGATGTTCCCGACGCTGTTCGGCGGTGGCACGGCCAAACTGGTGATGACCGGCGACGAAATCCTCGATGCCGGGGTGCAGGTGATGGCCCAGCCGCCGGGCAAGAAAAACAGCACCATCCACCTGCTGTCCGGTGGCGAGAAGGCATTGACGGCCATTGCGCTGGTGTTTGCGATCTTCCAGCTCAACCCGGCGCCATTCTGTTTGCTCGACGAGGTCGATGCGCCGCTGGACGACGCCAACACCGAACGCTACGCCAAGCTGGTCACTGCGATGTCCAAGGACACCCAGTTCTTGTTCATCTCGCACAACAAGATCGCCATGGAAATGGCTGAGCAACTCATCGGTGTGACGATGCAGGAGCAGGGCGTCTCGCGCATCGTGGCGGTGGACATGGAAGCGGCCGTGGGCATGGCTGAAGCGGCTTGACGAACATGGGCAGCCTGCAATTGGCCTTGCTCGTCCTGGGCGCCTTGGTCATCGCCGCGGTGGTGGCCCATGGTGCTTGGCAAGCCCGCAAAGCCGGCGTGCGCCGGGCTGGCATTCGGGGCCAGACGGCTGCGCGGCGCTTCGAAGAGCCCGTGTTGCCGTTGGACGACTTCGAGCCTGCCCCAGCGGCCGATGCGCTGGATGCCACGCTGGCGTCCCCGGTTGTGCGACGAACGGGCGGACCGCGTCTGGACCCGTTGATCGACGCCATCGTGCCGCTGAGCGTGGAGCTGCGCTTCACCGGCGACAGTGTGATGCACCACCTGCCGGCCACCCGGCGGGCCGGCAGCAAGCCCTTTTTCATCGAGGGGCTGAACGATGCCAGCTCGCAATGGGAGCCGCCTCAACCTGGGCAGACGTACCGAGAATTCCAAGCCGGCGTGCAATTGGCCAACCGCACCGGAGCGCTCAACGAGATCGAATACTCCGAGTTCGTGCAAAAGGTGCAAGCCTTTGCCGATGCGATCGGCGCCACCGCAGATTTCCCAGACATGCTCGACGTGGTCGCGCGGGCGCGCGAGCTCGACCAGTTCGCCAGCCAGCACGATGCGCAGCTGGCTTGTCGATTGGTGGCCCGTGGTGCGGCATGGTCGGTGGCATTCATCCAGCAGCACGCCGCACGCCACGGTTTCGTCTCCGGCGCCGTGCCAGGCCGTCTCGTGCTGCCCGGGCGTCACGAAGGCGACCCGGCGATACTGACCTTGCAATTCGATGCACAGGCCGCTTTCGCGGAGGATCCCAACCGGGCCGCGGTGCGTGAAGTCACCCTGGCCTTCGACGTGCCCCAGACGAGCGCTGCGGAATCGCCTTTCCTGGCCTGGCAAGCCAGTGCGCAGGCTTTGGCCTTGGGCATGGAGGCCGCCGTGATGGACGACGCGGGCCAGCCCCTGGGCCCGCAAGCCTTCGAGGCCATCGGCCGCGAGCTCGACCGCCTGTATGCGATGCTGGAGGCGCGCGGTTTGCCCGCCGGCTCACCAGCGGCGCGCCGGCTGTTCAGCTGAAGTCGCGCACCAGGCGCACGGGGTCACGCATCAGCACGAATTCTTCGGCCACGGTCGGATGCACGGCCACTGTGTGGTCGAACTGAGCTTTGGTCGCACCGCCGGTCAAGGCCACGGCCAGGCTTTGCACGATTTCTGGGGCATCGGCGCCGAGCATGTGGAGGCCCATGACCCGGTCGGATGCATCGTCGACCAGCAGTTTCATGTAGCTGTCGAATCCCGGACGATCATATACTACCGTCACGCCACGGCTACCTGCTCGCGCGCAGCGTTCTGGCTGAGATTTTGGGCCCGCGGCGCAGCAGCAAGGCGGTCTGATACCGGGGAGTTCCACACATGATCACTCGACTGCACAAGTGCGCCCGCACCACACCGCGCGTCAGAGCCGAAATCGCCGCCAGCAACGACCCCATCGCCACGCTGGCACAGCGCTACGGGGTGTCGCCCATGACGGTGCTCAAGTGGAAACACCGCACCGACTTCGAGGACCGTCC
>NZ_KB905964.1 GCF_000381125.1 Caldimonas manganoxidans ATCC BAA-369
GCATCGAGCATCGGCTCACCCGGGTGCGTCGGCCTCAAACCAACGGGATGGTGGAGCGCTTCAACGGCCGAATCGCAGAAGTGCTCAAAAGCCACCACTTCGTCAGTGGCGAGGATTTGCAGCGCACCCTGTTGCGCTACGCTTGGCTGTACAACCACCATCTGCCTCAGGCCGCACTCAACGCCCGCACACCCATGCAAGCCATGAAGGACTGGCATCGCACACATCCGCATATGTTTCACAAGCGACCATATGATCGTCCGGGATTCGACATCTACCGCATGAGCACGCTGTTTCGCGTCGAGGCGGTGGCACTGCCTGCCGATGCGCCCGGCACGGTGCAAGTGATCACGCTGTACGGCTCGCTCTTCTTCGGCGCCGTGGCCAAGGTGGAGGCCATCGCTCAGCACCTGCGCCCCAACACGCAGGTGCTGGTGCTGGACATGCAGCGCCTCATCTCCATGGACACCACGGGATTGGATGCACTGCAGCAGTTGCACCGCAGTCTGCAACGCCGCGGCGTGCGCCTGGTGCTATGCCATCTGAACGAGCAGCCACGCGGCCTGATGGAACGTTCAGGCTTTGCCGCCGAGCTGGGCGCCCACAACATCGTGCCAGACGTGCGCGCTGCGCTGGCCACCGCAGCGGCCTGAGGCTTCAGCCGCACAAGGCACGGATGTCGTCCGGAATGGGCACGGCCCGGATGGCGTGCGGATCGTCGCCGGTGCGCTGCGCAAACACACGCACCTCGGTGCATTCGCACAGCAACTCCTCACCGCGCAGGATGCGATGCTGCATCACGAAGCTCTTGGTCCGCCAGTGCGAAATCTGTGTTTCCACCACGATCTCATCCCCATAGCTGGCCGGCCGCACGAAACGCGCCTGAGTGTCCACCAGCGGGGTCCCAATGATGCCCGTGGTCTTTTCCAGCTCCTTCCAAGGAGGTACGCCACAGGCGATGAAAAAGCGCCGCGAGCCGGCGTCGAACCAACGGAAGAAGTTGGGAAACCAGACGATGCCCGCAGGGTCGCAGTCACCGAATTCGACATGGATGGGCAGATGGTGGATGCGGCTCATGATCAGAGCGACTTCAAGACACAGGACGACGTTTGTACCACCGGATCGGCTGGGCCTGCGCCGGACGCGGCGGTGCACCATGCCGTACCAAGGCTTGGTCCAGGTCCTTGCCGGACTCGTCCCGCAGGGCCGCCTCGCGGGCCGCCCGGATCGCCTCGACACATGGCTCGGGCCGATCGAACGATGCTACCAAGTGATCGAGCACATGCCGCAGGTTGTGCTTGCCACGTTCGTTGGTCGCCCCATAGCCTTTGATGAGCCGGCCACACTGTGCGATCTCGTGCCCCAAGGCCCACGACGCACGCGTGCCTCGTTCCACGCTGTCCAACCAACGCTCGATCAGGAGCTGCTCTTGCCGGTAGCGGCTGCCCCAGCGACGCAGCCGCTTCAAACTGGCCAGCACCCGCAGGGCCAACATACCGCTGAGGGTGTGGGCGCCGACCTTCAGCGGCAGGGCCAGGGGCTCCTTGCCCGCTTCCAAGCGGCGCTGCTCCCACCGCAACAACCGATCGGCCAGGCCCTGCGGCAGCAAGGCGGCCAGTTCGTTGACGCCGGGTTTGAAATGGTCATACACATAGACCAGCTCGTCTTCGGCGGCTTTCACCTCGCGGCGCACACGCTGCAGGCGGCTGGCGCGGCTTTTGAGATCGGCCACGCGCACGATGTCGTCGAAAGCCATCCACAGCGCCAGGTAACGCGCGGTTTCGCGGGTAATGGACCAGCCATGGGTGCCTTCGGGATCGACGCTGCGTTCGGCCTGCAGCACCCGGTCGAGGCGCTCGACGTACAAGGCCGCATAGGCCGCATCCTGGTACTCGAGCATGCGGGCATGGCCTGCGCCGACCATCTCGTGGGTGGCGGCAGGAAAACGCTGCGCCAGCGCCGCGGGCAGCACCGCTGGCGCGGCCGATCGCACTCCCGCCTCGGCCGCCTGCAGCAGCGCGGCCTGCTGCGCACGCTCGGTCGCCACCCGGTCGTAAGCCTGTGCAAAGCCCCGCAGGCTCGCCTCGACCCCTTTGCCTGAAGCGCGAATCACCGCTTCGTAGGCGTCTCGGGCAAACGGCAAAAGACCACTGGCGGCCACCGCCCCCAGCAGCACGGCACTGATCACCGTGCCGCACTGCTCGGCCAGCGCCGCCATGTCGAAGACCCGCGCTTCGCGGCTGTAGCGCTGCACCATGGCCAGCAGTTGCGCCGCTTTGACCCGTCCGTCGCCCAGCGGCATCTTCTCGGCCACGGTCAGCGTGCGGCTGCTGGAGCTGATCACCATCGTACGATCAGGGCTGACCATGCCCAAGCCGATTTGGCGCACCGTCTCCAGCAGCTCGGAAGACACCAGCAAGTCCAAGGCCCCAGGCACCGGGTTCAGGCTGAAGACCGGCTGGCGTCCGCCCAACTCGGCGTCGGGCCGCGGGTGGATCTCCAGGTAGTAGGTGGTGGCACCAGTGCGCTGCGCTACGCCGGGGATGGACGTGCTCTGCGCGCTGTGGCCGCAATGCAGTGCGGTCTCGAACAGCCACTGCGAGAGCACGGCACCGCCTTCCCCACCCAGGGCACAGATCAGCACGGTGATCGGACGATCGGCACGCGCGTCGGGCAACTGAGTCATCGATCCCTCAATCGAGCTTGATGCCGGCCTGTTTGATGAAAGCGCCCATTCGAGCCCGCTCGGCACGCTGCCGCTCGACGAACTCGCTGACGCTCATGGTCAGGATGTCTGCCCCGATGGCATGGATGGCCGCCACCGCCTGCGGCGTGCGCAGCACCTTGTTGATTTCCGCATTGAGTTTGTTGACGATGGCCGTCGGCGTGCCGGCCGGGGCATAGACGCCAAACACCGTGTCCGCATCGAAGCCCGGCAGGCCGGACTCGGCCAACGTCGGCACGTGCGGCACCTGCGGCGAACGCTGCGCACTGCCCACGGCCAAGAGCTTGAGCTTGCCGGCCTGGGCATGTTTGAGACCAGGTCCGGAATCGAACATGAAATGCACTTGTCCGGCCAGCAGATCGTTCAGCGCTGGCGCCGCCCCACGGTAGGGCACATGCGTGGCCTCGATCTTCGCATCCCGCTTGAGCATCTCGCCGGCCAGATGCAGCGAGCTGCCGTTGCCGGCCGAGCCATAGCTGAGCTTGCCCGGGTTGGCGCGGGCGTAGGCGATGAACTCCTGCACGGTGTTGACCGGCAGCGAGGGATGCACCATCAGGTACGGGCGCACGACGGCCGCCGAGGCGACCGGGGTGAGGTCCTTCTCGGGATCGAAGGACATCTTGCTGAACAGGAAGGGATTGGCCGTGACCGTGCCGCCCGAGCTCATCAGCAGCGTGTAGCCATCGGGCGCCGCCTTGGCCACCGCATCGGCGCCGATGTTGCCGTTGGCTCCAGGGCGGTTCTCCACCACGATGGTCTGCTTGAAGGCCTCGCCCAGGCCGTTGGCGATGGTGCGTCCGATCACGTCCGCTGCGCCGCCCGGCGGGAAGCTCACGATCAGCCGGATCGGCTGGGTCGGATAGTCCTGGGCCGGCACGGAGGCGGCCGCCGCCACACCCAGCAGCGCGGCGCACAGCGCGCGACGGATGAGTCCGGCAAGCGAGGTCGAGGTCTTCATGGTCAGTCTCCTTTGTGTTGTCGAACGAAAACCGGAAAGCTTCAGGCCGGCTGCAACCAGCGCAGGGTGGTGAGCCGCACGGCTGCCAGCAGCCGCTCGTGCCACTTCGGGTTGCGAACCACCTCGGCGCGATAGAACGACGGGCACAGCGTGGCCGCATGCGCGTTGGCCCCGCACAAGCCGCAGCCCACGCAGCCGTCGATCACGGTGGCCACCGGGTCCACCTTCAACGGGTCGGGGCTGTCCTTGAGCGTGAGCGTCGGGCAGCCCGACAGACGAATGCAGGCATGATCGCCCGAGCACACGTCTTCATCGACGCCGTACTTCACACGCACCACACGGTGGCCGGCTTTGAGCAATTGCGCGATCCAGGGCTTGATGCGGCGCTGACGCTCCAGCTGGCACTCCCCTTCGGCGATGATCACCTTCAGGCCGGCAAAGTCGGTGGTCAATGCCTCTTGCAAGGTCTTGCGCATCGCATCGACATGGTAGGTGTGCACCGTGCGCATCCATTGCACCCCCAAACCCCGCAAAGTCGATTCGATCGTGGTGTTGCGATCGACCAGGCTTTGCTGTTTGTCTTCGGCGCGAGCCTTGACCTCCTCGTCAGGGGTGGAAATGATGTCCTGCGTGCCAGTGGCCGAGGTATAGCCGTTCTTCATGATGAGCAGCACCGCATCGTCGCCATTGAACAGTGCACTTTGCACGCCGGTGAGCAAACCGTTGTGCCAGAACCCTCCATCGCCCATGATGGACAGCACGCGACGGCTCATCACGGGCGACACACCTGCCCGACTGGCCAGGCTCAGGCCGTATCCCAAGATGGAATGGCCCGAGGAAAACGGCTCGAAAGTGGCCAGCGCGTGGCAGCCGATGTCCGCGGCGATGTGCACCGGCCCCGCGGTCTGCTGCGCCAGCTTGAGCGCGGCAAACACCGGCCGCTCAGGGCAGCCCACACAAAAGCCCGGCGGCCTGGGCGGCAGCGGCGAGCCCAGTTGCTGCGCGACATCTTGCCGACGCTTGGCATTGCCCTCCAGCCAAGCTCTGGCATCGTCCACCGCATGATCGGGCAGGTAGCGGGACACGAAGGCCAACAGCCCCTCGGTCATCACCTCGACCGTGTACTCGCCAGCAGCCGGCAACAAGTCTTTCCCGTGCAACGGGGTGCGAACCTCACAGCGGCGCAGCAGGCTCGCGATGTCTTGCTCGATGTATTCGGGCTGACCTTCCTCGAGCACCAGCACGGCGCGCTTGCCGGCGCAAAAACGCGCGATTTCCTCAGGCACCAACGGATAGGTGACATTGAGCACCAGAATGGGCAGCTGACTGCTGCCAAACCCATCGGCCAGACCCAGCTGTTGCAGCGCGCGGATCAAGGCGTTGTACAGCCCACCTTGGACGATCAGACCCACCTCATGGCGCCGGCCGGCAAACCATTCATTGAGCCGGTGTTGAGCGATGTAGCGGCGCGCCGCCGGGATGCGCTCTTGCACCTTGAGCTTCTCATGGCGGAACGTCACTGGCGGATGCGCCAGTCGCATGTAGTCGAAAGCCGCCGGCTCGTCGATCAGATGCCGCATCGACACCGGCGGCGGGATATTGTCCTTGCACTCGAAGCGGCCGCGCACATGGCAGGCCCGGATGCGCAACTCCAACAACGCGGGCATGTTGGAGGCCTCCGACAAGGCGAACCCCTCTTCCACCAGACGCACCATCGCAGCCAGCTGCGGGCGCGGATCGAGCATCACCATCGTGGACTTCAGCGCGTAGGCATGCGTGCGCTCCTGGATCACACTGGCGCCTTCGCCATAGTCCTCGCCCACGACGATCAGTGCCCCTCCCTGGACCCCCGGTGAGGCCAGGTTCGACAGCGCATCGGCCGCCACATTGGTGCCGACGATGGATTTCCAAGTCACCGCACCACGCAGCGGGTAATGAATGGAGGCCCCCAGCATCGCGGCGGCCGAGGCTTCGTTCGAACAAGCCTCCACATGCACGCCCAACTCCTGCAGGTAGTCCTTGGCCTGGACCATCACGTCCAACAGGTGCGACACCGGCGCGCCCTGATAGCCACCGACATAAGCCACCCCCGACTGCAGCAACGCCTTGGTGATGGCCAGGATGCCCTCGCCATGAAACGTCTGGCCTGCGCCCAGGCGCAAAGCCTGGACTTCCTTGCTGAAGGACACTTCCATTGGTCTTGTCTCCGGCCGGCTGTGACGCCGGCTTCATCGTGGCAGACGGCTCTGAGCGAAGCCGTCTCGCAACGCAACTGTAGGAAGGCCGCAAGGATCGATCCAGCGCGTGGCGTGACTAAGTGATATTCGAAACATGCATGAGGCCCACACCCCCTCGGACCTCGCGCCAAGCGCGCGGCTTTGCTAGGCTGACGCGCTCGGCCACCTCATCGAACGCGCCATGAACGCTCCAAGAGCTGCCACTTCGTCCCAGACCGCGTCACTCTCCGATGGAGGGGCTTACCCGTGGTACGTGGTCTGCGTCCTGATGCTGGCGGCCGTGGTCTCCCTGATCGATCGGCTGCTCGTGGGCCTGTTGGTCGAGCCGATCCGGCGCGATCTGGGCATCAGCGATTTCCAGATCAGCCTGCTCCAGGGATTGGCTTTCTCCCTCTTTTTCTGCCTGGCCGGACTGCCGTTGGGGCGGCTCGTCGATCGGACCAACCGGCGCAATCTCGTGGCCGCGGGCATCACCTTTTGGAGCCTGATGACCGCAGCGGCCGGTCTGGCGCAGCACTATTGGCAACTCTTTCTCACCCGCGCGGGCGTGGGCGTGGGAGAGGCCACCCTGGGACCCGCGGCCTACTCGATCATCAGCGATTACTTCGAGCGACACCGCCTGCCGCTGGCGCTGTCGGTGTTCACGCTGGGCACGGCCTTGGGCTCGGGAGCGGCCTTCGCCATCGGTGGGCTGGTGGGTGGATGGGCCCAGCGTGGGGACGTCGTGCTGCCGCTGCTGGGCACGGTCAAGGGCTGGCAGCTCGCCTTCATGCTCGTGGGCCTGCCCGGCCTGCTGGTGGCGGCGCTGATGTTCACCGTGCGTGAACCGCCGCGGCGTCACACCGTGGCTGGCGGCCAAGTCCTGCCCGTGTCGGCCGTCGTGCGCTTCCTGCGGGAGCGGCGGCGGCTGGCGCTGGGCTATGTGGTAGGCATCAGCCTGGCATTTTGCGTGACCTATGCCCTGCTGGCATGGATGGCGACCTTCTACATCCGCGTGCACGGCCTGCCGGTAGAGCGCATCGGCCCGCTGTTGGGCGCATTGATCCTCAGCCTGAGTCCTCTGGGCATCGTCACGGGTGGCTGGTGGGCTGGCCTCCAGCTGCGCCGAGGTCAGCGTGATGCGACCTTGCGCACGGCCGCATGGAGCCTGGCAGCAGCCACGCCATTTTTGGTGGCCACGCCGCTGCTGCCCTCCGCAACGGCCTCACTGCTGGCCTTCGGCCCAGGCCTGTTCCTGTCGAGCATGTTCATCTCACTGGGCACCTCGACGATCCAACTCGTCACGCCCAATGAAATGCGCGGTCAGATTTCGGCGCTCGGTCTGATGCTCACCACCGTCCTGGGGTCGGTGCTCGGACCGAGTCTGGTGGCCGCCTGCACCGATTTCGTCTTTGCCGACGAGCGGCGCATCGGCCACGCGCTGGCGCTGACCTTCGCGCTGGCCTTGCCGGTCTGCGTGACAGCCTTGGTCCTGAGTCTGCGCCCGCTGCGGGAAGCCGCGCTGGTGGCCGAATCTTGGGATCACCCCACCAGCGCCAGCTGAGCTTCGATTTCCACCAGCAGCTCGACGCGACACACATCGGCGCGCAAGTAGGTCGCCGCTTGCACCGCTGGCGCCTGCGCCCCCAGATGGGCGATGATGACCCCACGCACCCGGTCCAAGTCTGCCGGCCGGCGCAAGTAGACCGTGCATTCCAGTCGCCGCCGCAGCGCCTCCAGCGTCCAGGACGCCTCCAGATGGGACCGGGTCGCCTCGAGCACCGCATCGATGTTGCGCAAGGTTTCGGCGGTCTGGGCCTCCAGGTCGCCCACATGCACCGATTCATGGCCGACGATGCTGGCCGTGCCCGAAATGAACAGCACACGCAGCCCACCCCCCAGATCGGCCAAGGCCGCACGCGAGAAGGTCGGGCTGCAAGGCCCGTAGCGCCGAGGATAGTGATAGGCACTGACCTGGCGCGGGTTTTCGATCGCCCGCGCCGGCTGCCGTCCGGCCAGGAAATGCACCGTCAACCATCCGGAACGCGTGCCCATCGCACATGCCGCCGGCGCCCCTTCGCCCAGACTGCGCCCGGCCTGCGCAAAGGCGCGAGCGCGGCCCAGATTGAAGCAGCGGTAGCGTTCCAAGCCGTCCTCCAGGCCGTGGATGTCGGGCAAGTAGTTCCATAGGCGCTGCAGTTGGGGGCACCCCTCGCGTTCGAGCACCGCAAACAGATCGGTGTAGACCCGCCAGGCTGCGGCTTCCATGCCGCCGACCACACGGTCGTCCAAACACGCCGTGCCGAAAACCCACATGCCGTTGCTGCGATAGCGCACGCAGCCCTGTTGGCCTTCATGCACCGGACCACGCACCTGCCAGCGCTCGGCCACCGGGTGGATCGGCCACAAAGGTTCCGGGCTGGCCAGCGGCGCGTGCGTCGCCCCGCCGTGGCAGATCCGTCCGAGCTCCGCGTCGTGCTCGCCATCCAACGGCCAAGCCAAGCCGGGCCGATCGTGTCGACAGCGCAAGCCATCGACGACTGGACCACACAGGGATGCTGAAGCTGATGCGAACGGTCGGAGGAGCGAATCACGCATGGCTCGGTGCGCCCAGCAATGGTGGCGCGCGGCGCGGATTCTAGGCCTCGGGGGAGATGATCGACTCAGAACTCTTTGCGTCGGATCACACTGGCACGCTGCGCATCGATGGGATAGAGAAACTGCACCTCCCCGCCACGCCACACGCTCAGCCACAGCATGTTGATCGAGTAGGCCTCGTGATCGCGCGTGGAGTAAGGTCGCTCATACGTCGTCACCACCCCACGATGCGGCTTGTCGAGGTTTTCCAGCGCGCGCTTGAGCGGTTCTCCGCCCTCGGGGCTGCGCGACTGGAACAGAGCCGAGACGAGCAGATAGACCGCGTCATAGGTCTGCGCGGCCACCATCAGCGAGCCCATGCGCTTTTCGCCACTGTGCGTGAAATAACTGGTGAGGAACGTCGCCCGGCGTTCGTTGGCCGCATCGAGATGCACCGTCTGGGTCATCACCGCGCCTTCCAGCGCGGCCGCACCGGCGCCTTCCAGTGCCTTGCGCGAGGCCAGCGTGGGCGGCGCGAAATACGGCACCGTCCAGCGCACCTCCGCCCGCGCCCGCAAAGCCGCCGCCTGATCAGCCCCGCGCGCCCAAACGATCACGGCCTCGCTGCCGGCCGCGCGGGCTTGGCGCATGTCCTCCAACAGTGACTTCACCCCCCGGTCGAAGCGACCGACGTACACCGGCTTGAGCTCGCGCTGGGCCAGTTCATTGTCCAGGTCCTTCAAGCCGCTGTCGCCATAGGCCGTGCGATCGGCCAGCAGCGCCACTTTGCGCAGTTTGCGCCGGTCCACGATCTCGCCCACCAACACGCGCGCCGTCAACTCGTCGGGCGGTGCCAGGCGAAAGACATAGCCGCCTGCGGCAGGTGGGCCGTCCATCACCGCAGACCCCTGATCGCAAGGCACCATCAGCACATGCCGCTGGGATTGAAAGATCTCCAAGGCCTGCACGGTCACTTCGGTGTCGCAAAAACCCAGCGTGAACGCGACCTTCTCCTGCTGCACCAGTTCCTGCGCCGCCTGCCGTCCTTGCCGAGGATCGGACCGGTCGTCACGCACCACCAGCTCCAGCGGCCGGCCCAGATAGCCGCCCACGGCATTGATTTCCTTGACCGCCAGCTCGGCCGCATGGCGCATGCTCAGGCCGAGGTCGGCGGAATCTCCGGTCAGTGGGGCAATCAGGCCGATGCGCACTGGCTTGACCATCTGGGCTTGCGCAGACACGGCCAGGCATGCACTCAGCCCCCAAGCCATCAGGACTCGTCCCAACATTGCGTCTCCTCGATCGCAGGCCAACTGGCAACCCCGCGTTCACCGGGGCTCAACGGTGAGATGCCTCACGCCGCCACGCTCGGCGTGCAAGATCACTCGCCCAGATAGGCCGCGCGCACCTTCGGGTCGCTCAGCAGCGCTTTGGCCTCGCCTTCCATCGTGATTTCGCCAGAGTCCATCACGTAGCCGCGGTCGGCCAATTGCAGCGCACGGCTGGCGTTTTGCTCGACCAGCAGCACGGTGACGCCTTGTTTGTGGATGTCTTCCACCACCTCGAAGATTTTGTCGACCATGATGGGCGACAGGCCCATCGAGGGTTCGTCCATCAGCAATACCTTCGGGCGCGCCATCAACGCTCGCCCCATCGCCAGCATTTGCTGCTCGCCCCCGGACATCGTGCCGGCAAGCTGATGGCGACGCTCCTTCAGACGCGGGAACAAGGTGAACACCTTCTCGATGTCGTCCTCGATCTCCTTGTCATTGCGGGTGAACGCTCCCATCTGGAGGTTTTCGGTGATCGTCATGCGTGTGAAGGTGCCTCGCCCCTCCGGGACCATCACCAAACCCTGCTTGACCAGATCCCAGGCGCCTTGACCCTTGATCGAACGCCCCAGGAATTCGATGTCGCCATCGGCCACCGGCTGGATACCCGTGATGGCCTTCAGCGTGGTGGTCTTGCCCGCTCCATTGGCGCCGATCAGACTGACGAGCTCGCCTTGGCGCACTTCCAGCGAAGCGCCCTTGACGGCCTGGATGCCCCCGTAGGCCACCCGCAGTCCGCTGACTTTCAGCATCGTTTGGCTCATGTGTACTTGCTCCGCGTGCGTGGGGTGGTTCAATGCGCCTTGTGCCCGGCGCCAAGGTAGGCTTCGATCACCTTCTCGTTGCGCTGCACCTCGTATGGCGTCCCCTCGGCGATGGGCTTGCCATAGTCGAGCACGGTCACGCGATCGCACAGCCCCATGACGAGCTTGACGTCATGCTCGATCAGCAGAATCGTGCGCCCGTCATTGCGGATGCGGTCGATCAGCTCGCGCAGCACCACCTTCTCGGTGGCGTTCATGCCAGCGGCGGGCTCGTCCAGCGCGATCAGCTTGGGGTCGGTGGCCAAGGCTCGCGCGATCTCCAGGCGACGCTGGTCGCCATAACTCAAAGTGCGTGCGCGGAAATCGGCATATTTCTCGATGCCCACGTAGGCCAGCAACTCCATGGCGCGCTCGCGGATGGCCTTCTCCTCGGCCTTGAAGCCAGCGGTGCGAAACACCGCGCCGAACACGCCGGTGCTGGTGCGCACATGGCGGCCGACCATCACGTTTTCCAGGGCCGTCATTTCGGCAAACAGCCGGATGTTCTGGAAGGTGCGCGCGATGCCGGCCTTGGCCACCTCGTGGACGGCCGTGGGCTTGTAGGGCTTGCCCTCGAGTTCGAAGCTGCCCGAATCCGGTGTGTACAGCCCGGTCAGCACGTTGAAGAACGTGGTCTTGCCCGCGCCATTGGGGCCGATGAGGCCGTAGACCTGGCCGCGGCGGATCTCGATGCCCACGTCGGACAGGGCTTGCAGCCCGCCGAAGCGCTTGGACACCCCTTGAACCTTGAGGACGATGTCGGTACTCATGTCGGTCTCCCTGCTCACTTGCCGGCCGGGGTCGGGGCGGCTTTGCCATGCTCACGTGCCGGCCACAGGCCACGCGGCCGCAAGAGCATGATCGCGATCATCGCCAGCGCGATCAGCAACTGGCGCAAGATGGCAGCATCCAGTCGTCCACCAGTCATGCTTTGCAAAGGCCCGGCCACGTAACGCAGCACTTCGGGCAAGGCTGCCAGCAACAGTGCACCCATGATCACACCGGGTAAGTGGCCCAGCCCGCCCAACACCACCATCGCCACCAGCATGATGGACTCCATCAGCCCGAAGGACTCAGGCGAAATGAAGCCCTGGAACGAGGCAAACATCGCACCAGCCACGCCCCCGAAAGTGGCGCCCATCGCAAAAGCCAGAAGCTTCATGTTGCGCACGTTGATGCCCATGGCCTTGGCCGCCACGTCATCCTCACGGATGGCCATCCAGGCCCGGCCGATGCGCGAGGTCTCCAAGCGGTGACAAATGATGATGCTGGCCACCACGAGCAGCAGGAACAAGTAGTAATACAGCACCACCGGCGGCAGACGGTAGTCCCCAATCACCAGTGTCTTGCCGAAGTCGAAGCCAAAAATGCGCATCGAGTCGATGCCGCTGATGCCGCGCGGGCCATTGGTGATGTTGACCGGATGCTCCAAGTTGTTCATGAACACCCGGATGATTTCGCCAAAGCCCAGCGTCACGATGGCCAGGTAGTCCCCGCGCAAACGCAACACCGGGGTGCCCAGCAGCACACCGGCGATGGCCGCCAGACCTGCGGCCAGCGGCACCACCACCCAGATCGGCGTGTGCAAGCCATTGGGAAAGGCCGCCGCGATGGCCGGGAAGGTGTCCCACAGGTGCGGCGAAGCCAGCAAGGCCATCATGTAGGCGCCCACGGCATAGAAGGCCACGTAGCCCAAGTCGAGCAGTCCGGCGTAGCCCACCACGATGTTCAGGCCCAAGGCCAGCAGCACGTACAGCAGGGCCAAATCAATGATGCGCACCCAGCCCTGGCCGAAGTAAAGCGCCAAGTGCGGCAGGATCAGCAAGCCGAGCGCGGCGGCGACCATCACGATGAGTTTGTTGCGTTGGGTCATGATCTGTCTCCGGCAGCCTCAGGCACGGTCGGCCACGCGCTCGCCCAGCAGGCCCGAGGGTCGCAGCGTGAGCACCAAGATGAGCACGATGAAGGCAAAGATGTCCGAGTAATGGCTCCCCAGCACGCCACCGGTCAACACTCCCAGATAGCCGGCACCGATGGCCTCGATCAGGCCCAGCAGCACGCCACCGACCATCGCGCCGGTGAGGTTGCCAATGCCACCGAACACCGCGGCGGTGAAGGCCTTCAACCCCGGCAGAAAACCCATGGTGTGCTGCACGGTGCCATAGTTGGCCGCCCACATCACGCCGGCCACCGCCGCCAGCACGGCGCCAATGACGAAGGTGGCCGAGATCACCATGTCGGGCTTGACGCCCATCAGGCTGGCCACCCGGGGATTTTCCGCCGTGGCCCGCATCGCGCGGCCCAGCTTGGTGCGATTGACCAACCACAGCAGTGCAGCCAGCAGCACGACGGTAGAGGCCAAGATCGCGATTTGCGTGACCGTGATGACCGCCCCACCAATGGGGATGGCCTCGGTCGGCAGCAACTGGGGATAGGGTTTGGGATTGGGCTTCCAGATGATCATCGCCAGCGTCTGCAACAAGATGGACATGCCAATGGCGGTGATCAGCGGGGCCAGGCGAGGCTGGCCGCGCAGCGGCCGATAAGCCACCTTCTCGATCGTGAAGTTCAGCGTGGCGCACACGACGATGGCGCACAGCAGCGAGACGAGCATCATGGCCCATCCCGGCATGCCGGGGGCCGCCTCCTGCAGATGCGTGACGATCATCCAACTCGTCATCGCCCCCACCATCAGCACCTCGCCATGGGCGAAATTGATCAGGCTGATGATGCCGTAGACCATCGTGTAGCCCAGTGCCACCAAGGCATACATGCTGCCCAGCACCAGGCCGTTGATGACCTGTTGTATGAAGATGTCCATCAGTCGGTCTCCGACGAAAACCAAAACGACGCCGCTGACGGCGCGGCTTGCGCATGCGAGTGCAAGTTCTGGACCCGAACCAGGCTTGCCCCGCCACACCCTCAAGCTGCGACGAATCTAGGCGCTAAAGCGAAGCCGACCACGAGGGGACAACCCGCCCCCCGAGCGGTCGGCTCGAAAAGTGGCGCGGATTGTAGCGACCTTGCCTATGGTGAAATCTTCGGGGTTTTCCCTTCAAATGCAGTGATTCCAACGAAGATTCTGAAAAATCATCGTCTTTTGATCGACTGTTCGTCCTTGGCACGCAGTTCTTCGAGTTTTTCACCGATGCGAATCTCCAGCCCCCGGTTCACGGGGTGATAGAAGCGCTGGGGCTCGATCGCATCGGGAAAGTAGCGCTGCCCGGCGGCATAGGCATCTTCCTCGTCATGGGCATAGCGGTAGTCGCGGCCATGGCCGAGATCCTTCATCAGCCGCGTGGGCGCGTTGCGCAGGTGCAAGGGCACTGGACGGGTGCCGTCGGCCTGGACGAAGGCGCGCGCGGCTTTGTAGGCGGTGTAGACGGCATTGGACTTGGGGGCCACGGCCAGATAGACCACCGCCTGCGCCAGGGTCAGCTCGCCTTCGGGCGAACCCAGGCGCTCATAGGTTTCGGCCGCATCCAGCGCCAGACGCAGGGCACGTGGGTCGGCCAGACCGATGTCTTCGCTGGCCATGCGAATGAGCCGCCGGGCGATATAGCGCGGATCGACCCCGCCGTCGAGCATGCGAGCAAACCAATACAGCGCCGCATCGGGATCCGACCCGCGCACCGATTTGTGCAGCGCCGAGATCGTGTCGTAGAACTGCTCACCGCCTTTGTCGTAGCGACGCAACTGCTCGCCCAAGGCACGCTCCAACAGCGCCTCGTCCAGCTCGGCGGGCCCCTGCGGCTGCGCCACCCGCACGAGGTTCTCGTAAGTGTTGAGCAGGCGGCGCGCGTCGCCATCGGCATAGGCGATCAGGCGCGCGCAAGCAGACGCACTCAATGGCGGTGCCTGCAGCAGCGCGCGCGCGCGGTCCAGCAATGCACGCAAGTGCGGCTCGCCCAGCGGCTGCAACACGTGCACCGTGGCGCGCGACAACAGCGCCGAATTCACCTCGAAGGACGGGTTTTCGGTGGTCGCGCCGATGAAGGTGAACAGCCCCGACTCGACATGCGGCAAAAAGGCATCTTGCTGCGCTTTGTTGAAACGATGCACCTCATCGACGAAGACGATGGTGCGCCGTCCCTGGCTCTTGGCCACTTGGGCCTGCTCGACCGCCTCGCGGATGTCCTTGACCCCGCCAAGCACGGCCGAAATCTGCAGGAACTGCGCGTCGAAGGCCTCGGCCATCAAACGTGCCAAGGTGGTCTTGCCCACCCCGGGCGGTCCCCACAGAATCATCGAATGCGGCCGCTTGGACTCGAAGGCCACGCGCAGCGGCTGCCCCGGACCGAGCAAGTGGGCCTGACCGATCACCTCGTCGAGCGAACGCGGTCGTAAACGCTCGGCCAAGGGCGTGTCGTCGGCAGGCTCGGGGGAAGAAAACAAATCGGCCATGCCGGCATTGTGGCAGGCCCTTGCCGCGGGGCAGCGCAGGGGGCGCCTAGAATCATGGGGTTATCCTGGAGACCTCCCGTGGCAGCGATCATCCTGCAAAAACTTCCCGTCGGCCAACGCGTCGGCATCGCCTTCTCCGGTGGCCTGGACACCAGTGCCGCCGTGCACTGGATGCGCAGCAAGGGTGCCATCCCCTGCGCCTACACCGCCAACCTGGGGCAGCCCGACGAGTCCGACTACGAGGACATCCCGCGCCGCGCCAAAGCCTATGGCGCGGAAATCGCCCGCTTGGTGGATTGCCGCGCCCAACTCGTGGCCGAAGGCATCGCGGCCATCCAATGCGGCGCCTTCCACATCCGCACGGGCGGGGCCATCTACTTCAACACCACCCCACTGGGCCGCGCAGTCACCGGCACGGCGCTGGTGGTGGCCATGCGCGAGGACGGCGTCAACATCTGGGGCGACGGCTCCACCTTCAAAGGCAACGACATCGAGCGCTTCTACCGCTATGGCCTGCTGGCCAATCCGGCACTGAAGATCTACAAGCCCTGGTTGGACCAGGCCTTTATCGACGAGCTGGGCGGCCGCAAAGAGATGAGTGAGTATCTCGCGGCCCATGGCTTCGACTACAAGATGAGCGTCGAGAAGGCCTACTCGACCGACTCCAACATGTTGGGCGCCACCCACGAGGCCAAGGATCTGGAATTTCTCGACAAAGGCATCACCATCGTCAACCCGATCATGGGGGTGCCGTTCTGGCGCGAAGACGTGGTGATCCAACCCGAGGTCGTGCGCGTGCGCTTCGAAGAAGGCGTGCCGGTGGAAATCAACGGGCGCAGCTTCGCCAATGCCGTCGAGCTCTTCGCCGAGGCCAACGCCATCGGTGGCCGCCATGGCCTGGGCATGAGCGATCAGATCGAGAACCGCATCATCGAGGCCAAGAGCCGGGGCATCTATGAAGCCCCGGGCATGGCGCTGCTGCACATTGCCTACGAGCGCTTGGTGACAGGCATCCACAACGAAGACACCATCGAGCAATACCGCATCAACGGTCTGCGCCTCGGTCGGCTGCTGTATCAAGGCCGCTGGTTCGACCCGCAATGCCTGATGCTGCGCGAGACGGCCCAACGTTGGGTGGCACGCGCCATCACCGGCGAGGTGACGCTGGAGCTGCGCCGCGGCAACGACTACTCGATCCTGGACACCACCAGCCCCAATCTCACCTATGCGCCGCAGCGCCTGTCGATGGAAAAGGTGGAAGACGCCGCCTTCACTCCCGCCGACCGCATCGGCCAGCTCACGATGCGCAATCTGGACATTGCCGACACGCGCGACAAGCTGGCCATTTACAGCCGCACCGGGCTGTTGGGCGCAGCCAGTGGCGGCAGCATTCCGCTGTTGGCCGGCAAGGGCCCTGCCGACGAAACCTCGTGATGCGTGGGAGCCGGTGGCCGCTCGGTGAGCGGCCACCTCCCTGCTCGAATCCTGCCTTCGTTCAGGATTCGCCCCGTTTTACTGACCACCCACCGAGGCGACATCCGCCACCGGCGTCAACCAAGAGTGTTCCAGTTTGGCTGCGGCTCGACCATCCCTCGTGAGAGGGGGGCGACGCTTGCCGCAGCCGCCCCTCGTGATCCCCCCTCTCGTGATCGATAGGCACCCTTCATGACCACCCCGCAGATTTCCAACGTCACCGTCCACACCCAGGCCAATGTCTATTTCGACGGCCGCTGTATCTCCCACACCCTCACCCTGGCCGATGGCACGCGCAAAAGCGTGGGCGTCATCCTGCCGTCCACACTGAGCTTCAATACCGGAGCGCCCGAGGTGATGGAGGCCGTCGCCGGTGCCTGTGAGGTGCTGCTGCCGGGGCAGTCGCACTGGCAGCGCATCGAAGCCGGGCAGTCATTCGCCGTGCCGGGGCAGTCCAGCTTTCAGATCCGGGTCGAAGGCACGCCCTTCCACTACATCTGCCACTTCGGCTGACTCGCAGCTCACACCACGACCGGCTCGGGCTCCAGCCGGATGCCGAAGCGGCCATAGACGCTTTCCTGGATGGCCCGAGCCAAGGTGACGACCTCGGCCCCGCGTGCGCCGCCGAGGTTGACCAGCACCAGCGCCTGCTTCTCGTAGACGCCGGCACGCCCCACCGTCTTGCCCTTCCAGCCGCACGCATCGATGAGCCAGCCGGCGGCCAGCTTGAACGTGCCATCGGGCATCGGATAGTGCACGATGGCCGGGTCGCGGCCGATGATGTCGCGGCATTGTTCCGGAGTGACCACCGGGTTCTTGAAAAAACTGCCGGCATTGCCCATCACGGCCGGATCCGGCAGCTTGGCGCGCCGGATCGCGCAGACCCAATCGAACACCTGGCGGGCATCCGGGGCCGTGATGCCGGTCTCGGCCACGCGCCGTTGCAGATCCAGATACCCCAACACCGGCTGCCACGGCCGCGGCAGACGCAGACGCACCCGGGTGATCAGGCTCTTGCCCGCCAAGGCCTGCTTGAAAATGCTGTCGCGGTAGCCGAAGCGGCACATGGCCGCATCCAAGGTCACGCTGCGCCCGGTCACCAAGTCCACCGCATCGAGGGACTCGAAACGATCCTTCAGTTCCAAGCCATAGGCCCCGATGTTCTGCACCGGCGCTGCGCCCACGGTGCCGGGAATCAACGCAAGGTTTTCCAAACCGGGCAGCCCCTGCGCCAGCGTCCAGGCCACCAGCTCGTGCCAGGACTCGCCCGCGCCGGCCTCGACGATCCAGGCGTCGGGCCGCTGCTCGACGATGCGCCGACCGCGCACCTCGACTTTGAGCACCACGGCCGTCAGATCCCGGGTGAGTACGATATTGCTGCCGCCGCCCAGCACGAATTTCGGCGCGGGGCCCAGGACGGGATCGGCCAGCACGGCTCGCACGTCGGCATCGCTGGTGATCCTCACCAAGCGCTGCGCCTGCGCCGGCAGGCCAAAGGTGTTGTAGGGCTTCAGGCTCACGCCCGTCTCGATTTGCATGGCAGAATTTTCCCCGATTGCCAGCTGCTTGCCAGACGCTTAGCCACCATGCCCAGCTTCGACACCGTCCTGGAGCCGAATTTCGTCGAGCTCCGCAATGCCGTGGACCAGTCCAACAAGGAAATCGGCAACCGCTTCGACTTCAAGGGGTCTAGCGCCAAGATCGAGCTGAAGGACAAAGACCTCACGCTGTATGCCGACAGCGACTTCCAGATCGGTCAGGTGATGGACATCCTCCTGGCCAAGCTGGCCAAGCGTGGCGTGGACGTGCGCTTCGTCGACAGCAGTGCCAAGATCGAGAAGATCGGCGGCGACAAGGTCAAGCAGCCCTTGAAAATCAAGGCTGGCATCGACACCGAGCTGGCCAAGAAGATCCAGCAGATCATCAAGGGCAGCAAGCTCAAAGTGCAGGCCGCCATTCAGGGCGACACCGTGCGGGTCAGTGGCGCCAAGCGCGACGACTTGCAAGCCGTCATCGCTCTGCTGCGCAAAGAAGTCACCGAAGCGCCGCTGAGCTTCACCAATTTCCGCGACTGACCCCCATGCGAGCGGCCAGCGCTTGGCTCCTCGGACTGGCCACCGCCTTGGGCCAGCCCGTCTGGGGCCAGACCGTGGCCATGACAGGCCACATGGGCGCAAAGGCCCTGCTGGTCATCGACGGCGGACCGCCACGTGCGGTGGCTGCTGGCAGCACCGTGCAAGGCGTCAAAGTGCTGAGCGTCTCGCCCACCGAAACGGTGGTGGATGTCGCCGGCCAACGCCGCACCGTGGTGCTGGGCGCCGCACCGGTCAGCCTAGGAAGTGCCAGTGCGGCCGAGGGCCGTGGGTCGCGCATCGTCCTCAGCGCAAGCTCAGGCGGACATTTCCGCGCCCAAGGCAGCATCAACGGGCGGGTCGCACAGTTCTTGGTGGACACCGGCGCCACCACCGTCGCGCTGGACCGCGCCCAAGCCCAACGGCTGGGTGTGGACCTCGGCCAAGCCGCCCCCACGCAAGTCCAAACCGCCAACGGCGTGACCGTCGCGCATCGGGTCACCCTCGGGTCCTTGCGCGTGGGCGACGTGGAGCTGCGAGAGGTCGAGGCCCTGGTCGTGCCCCACGAGTTGCCCTATGTCTTGCTCGGCAACAGCTTTTTGTCGCGTTTCCAGATGAAGCGCGAGAACGACCAACTCGTGCTCGAACGCCGTTACTGAGCGGGCTGGCCGCACGATGTGCGCGCACCGATGTCGCCCCTGGGACAGCCCGTATCGAACGAACGTGCGTACACTGTCTGTTGCGACCGGCGCGGCTGCCGGCGTGGCCATCAGGAGACAGCCATGGATTTGAACTTCACCGCCGAAGAGCTTGCCTTTCGCGACGAGGTGAGATCTTGGGTGCGGGCCCACCTGCCTCAGGACATCGCCCACAAAGTCCACAATGATCTGCGGCTGACCAAGGACGATTTGCAACGCTGGGCGAAGATCCTTGGCAAAAAGGGGTGGCACGGCTATGGCTGGCCCAAAGAGTTCGGCGGCCCCGGCTGGAACGCCGTGCAAAAACACCTCTTCGAGGAAGAATGCGCCTTGGCCGGCGCCCCGCGCATCGTGCCTTTCGGACCGGTGATGGTCGCCCCGGTGATCATGGCTTTCGGCTCGGCGGAGCAACAGCGGCGCTTTCTGCCCGGCATCATGAGCGGAGAGGTCTGGTGGTGCCAAGGCTATTCGGAGCCGGGCTCGGGCTCTGACCTGGCCTCGCTGAAAACCCGCGCCGAACGCCGCGGCGACAAGTACATCGTCAATGGCCAAAAAACCTGGACCACGCTGGGCCAGCATGCCGATTGGATCTTCTGCCTGGTACGCACCTCCACCGAAGGCAAACCGCAAACTGGCATCAGCTTTTTGCTGATCGACATGAAGTCGCCCGGAATCACCGTACGCCCCATCATCACGCTCGACGGTGAGCACGAGGTCAACGAAGTCTTCTTCGACAATGTCGAAGTGCCGGTAGAAAACTTGGTCGGCGAGGAGAACAAGGGCTGGACCTACGCCAAATACCTGCTGGCACATGAGCGCACCAACATCGCCGACGTCAACCGCGCCAAGCGCGAGCTGGAGCGCCTCAAGCGCATTGCCCGCGCCGAGCGCAGCGGTGGCCGCCCCCTCATCGACGACCCGCGCTTCCGCGACCAGATCGCCCAGCTCGAAGTCGACATCGTCGCTCTCGAGATGATGGTGTTGCGCGTGCTGTCCGCCGAACGCGGTGGCAAGAAGGCGCTGGACGTGGCCGCCTTGCTGAAGATCCGCGGCTCGGAGATCCAGCAGCGCTACACCGAGCTGATGATGCTGGCTGCAGGCCCCTACGCATTGCCCTTCATCTTCGAAGCGATGGAAGCCGGCTGGCAGGGCGACTACATCGGCGCCATGCACTGCGCACCGCTGGCCTCGACCTACTTCAACATGCGCAAAACCACGATCTACGGCGGCTCCAACGAAGTGCAGCGCAACATCGTGGCGCAAATGACCCTGGGGGTGTGAGATGGACTTCGATTTTTCGGACGACCAGGAACAACTGCGCGATGCGGTCAAGAAGTGGGTCGCCAAGGCCTATGACTTCGAGCGCCGACGCCGCATCGTCAAGGCCGGCGGTTTCTCCCGTGAAGCCTGGGGCGAGATGGCCGAGCTCGGCCTCATGGGCTTGGCCGTGCCCGAAGCCCACGGTGGCATGGGCTTCGGGCCGGTCGAGGCCATGGTGGTGCTGGAAGAACTGGGCCGTGGCATCGTGCTCGAGCCCTACGCCGCCGTCGCGCTGGTGGCCACCAAAGGTTTGAGCGCTTATGGCTCGGCCGAGGTGCAAACGCAATGGCTGCCGCGCATCGCGCAAGGCTCGGCCCTGGTGGTGCTGGCGCACCAAGAGCGCGAGGCCCGCCATGTGCTGCGCCATGTGACGACCCGTGCCTGCGAAGCAAACGGCCGTTGGACCCTCGACGGGGCCAAGAGCGTGGTGCCCGTCGGCGACCTGGCCGACGCCTATCTCGTGCCGGCGCGTGTGTCCGGAGCCGACGATGCCGCCGAGGGCATCGCGCTGTTCCTGGTGGAGCGCGGCGCTGCCGGCGTGCAAACGCGCGGCTATCCCATCCAAGACGGCAGCCGCGCTGCCGAAGTGCGTTTCACCCACAGCCCAGCCACGCTGCTGGCCGGCCCAGACCAAGGCCTGCTCGCCCTGGAATCGATGGCCGACGTGGCCATCGCCGCCCAGTGCGCCCAGGCCGTGGGCGCAATGGATCAGCTCTTTGCCATCACGGTGGACTATCTCAACACCCGCAAGCAGTTTGGTGTGCCCATCGGCACCTTCCAAGCCCTGCGTCACCGTGTGGCCGACATGAAGATGCAGCTCGAACTGGCCCGCTCGATGAGCTACTACGCCACGCTCAAGCTGGGCGAGCCGCACGAGCAGCGTCGCCGCGCGATCTCGCAGGCCAAGGTACAACTCGGCCAGTCGATGCGCTTCGTGGGCCAGCAGGCCATCCAACTGCACGGTGGCATCGGGGTGACCGACGAATACATCGCGGGCCACTATTTCAAGTTCCTCACCACCCTGGAGCTGAGTTTCGGCGACACCTTGCACCACCTGGGCGAAGTGTCCGATCGCATGCAAGACACCGCCGGCGTCTTTGCCTGAACGGGTGTAGGCTCCACTGCGCGGCTAGCCAGCTGCCCGTAGGCGGCTGGCTCATTGTTTTCAAACCCATCATGCAGCTGCGCGACGTGCTCTTCAGCCAGGGTTTCGGCACCCGACGACACTGCGAGGCCCTGATTCGGACCGGACAGGTCAGTATCGCAGGCCGGCGCTGTCTCGATCCGCAGGAGCCGGTGGCCACCGACGGCCTGGTGTTCTGCGTCGAGGGCCAAGAATGGCCTTTTCACGCCCACGCCCTGCTGATGCTGCACAAGCCCGCGGGCTATGAATGCTCGCAAAAGCCCTCGGCCTGGCCCAGCGTCATGACCTTGCTGCCCGGTCCCTTGCGCAACCGGGGTGTGCAGCCGGTGGGTCGGCTCGACCAAGACACCACGGGCTTGCTCCTGCTCACCGATGACGGCGCCCTCATCCACCGCCTCACATCGCCCAAACACCACGTGCCCAAGATCTACGAGGTCGTCACCGACGAGCCCGTGACCCCCGAACAGCTGAACCGACTGCGATCCGGCGTGGTGCTGCGCGACGATCCCCGGCCCGTGCGTGCCACCGCCTGTGAAGCCACCGGGACATGCTCACTGCGCTTGACCCTCACTCAGGGCAAATACCATCAAGTCAAGCGCATGATGGCGGCCGTGGGCCACCGCCTCCAACGGCTGCACCGCAGCGGTTTCGGCGCCCTGCGCCTGCCGGACGACCTGCCCGAGGGCCAGTGGCGCTGGCTTGACAGCCCTGCGGACATCTTCGGTTCGGCCGTCGGATAATCGGCTCCCATGCGTGTCTTCCGCGGCTTTCACCATCAGGGACTGGCGCCGGCCTGCGCCCTGACCATTGGCAACTTCGACGGTGTGCACCGGGGCCACCAAGCCATGCTCGCCCTGCTGCGCAACGAAGCGCAGCACCGTGGCCTGCCCAGCTGCGTACTGACCTTCGAGCCGCACCCGCGCGACCATTTCGCCCGGGTCTTGGGCAAGCCCGAACTGGCTCCCGCGCGCATCGCCCCGCTGCGCGACAAGCTCACCGAGCTGCAACGCTGCGGCATCGACCAAGTGGTGGTGCTGCCCTTCGATCAGCGACTGGCCAGCCTCGCACCCGAAGCCTTCGTGGACGAGGTGCTGGTGCAGGGCCTGGGCGCGAAGTATGTGCTCGTGGGCGACGATTTCCGCTTCGGCGCCAAGCGCGCCGGCGACTATGACCTGCTGGACCGGCTGGGCGAGCAACGCGGCTTCGACGTGGCTCGCATGTTGAGCTATGAGGTGCATGGCCTGCGCGTATCCAGCTCGGCCGTGCGCGAAGCCCTGGCTGCCGGCGACATGGAACGGGTCGCCAGCCTGCTGGGTCGTCCATACAGCCTCAGCGGCCATGTGATCCATGGCCGTAAGCTCGGCCGCGACTTGGGCTTTCGCACTCTCAACCTGCGCTTTCCCCATCCCAAGGCGGCAGCCCAGGGCATCTTCGCGGTGCGCACCTACGGCTTGACCGACCAAGCGCTCGACGGCGTAGCCAGCCTGGGCCTGCGCCCGACGGTGGAGCACGGCGGCCGCTTGCTGCTGGAGGTGTACTGCCTGGACTGGCCGGCCGTGCTGGGGCCCGAGGGGGGCTACGGTAAAATCGTGCGGGTGGAACTGCTGCACAAACTGCGCGACGAAGCCCGCTACGACACGCTGGAGGCGCTGAAGGCCGCCATCGATCAGGACGTGGCCCACGCCCGCGCCTACTTCGCCTCGCTGCACAGCCGCACGCGCCGCCAAACCACGCGCGACCGAATTTGACGCCCGCTGAGCGCGGCGACATCGGGCCTGCGCCTGCCCTGCCCTCGACCGGCCCGATACCCTGAAAGCGCCTTCGCGCGCCCCACGACCATGAGCGACGCCAAAGACTACCGATCGACGCTGAACCTGCCCGACACCCCCTTCCCCATGCGGGGCGACCTGCCCAAGCGCGAGCCGGGCTGGGTGAAGTCCTGGGACGAGCAGGGCTTGTACCGGCGCCTGCGCGAGGCCCGTTGCGGGCGGCCGAAGTTCATCCTGCATGACGGCCCGCCCTATGCCAACGGCAAGATCCACATCGGGCATGCGGTCAACAAGGTCCTCAAGGACATGATCGTCAAGGCGCGTCAGCTCGCCGGCTTCGACGCGCAGTACATCCCTGGCTGGGACTGCCACGGCTTGCCGATCGAAAACGCCATCGAAAAGCTCCATGGCCGCGGCCTCAGCCGAGGGGACATGCAGACCAAGGCCCGCGCCTTCGCCACCGAGCAAATCGCGCAGCAAATGGCCGATTTCAAGCGTCTGGGCGTGTTGGGGCAATGGGATGCGCCCTATCGCACGATGGATTTCGTGAACGAGGCCCACGAAATCCGTGCCTTCAAGCGCGTGATGGAACGCGGCTTCGTCTACCGCGGCATGAAGCCGGTGTACTGGTGTTTCGACTGCGGCTCCTCGCTGGCCGAGTTCGAAATCGAGTATCAAGACAAAAAGAGCCAGACGCTGGACGTGGGCTTCCTGTGTGCCGAACCCACCAAGCTGCTGCAAGCCTTCTTCCGCGACACCGGGTTGCCCCACGGCAACCCCGAGGGCCTGGAAGCTCGGCCGATGTATGCCGTGATCTGGACCACCACGGCCTGGACGATTCCGGCCAACCAGGCGCTCAACCTGAACCCCGAGATCGTCTACGCCCTGGTGGACACGCCGCGCGGCCTGCTGGTGCTGGCCGAATCCCTGGTGCAAACCTGCCTTCAGCGCTACGGGTTGGAAGGCCAAGTGCTGGCCACGACCCAAGGCCGCGCGTTGGAGCAGATTCGCTTCCATCACCCGCTGGCGCATGTGCATCCAGGCTACGACCGACTCTCGCCAGTCTATCTGGCCGACTACGCCACCGCCGAGGACGGCACCGGCATCGTGCATTCGGCTCCGGCCTATGGCGTGGAAGACTTCAATTCCTGCGTGGCCCATGGCCTCAAGCACGAGGAGATTCTCAACCCCGTGCAGGGCCACGGCGCCTACGTGGCGGAGCTGCCGTTGTTTGGCGGCCAAAACATCTGGAAAGCCTGCGCGAACATCATCGAGACACTGCGCGAGCATGGCCGGCTGTTTGCCACCGAAACCATCACCCACAGCTACCCGCATTGCTGGCGCCACAAGACCCCGGTCATCTACCGGGCCGCGGCGCAATGGTTCGTGCGCATGGACGAAGGCGAGGGCATCTTCACCAAAGACAAAGCCCCCAAAACCCTGCGCCAGATGGCGCTGGAAGCCATCGAGCACACCCAGTTCTATCCCGAGAACGGCCGCGCCCGGCTGCGCGACATGATCGCCAATCGGCCGGATTGGTGCATCAGCCGCCAACGCAGCTGGGGCGTGCCGCTGCCCTTCTTGCTGGACGTCCACAGCGGTGAGCCGCACCCGCGCACGCCCGAGATCATCGACCTGGCCGCCGAGGTGGTCGAAGCCGGCGGCATCGAAGCCTGGAGCCGGCTCACCGTGGCCGAGATCCTGCAGCGCATCGGCGACGACACCGACCCGGCACGCTACACCAAGAGCACCGACATCCTGGAGGTGTGGTTCGACTCGGGCACGACGCACACCACCGTGCTCAAGGGCAGCCATGCCGGCGCCGGCCACGACAGCGGCCCCGAGGCCGACCTCTATCTGGAAGGCCATGACCAGCACCGCGGCTGGTTCCATTCCTCGCTGCTGACGGCCTGCGCGATGTACGGCCGCGCCCCCTACCGCGGCTTGCTCACCCACGGCTTCACCGTCGATGGCCAAGGCCGCAAGATGAGCAAGTCCTTGGGCAATGTCGTGGCGCCTCAAGAGGTGAGCGACAAGCTCGGTGCCGAGATCATCCGCCTGTGGGTGGCCTCCACCGATTACTCGGGCGATCTGGCCATCGACGACAAAATCCTCGCCCGTGTGGTCGATGCCTATCGCCGCATTCGCAACACCCTGCGCTTCTTGCTGGCCAACACCAGCGACTTCGACCCGGCTTCACACGCCGTGCCCATCGAGCAGATGCTGGAGGTGGACCGCTATGCACTGGCGCGGGCCGCCCAGTTGCAACGCGAAATCCTGGCGCATTACGACGCCTACGAATTCCACCCGGTGGTGGCCAAGCTGCAGGTGTACTGCTCCGAGGACCTGGGCGCCTTCTATCTCGATGTGCTCAAAGACCGCCTCTACACCACGGCGGCCAACTCCCACGCCCGTCGATCGGCCCAGACCGCACTGTGGCACCTCACCCACGGCATGCTGCGCTGGATGGCACCCTTCTTGAGCTTCACGGCGGAAGAAGCCTGGCAAGTGTTCGCGCCGGGCGCGTCGGTGTCGATCTTCACCGAAACCTTCTGGGGCTTTCCGGCCGCAGGCGACGAAGCCTTGCTGGCCAAATGGTCCCGCATCCGCGAGATCCGTGATGTGGTGAACAAGGAAATCGAGACCGTGCGCGCCGCAGGCCAAGTGGGCGCCTCGCTGCAAGCCACGGTGCGCATCACCGCGGGCCCGGAAGACCACGCCCTGCTGGCCAGCCTGGGCGAGGACTTGAAATTCGTCCTCATCACCTCGGCGGCCACCGTGGTCGAAGGCTCCGAGCTTGCGGTCCAAGTGACACCGAGCTCCGCGCCCAAATGCGAACGCTGCTGGCACTACCGCGACGACGTGGGCATCGACACCGAGCACCCCACCTTGTGCGCACGCTGCGTGAGCAACCTGTTCGGGACGGGCGAGTCCCGCAAGGTGGCGTGATGGAGCGCCAGACCGCATCAAAGAGGCGCTGGGGCCTGTGGCTGGGTATTGCCGCGCTCATCGTCGTGCTGGACCAGTTCACCAAGGCCCAGATCCTGCAGCACTACCAGCTCGGCGAGGGCACGCCCATCACCTCCTTTTTCAACATCGTGCGCGTGCACAACCCTGGGGCCGCCTTTTCCTTTCTGGCCTGGGCCTCGGGCTGGCAGCGCTGGTTGTTCATCGCCTTGGGGCTGGCCGCCTCGGTGTTCATCGTCTGGCTGCTGTGGCGCCACGCGGACGAGCCCCTCTTTGCCACGGCCCTCAGCGCCATCCTCGGCGGGGCCGTGGGCAACGTGATCGACCGCACCCGGCACGGCTACGTGGTGGACTTCCTGGACTTCCATGCCGGCGGCCACCATTTCCCGGCCTTCAACCTGGCCGACAGCGCCATCACGCTGGGCGCCTTCCTGCTGATCCTCGACGAGATCCGCCGCCTGCGGCGCGAGCGCCAAAGCGCAGGACGCTCCGGGAAGTCCTGAGCGCCACCCGGGGCGGGCGCTTGCGACAATCCTCGGCACACGATGCCGACCGGTTTTGCCATGAACGCCCCCGAGGTCTCGCCGCCGCCCACCGTCTTCGACCTGCCTCTGCGCCGGCTGGACTGGCGTGACCCGCTGCGCTGGTTGGCGCTGGGTTGGAAAGACTTCATCCGTTGCCCCGGCCTGGGACTGTTCTACGGCGCCTGTTTCGCCGCAATGGGCTGGTTGCTGCTGGCCGTGTACGAAAACGCCCCTGCCTACACGCTGGCACTGAGCGCCGGCTTCCTGTTGATGGGCCCCTTCCTGTGCCTGGGCCTGTACGAGGCCAGCCGCCGGCTCGAGCAAGGCCTGCGCCCCGACCTGGGCAGCTCGCTGCTGGCCTGGGAAGCCAAAGTAGGCACGATGGCCATCTTCGGCGGCGTGCTGCTGATCCTCGAGATGCTGTGGGGCCGGGCCTCCTTGGTGGTGTTTGCGGTCAGCTTCGACCAAGTCCCCGACTTCCAGGGCTCACTGTGGAAGCTGCTCGCCCCCGAACACCTGAATTTCATCCTCACCTACCTGGCCGTCGGTGGAGTGTTCGCCGCACTGATCTTTGCCGTCAGCGTGGTGAGCCTGCCCATGATCCTGGACCGGCACACCGACGCCATCTCAGCCGCGCTCACCAGCCTGAGGCTGTGCCTCACCCAGACCGGCGTGATGCTATGGTGGGGCTTGCTGATCACGCTGTTGGTGATGCTGGCACTGTTGCCGGCCTTCTTGGGGCTGCTGGTGATCGGCCCGGTGCTCGGCCATGCCAGCTGGCACGCCTACCGCAGCGCGGTGGGCCCCCCGCCGAGGCAGGATCGCGGCCCTGCCCCGGCAACCTGACTCACGGCAACAGCACCGAGGAGCCGGTGGTCTTGCGCGCCTCCAGGTCGCGGTGAGCCTGAGCCACTTCGGCCAGCCGGTAGCGCTGATCGATGCGAATCTTCACCCGGCCGCTGCCGACCATGTCGAACAAGTCATCGGCCATGGCCTGGGTGGATTCCCGCGTGGCCAGGTGGGTGAACAAGGTCGGCCGGGTCACATAAAGCGAACCCTTGGCCGCCAGCGTGGCCAGGCTGATCGGCGGCACCGGTCCCGAGGCATTGCCATAGCTCACCATCAGACCCAAGGGGCGCAGGCACTCCAACGAACGCTCCCAAGTCTCCTTGCCAATCGAGTCATACACCACCTTCACCCCCCGACCCCCGGTGATCTCTTTGACGCGCGCGACGAAGTCTTCCTTGTTGTAATTGATGACATGCGCTGCGCCCATCTCACGGGCCAATGCGCATTTCTCGTCGCTGCCGGCCGTGCCGATGAGCTGCAGCCCCATCGCGCGCGCCCACTGACAAGCGATCAAGCCCACCCCGCCAGCGGCCGCATGGAACAGCACATGGTCGCCTTCTTGCAACCCGCCCTGCGGCTGGGTCTTGCGCAGCAGGTACTGCACCGTCAGGCCCTTCAGCATCATGGCCGCGCCCGTCTCGAAGTCGATGCCATCGGGCAGTTCGACCACACAACGCGCGGGCATGACCCGCACCTCACAGTAAGCCCCCGGCGGCTGGCTGGCATACGCCACTCGCTGGCCGGGCCGCAAGTGCGTCACGCCCTCGCCCACCGCCTCGACCACGCCGGCGGCCTCCATGCCCAATGTGAGCGGCAACGCCCCCTGATACAACCCGGTGCGCTGATAAATGTCGATGAAATTCAGGCCGCAGGCATAGTGGCGGATGCGCACCTCGCCGGGGCCAGGCTCGCCAACGCTCACCTCGACGAGCTGAAGTTGCTCGGGGCCGCCGAACTGCTGAATCTGAATGGCCTTGGGCATGTCGTTCTCCTCATTGCAGGGCTGTCAAACCACACGATAAGCCCTCATGGACGAATTTGCAGGCCTGGGGGCATGATGGACGCCATGAAACGACTCACGCAAGCCCCCAACATCGCCGTGGCCAGCCTGTGGGCCGATTGGCTCACCCGTGCCGGCGTGCAAGCCTGCGTGCAACGCTACTTCGCCAGCGGCATCTCGGGCGAGATCCCGCCCGACCAAAGCCTGCCGGAAGTCTGGATCGAACACCCCGAGCAATGGGACCGCGCCTGCGAATTGCTCGAAGCCCTACGACATCCGCGCGAGCTGCACTGGACCTGTTCGTCCTGCGGCGAGGACATCGACGGCCCCTTCGAGCAGTGTTGGCGCTGTGGCGCTAACATGCCGCGTTCTTGAACCATGCGCTGTCCCGGGGCTGCCTCGGGGCGACCCGTCCCGATGGCCCGCCGCATTGCTCCGTCCACCCTGCTATGGCTCATCCTGCCGCCCCTGCTGTGGGCGGGCAACGCCGTGGCCGGCCGCCTGGCCGTCGGCTCGGTCTCGCCGCTGCTGCTCAATGCGCTGCGCTGGACGATCGCGGCACTCTTGCTGCTGCCCTTGGGCTGGCGGATCCTGAAAGCCGACAGCCCGCTGTGGCCCCAATGGAGACGCTTTGCCGTCCTCGGTCTGCTGGGCATGGGCAGCTACAACGCCTTGCAATACTTGGCACTGACCACCTCCAGCCCGATCAACGTCACGCTGATCGCCGCCAGCATGCCGGTGTGGATGTTGATCGTCGGTGCCTTGTGTTACGGAGAGCGGGCCCGACGAACCCAAGTGCTGGGCGCGTTGTTGTCCTTGGCCGGCGTGCTGTTGGTGCTGTCCCGCGGCCAATGGGACACCTTGCGTCAAGTGCGACTGGTGCCTGGCGACTTGTACATGGTGGTGGCCGTGATCGCTTGGGCGTTTTACAGCTGGATGCTGGCTCGGCCCGCCCCGGGTGAACGCCAGTGGCCCTGGGCGGAATTCCTGATGGCACAAACCGCCATCGGCCTGCTGTGGGCCGGCGGCGCCGCAGTGGGCGAATGGGCGGCCGGATCGGCCCACGTAGAAATCAACGCCTGGGTCCTGCTCCTGCTGGCCTATGTGGCCATTGGTCCCTCGCTGATCGCCTACCGCTGTTGGGGCTTGGGCGTGGCTGCGGTGGGCCCCACCATCGCCGCCTTCTTCGGCAACCTCACCCCCGTGTTCGCAGCCATGATGTCCGCTGCCGTGCTGGGCGACCCACCGCGCTGGTTCCACGCAGCGGCCTTCGTGCTCATCGCCGCCGGCATCGTCGTATCGTCACGCAGATGAGCCATCGAAGCCCCACACCGCTGCAACCTTCACCGTTGCAATTCCCCATGCGGCGGCCATGCCCATTCTGCCGTTGAGGCGCGCCATCACAACGCCCCAGGCCGCGGACGCAGCGTCGCCGTGATCGCATCCCACAGCGCCAGCACCTGCGCTTCGCTCAGCGTGGCTTGCGTCAAGTCAGGAATCTTGGCCATCTCCTCCAAACTGCGCGGCGGCGAGGGAATGTAGTGGCCGTTGTAGAACTCGATGGTCAGGAAGGGGTGTTCTTGACCTTCTATCGACTGGTCCGTCTGGATGATGGCCGTATGCCCAGCAACCCGAGCCGAAGATACTTCGGCAGGTTCACGCCCGATGGA
>NZ_KB905965.1 GCF_000381125.1 Caldimonas manganoxidans ATCC BAA-369
CGGCTCGAGCCGTTCAAGAAGCTGGCCGCCACGCTCAAGGAGCGGTTCGACGCGGGGGGGCGCGGCATGGGCGATCACCGCAGCAACGCCTTCGTCGAGGCGATGAACGGGCTGCTGCAGCAGGCCAAGCGCGCCGCGCGCGGCTTCAGGACGAGCCAGAACTTCATCGCCATCGCCTACCTGCGCATGTCCAAGCTCAAGCACCTGCCGGCCAGTCCGTTCGCGCCGGCCATGCCGACATGACGCGAAGCGTTTCCACACAAAACGGCATAGAGCCCACTGGATTGCGGCGTCATCGTTCGGCCAATGCCTCGACAAATCCATGCTGTCGTGAAGCAGGCGGAGCACCTCGATGACCCGCCCTTGGGTAACCCGGAACATGACGAAGTGACGGCCCTTTCTGCCCTGCCGGGCCACATGCAGGGTGCGGATGCCGGGCGCGATGTCGTCCCGTGCTTTAGCCCCCAGGATGTCAGGCCCCTCGTGCAAGGCCTCGATGGCTTGCGTCACGGTGTCGACGTAGTACGCAGCCTGTCGAGCACCGAAGTGCTCCGCCGTCCACGCCGCGATGTCGAGCAGATCGGCCTCGGCACTGGCGACCAAGCGAACGCGCCACGGATCGCTCATGCTTGGGCGAGCGTTTGGGCTGTCACGGTCTTCAGGTGAGCGCGCAAGGATTCCCTGGTGTCGAACGTCTTGTAGCGACCCGCCTCGATATCGGCGATACCCGCCTTGGCGGCGGCGCGCAGCGCTTCAAGGCGGCTGGCGTCCTCGGCCTCGCGCTGTTCGACCAGACGCAAGCCCTCGCGCAGCACTTCGCTGGCGTTCTGGTAGCGGCCGCTGGCGACCAAATGCTCCACCAGCGCGGCCTGGTGATCGGTGAGGACAACATTGCGCGTCGGCATGGCGATCTCCGTGCAGAATAGATTGGCATAGTATGCCAACATGTCGCATCGAGTGCAATCACGACCCATCTACCCATTGGAAACAACCCGCATGTGCAGGCGCACACCACCGTCTCTCCGACACAACATTTCTGCCAAATACCTGCGACAAAATGACATCTTGCTATTGACGCCCCCCCCCGATTAAGATTGCATAATTCGCTTGCCGTAAAAACAATGAACAAGATGGACAAAGCATGCAGGGAGTGCATCAGGACACGGTTGCCAATTCGGAAAGGTCGGTAAACGCTCAAGCCGCGCTTCGGTTTCGGCCTGCTCTTGGGACCGCTCCGAACGCCATTCTGCAAGTTACGCCAGCGACTGACGAGCGGGGGACTCGGCGGTGAGGGTTTTGCGGTTGCTTGGCGCCCGGAAGTCCGGATCGAAACCCGCGCAAGACCGATGGCAGATCGACCCGGCCCAACTCGTTTGGGCTGCGGGAAGCCTCTGCGCCCTCAATCGCCTCCCTTTTGATCCCGAACTGCTGCTCAAGCAGTTTCCGCCGCCTTACACCACCGACACCCTGATTCACGCTGTCCGGGCGTTGGGCTTTCGCATCAAGCTCAAGGTTCGCGAGGCATCGACTTTGGGAGATGTGGCGACACCGTGCCTTGTGCTTCTGGCCGCAGATGCGGAAAACCATGCCGATGCCGCTGGCAGCGAGACCTCGCCGGAGACGCCGGCATCGCTGCCCAGCGCCCGCCTGGGACTCGTGACCGATGTTTCGCAGGAGCGCGTCCAATATTTCGAGGCCGGCACCAACACGCCGACCGAGATGCCTTGCGAAGTATTCGCCCAGCGCTATCTCGGTGTCGTTTTCCTCGTAGCCAAGGGGCGTCCGCCGATTCTCGACCCGGACGTGGTCGGCAGCGCCAGCCGCTTCGGCTTCCGCTGGTTCGTTCCGGACCTCCTGAAACACAAGAAAGTCTGGCGCGACGTTCTGCTGGCGTCGCTCATCATGCAGTTGCTGGCCCTCGGCACTCCGCTCTTCACCCAGACCATCATCGACAAGGTGGTGGTCCATCGCACCGAGAGCACGCTGGTCGTCATCGCCATCGGCATGGCGGTGTTCATGGTCTTCTCGGCCATCCTCACCTGGGTCAGGCAGTATCTCGTGCTGCACACCGGCAACCGGGTGGATGCCGTGCTGGCCGCCAGCGTCTTCGATCACCTCTTCAAGCTGCCGCCGCGCTACTTCGAGAAGCGCCCGACCGGCGTCATCGCCGCCCGGCTGCAAGGTGTGGAGACCATCCGCGAATTCATCGCCAGCGCCGCCGTGACGCTGGTGCTCGATCTGCCTTTTCTCCTCATCTTCGTCGGCATCATGTTCTGGTACAGCGTCAAGCTGACCCTGGTCGCCCTGGCCATCCTCGCCGTGATCGTGGCCTTGAGCCTGGTTGTCGCGCCGATGTTCCAGGCGCAACTGAACCGCCAGTTCCTGCTCGGCGCCCGCAACCAGGCCTTCCTCACCGAGTACATCGCCGGCCTGGAAACGGTGAAGAGCCTGCAAATGGAGCCGCAGCTGAAGACACGCTTCTCGGATTACCTGGCCGACTACCTCTCCGCCAGCTTCCAGACCCGGCAGCTCGCCAACAGCTACAACACGGCGGCGACCACCCTCGAACAGCTGATGAGTCTGCTCATCCTGGTGATCGGGGCTTACACGGTGATGAGCAGCACGGAGTTCACCATCGGCATGCTGGTCGCCTTCCAGATGTTCGCCGGCAAATTGAGCCAGCCCATGATGCGCCTGGTCGGCCTGTGGCAGCAGTTCCAGCAGGCGCGCCTCTCCGTGAAGCGCCTGGGCGACGTGATGAACGCGCCCACAGAACCGTACTCGGTCATTCCGACCCGCATGGCCGAAGGCAAGGGGCTAATCGAGATCGAGGGACTGGCCTTCCGCCACAGCGAAAGGCACCCCTACCTCTACCGGGATTTCAACCTCACCGTGCCACCGGGCAGCACGGTGGCCATCATGGGGCCGTCCGGTTCCGGCAAAAGCACGCTGGCCAAATTGTTGCAAGGCTTCTACCAGCCCTCGGATGGGCGCATCAAGCTCGACGGCACCGACATCCAGAACCTCTCGGCCAACGAGCTGCGCCACTATTTCGGCGTCGTTCCGCAAGAGACCGTGCTCTTCTCCGGCACCCTCTACGACAACCTACTTGCCGCCAACCCGCACGCCACCTTCGAGCGTATCGTCCAGGCCTGCAAGCTGGCCGAGATCCACGACGCCATCGAGAAGCTGCCCAATGGCTACCAGACCGAGATTGGCGAACGCGGCTCCGGCCTCTCCGGCGGCCAGCGCCAGCGGCTGGCCATTGCCCGGGCGCTGCTCAAGCGCCCGAAGATTCTCATCTTTGATGAGGCCACCAGCGCGCTCGACCCCCAGACCGCCGAGCACTTCGCCGCCACCATCAACCAGTTGCGCGGGCAGGTGACCATGCTCTTCATCACCCATGCGCTGCCGAAGAACCTGCACGTCGATGAAGTGGTGCGCATTGGCGAACGGGTCACGGTGCTGAGCGAAGAGCGTTCCGGCAAGACGCCCCGACCCGCCCCGGAGACCGCCCGAACCCCATGAAGATCCGATTCGCCACCCTCGACGACATCCCGGCCTGCATCGAAGGCGGGCGCCGCATGCACGCCATGACCCGCTTCGCGGCCTACGACTACCGGCCTGAGCGCATGGCGCAGAACCTGCGGGCGGTGATCGAGACTGGTCAGAACGCCCACAAGACCCATTGCTTCTTCGTGGCGGAGGATGAGGCCGGGCAGATCATCGGCGCCTTGATCGGCTGCGTGGAACGGCATTTCTTCTCCGACCTCCTGGTGGCCAGCGTCATCCATTACGACGTGCTGCCGGATCGGCGCATGAGCGGCGCGGGGCTCAAGCTGCTCACCGCCTTCCGCAAGTGGGCGGAGAACCGGGGCGTGTTCGAGCTCTCGGTCGGGATCAACAGCGGAGTCGAACTGGAGAAGATGGATCGCTTCCTGAAGAAACTGGGGTTTCGGCAGACGGGGGGGGAATTATGCGTTGACTCTCGCTCCAGTTGCCGCCTCGGATCAACAGACTTGAAGAGAACTGCCACGAGAATATTTGGAAATGAAGGAATTGTCATGAAACAAAGATTGAAATTGACGCGTGTTATCTCGATCCTGCACGGCACAACATTATCGCTGCTCCTATGTGTCCATCCAGTAACGGCTCAAGAGCAGGCGGAGAGACTCAGCAGGGTCACCAACCAGTCGTCTCAGCGCTACGAGATCAACCAGACGTTTGGCGGGCAGGCTTTTTTCAAGGACAACAACATATGGGCGGTCAACAAGGAGTTTGCCGATTTATTCGGCATGCCGCAGGAATTCATCGATGACCTGCAAGGAGTGGCAGCCGCAGCATTCCGCATTGAAGACACTTCGTATCAGGAATGCGGCTTTGGAGGCAAAGCGGATGCCTGCCGCAAGGTCGAAGAGTGTGTGCTCGATCTTTACTTCGATGAAACCAAGACACCATTGCCTTGGGCTACCGATATCAAAATGCAGTGGTATCCGAAGAACTCGTCCATGCGCTGGTTGCGCCCCCTGGATGTACGTAAAGAGCGCCCCCATGGCACGATGGCTGTCGAACCGCCACCAGGAATCATACGAAACAAAGGCCTGAACAGCGCATTCATCCCCTTTGCCGATCCGGCTTCGAAGGTTGAAGCGTCGTTTACAACCAATGCGTTCGATGCCACTGGCGATTCTGAAGCGGTTTCTAGGGGAATGTATCTACTGGGATACATGAGAGACTTCTACAGGGGGTTGTCAGTAGTCAGTCTGCAATTCAGTTGCGAGACGTTCTCGCGTAAAACGATCAATGTTCGGCTCGATTCAAAACGTAACGGTATCTACGAGCCCCCTGTTGCCCGCTTCAACAGGGTGGTGTTACCTGAGCGATTTGTTCAGCGCATCAAGGATTTGCAAAAGGCCCAGAGCGACCGCAATGCAGTTTTCTACCGTAGCCTGTTTGCACCGCCCCTTGGCACCAGGGGATCTCAGAGCAACGATTCGGCGAACCGATAATTCGAGGGAGGAATCATGACGACATCCATCCAGAAGGACGCATTGCTGTCGCAGCTTTCCGTGCTGGCCTACGAAAGTAAGGCGTACTTGAACAACTCGGCCAATTTGCCTGCCGGCTGGACACTCGTTGCGGATAAGGTCGAACCTCCCTTCGCCGCCTTTGCGTTCAGGAATGACACGACCGGTGAAGTCGTCGTCGCCTACCGGGGAACCGATGGATTGAGCGACCTTTCCGCCGACACGGGAATTCTATCCGGGAAATGGGACGCTCAGTTTCAACAAGGCATGGACTTTTTGGCGGGACTGCGGAACAACCGAGACGTATTCCCCGGGGGCTACGATCCCTCAAAACTCCTGGTTACCGGTCACAGCCTGGGCGGCGCGATCGCTCAGGTTGTGGCGCAGGCATACGGTCTGGATGGTTCGACCATCGACCCCGGCGCGGCACAGCGGATCGTGCAAACACCAGAGTTCCAAGCAGCTGCCTTGGCCGCCGGGCTTCCGGCCAACGGTCTGGGTATCGCCGGTTCGTTCACCAATCATCTCGTTGCGGGTAGCATCGTCTCCGGAGGGACCGGTCCGCATCTTGGCGACGTCAGCTATATCCCCAGTCTCGGTTTTACCGGTGAGCAGGCAATAACGGCATTCCTCATAGGCATGATCAACCCGGTTGCCGGTATTGCCTATGCGATTGGCACCGACCAGTTTTCCAACAAACACAGTTCGGAACAGGTCAGCCAGGCGGTGCAGTTGATGGCGGGTGCCGCTGACGCCGGCACAGTGAGCAGTAACGGTTTGATTCTTGCCCCAAAGGTAACCGGCTGGAGCAGCGATCCTACAACAGGAGAAAGTACTCCCATCTATTCGCAGACTGAATTCGAAATCCGAAACAAGGCGGGCGAACTCCTGAGTATGGTCGAGTTCTCAGGGAGCGGATCGGAACGCCAGTTCAAGGTGTTCGATGCCACGACTGGCGAACTTAAATCGACGACCACACTCTCGCCCAGCGGTGCTGTTACCGTTCAACCCGTTCGGGGAGATTCCGTTGTCGTCACCTATCTTCCCGAAAGTCACACAAATCTGGATGGTTCCGTAACTACCATCTACCGGATGCCTGATGGCAGCATCGTTTCGACCAGCCAGACGACAATTTACGAAGACGGCTCCACCAGCGAGACGGTACGCTATTCGGACGGGCGGACCATACGTACCATTACCGACCAAAACGGTACCGTCACTAGCCGCGCCAGCATCCAGTATTTTGAGGAAGACGGCTCATCCATTGAAACCATTCACTACGCAGATGGCCGTATCGTCAAGCTCAGCTACGACGGCGACGGCAACCTGCTCAGTCAGGAAGAAGTGGCCTCTGGCGGCCAGACCTTGCAAAACGCCATCGGCCAATACGGCGGCACACTCCTTGACGCGCTTTCTCTGGTCAGAGCCATCCAGAGCGGCGAGCCCCTGCCGGTGTTGGCTTCGGGGTTGCGGCTGGCCAACAGTCTCGTCAATCCGGTCGGGCAGCCGGCGACCAACCTCAACCTCTCCGGCGCGGCCAATGCCGCCAGTGGCATTCTGTCGCTGTATGGACTGGCCAATGCCCTGGAGCGTGGCGACGGCATCGCGGCGATCAGCGCCGGTGCCCAGACGGTGAGCTTTGCCGCCTCGGCCTATGCCAACTTCCTCGGCTATTCCGGAAACTCATCGACCAGCGCCCTGCAACAAGCCATCGCTGCCGGAGAGTTCGGCAATGCCGGCCAAGCCATCGGCGCGGTATCGGAGGCCTTGCCTTACCTGAATCTCATCAACGCCATCGCCCACGGTGACGAAGTGGGCGCTGCGGTGAGTGTCGTCTCGATGATTCCAGGGATGCAATGGGTGGGGGTGGCCTACGCCGTCTTCAGCCTGATCGACTCCCTCTTCGGCGACGAACCCGAGATCCCCGACCCCTGGGGCAGTGGCCAGTTCGTCTGGGACGGCCACGGCATCACCTACCAGGCGGCGGGCGAAACCGGCGGCAAGGAAGCCGTCGAGAATGTCATGAGCAGCACGCTTGCCGTGCTCAACAGCCTCATCGAGCGCGAGCGGGCGCAAAACCCCGGCTCTGCTTTGGGGCTGATCCCCAACCGCATGCCCGGCGTCGGCTACGACATGAGCGGCTACCGCTACACCGACATCGACCCGCTCACGGGGGCCGAGAAACACCCCGCCTTGCGCTTCGACACCAGCGGCCGCCCCTACAACGCCGAACCCGGCAGCCCCGAGAGCTACCAGTCCATCATCGAAGGCATGGTGCGCTCTGCCCTGTCGCGCGGGGCCATTGCGCCCATGTGGGAAGTGAGCACCGCCAAGATGCAGACCGACGCCGGCGACCCCAAGGCCGGCCTCACCGAAGAGGAACGCGCCGGCCGCGACGGGCAACTCGCCGCGCTGCTCATCGGCGCCAGCCAGACCTTCCGCCCGGTGGCGCTCGACCTGGATGGGGACGGCATCGAAGTCACCGACAAGACCCATGGCGTGGCCTTCGACGTGGACGATTCCGGCTACCTCAAGCAGACCGCCTGGGTGAGAAGCGACGACGCGCTGCTGGTGCTCGACCGCAACTACAACGGGAATATCGATTCGGGCAAGGAGCTTTTCTCGAACGGTGCCGTGGCGCTGTCCCGGCGCGGACTCGCCGGTATGGCCTGGGTCGATGCCAATTACGACGGCAAACTCACTGCCGCCGATCCGGTCTGGAACGAACTCAAGCTCTGGCGCGACCTGGACCAGGACGGCCAGCAGGATGCCGGCGAGGTGCAAAGCCTTCAGGACGCGGGCATCACCGAACTCAACTACGCCATGAGCACCTTCACCCAGAACGGCGTGAAGAAGCAACTGGCCAGTCCCGACCTGGAAGCCGACAGCCAGGGCACCCGCGTGTCCGTGGTGCCCGAAGGCATCCTGGTGCAAAGGAGCGAAGATGGGCGATTAAGCCTGCTGGTCACCCGCATCGACGACAAGACTCAGGTGGAAGCCAACCGCGACGGCGTGACCGGGTATGAGGATGTCGAGATCATCGTCAGCCCCGCCGACCTCTTGGCCAACGACACCCTGGGCGGTTTCCTCGGGCGGGATCTCACCATCACGGGACTGACCAATTTCCGGCATGGGACGGGGTTCATCGATGCCAACGGCTTCATCCACTTCCTGCCCGAGGCGAACTACGCGGGCAATGAGGCCGGATTCGACTATGTGGTGCAGGCGGCCAACGGCCAGACCGGCACCTCGACGGTGGACATCACCCTGCAGAACGTCAATGACGCGCCGACCCTGGATCGCGTGGATCACACCACCCGGCCGGTCTATGGCTACACACCGATCCAGTACTACAGCGACGAATACGGCGGCGCTACCTATATGAGCGGCGGCAATCCCATCTACACGCCTTACGCTATTTCGCGCGATTGGGAAGGCAACGAGACCATCATCTACAACCCGCCGCCGGGGCAATGGGGCTACGAGTACCACACCACGCCCATCGCTTTCGAGGACAGCGGCGCCGGGCGGGTGACCGGCGCCGACGTGGATGACCCGGCGTCACACCTCACCTACGAGATCGTCAACCAGCCCCAGTATGGCGCGGTCAGCCTGAACGCGGACGGCAGCTTCCAGTACACGAGCTGGAAGGAGCCGGGCATCCCCAGTGACCGCATCGTCTACAACGGCCAATATGCCGGCCTGAAGGACGGCACGCTGTACTATCCCGGCAACCTGCCCGGCCAGGCGGTGTATCCGACCACCGACGTCTTCCAGGTCAGGATCACCGACCCGCACGGCGCCAGCACCATCCAGTCCATCACAGTTCCGCACTATGGGCCGTATCTCCCGCCCACGCCGCCCGGCGGCGGTGGTGGCAAGAAGCCGATTGCCGTCGATCTCAACGGCAACGGCTTCGAGTTCGTCAACGTCGATGATTCCAACGTCTTCTTCGACGTCAACGGCGACGGCTGGAAACGGCGCACCGCCTGGATCGGCAAGGATGACGGCCTCTTGGCCTACGACATCGATGGCGACGGCAAGATCGACAAGCCGGGCGAGATCAGCTTTGCCCGCTACCAGGACGGAGCGCAGAGCGACCTGGAAGGCCTCTCCGCCTTCGATAGCAACGGCGATGGGCGCTTCTCGGCCCTCGACGACAAATGGGCGAAATTCGGCGTCTGGCAGGACGCCAACGGCAACGGCGTCACCGATCCGGGCGAATTCCGCACCCTGTCGGAGATGGGCATTACCGCCGTCAATCTGACGAGCGATGGCCGGTTCCAGATCATCAACGGCCAGACGGTGCACGGTGTCGGTAGTATGACGAAGGCCGATGGCAGCCAAATCGCGATTGCCGACGTCACCTTTGCCTACAGCAACGAAACGCAAGTGCCGCAAGGCGACGGCACGACCCGGACGGTCAACACGTCACCGTTCTCCCCGAGCGGCGAGGAAATCGTCGGCACCGAGAGCAAGGACCTCATCCTGGGCAAGAACGGCAGCAACATCGTCAAGGGCCTCTCGGGCGACGACGTGATCTTCGAGGATGGCGGCAACGACCTCATCGACGGTGGCTCTGGCCGCGACCTGATCTACTCGGGCGCCGACAACGATCTGGTCATGGCTGGCGCCGGCGACGACGCAGTGTATGCCGGCCTGGGCAACGATGTGGTCTTCGGCGGCGACGGGCACGACGCGATCTTTGCCGAAGGCGGCAACGACGTGGTCTTCGGTGGCGCCGGCAACGACCTGATGGCCGGCGGCTGGGGGAACGACGTGCTTTCCGGCGACGACGGTGACGACCAGCTCTTCGGCGAGGCGGGCGCGGATGCGCTCTTTGGGCGCGACGGCGATGACGAGCTCTATGGCATGGACGGTAACGACCGCCTGGATGGTGGCGCGGGCAACGATCTGCTGGACGGTGGCGCGGGGGCCGATGAAATGCTCGGGGGAGCGGGCGACGACACGTATGGGGTCGACGATGCCGCCGATACGGTGACCGAACTGGCGGATGAGGGCAACGACACCGTTCGCACCTCGCAGGACGGCTACACCTTGGATGCCAACGTCGAGAACCTGACGCTGACCGGCTCGACCGATCTCACCGGCCACGGCAACGAACTCGCCAACGTCCTCATTGGCAACCGCGGCAACAACACCTTGACGGGTGGCGCCGGCAACGACAGGCTCGATGGCGGGCTGGGCGCGGACACGCTGATCGGCGGCACCGGGGATGACACGTATCTCGTCGACAACGCCGGCGATACGGTGGTCGAACGGGCAGGCGAGGGACTCGACACGGTCAAGGCGAGCGTCAGCCACGCCCTGGCGGCCCACGTGGAGAACCTGATCCTGACGGGTACGGGCGATATCGATGCCATCGGCAACGCACTCGACAACCGTCTGACCGGCAATGCCGGCGACAACCGCCTCGACGGCGGAGCGGGCGCCGATGTCATGATGGGCGGACGCGGCAACGACACCTATGTGGTCGATCAGGCCGGCGACGTGGTGACGGAAAACGCCGCCGAGGGCATGGATACCGTAATCAGCGGTATCGACTACGCTCTGGGCGCGAACGTCGAGAACCTTACCCTGAGCGGCGCCGGTGACCTCCAGGGCACCGGCAACGAACTGGATAACGTGATTGTCGGCAATGCCGGCCACAACTTGCTCGACGGCGGTGCGGGCGCGGATACCCTGGCCGGCGGCGCCGGTGACGACACCTACATCGTCGACAATGCGGGCGACACGGTGATCGAGGCGGCGGATGCCGGCACCGATGGCGTCTTCGCCAGCGTCACCTACACACTGTCGGCCCATGTCGAAAACCTCACCCTGACCGGCTCTGGCGATATCGACGGCACGGGTAACGAACTGGCCAACGCCCTAACCGGCAACGCCGGAGCCAACCGGCTCGACGGCGGCGCCGGGGCCGACGTGATGGCCGGCGGCGCCGGTGACGACGTTTATGTTGTCGACAATGTGGACGACCTGGTGCGCGAGTTTTTCGGCGCGGGCACGGATTCGGTGTTGGCCTCCGTCAGCTTCGTGCTGCCAGAGCATGTCGAGAACCTGACGCTGACCGGCAACGCGGCCATCGATGGGACTGGCAATGCCTTCGACAACCTTCTGGTCGGCAACGCTGCCGCCAACGTGCTCGATGGTGCGGCAGGCGCCGACACCATGACCGGCGGCGCCGGGGATGACATCTACTACGTGGACAGCCTGGCCGACCGGGTGATCGAGGCGGCGCATGGCGGCTACGATACCGTGCGCACCACGGTCAGCCTGACCGCGCCGGACAACGTCGAGCGCATCGAGCTCCTGGGCAGCGACAATCTCGACGCTACCGGCAACGCCTTGGACAACGTCCTGGTCGGTAACGGCGGCAACAATCGCCTCGACGGCGGCGCGGGTGCCGACGCGATGGCGGGCGGGGCCGGCGACGATATCTACATCGTCGACAACGCTGGGGATACGGTCACCGAGGCCGCGCAGGAAGGCACTGACGTGGTGTTCGCCAGCGTGAGCTACCGGCTCTCGGCCAACGTCGAGAATCTGACGCTGACCGGTGCGGCCGACATCGATGCCACAGGCAATGAACTCGCCAACGTGCTCATCGGCAACAGCGGCCGGAACCGCCTCGATGGCGGTGCCGGGGCCGATGCCATGGCGGGTGGGGCGGGCGACGACGACTACATCGTCGATGATGCCGGCGATACGGTCGTCGAAGCCTTCAATGCCGGGATCGACACCATCTACACCAGTGTCAGCTACGTCCTCCCGGAAAACGTCGAGAACCTGATCCTGACCGGCAACGGCCACATCGGCGCGGGGGGCAACGATGCCGACAACACGCTCATCGGCAATGCCGGCGACAACGCCATTTCGGGTGGCGCAGGAAACGACCGGCTCGATGGGCAGGCCGGCGACGACCTGCTCTCCGGCGGCCAAGGGAACGATGTCCTGATCGGTGGCGCCGGCAATGACACCTATCTGATCAACCTGGGTGATGGGCTGGACCGGATCGACGATGTTTCCGGCACGGATACGGTGCGCTTCGGCACCGGGCTCTCGCTCGACAATGTCGCCTTGCGCGTCATTGAGGCCAACGGCGTCTACACGGCCCAGGTGCGGGTGCTCAATGCCGGCGGTTGCGAGCAGGCGGATCAGGGGTTTGATTTCGCAATCACCGTCGACCGTTGCGGTCGGGTTACTTCGCCCATCGAACGTTTCGAATTCGCCGACGGCAGCATCAAGTCCTTCGACGATCTGCTGATCAAGACGCGCATCACCTACGGCACGCCCTGGACCACTGCCATCACCACGGGGCGCGACGACGACATCATCGTCGGCGGCCCGCGCAACAACGTCATCCGCTCCGGCAGCGGCCACGACATCGTCTATGCCGGGGCGGGCGGCGACACCGTATACGGCGAGGGCGGCGAGGACTACCTGCAGGGCGGCACCGGCAACGATACGCTCGACGGCGGCTGCGGCGTCGACGTGCTGGCCGGTTCGAACGGCCGGGACAGCGTGTTCGGACAGGGCGGCAACGATGCCCTGTTCGGTGGCCAGCAGGACGACCGGCTCGAAGGCGGGGACGGCAACGACTTCATCGCCGGCGGCAAACACGACGACACGATCCAGGCGGGCGGCGGCGCCAACGTCATCGCCTTCAACTGGGGCGATGGCCGGGACGTGGTGCTGCCGAGCGCGGGGGCTACGAACACCCTGTCCTTGGGCGGCGGCATCGACGAAAGTGACCTGGTGTTCAGGAAGACCGGCGCGGATCTGGTTCTCTCGACCGGCGGCAGCAGCCAGATTACCCTCAAGGACTGGTACGCCGCTGCCGGCAATCAGACGGTGGATAAGCTCCAAGTGGTCGAAGCGGTGCCGTCTCGGGGTTGGGGGGCGACCAGCCCCACCGGCTGGGAGATCGACACCTTCGACTTCAAGGCACTGGTGCAGCGGTTCGACGCAGCCCGCGCCGCCAACCCGAAGCTGTCCCAGTGGAGCCTGATGAATGGTCTGCTCGATGCGCATCTGTCGAGCAGCGACTCGGCGGCCCTGGGCGGCGAACTGGCGACCCGCTATGCCGCGGGTGGCGAATCCGCCATTTCACTGGGCGTCGCCCAGGATACGTTGAAGGATGCCCACTTCGCCAGCCAGGCGCAGGCCGTGGGCAGCCGTTTCGATGCCACCGTGTGCGGCTACCGCCTCGGCTGAAATAGATGACAAAGGACACTCATGACCGACAAGACCACTGAAACCGCCGCTCTGGCGGCGCTGGAGCAGGCCAAGGACGCCTTGGCCAAACTCCCCATCCTGGGCCCGGCCCTGTGGCTCTATGCCCGCGACCCGGTGAAAAAATTCATGTTCCTGGGCGACACCGACTGGGCAGTGCTGCCGCCCATCGTGCTCGACCAGTGCCGGCTCTACACCAAGAGCGGGTTGCCGTACGCTTTCATCACCTGGGCCTTTGTCAATGACCAGGTCGACTCTAGGCTGCGCTCCAGCCAGCCGAAGATCGCGCCGCACGAATGGAAGTGCGGCGAGCACGTCTGGATCATCGATGCGGTGGCGCCCTTCGGCCAGCTGGAGGAGACCCTCAAGGAACTGCGCGAGACGCTGTTCCCGGGCAGGAAGGTCGCCGCCCTGCTGCCCGACCCAGCCAGGACAGGCGCCATGATGGTGCGGGAATGGCCACCGGCGCCGATGCCGACCACCCATTGAAGGTCGACGCATGAAACCGGCGGTCAAGACCCTGTCGGCCGACGCGCTCGACTTCGCACCAGGGCTGCTCGCCATCCAGGAAAGCCCGCCGGCCAGATTGCCTCGGACGGTGCTCTACTGCGTCGTGGCCTTGTTCGCCATCCTGCTCGCATGGGCGAGCTTCGGCAAACTCGACATCGTCGCCGTGGCCGAAGGCCGGCTGGTGCCGCAAAGCTATGTGAAGATCGTGCAGCCGGCGGAGGCTGGCATCGTGCAGGAAATCTTGGTGCGGGAAGGTCAAGCGGTCGAGGCCGGCGAGATTCTGATGCGCATGGATGCCAAACTGACCGAAGCCGACGCCCGCACACTGCGCAACGAGTACGAGCTCAAGCGCCTGCAACTGCGCCGCATCGATGCCGAATTGTCAGGCATGCCGATGCACGCGGAAGCGTCGGACGCGCCGGAGATCTACGCGCAGGTCGCGAGCCAATACGCCGCCCATCGTCAGGCCTACCTGGATGCGGTCGCGCAGGAGCAGGCCACCCTCGCCAAAACCCGCCACGACCTCCAGGCCGCGGAAGAACTGGCACGCAAGTTGAGGGAGACGCTTCCGACCTACCGCAAGAGTGCAGCCGCCTTCGAGAAGCTGGGCAAGGAGGGCTTCTTGAGCCCCTTGGCCGTGGAGGAGAAGCAGCGCGACCGCATCGAGAAGGAGCAGGACTTGCGGGCCCAGGAGGCCACGGTGGCGAGCCTCAAGTCGACCCTTGCCGCCAGTGAGAAGAAACTGGCCCAGATCACCTCCAACTACCGAGCCGAATTGCAGAACGAGCGGATTGAGGCCGAGTCGCAATTCCGCAGGTTGCGGGACGAACTCGAAAAGATCGAGCACAAGGCGGCCCTGTTGTCCCTGCGCGCGCCGCAGCGCGGCGTGATCAAGGATCTGGCCACGCACACGGTCGGGACGGTCGTCTCACCCGGAAGTGTGTTGATGACGCTGGTCCCGCATGACGAACCGCTGCAGGCCGAGGTCTATGTGAAGAACGAGGACGTGGGCTTCGTGCACCGGGATCAGCGCGTGAAACTGAAGCTGTCGGCGTATCCGTTCCAGAAGTACGGCATGATCGACGGTACCGTCATCCATGTCGGCCCCGACGCGGCCGATCAACCGAGCTCATCCTCGAAGGCAGGGGGCGACGCTCCCGATGCCGCCGCCGGCCTGCGCTACAAGGCCCTCGTCAGGCTGGGTGCCCAGCATCTCGAAATCGATGGCAACCGCTTGCGGCTCTCACCCGGCATGCAGGTCATCGCCGAGATCCATCAGGGGCAACGCACCGTGATGGAGTACCTGCTGTCTCCGGTGCAGAAGGCTTGGCAGGAGGCAGGGCGGGAACGATGAGCACGCCATCCACCACGACCACCAAATCGACCCTGCCGCTGGATGCCCGCGCCGCGTTGCGCTTTTGGCACCAGATCGAGTTTTTTATACCCTTCGATCTGCAACAGGTGCTGGATGTGCCGGATGCCGAATGGTCGGTTCGGTGCCTGTCTCGTGCCGACCTCCGTGGACACCGTGACCTGTGGCGCATCCCTCTGCCGTCTGGGCTCCGGTTGATGGGGTTCGATCTCTACCTGGGTCTGTTCGACAAGTCCCGGCTGGCCGAAACAACGCGCGCCGCGTTACGCAAGGCGCCCGATCCCGATTCACCGCAAGCCTGGGAACAGGACGAACGCGGAGAACTGGAAGGCCCCACCTGCATGGCCAAGCTGCGGGTGGGTCCAACCGGCGAGCCTTTGCTCGATGAGGTTTGCGTGTCGCTGGCGCCGTGGGCGCTGGGGCGGCTGCAAACTGGGGGACTGGAGGCCCTGGATACGGCGGCGTTCGATGACGGTATGCGCAACCTCAAAGACCGTCTGTGGCAATTTCGGGCCGAAGGCATGGCAGCTGGCGCCAAGCCGCCTCAAGCCGCCATCGACGAACCCCTCGCCCTCGACCGCCGCCCCTTGTCTGGCCAGGAGGTCTTGGCGCTGCTGGAGATGTTCGAGGACTGGTCTGGCCTCAGGCTCGACGATGAGAAGCAGCCCGTCGTGCTGATTCGCGCCAAAAGCGTGGTCGATGCCGACTCGGGCAAGGTCGCCTCACTACCCGCCCAGACCGCCTCCTCCAGCGCCGCCGCCGTGGCAGAGGCTGCGGACAATGAGGACGAGGACGCAGCAGCAGGCACCGAAGACGGCATCGAGATCGACATCCTCAACAGCTTCTATGTCCAAGACATCGCCCGCGCCCTCGCTTGGCTGCAAAGCGGCGGGACGGGATCAGCGCTCGTTGCCTACCTGTCGCCTTTGCCTGAATCCGAGCGCCTAGATCTTTACAGCGACGAGGGGCGAAAACACATCCTCGAAACGCTGATCCCGAATCGCCTGCCCCGTGCGCACTGGCCTGATGAGCCCGCGCATGCCATGAGCCTGATGCAGCAGTTTGCCGTCAACAGCATTTTTGAACGGCTCGGCAACGGCGGCATCTTCTCGGTCAACGGTCCGCCAGGCACGGGCAAGACCACCCTGCTGCGCGATGTGTTCGCCGAGATCATCACATGGCGCGCACGGGCGCTGGCCCAGTTCAACAAGGCATCCGATGCGCTGGGAAAGACGATCCAGGTCGAGTTTCACGGCGAGCAGCCTTGCAAAGTCAGACCTCTGCACGAGAGCCTCGTCGGCTTTGAGATGGTGGTGGCTTCTTCCAACAATGCCGCCGTCGAGAACATCTCGCGCGACCTGCCCAAGGCCAAGGCCCTGGGTAAAGCGACATGGCGCCATCCCGATGGAACTCCGCGCATCTCTTACCTTCGCCCCGTGGCCTGCAACCTAGCCGCACGTACGGCCAAGGGCGACTATGCCGCGCTCGCGCCCGATGACGAGCCTTGGGGATTGTTGGCCTGCGCCCTGGGCAAAAAAGCCAACCGCACCGCCTTTGCCGATCGGCTGCGCTTCGATGGACAAAGCGCAGACCGCATGCCGACGGGCTATGACCCCGAGCGCCATCAATCGCTATGGCGCTGGCGGCAGACGTACTCCGGCCCCAGTTTTACCGAGGCGCGTCAAGCCTTCTTGAACGCGGCCAACGCGGTCGAAGAACGCCTGCAAAAGCTCGATCGCTTCGCCAAGCTGAGCTTGGATCTGCGCGGACAAACGCGGGACAGCTTCGTGGCTGAACTCCAGGCGCAGGTGCAGGCGGCACAGCATCAACTGCACATGGCGCAGCAATGGGCACGGGAAGCCGAAGAGTCGCACACGCTCGCGCAACGGCAACTGAGCCTGCTGCGCGAAGAAGAACGGCTGATCGAACGGCAGCGGCCAGCCTGGTGGCTGCGCTGGTGGCGGCGCGCCCAAGAACGTCAGTACCGGCAGGCACTGGCTGGCAACCATGAGCAGCAGCGCCATTGGCTCAGTCAGCTGCGCGCGCTCGAAGTCGAGCGGGATCAGGCCAAGCGTGCCAGCCACCAGGCGCAAGCGTCCTTCTCCAACGCCCGCCAGCGCCTGGAAAAGAAGCTGCAAGAGTGGGATCGCCTGCAAGCCGAATGGCAACAGCTGAAAGAAGATTTCCCAGCCGCCGCCCGCCCCGATTCGCCCGCCGATCTGGAGCAGGCGCGCTGGCAGATCGAAGGCTTGTGGCGGGACGAGACGCTCAATCGCTTGCGCAGCGAACTCTTCGTGGCGGCCCTGGGGCTGCACGAGGCGTGGCTCGCGGAAGTGCTGCAAAAGGGCGGAGGCTTCGGCGGCAACGTCATGGCCATCGGTCACCTGCTGGCGGGCAAGCGCTTGACCGACCCCCAGCAGGCCTTGGCCATCTGGCAGAGCCTGTTCATGATCGTGCCCGTCGTCTCCAGCACCTTCGCGTCGATCGCCAGACAATTCCGCGATCTTGGCCCTGGGGCGCTTGGATGGCTGTTCATCGACGAAGCCGGCCAGGCCGTGCCGCAGGCCGCGGTGGGCGCACTATGGCGGGCACGCCGGGCCGTGGTGGTGGGCGATCCGCTGCAGATCGAGCCGGTGTTCACCGTCCCCATCCCCTTGATCGAGGCGCTGGCTGGGCAGGCACAGCTGCCCGATGAACCCAGAATCGAGCCTCATCTGGCCTCTGTGCAGACCGTGGCCGACGCCGCCAATGCGCACGGCACGTGGCTGGCCGGCAACGACCCAGCACAATGGATCGGCAGCCCCCTGCGGGTGCATCGGCGGTGTGCCGACCCGATGTTCACCATTGCCAATGCCATCGCCTACGGCAACAAGATGGTCTTCGGCCTGAAAGACCGCAAGCCGCCTGCCGGCAGCCTGGATGTGGGACCGAGCAGCTGGGTCGCCGTCGGCGGCCGGACCCAAGACAAACTAGTGGTGCCCGAGCAGGTGGCATTGATCGGGCATGCGATCCAGGCGCTCATCGAGCGCACGGGCGCGCTGCCTGACCTGTATGTGATCACGCCGTTTCGACGCATCAAGTCAACCCTCATCACTCATTTGAACGGTCAGATCGAGCGCCCCAAGCCAATTTCCAAGACTGCCCTGCGCCAGTGGTGTCAAAGCCGTATCGGCACGGTACACACCTTCCAGGGCAAGGAGGAAAGCCTGGTGTTTCTGGTGCTGGGCTGCGATGACCAGACCCGTGGCGCGGCCAACTGGGCGGCCAGCAAGCCCAACCTGCTCAATGTAGCCCTGACCCGCGCCAAGCACCGCATCTTCATCATTGGCGATCCCCTCCTATGGGCAGGGCTGCCGCATTTCGCCGAAGCCAATGAACGGCTCTTGCCCCGTATCGATGCGGAAGCATTTTTGGCGCGGTTGCGCTCAGGGTCTTCCTCTACGACGACCATGATCCGTGTGGCTGGATGAGATGATGTCTTTCCGCTTCCCGCCGCGCCACCAGGCCGGGCAGTATTCTCCCCCCGCCGTAAACCCACCGGCGCAGCTCTTGCCCGGCGGCAACCCAGTCCCGCTGATTGATCCGCCGTCGCAGCGTTGATGTCTGCAGCCGCCCCACGCCGAGGTTGAACGTGAAGTCCACAACGGCCGCGAGCCGCCCCTCCGGCTCAGTGGCCAGCACCGGGCAGTAGCGCAGCGTGGCGGCGAGTGCCGATTGGAGGTCGCGGGCCAGATAGACCTCTGCTTCAGCCTCCGTGATCTGCGGGTGCTTGGGATCGCAGAGGTGACCGTAGCCGACGGTCCAGTAGCCGGCCGGGCAGATGTAGGGATGCGCGCGGCCTGGGTCGTTCTTCGGCACGCGGTGAAAGCCCTCGAAGCGCTTGGCCAGATCGATGGCTTGAGGCGGTACCCGGATCATGGCAGGCACCTCCACGTCTCGCGCCGCTTGATCTGATGCAACGTGGTCTTGCCGATGCCGTATTCGGCACGGATCAGACGCGGCGGCCTTGTGTCGTTGCGTATGGCGATGACATCTTCTGCGCGCAGCTTCGCTTTCGGATGGCGCTCACCGGCCGGCCATTGGCGGCGCCCCTTGCGTACCATATCCAGCACGTTCTCTCGCTGCGTGGCAACGAAGAGATGGATGGGATTGACACAGTGCCGTGTGTCGCAGGTATGGCAGACCACAAGGCCAGGTGGAATCGGGCCGACACACAGTTCATAAGCGACACGATGTGCCCTGAGCAGCGGCTTTCCGCCATCGGCACCGATGCTGCCGTAGCCGCGGGTATCGATGGAGCCGACCCACGGCCAACATTCATCCGGACCGCGCTTGTCGACCTTCTCCCAAAAGCGTTCGGCCAGCGGTCGCGGCTGGCGTCCCTTACGCCTGGCCACCGCGCCGCTCCCATACCCTCGAAATAAACCAGAAGTTCAGGATGCCCGACAGCAGTGCTTGATCTGCTTCCGTCCAAGTGGCGATCAGCGCCGGCCCGAACCCCACGCCCGACTGCACCGAACCGACGAAGGTGGAAAGCTTCACCACGGCATACATCAGCACGAAGAGGTAGGTCACTACAGGCCTCACCGTTGTGGAGAGTGCATCGGCCCACTTGACACCCGAGGGCCTTCCCTGTGCCGCCACCGCCTCGCGCAACGCTTCAATGGCACCGGTATTCCACGCCGCATCGGCGGCAGCGCCGATCTCGGCCATGCGCTGCGCCCCGCGCAGCTTCTCGAACTCCAGCGCTTTGTCCTGCATCGCCAGCTCGTGGCTGCGCTCGCCTTTGCGGTCCAGCCACTTCAGGATCTCGGGTGCCAGACGGAAGGCCCCGCCGAGGAGCCCACCGAGCAAGGTCTCAATCATTGACTGCCTCCCATGAGCTTCAACTTGATGGCGGCCCCCACCAGCAGCGCGGCCAGGATGCCGGTGGTGATGACCTTGACGGCGGTCTGCCAGGCCGTGCGGCGGGCATCGCGCCACGCGTCCAACAGGTCGCGCAGCTCGCGGATGTCCTTGGCGGCACGGCCGTTTTCGAGGCCCAGGTGCGCAAGGATTCGCTCAGCACCCCGCTCGGCGGCGCGGTCGAGCAAGTCGTCGAAGTCCTCGCGGCGCAAGAGGAGCATGTTCTCCACGAGCGCAGGCGGTTGGTTCGGTTCGGTCATGGCAGGTCTCCAAACAACGAAGTTGCGGCGTAGGCTCATGTGGCGCAGCCACGTGATGCCGAAGCCAAAAGCGAAACCCGCCTGATGCGCGTCGCACCAAGGCGGGTTCGGTGGGTTGCGGCGGGATAGCGATCAGACGGCGATACCCGCGCTCCAGCCGCTGGGCTTGAAGACGGCGAGCTTGGCCTCGTCCTCGATGTAGGCCAGCCACCCGACCTGGGGCGCGTGGTATTCCCACGCTCCGCCGATGCGCACGGCGATCTGGTTCGTCTTGCCAGCCCAGGCGCCGGTGGCACCGGCCGGGATGATGTAGCGGTCGCCGTTGACGGGACTCGCCGGTGGCGCGGTGAGGTCGCGGTCTTTGACGGACAGGCCGACGATGGCGCCCAGGCGCTTGAGGTTCGCGTCCATCTGCGTGTGCCAGCCGGATTCGCCCAGCGTCCAGCCGTAGGCAAGCCCCAGGTTCGGGTCGGTCGATGGCATGGTCTATCTCCAGGAGTTCGTGGCGTGGTCGATCGTTTGCCGGATGCGCCGCGCGACAGCCGGGTCTGCGGTGCGATGGACTTGCCGCGGGTGTTGCCGCCAGTGCCGCCCGACGATGGGCAGGTGCAGCACGCTGCCGCGCTGGGACAGCATTCGGGTGAGCGCCCATTCGGCTCTGAGGCGCAGGTCGAACAGGCGCGGCAGCAGTGGCTCGACGGCGCAGCGTCGCATCACGATCAGGCCGTGCACATGGCTGGCCGAGTGGGCGTGCTGGAAGGCGCTATAAGCCAGTCGCCGCACACCCAAGGGGCGCCCGGCCTCGTCCATCAACGCCTCGTCGGTATAGGCCAGCACCGCCTGTGGGCAAGCATCGAGCGCATCGGCCAGCGGCGCGAAGGCGCCGGCTTCATAGAGATCGTCGGGATCGACGAAGGACGCCAGCGGCAAGGTCCCTCGCGCGTAGCCTGCCGCGCGCGCCTGGCCGATCCGGCCGGGGATGCCCGGCAGCACGTGCAGCCGGATCGGCGCGCCTGCCAGGCTCTCGATGCAGGCCGCGCGCCATTCGGCGGGCTCGTCGAGCGTGAGCAGGTGCACGTCGATGCGCGGCCGCTCACTCATGTCGAGGGTCATCTCCATCACACCCCGCCCCAATACTGCCCCCAGCGCAGGCCGTAGCCCGCGCGCTCGACGCTGCGCACCTGCGCCTGCCAGCTTGTGAGCCCCTCGCGCTCGGCTTCGATTTCGAGGGTGATGCGGTCGCCTGCTGCTCCGGTATCCACGGCGGCGCTCGCCATATCAAAAGTCCAGCCGTTGCCGGTGAGGCCGGATTCGGTGCGCACGAGGTTTCCGTTTCGGTCGCGGATGCGCACGGTGTAGGTGGTGCCTGACTCGGGGCCGATGTCGCCCTCGTCTTGCTTCACGAGGTAGGCGGTCTGCTGGGTGCGGTCGCGGTGCGCCCAGGTCAGGATCAGGTCGCCGGCCACCACGGCGGGCTCGCGCTGGCCGTTGATGCGGACGCGCCCCGGCGGATAGGGCCGCGCCTGCCGGCCGCCGAGCAGCAGCGGCTGGCCGTTGGCGGCGAGCACGGCTGCGCCCTGCTCGGTCGATGTGCGCGGGAGGGCGGCGACGAACACCGATTCGCCCGGGGCGCGCTCGATGGTCTCTGCGGCCAGCCACTCGCCGACCCCAATCAGCCGGGTGCCAGCAGCGTGCGCTTTGGGCGTGGTGTCGAGCACGCCGCGGGCGAGATCCACCGTGCTCGCGGTGGCATCGAAGGCGAGGATGGCCACCGCCTCGCGGATCTGGCCTGTAGCATCGACCAGGTAGGCGCAGTCGCCGATGCTCAATCGCTCGGGGTTTGCCAGCGCCGTCACCGGCACGGCCAGCGCATCGGCTTCGCTCGCCGGCAAGGCGGCCTCGAGCCGCAAGAGTGGCGCATAGTCTTCGCTGGCCACAGCTTGGAGGCTGGCGTTGCTGGCGCCGGTGGCCAGCAACCAGTTCAGTTGCCCGCTACCCCCGGCCGCCGCCAGCGCACCAATATACGTGTCGGTGTCGGTCAGGTAGTCCAGATCGGCGCGGCTCATGCGCCGGGCGAGCTCCCAGTACGGCACCTCGACCGCCAGCACGAGCGCCGGCGGCAGAGGCACGAGGGGCGGCTCCTCGATGGGCGGCGGCGATGACGAGAGCACGGTGTCGCCCATGCCGAACACGTCCTCCACCGCATCGATGCGCCATTCGGCCGCGCCCAGCGCGCCGGTGTCGATGCCAACGACGCGCGCGACCATGCGCGTGATGCCAAGGCGCGGCCAGTGGAGGATGAATACATCGCCCGGCAAGGGCGGTCGTTCCAGGGCGCTGGGGGCGAGGGTGAGGGTCATGCGGGCCAGTGGCGAGCCCAGCGCCCGCAGATCGCGCAAGGCGAGCCTGGCGGCCAGCGGCCCGTAGTTGACGCCCGGATAATCGCGGCGCTGGTTGATCACGCCGCCTTGCAGCTGGATGGCCGCGAGGTTTTGCACCGAGACGGTGGCCTCCTTGCCCGTGGCCCAGTCGGTATAGACCACGGTGATCTCGTTGGGGAGTTCCCCCCACTGGGCGCGCTCGAAGCGCTCCATGCGCGCGATCTCGTCGGGGCCCAGGAGCGGCAGGCCCTCGATCCAGTAATCGTCGCGCAGGAGCTTGAGCTCGAAGCGGCCCCGTTCGGGGTCGAGGTAGAGGATGCCGCCGATGTGGTCGAGCACCTGGGCGATGAAGCCCTCGATCGGCTGCTGGCGGGTCCACAGCAGGTTCAGCCCAAAACCTTCGCTGGACAGGGCCCAGGCCGCGCTCCAAAAGCTCGGCCCGATGGCGCTCACCGGATAGCCCATGCCCCAATGCGGGTCGGTCAGGCACTGCACCAGGATGTGCGCCGGGTTCATGCCGACGGTCACGTAAGCGCCGCTGTCGGCGTCCCAGCTTCGCACTTCGGCTTCCCATTGCATCCAGGGCTCGCCGTGCCAGCCTTCCATGAAGCGCCGCACCCGCACCGCCCAGGGCTTCAGATAGGGGTTGTTGGCGGAGAACAAGATCTTGCGCGCCACCACGGACAGCACGCCACGGAAAGCCGGAATCGCCGCACCGATCCGGCTCATCAGGTAGTCGTTGCGGCCCTGGGTGGCCTCACCGCCCATCACGTCGATCTCACCCACCACGCCGCCTTCGCGTTCATCGCCGCCGAAGAGGGTCGGCTTGTCGATGGACAGGCGCCCGATCCCATGGCCGGCCGGCAGCGGCGCGCGACTGGCGTCTCCCCAGGCGGTGCGCTCGCCGATCTGGATTTCCTGCACCACGTCCACCGGCCCCTGGCACAGCACCAGGTGCAGGCCGATGCGGTAGCGGTAGCCGACGGTCTGGCTCTTGCTGCGGCCGCCCATCAGACAACCTCCTGCTGGCTGGATTGAGCGCTAGCAAGCTCGACCACCCGCATAGCCATCGCGTCACCCGTGGCCAGCAGCGTCTCGGCGTCGATGCCTTCGCGCAGGAAGGCGCGGAAGTCCAGGCCTTGCCGCGCGAACCAGGCGCGCGTGCCGTGCACGCACAGGCCGGCGGCGCGCACATGGTCGATGGTGATGGTCAGGGGCTTGCTCCTCACTTCTTGCCGCCCTTCTTCTTGATGGGTTCGGCCTCCAAGTCGCCGTACCACACGACGTTGGCGCCACGGATCAGCACCGCGCCGAACACGACGGGAATCGGCCGGCCCTCCTCGGCGGTGGGGGCATCGACGTCGGAGAGCGACGCCGGCTTCGGTTCGGGCGGTTTCGGGGCGAGCGCGGCCGAGACCACGGCCGCTACCACGATGACGACGAGGTACCACATGGCGATGCTTCTCAGGGGTCAGAACACGCCCGTCGCAAACGGGTTCTTGCTCGGGATGGCGGGGAAGCCGCCGTAGTTGGCGAGGTTGTCGAACCGCGCCTGGCAGGTCGTCGTGCTGTGGTCGCAGCCGGCCACGAGCACGATCTCGGTGCCTGAGGCGATGGCCACCGGATAGAGCAACTCCACCGCGTCGGGATCGTCACGGACGATCATGTGGCGGGCACCGTCCGGCATCTGCATCCAGCCGCCGGCGAGCATCCCTAGCACGGAGGGTGGTACGCCGCCTTCGATAAAGATGAGCGAACCATCGGTCCACCCAACCACCGCACTGGCGGTGATGGGAGACGCCCCGCAGGCCGCCGAATACAGCACGTGCGAGCAGGCGCGGCTGTAGAGCCGCCGCAAGCCAATGCGCTTCAAGCTCACCTGCGCGGACTCGCAGCGGATGCGCGCCGCATCACTGGACACCTCGACGCCCAGCACCCGGCCCATCCAGCGCACAGCCTGGGCGATGCCGCTGGTGTGGATGCGCGCCACGATCAACCGCACCGCGGTGGCCTCGCCGGTGATGGCCGCCTGCAACAGATGGCGCACCAAAGCGTGGTCGGGTGGCAGCCGCAGTTCCAGCGCGCTCTTGGCGGCCTCGGCGCCCAGCGCGAGCGTACTGCGCTCGATCGGGCAGCGCTCGTAGCGCTGGCCGTCGATGTCCACGTCGAACTCGTGCGGGGTGAGCCGCACGCTGAAGCTGGCGCCCTCGAAGACGTAGAGCTCGACTTCGAGCAGAGGCATCGCACTCATGGTCAGTACCCGACGTAGACGACGCGGTCATTGCCGCGCGGCTCGGGCAGCTGGCGCGCGGTGATGGGAATCTCGACCAGCCCGGGGGTGTGCCAGTACAGCTCGACGGCATCGTGGTCGAGGCGGCAGCGGGCCAGGCGCACGACGCGGCTGCCCGCGGGTACGGGCGCCTCCAGCCCCGAGCGCAGCACCAGCACGCCGCTCTGATCGCGGTGGCAGGTCGCGGTCAGCGCCTGCTGCCGGCTGCCGTCCGGATGCAGGATCAGGCAGGCGGCGGGGCGATGCCAGAAGGCGGACGAGTCCTCGCCCGTCACCCGCAGAAAGCCATCCTCGGGATCGGCCTCGGCGCTCACCCACAGCACCGGCGCCAGGCCATCGGGCAGCCAGAAGGCGCCCAGGCGGCCCTGGACCCGCTCCAGGCGCGAGCGCCAGCGCTCGATGTCCTCGTGGCCGCTGGCCAGGTAGCGGCGCTGGTAGGTCGTCGCCGGCCACGGGTCGTCGCGGCGCATCCAAGGGTCGGCGGGCGAGAGGTCTTGCCGGGTGATCACGCCTTGGGCGGTGGCGGACGGATCGTCGCGCCAGTTGCTATCGGGCCAGACCGGCAGGCCGTCGAGCAAAGGGTCGTCGAGCAGGTCCATGTCCGGCAGGGGCGCAGGCGCGAGGCTCGCGGTCACGCGTCCGCCGACCACGCCCGGCACCCACTGGGCGAAGTCTGCCGCCTCGCTGGCCATGCCCCATGCCAGCGGCATGACCGTCGTACCCGCTGGCACGGAGCGAGACAGTGGATCGGCCAGCCAAAGCCGCTCGGTCTCCACGTGTGAGAGCCGCGCGGTCTGCCAGCCATCGGCGGCCAGGATCCACACCCAGCGCTCATCCCCGTCCCAGCCCTGCAGCCCATCGAAGCCCAGCCGCACGTCGGCTGCCAGTGGACCGAACGCGGCTGCCCGCACCGGGGCGACGGCCAGCGCCAACGCTCCCGCCCCAGCGGCTTCGGTCAGGCGCGCGGCGTGCTGCGGCAGCGGCCACAGCGCCTTCTGCCCGAGATGATCGGCCAGCCAGTCGGCCACCAGCGCATCGGTGGCGCGGCCATGGCCCACGGCGTAGGTGAGGGTTCGCCGGGGCACGCGGCGCAGCCCTTGGCGGGCTTCGTTGCCGCTGGCGGTCCGCGCCACGGCCGTCTGCCACTGCAGCCGCTCGACGAGCGGTTCGGCCCAGTCGTGGCCGAAGGCGAAGACGCCGCGCCGGGCATCCGGCCACGGCGCATCGCCAAAGGCCTCCATGCCGGTGGCGACGATGGCGGCTGATGCCGTGTCCCGGCGCAGCACCTCGACCAGTAACGCGGGGGCCTCGATGGGCGGCCAGGGGGCTGCCAGCGATTCCGCGAGCAGGCGGGCTGCCGAATCGGGCGGCCAGGGCGAGACGGCCGTCTCTGGCGTGAAGTGGGCCGCGCCCGCGCCCAAGGCCGCCCGAGAAAGCACCTCGCCCTGCAAGGCGGCCAGAGCGCTGCCGGGCACCGGCGCGCTGCCCAGCTCAGAGAGCTGCTCGGCGACGAGGCGATCCGTCATGCCGACTCCACGCCGAACTCAGCGGCATTGAAGGCGGCTTCGGTCCACTGGACGTTGCCGCTGGGGTTGCGCTCAAAGAGCGCCGTGTGCCAGGCCAGCTGCTCTTGCAGGATGAGGTCGCTGCTCACGGCGGTCTGCGCGCCGCTGGCCACCAGGCCCTTCACCTTGCCCAGGCCCGCTTCGGTCTTGCGGGCCAGCATCGTCACCTGCACGCCGTGGATGGCAGGCGTGGCCATCGCCGGCAGCGGCGCGAGGCGCAAGGTCTGGCGCAAGCCCGCGGCGTTGGCGCGGATGCTGCTGGCCTCATCGCCGTCGCTGACCGCCTGCCAGGCCGAGGCCGCGCCTTCGACCGTCCACTGGTTGAGGCTGCCGTCGGCCTGTGCTTGCAGCGCGTCCACCCGCACGTCGCCCAGGAAGGTGTTGTTGATCGTGCCCGAGGTGTCGGCGAGATAGAGGTCGTCCACATCGAGCGTGACCGGGCAGGACTGGCCCGGCACGGCGCCGACGAACGCCGTCAGCAGTTGGCCGCCGCCTTGGATGGTGTTCTGCGCCGTCATCTGGATGGCCAGGATGCCGTTGACCCGCACGCTCAAGACGCCGTTGCTCGTGCCTTGCGTGACTTGCAGCTCGACGTAGTGCCAGCCGCGCGCGGCGGCGGTGGCGATCGAGGTCGAGATCAGCTGCTCGTAGCCGTATTGCCCGCGGTAGAGCTTGAGCCGCCCGTCCTCGCCGATCTTGACGATGTGCGCCACCTGCGCATTCGCATCGCGCACGCCCAGCAGCACCGGCTCCTCACCCGTGTTCTCGAAGGGCGCCACGCGAATCGCTGCGCCCACGATGAGGCTGGTCTTGGTGGCATCGAGGTTCTTGACATAGCCGCCACCCGCGCCTTCGGGCAGGCGCAAGGCATAGGACGATGGCCGCCGGCCGGGGATGCGTTGGGCCTGCGGCGACAGATACGCCGCCTTGCCGCGCGCGAGCCACGGATCGCCGAAGGGGTCGAGTGCCTGCGGGTCGTAGTGATCGAAACCGTCGATGAAGAGCAAGGCCATGGCTATCCCTGGAGCGCCGCGCGCACCGCGCGCGCGTTGCGCCCGATGATGTTGAGGATCACCCGCTCGCCGGCGGGGGTCTGCAGGTGGTCGTGGGTGACGCCCGGGTCGATGGCGTTGACGATGCGCACGGCCTGGCTGACCTGCGGCGCGGCCGGCTGCACCTGGACCTGGGGCACGAGCCCCCCGGCGGCCAGGGCCAGACGCCGCCCGTCCCACACCGGCGGGGCGTGCAGGCCGTTGAGGGCATCGAGAAAGGCCACGCCGACGCGCCGGACCGCCGCCGCACGCACCACGTATTCGCCGGCCGACAGCCGCGCCGGGATCGAATCCGAGGTCGCCGTGCCGGGACCCGTGACGAAGCCGCCGGCCGCGAACTTCTTGATCCCGCCCAGCAAGGCCATGACGGCCGCGACCATCGCGGCCATCGCGGCGATGGCGAGCACGGGCCCGGCGAGGGGGATGGAGGCCTGCGAGGCCGCCGCGCCCGCGCCGGCCTGGGCCGCATCCATCGACACCTTGGCGGTGGTCTCGGCAGACTTCTGCGCCACCGACTGGGCCGCCGCCGCTTGCTCGATGGCCTGCTCCTGCTGGAGGAAGCCGAGCTTGAGCGCGAGCATGCGCGCCTGCATCGCCACCCACTGCTGGAAGGGCTGGATCACCATCTGCTGCAGGAAGGCGTCGGCCACCTGGCGGAACAGGTTGGACAGCGCCTCGCGGAGGCTTTGCGCGCCGGTGACCATGCCCTGCAGGGCGTTGCCGAAGCCTTCGCCGATGCGGTTCCACAGCGGCGCGAGTTCGTCGGCGACGAGCCGTGTGCGCTCCAGTTCGTTGCGCCAGGCGGCCACGCGGCCCGCCGCCTCCGGTCCGATCGCCTGCGCGGCCTGCTGCATTGCGGGCAGGAGCCGCTGCATCTCGGCCGCCGATTGCTGTTGCAAGACCACGATCCGCTGCCGGGCCTGGGCTTCGGTGAGCAGCCCCGCTTGGCTCTGGATCTGGATCGCCTCCTGGGCGTTGCGCAGCCGCTCGGTGACGAGCCGCCACTCCTGTTCCAGCCGGGCGAGGTTGGCCTGCGCGGCCTTCACGTCGATGAGTCGGTCGACGAGCGAGACGCCCGCGGCGTCGTTCTCGGCCGCCAGGCGTGCGCGAAGATCCCGGTAGCTGCGCCCGATCGCGGCGCGCCGGTCTTCCGCCGTGTCGGTGCCGGTGAGCTGGGCGAGTTCCTCGCGTGCCTGGGCCAAGGCCTCGGCCAGTTCCCGCTCGGCCTGGGCGGCGGCGCGGGCGTTGGCCTGTTCGATGTCGGCGCGGCGGCCGTTGAGGACGATGAGGTCGGCCTCGAGCTTGGCGATCTCCGCTTTGGCGCGCAGGCGCTCGGATTCGGAGGCGCGCGGATTGGCGGCGATCGCCTGTTGCGCGGCGAGTTCCTGCCGGCGGCGAGCGATCTCGGCGTCGAGTTCGCGCTGCTCGAGCGCGGTCTTCTGCACGTGGTAGTCGCGGAGGGAGACCAGCCGGTCTTGCAGCGCCGCGTCGAGGGCGCGCTGCTGGCGGGCCAATCCGTCCTCGAGCAAGGCGAACTCGGCGTCGAGCCGAGCCTTCATCAACGCAGCCTGAGCGCTCGCGGTGTCGCGGGTCTTGCCCGGAGCCGTGAGCCGCTGCAGCAGCGCCGGGTCGGCCTGGATGCGCGGCGCCTGCACCTCGATGGGCTTGGGGTCGAACAGGCTGTCCCGGAACTCGGCCAGTTCGTCCAGGCGCCGCACGAGGCTGCCCTTGAGTTCGGCGATGATGGCGCGAGCCCCGGCGGTGTTGCCTTGCAGGGCCTGCACGGCCGCGGCCACGCCGGCGCCGATCGCCTCACCCAGGGCGACGAAGGCCTTGCCGACCGTGGCGGCACCCAGCGCCAGGGTCTTGAGCACCAGCACGACGCCGTCCAGGATCGCGCGCAAGGCACCGCCCTGCTTGGCCGACTCGACCATCCCGCCGGCCATCTCGTTCAGGGCCGGCAGGAACGCCTCGATCACCCGGTTGGCCAGACTCGTCGCGGCGAGCCGCAGCTTGGCCAGCGAGTCGTTGAACACCTCGGCCTGCGCGGCGGTGTCGCCGCCGATCTGCACGCCGAGCGCTTCCATCTCGCCGGTCAATGCCGCGATGCCCTCGCGCCCCTGGTTCAAGAAGGGGATGAGTTCGGCGCCGCTCTTGCCGAAGAGTTCGACCGCCAGCGCCGACTTCTGCGCCCCGTCGGGCATGGCCTGGAGGCGGTCGGCCAGATCGAGCAGCACCGCATCGGTCGCGCGCAGCGTGCCGTCCTGGTTCTTGAACTCCACACCCAGCGCTTTGAGGCGCCGGGCGGACTCCTCCGAGCCCGTGGCCGCCTCGAACATCGTGGTGGCGAGCTTCTTGAGCCCCGTCTCGAAGGTCTGCGCCGAGACACCGGACAGTTCCGCCGCCGGCACCAGGGTAGAGAGCGACTCCACCGTGATGCCCACGCGCTGCGAGAGCTTGTTGAGGGC
>NZ_KB905966.1 GCF_000381125.1 Caldimonas manganoxidans ATCC BAA-369
CGCGCGGGTCGAGCACCCGTTTCATGTGCTCAAGCGCCTGTGGGGCTTTGCCAAGGTGCGCTACCGAGGCCTGGCCAAGAACGCCAACCGCGCCTTCACGGCGCTGGCGATGGTCAACCTGTACATGGCCGCACGGCGCGTGCCGGCATTGGTGCGCCCGTAATGGGCCCATCATGGCCCGGGCGGGCGCCGAAGGGCCCGCCAGTAAGGCCCTCGAGGCCGTAGAACGCGCCAAAAACGCTCCGTTTCGCCCCGCGCAGGACAATCTCGCCGCGGCGCGGGGCTTGATCAGCGTTTCCTTATCTGAACCCCGCCGCCCGCCGCAAGCTGGGCTTGCGCCTGGACCAGCCCTTGGACGGCCTGCACTATGCCCAGTTCAACACCCCGCAGACCAACGAGCTGATCGCCCGAGAGGTCTTGCCCGCCGTGCGTCGGGACGGACTCTGGCTGGGCGAGACCAGCTTTTACGACGCCGCGGGCGCCGAGGTGCGCGTCAGTCACATGGTGCTGGCCCACCGCGATCCGCAAGGCCGCATCACGCACTTCTCTGGCGTGCTGCGCGACATCACCGTCGAGGCGGCCGCGCGCCAGGAAGTCCAGCGCCAAGCCGCCACGCTGCGCTCGGTGGCCGAGCATCTGCCGGTGATCGTCGGCGTGGTGGGCCGCGATCGCCGCTATCGCTACGTCAACCGTGCTTACGAACGTTGGCTGGGCCGGCCGGCCGAGCAGATCGTCGGCCGCCCCCTCGACGAAGTGCTCGGCCCGCAAGAATACGCCCGCAGCCAGCCTTGGGTGGATCGCGTCCTGGCCGGTGAGACCGTCAGCTTCGAAAAAGACTTTCCCGAGCGCCGCACGCACCGGCACCTGTCCATCCACTTCATCCCGCTGCGTCTGGACGATGGCACCATCGACGGCTTCGTCGACATGGCCCAAGACATCAGCGAGCAGCGGCAGGAAACCCTGCGCCTGCTGAACCTGGCGCACACCGATCCCTTGACCGGCGTGCTCAACCGCGCCGGCTTCGAGGCCGCCTTGGCGCACCATGCCGCCCAGGGCACGCGCCTGGCGGTGCTGTACCTGGACTTGGACCATTTCAAGCCGGTCAACGACACGCATGGCCACCCCGTGGGCGACGAACTGTTGCGGCTGTTCGCCGCGCGGCTGGCGCGCCTGGTGCGCCCCAGCGACACGGTCGCGCGGCTGGGCGGCGACGAGTTCGCCGTGCTCTTGCCCGGCATCGACCGCATCGAACAGGCCCAAGCCGTGGCCGACAAGGTCTTGGAAGCCGCCCACCAGCCCTTCACCGTGGGCCAGCTGCGGCTGCACATCGGCGCCAGCGTGGGCATCGCCTGGGGCCGTGCCGGGGCCGACGGCGGCCGCGCGCTGGTCGCGCAGGCCGATGCGCAGCTCTACCGCGCCAAGCAAGAAGGACGGGGCCGCTACGCGGCCGCCGCCGCAGCCGCCTGAGCGGAGCGTTCAGTCTGCGCGCCGCCAGCCGCCGCCCAGGGCCTTGTACAGATCGACTGCGGCCACCAGCCGGGCCAGCCGGGTTTGCGCCACGGTGTCCTGGGCCGCAAACAAGGTGCGTTGGGCGTCCAGCAAGGTGGCCAAGTCGTCCACCCCTTCGCGATAGCGGCGTTCGGCCAGCTGCAGCGCCCGCTGCGCCTCGTCCACCAGGGTGCGCTGGATGCGCTCTTGCTGCGCCAGCCGGGCCGTCTGCGTCAAGGCCTGCTCCACCTCTTGCAAGGCCGTCAGCACGGCAGCCTGGTACGCCTGCACGAGCTGGCGGCGTGTGGATTCGGCCAGTTCGAGCTGCACTTGGCGCCGTCCGCCGTCGAACAGCGTCTGCGCCAACGACGCCGCCAACGAGGCCGAGGCCACCGGCTGGCTGAGCGACACCAACGCCGCCGACGCCCAGCCGGCCGAGCCCGACAGCTCGAACGAGGGCAGCAACGCCGCCCGGGCGGCGGCCACGTCGGCATCGGCGGCCGCCAAACGAGCCTCGGCAGCCGCCAGGTCGGGCCGGCGCGTGAGCAAGTCCGACGGCAAGCCGGCGGACACTTCCGGCACTTGCAAGGCCTCGAAATCGGCCGCCGGCACGGCAAAGCCCTGCGGCGCACGCCCGAGCAACAAGGCCAATGCATCTTCGGTTTGGCGCAGTTGCTCTTGCAGCGGCAGCACCGCGGCGCGCTGGTTCAGCACCGTGCTGCGCTGGCGACTGAGGTCCAAGGCCGAGGCCGCGCCATTGCGGTAACGCACCTCGACGATGCCCAGCAGCCGCTCGGCCACGGCCAGGTTGTCGCTGGCGATGTCCAGCCGCAGCCGCAAGGCCAGCACCTGGAACCAGGCTTGGGCCACGCGGGCGGCCAGGCTCAAGCGGGCGCCGTCGAGGTCGAAGCGGCTGGCCTGCCAGCTGGCTTGGGCGCTGCGGCGGCCGGCGGCCAGACGGCCCCAGAGATCCACTTCATAGCTCACCGACAAGCTGGCGCTGCTGGACTCGCTGCGGCTGGACGGCGCATCCCCGCCGTCACTGCGCGTGGCCGAGCTGCGCAGGCCCGCCGTGACCGTGGGCCAGCGCGCAGCGCCTGCACTGCGCAGCTGCAACTCGGCCTGCACCACCCGTTCGGCGGCTTGGGCCACGTCCAGATTGGCTTGCAGGGCCTGATCGATCAAGGCTGGCAGCGCCGGTGCGCCAAACGTCCCCCACCACTGCACCGCATCGGCCCGCAGGTCTGCGGCCGACGGGGCGCTCGCGCGCCAAGCCTGCGGCAGCGCCAGGTCGGGACGGGCCGCCGGCGGTGCGACGGCGCACGCGGTCAGGCTCAGCGCCAGGCTCAGCACGAGGGGCCGGACGGCCCAGGTCGAACGGGTGAGAAACGGTCGATCACGCATGTCATTGGGCCGCCAAGGCCACCACGGGATCCAGACGCGCGGCCTTGCGCGCCGGCAGGAAACCAAAGACCAGCCCGGTGGCAAACGCGCATCCAAAGGCCAGCAGCACCGGCAGCGCGGTCACCTGCACCGGCACATCGAAGGCCGCCAGCACGGCCGCCACGGTCAAGCCCAGGCCGACGCCCACCGCCCCGCCCAAGGCCGTGACCACCAGGGCTTCGATGAGGAACTGCTGCATGATGTTGCGCTCGCGCGCGCCGGTGGCCATGCGGATGCCAATTTCCCGCGTGCGCTCGGTCACCGACACCAGCATGATGTTCATCACCCCGATGCCGCCCACCAGCAGCGAGATCGCCGCAATCGAGCCCAACAGGATGGTCATGGTGTTGGCCGTTTGTTCGGCCGTCTCGATCACCGAGGCCATGTTGCGAACCTGGTAGTCCACCAGGCCGTGGCGCTCCAATAGCAGCATCTCCACGTCTTGCTGGGTCTGATCGATGCGGCTGACGTCCTGCACCGCCACGGTCACGTTGCGCAAATGGCGCTGGCCCGACACGCGCAGGCTGCTGGTCTCGAAAGGAATGAAGATCACATCGTCTTGATCCGAGCCCATCGGCGAGGCCCCGCGCTCGGCCATCACGCCGATGACTTGGAACACCAGGTTGTTGACCAGCACATACTGGCCCAGCGGATCCTCTCCGTCGGGAAAAAGCGCCCGCGCCACGGTTTGGCCCAGCACGGCCACGGCCGCGTAGTTGCGGGCATCCTCCGCCGAGAAAAAGATGCCGCGCGCCACCGGCCACTGGCGCGCCAGCGGAAACAAGTGCGAGGTGCCGTTGGCATAGGTCTGCAAGTCCTGATGCCCATAGCGCACGGTCACCGACGTGTTTTGCTCCGGGATGGCCGCCAGCACATTGGGCACTTCGGCATTGATGGCCTGCACGTCCTCGTTCACCAGTGTGGTGATGCTCCAACTGCCGCGCTGATTGGGCGCGCCGGGGCGCACCAGCAACAGGTTCGAGCCCATGGCACTGACGCGCTCGAGCACCTGCTGCTTGGCACCGTCCCCGATGGCCATCATCGCGATCACCGAAGCCACACCGATGACGATGCCCAGCAACGTCAGCACCGAGCGCAAGACATTGCTGCGCAGCGAGCGCCAGGCCATCTTGGCCGCCTCGACGACCTCCGCCGCCCAGGGGCTGTCCCCTCCGGGGGGCGACGGCGGCTGGATGTCATCATCGCCTGCCGGCAACAGGGCCTCGGGCCGGCGCGGGCGCGTGCGGTCGGCCACGATGCGGCCATCCTTGATCTCGATGATGCGCTGGGCATGCTCGGCCACCTCGCGCTCGTGCGTGATCAGGATCACGGTGTGCCCCCGCAGCCACAACTGGGTGAGCAGCCGCATCACTTCCTCGCCGGTGCGGCTGTCCAGCGCGCCGGTCGGCTCGTCGGCCAACAACACGCGCCCGCCGTTCATCAGCGCACGTGCGATCGACACGCGCTGCTGCTGCCCGCCGGAGAGCTGGTGGGGCCGATGGTGCACCCGCTCGGCCAAGCCCAAATCGCTCAACAGCGCGCGCGCCCGGGCATGACGGCGCGCCGGCGGCAAGCCCGCATAAATGGCCGGCACCTCGACATTCTCCAAGGCCGTGGCGCCGGCAATGAGGTGGTAGCTCTGAAACACGAAGCCGAAGGCCTCGCGGCGCAGACGGGCCAGCTCGTCGCGATCGAGCGTGCCGACCTCGCGGCCCTCGAAGCGATAGCTGCCGGCGCTGGGGCGGTCCAGACAACCGAGGATGTTCATCAGCGTGGACTTGCCCGAGCCCGAGGCGCCCATGATCGCGACGAACTCGCCCTCATGGATCTCCAGATCGATGCCATGCAAGACCTGCACGGCTGCCTCGCCCGCGTTGTAGATGCGCGTGACCCCCGACAGCGCGATCAATGGCACGGCCCCGGCCGCACCCGCCGCGGACCCCAACGCGCCCTCGGACTCTCGCTTCATCGCCGTGGCCCTCCCAGACCCCATGGGCCGGGGGGCGGCCCACCGGCACGCTCCCGATCGCTGCCGCGCGTGCGCGCCTGGCGCTCGCCGACGATCACCTCCTCGCCCACGCGCAGCCCAGACAGCACCTGCACTTGCACCCGGTTGCTCACCCCCAGCTCGACGCGGCGCTCTTCGATGCGCCCCTGCGCATCGATCACCCGCACCAGCCCCCAGCGCGGCGCGCCCTCCTCCGCGGCCATGGCCCGATGACGCTCGCGCAACGCCTGGCGCTGCTCGGGGCTGAGCCGCTCCAGCGCCTGGCGACGTTCTTCCGGCGTCATGGCCGCCAGGGCCGCGCGGCTGGGCAGCCCATCGGCGGCAGCGGTCATTGCCACGGCCCTGGACGTGCCTGCGGCGGCCGGCGCCGCCTCGCCCGCGCCGGCACGCGATGGGCTCGTCACGGCGGCTGCCGGCACCCACAGCGCGTCACGAGCAGCCGCCGCGACGAAAAAGACCTGCGCGGTCATCTGCGTCATCAGCGTCTGATTGGGGTTGGGCACGTCGAACAGCGCGTTGTAGAGCACCACGTTGTTCGTCACCGTCGGCGTGGGTTCGATCTTGCGCAGCTGGCCATGCCAGCGCCGCCCTTGCCCGCCCAGGATGGTGAAGTAGGCCGGCATGCCGATGCGCAACTTGCCCACATCGGCCTCGGACACCTGGGTCTGCACCGTCATCGTCGACAAATCGGCAATGCGCATCAGAATGGGCGCCGACTGGTTCGTATTGAGCGTCTGGCCGCGGCGCGCGGAGATCGACACCACCGTGCCGTCCATCGGTGCATAAATCTTCGAGAACCGCAGATTGGCCTCGTCGGCGCGCAACGTGGATTCGGTTTGATCGATCTGGGCTTTCAAGGCCTCGATCTGCGCGCGCGCGGCCGCCAGGCTGGTTTCGGCCTGCTGCAAGGCGTCTTGGGTGGTGGCGTCGGCGGCCATCAGGTTTTTCTGGCGCTCATACTGGAGTTGCGCCAGCCGCAGCTGGGCCTCGCGCTCGACCATGGTCGCGCGTTGATTGCGCAGCAACGCACGGCGGGCATCCACATTGGCTGCATAGACGGTGGCATCGATCTCGGCCAACAAGTCCCCTTTGGCCACGATGCTGCCCACCTCGACATGGAGATGCTGCAACTGGCCCGACACCTGTGCGCCCACATCCACATAGTCGCGCGGCTGCAGCGTGCCGGTGGCCGTCACCAAGTCCTCGATATCGCCTTGCTGCACCTTGGCGATTTGGTACAGCTCGCGCGGGTCCGGCGCGCGGCCCAAGCGCTGCCAGCCCCACGCGGCCAGCGCCAGCGCAGCCACCAGCATCGCCGCAGCGATGGCCCAGCGGCGGGCACGGCGGCCCCGGGCCGCCAACGCAGTCATGGCAACGGGCATGATCGAAAACAAAGCAAAAGGTTGGTCCAAGGGCCCCGGCCGTTCCCGGCGGCGGCATGCAACCCCTCCAGTGTGGCAGCCTTGCGTGAAGCCTGGCCGCCTGCTCTGGGAAGTTTTGTAAAGCCTGGGGCCATGCGGCGCGGCCGGCGAAGCGCTGGCTCAAATCGTCAGCGGATCCACATCCACCGCCCAGCGCAGCACCCCCTTGTGCTGGCCGCGCAGCCCGTGCAGGCGGGGGCACCACTGCGCCAAGAACTGCTGCAGCAGCGGCCTGGAGGCCGACTCCAACAGCATCTGCGCCCGCTCCACGTCGGCCACCCGCGGCAGACTCATCGGCACGGGCGGATAAATCGTCAGCCCCTGGGGCGGCGCGGCCAGCTCCGCGGCCGCCGCCAGCCACGCCTGGGCCGCCTCCTGGCTGCGCGCCTCGGCCCGCAGCAAGGCCAGATGCGCATGCGGCGGCAACCCGGCCATCGCGCGCTCTGCCAGCAAGCTGGCCGCAAAAGCCTCGTAGTCGTGGCTGCGCAGGGCCTGGTACAGCGGATGGGCCGGATGCCAGGTTTGCACCAGCAGTTCGGCGCGCCCGGCCTGCGCGGCATCCCGCCCGGCCCGCCCGGCCGCCTGCATCAGCAGCGCAAACAAGCGCTCGCTGGCGCGGAAATCGCTGGAGAACAAGGCCGCATCCGGATTGACCACCGCCACCAGCGTCACCCTGCGAAAGTCATGCCCCTTGGCCACCATCTGCGTGCCCACCAGGATGTCCACCTCGCCCGCATGCACGCTGGCCAGCCGGGCCTGCAGCGCCCCCTTCCCGCGGGTCGTGTCTGCATCGATGCGCGCCAGCCGCGCCTCGGGCAGCGCCGCGGCCAGTTGCTCCTCCAGCCGCTCGGTGCCACGGCCCACCGGGCGGATGTCCGGATTGCCACAGTCCGGGCAGGCGCGGGGCACCGGCTGCGTGAAGCCGCAGTGATGGCAGCGCAGGCTGCGGTCGGCGCGATGGAACACCTGCCAGGCACTGCAATGCGGGCAGCCGCTTTTCCACCCGCAGTCCAGACAATGCAGCACCGGCGCGTAGCCCCGGCGATTGAGCAGCACCACACTTTGCTCGCCGCGCGCCAGCCGTTCGCGTAGCGCCTGCAGCAGCGGCGGGCTCAAAGCCTCGTGGGCCGCGGCCGCGCGAGGCACATGGTTCAAATCGATGAAGCGCACCGCCGGCAAGGCGCCGCCGCCAATGCGGCTGGGCATGCTCAACCGCACATAGCGGCCGCGCTGCGCCTGGTGCCAGCTCTCCAGCGACGGCGTGGCCGACGCCAGCAACACCGGGCAGCCCTCCAGACGACCCCGATAGACCGCCAAGTCCCGCGCCGAGTAGCGAGCCCCTTCCTGACTCTTGTACGAGGGGTCGTGCTCCTCGTCCACCACGATCAAGCCCAGTCTGGGCATTGGCGTGAAGATCGCCATGCGGGTGCCCAACACGATGTCGGCCCGCCCCAGATGCGCCGCCAGCCAATGTCGCAACCGCTGCGCCGGCGTCAGCGCGCTGTGCAAAGAGACGATCAGCCGCTCGGGAAAGCGCTCGGCAAAGCGCTGCTCCAGCTGCGGCGTGAGGTTGATCTCGGGCACCAGCACCAAGGCCTGACGCCCGGCCGCCAGCGCATCGGCCACCGCGCGCAGATAGACCTCGGTCTTGCCACTGCCCGTGCTGCCGAACAACAAGGCCGTCCGCGCGCCCGCCTGGCGCCAGCCTTGTAGTGCGGCGGCCTGCTCGGCCGTCAGCTCGGGGGGCGTCGGAGCCGGCCCGCCCGGGCCACGCAAGCGCTCCAGCCGCTGCAGCCGCAGCGCCAGCTGCCGATCGTCCAGCCGCCGCAGCTCCGGCGGCAGCGCCGCCAGCGCCACCTCGCCCAGGCTGCGCTGGTAATACCCGGCCGCAAAAGTCACCAGTTCGCACCAGGCCGCCGGCAGCGGCGGCAGGTTGCGCAGCGCTGAGACCACCGGCCGCAGCTCCACCCCAGGCTCGCACGGCGCCTGCTCCGACCGCGGCCACACCACCCCACAGACCGTGCGGCGCCCCAGCGGCACCTGCACCAAGGTGCCCGGCGGCCAGGCCTTGTCGCTGCGATAGCTCAAAGCCCCCCGCAGTGCGCTGTGCTGCGGCGCATCCACGACGACGGCCAGCCTCAGTTCTTCGGACATGGATAGGGCGCCAACTCTTGCGTAACTTTCTGCAAAACGCGTCTAAGCCCTTGAGTTCAAACCTATTTTTCAACCATCCACAGAATCTGTGGATAACTTTGTGAGCAAGCTGCGAAAACGCGCGCTAAGTGCTTGTGCCATCGAGACTGCCTTGGCTTGATGCAGCCGTGAGCACCGCCAAATAATCCTTATGAATCAATGACTTACATCGCAGCCCTGGCATGGCCATGCTTCGCCGCAACATCGAGGCCCTCGCTGAGCGGCTGCCGCCAACATGGGGATAAGTCAAGCCCTCAGTGACAAATTTGCGGGTCTGTCCGGGTTGACCCTTGCGATGTGCGCAAAGCCTATCTCGCCAAGGCCCGCAGTTGGCGCGAGTGGCGATGGACCGTGTCCACCAGGACCTGCACATGCTCGGGCGGGGTGTGCGGGCTGATGCCATGGCCCAGGTTGAACACATGCCCTCCCCAGCGGCCATCGGGCGTCTGCGGCGGGCCGAAGCTGTCCAGCGTGCGGATCACCTCGGCCTCGATCTGGGCCGGCTCGGCGAACAGCACGCTCGGATCCAGATTGCCTTGCAAGGCCACCCGGTCGCCCACGCGACGCCGCGCCTGCGCGAGGTTGACCGTCCAGTCCAGCCCCACGGCCTCGGCCGGCAGGTCGGCGATCTCCTCCAGCCACAGCCCGCCCCCCTTGGTGAAGACGATGCGCGGCACCACCCGGCCGTCCCGCTCGCGCACGAGCTGCTCCAGCACGCGCCGCGTGTAGGCCAGGCTGAAGGTTTGGAACGCCCCGTCGGCCAACACCCCGCCCCAGGAGTCGAAAATCATCACGGCCTGGGCGCCGGCTTCGATCTGGGCGTTCAAGTAGGCCGCCACCGCATCCGCATTGACCGCCAGGATGCGATGCATCAGATCGGGGCGGCGGTACATCAGGCTCTTGACCTGCCGATAATCGTCCGAGCCCGCGCCCTCGACCATGTAGCAGGCCAGCGTCCAGGGGCTGCCCGAAAAGCCGATCAGCGGCACGCGGCCGGCCAAGGCGCGGCGAATCTCTCGCACCGCATCGAACACGTATTGCAGCCGCGCCATGTCCGGCACCGCCAGCTTGGCCACGGCCGCCTCGTCGCGCACCGGATGCGCAAAGCGCGGCCCTTCGCCCTGGGCAAAGCTCAAGCCCAGCCCCATGGCATCGGGCACGGTCAGGATGTCCGAAAACAAGATCGCGGCATCGAGGTCATAGCGGTCCAGCGGCTGCAGCGTCACCTCGGTGGCCAAGGCCGGCGACGTGGCCAGCCCCATGAAACTGCCCGCGCGCTCGCGGGTGGCCCGGTACTCGGGCAGGTAACGGCCCGCCTGACGCATCAGCCACACGGGCGTGTGCTCGGTGGGCTGACGCAGCAAGGCGCGCAAGAATTGGTCGTTGTGCAAAACGGCGCTCATCGGGGCATTGTAAAAGTCGGCGCTGCCCCCACCTTGCGCGACATGGCAAGATCACTGACCACGCCAATCCCTTGGGGGGAACGATCCATCATGAAGCACATCCTTCGTCGCCTGGGGCTTTCGGCCGTCGTGCTGCTGGGCTTGGTGCTCGGCGGCTGCGGCTACAACGATTTCCAACGCCTGGACGAGCAGGTCAAGGCCTCGTGGTCCGAAGTGCTCAACCAATACCAGCGCCGCGCCGACCTCATCCCCAACATCGTCAACACGGTCAAAGGCGAGGCCAATTTCGAGCAAGAGACCCTCACCCGCGTGATCGAGGCCCGCTCGCGCGCCACGGCCATTCAAGTCACGCCCGAGACACTCAACGACCCCGATGCCTTCAACCGCTTCCAGCAGGCCCAGGGCGAGTTGTCCAGCGCGCTGTCGCGCCTGATGGCCATCAGCGAGAACTACCCCAACCTGCGCGCCAACCAAGCGTTCCAGGACCTGCGCGTGCAGCTCGAAGGCACGGAAAACCGCATCACCGTGGCCCGCAATGCTTACATCAAAGCCGTGCAGGACTACAACGTGTTGGCGCGCAGCTTTCCCACCAACCTGACGGCCATGCTCTTCGGCTACCAGACCAAGCCCAACTTCACGGTCACCAACGAAGCCGAGATCGCGCGTCCGCCGACGGTGGATTTCGGTGGCGCGGCCTCCCGCTGAGGTCCAGATGACCGCCTTGTCGCGCGGGTTCTTCGCCCTCGTGCTGGGCCTGGCCCTGCTGGCTGGCTGGGCCGCGGCTGGCGTCCAGCCAGCACCCCTGCAACCGGTGCCCGCCCTGACCGCGCGCGTCATCGATCACACCGGCACGCTGCGCCCCGAGCAACGTGAGGCCCTGGAAGCCAAGCTCGCGGCCTTCGAACACCGCCACGGCAGCCAAATCGTCGTGCTGATGGTGCCCACCACCGCCCCCGAAGACATCGCCGCCTACGCCTGGCGCGTGGCCGACACCTGGAAGATCGGCCGCCGTGCGGTGGGCGACGGCGTGTTGCTGGTCGTGGCCAAGAACGACCGGCGCGTGCGCATCGAAGTGGCCCGCACACTGGAAGGCGCCATTCCGGACTTGGCCGCCTATCGCATCATCGACGAGTACATCACCCCGGCCTTCCGCCAAGGCGACTTTGCCGGCGGGCTGGACGCCGGCGTCGAGCGCTTGATGGACTTGATCCGGGGTGAAGGCCTGCCCGCGCCTGCGCGTGACGCCGGCCGCGGCCCGGCCCCGCCCGGACTGGGCGACTGGCTTGCCTTCGTGCTGGTGGGCGCGCCCATCGTCGGCGGTGTGCTCTCCGGGCTGCTGGGCCGGCGCTGGGGCTCCTTGGCCACCGGGGGGCTGATGGGGGCCGTCGGCGCGATCGTGACCGCCTCGCTGCTGCTGGGATTGCTGATCGGCGCCGTCGCCCTGGTGCTGACGCTGGCCATGGGCACCGGCGGCTCGCGTCGCAGCGGCGGGCCGATCATCTGGGGCGGCGGCCCCGGCGGCTTCGGCGGCGGCTTCGGTGGCGGCGGGGGCTTCAGCTCCGGTGGCGGCGGCAGTTTCGGCGGCGGTGGTGCGTCGGGGCGGTGGTGACATGGTTCGTCTGCTGCGCTTTTTGAAACACCGCTGGTGGGATGAACGCACCGCCCGGCGCGTGCTCGATGAGGCCGCGCTACAGCGCCTGCAGCAACGTGTGGCCGCCAGCGAGCAGCGCCACAGCGGACAAATCCGCGTGTGCGTCGAAGCCAGCCTGCCGCTGTCCTACCTGTGGCGCAATGCCGACGTGCGCGAGCGCGCGCTCAGCCTGTTCGGCAAGCTGCGGGTATGGGACACCGAGCACAACAACGGCGTGCTGATCTACGTGCTGCTGGTCGAGCAGGACATCGAAATCGTCGCCGATCGGGGGCTGGCTCGCCATATCCCCCCCGACCAATGGCAGCCGCTCATCGACCACATGGCGCAAGCCTTTGCGCAAGGACGCTTCGAAGACGGTCTGGCCCGCGCGATCGACGAGGTCGGCGCCTTGCTGGAGCGCCATTTTCCGGCCTCGCCCGAGCGGCCCGGCCAGAACGAGCTGCCCGACACGGTGGTCGATTTGCGGCGCTGAAAGCACGACGCCCGCACGAGGCGGGCGTCGTTGCACGGCGGGCGCAGCGCCGCTTCACTTCTTGCGGTATTTGCGCAGCGCGGCAATCTGGGCGGCCATGGCCGCGAACTCGCTCTGAGCCTTGGCGAAGTCGATGTCGCTCTTGGCGTTCTTCATCGCCTCCTCGGCCAGGCGCTTGGCCTCCAGGGCCTTGGCCTCGTCGAGATCCTTGCCGCGGATGGCCGTGTCGGCCAGCACGGTCACGTGATCGGGCTGCACCTCCAGGATGCCGCCGGCGACGAACACGAATTCTTCCTCACCGTTGTCCGCCCGCTCGATGCGCACCGCCCCGGGCTTGATGCGCGTGATCAACGGGGTGTGCTTGGGCAGAATGCCCAGCTCACCGGCCTCGCCCGGCAGGGCGACGAACTTCGCCTCCCCCGAGAAGATCGACTCCTCGGCCGAGACGACATCCACTTGAATGGTGGCCATGCTCAGGGTCCTTTCACGTCTAGAAGCTGCTTGAAACAAGCCGTCCGTGGGCGGTGGGGCGGTGCGAGGCCGCGCGCGGGGCCAGCCCCGGCAGGTACGGCCACGGCGCGCCCCACGCGCCGCGCAGGGCGATCATTGCAGCTTCTTGGCTTTCTCGAAGGCCTCGTCGATGGTGCCGACCATGTAGAAGGCCTGCTCGGGCAGGTGGTCGCATTCGCCATTGACGATCATCTTGAAGCCGCGGATGGTCTCCGACAGCGGCACGTACTTGCCGGGCTGCCCCGTGAACACCTCGGCCACGTGGAAGGGCTGCGACAGGAAGCGCTGGATCTTGCGTGCGCGGGCCACGGCCAGTTTGTCTTCGGGCGACAGCTCGTCCATGCCCAGGATCGCGATGATGTCGCGCAGTTCCTTGTAGCGCTGCAGCACGGCCTGCACGGCACGCGTGGTGTTGTAGTGCTCCTCGCCCACGACATTGGGGTCGACCTGACGGCTGGTGGAATCCAGCGGGTCCACGGCGGGGTAGATCCCCAGCGCCGCGATGTCGCGCGAGAGCACCACGGTGGCATCCAGGTGAGCGAAGGTGGTGGCCGGCGACGGGTCGGTCAGGTCGTCCGCGGGCACGTACACGGCCTGGATCGAGGTGATCGAGCCGACCTTGGTGGAGGTGATGCGCTCTTGCAGCTTGCCCATTTCTTCGGCCAGCGTGGGCTGATAACCCACGGCCGAGGGCATGCGGCCCAGCAGCGCGGACACTTCGGTACCGGCCAGGGTGTAGCGGTAGATGTTGTCCACGAAGAACAGCACGTCGCGGCCTTCGTCCCGGAAGGACTCGGCAATCGTCAGGCCGGTCAGGGCCACGCGCAGACGGTTGCCCGGCGGCTCGTTCATCTGGCCATACACCATGGCCACCTTGGACTTGGAGAGGTCCTCGCTGACCACCACGCCCGACTCCATCATCTCGTGATAGAAGTCATTGCCCTCACGGGTGCGCTCACCCACCCCGGCGAACACGGACAGGCCCGAGTGCGCCTTGGCGATGTTGTTGATGAGCTCCATCATGTTGACGGTCTTGCCCACACCGGCACCGCCGAACAGACCCACCTTGCCGCCCTTGGCGAACGGGCAGATCAAGTCGATCACCTTGATGCCGGTTTCCAGCAGCTCGGTCGAGGGCGACAACTCGTCATACGCCGGGGCCTTGCGGTGAATGGACGCCGTCAGCTCCTGGCTGACCGGACCGCGCTCGTCGATCGGGCGACCCAGCACGTCCATGATGCGGCCCAGCGTGGCCTTGCCCACGGGCACGGTGATCGGCCCGCCGGTGTTGGTCACGACCATGCCGCGGCGCAGGCCGTCGGAGGAGCCCAGCGCGATGGTGCGCACCACGCCGTCGCCGAGCTGCTGCTGCACTTCCAGCGTCAGGTCGCTGCCTGCCATCTTCAGGGCGTCGTACACCTTGGGCATCTGGTCGCGCGGGAACTCCACGTCCACCACGGCGCCGATGCACTGAACGATCTTGCCTTCAGCCATTTTTCGTTCCTTCAATCAGTATTCGTTATGCCTTCGGTGCCACGCCGCTTCAGACGGCTGCCGCACCGCCGACGATCTCGGCCAGTTCCTTCGTGATCGCCGCCTGACGGGTTTTGTTGTATTCGAGCTTGAGCTCGTTGATCAGATTGCCCGCGTTGTCGGTGGCCGCCTTCATCGCCACCATGCGCGCCGATTGCTCGGAGGCCATGTTCTCGGCCACGGCCTGGTAGACGATGGCTTCGATGTAGCGCGTGAGCAGCTCATCGATGACGGTGGGCGCATCCGGCTCGTAGAGGTAATCCCAGGCGTGCGCATCCTTGTCGGCTTGCAGCTTGTCGGCCGCCAGGGGCAGGAGCTGTTCGATCACCGGCTCTTGCTTCATCGTGTTGATGAAGCGGGTGTAGCAGAGGTAGACCGCGTCGAGCTTGCCCTCGGCGTACTGGTCGAGCAGCACTTTGACCGGGCCGATCAGCCGGTCCAGATGCGGCTTGTCGCCCAGCTGGGTGACCTGGCTGACCACCTTGGCCCCGATGCGGTTCAGGAAACTCAGGCCCTTGTTGCCGATGGCCACGGCCTGCGCCTTCAAGCCCTGGGCTTCCAGTTCCTTCAGCTTGGCCGTGGTCGCGCGCAGGATGTTGGTGTTCAGGCCGCCGCACAGCCCCTTGTCGGTGGTCACCACGATCACGCCAACCTGTCCGGTGCCGCTGTTCTTTTGCAAGAACGGCGGCTTGTACTCCGGATTGGCCTGGGCGAGGTTGGCCGCGACGTTGCGCACCTTGTCGGCATAGGGCCGGGCCGCACGCATGCGGTCCTGCGCCTTGCGCATCTTGGAAGCGGCGACCATCTCCATGGCCTTGGTGATCTTCTTGGTGTTCTCCACCGACTTGATCTTGCCGCGTATTTCCTTGCCTGCCGCCATGACGGAACTCCTTCTGTGAGGGGTTAGGCGAAGGACTTCTTGAACGCGGCGATCGCGGCGGTCAGTTCGGCCTCGGCGTCCTTGTCCATGGCCTTGTCGGTCTCGAGCTTGGTCAGCAGCGCCGCATGGCTGGTCTTCAGGTACTGGTGCAGGCCGGACTCGAAGGCCAGGACCTTCTTGACGTCCACGTCGTCCAGGAAGCCCTTGTTCACCGCGAACAGCGAGGCGGCCATCAGGCTGATGGGCAGCGGGCTGTACTGGGGCTGCTTGAGCAGTTCGGTCACGCGGGCGCCACGGTCGAGCTGCTTGCGGGTGGCTTCGTCCAGATCGGAGGCGAACTGCGCGAAGGCCGCCAGTTCACGGTACTGCGCCAGGTCGGTACGGATGCCGCCCGACAGACCCTTGATCAGCTTGGTCTGGGCCGCACCGCCCACCCGCGACACCGAGATGCCCGCGTTGATGGCGGGGCGGATGCCGGCGTTGAAGAGGTTGGTCTCCAGGAAGATCTGGCCGTCGGTGATCGAGATCACGTTGGTCGGCACGAAGGCGGACACGTCGCCGGCCTGGGTCTCGATGATGGGCAGCGCGGTCAGCGAGCCGGTCTTGCCCTTGACCTCACCCTTGGTGAAGGCTTCGACGTAGTCGGCGTTCACACGCGCAGCGCGCTCCAGCAGGCGGCTGTGCAGGTAGAACACGTCGCCGGGGAAGGCTTCACGGCCCGGCGGACGGCGCAGCAGCAGCGAGACCTGGCGGTAGGCCACGGCCTGCTTGGACAGGTCGTCATAGACGATCAGGGCATCCTGGCCGCGGTCGCGGAAGTACTCGCCCATCGTGCAGCCCGAGTAGGCCGCGACGTACTGCATCGCGGCGGACTCGGAGGCCGAGGCGGCCACGACGATGGTGTAGTCCATCGCACCGTGCTGTTCCAGTGCGCGCACCACGTTCTTGATCGACGAGGCCTTCTGGCCGATCGCGACGTAGATGCAGGTGACGCCCTGGCCCTTCTGGTTGATGATGGTGTCGATCGCCACCGCGGTCTTGCCGGTCTGGCGGTCGCCGATGATCAGCTCACGCTGGCCGCGGCCGATGGGCACCATCGCGTCGATGGACTTCAGGCCGGTCTGCAGCGGCTGCGACACCGACTGGCGCGCGATCACGCCGGGGGCGACCTTCTCGATCACGTCGGTCAGCTTGGCGTTGATCGGGCCCTTGCCGTCGATCGGGCGGCCCAGGGCGTCGACCACGCGGCCGATGAGCTCGGGGCCCACGGGCACTTCCAGGATGCGGCCGGTGCACTTGACCGTGTCGCCCTCGGACACGTGCTCGTAGTCGCCCAGGATCACGGCGCCGACGGAGTCGCGCTCGAGGTTGAGCGCCAGGCCGTAGGTGGGCTGACCGTTCTTGTCGGCCGGGAACTCCAGCATCTCGCCTTGCATCGCGTCGGACAGGCCATGGATACGGCAGATGCCGTCCGTCACCGATACCACGGTGCCCTGGTTGCGGATGTCGGCCGAGACGCCGAGACCCTCGATGCGGCTCTTGATGAGTTCGGAAATTTCTGCGGGATTCAGTTGCATTGCGTACTCCCAGTCTGGTTGTCGGCCCGGGGCCTGAACCGAGTTCGGGCCCGGGACCTTCCCGGGCGATCAAGCGTTGGTCTGGCCTCAGGCCGTCAGCGCCACCTTCATGCGTTCGAGTCGTGCCTTGACCGAGGTGTCGAGCACCTCGTCGCCCACCACCACGCGCACGCCGCCAATCAGCGAGGGATCGACCTCCACCCGCGCCTGCAGCTTGCAGCCAAAGCGCTTCTCCAGCGTGGGCAGCAGCTCCTTGAGCTGTTCGTCGCTCAGGGGGAAGGCGCTGAGGATGTGGGCCTCGGCCGAGCCCGCCGCCGCATTCTTGAGCGCGCGGAACTGGGCCGCGATCTCAGGCAGCGCCGCCAGGCGGTCGTTGTCGATCACGGTGCGCAGGAAGTTGCCCACCTGCGGGATCAGCGGGGCCTTGAGCACCGAGGCGAACAGGTCGTAGACCTGCTCGGGCGTCACCTTGGGGTTGGCGGCGAACAGGCGCACCTGCGGCTCGGCGGCCACGCGCGCCAGCGCATCGACCTGGTCGGCGATGGCGTCGGCGTCGGCGCGCGCCGCCACCCGGTACAGGGCCTCGGCGTAAGGACGTGCGATGGTTGCAAGCTCGGCCATGGTCACAGCTCGGTTTTCAGGCGGTTGAGCAGGTCGGCATGCACCGAGGCGTTGACCTCGCGACGCAGGATCTGCTCGGCCCCTTTGACGGCCAGCATGGCCACCTGCTCGCGCAGGGCCTCGCGGGCCTGGACGACCTGCTGCTCGGCTTCGGCGCGGGCCGCGGCAACGATCTTCTGGCCTTCCTCGCTGGCCTTTTTCTTGGCTTCTTCGATGATGGCCTGGGCACGCCGCTCGGCATCGGCCAGCAGCTTGGAGGTTTCATCGCGCGAGGCAGCCAGCTGTTGCTGGACCTCTTGATGGGCTCGAGCCAGCTCGGCCTTGGCCTTGTCGGCGGCGGCCAGGCCTTCGGCGATTTTCTGCGCGCGTTCGTCCAGGGCCTTCGTGATGGGTGGCCACACGTATTTCATCGTGAACCACATCAGGATGCCAAAGACCACGAACTGCGCAACGAGTGTCGCGTTGATGTTCATGGATCAGGCCTTTCGTTTCTCTGAAATCGAGGACGGATCGCAATCCGCTGTACGAGAGAAAGAAAAAACCGATCAGACGGCGAACGGATTGGCGAAAGCGAACAGCAGCGCAATGGCCACGCCGATCAGGAAGGCCGCGTCGATCAGACCGGCCAGGATGAACATCTTGGTCTGCAGCTCGTTCATCAGCTCGGGCTGACGGGCCGACGACTCGAGGAACTTGCCACCCATCAGCGCGATGCCGATGGAAGCGCCGATGGCGCCCAGGCCGACGATCAGACCGCAAGCCAGCGCGACAAGACCCAGAATGTTTTCCATGATTGCTCCTATTGGAAGGTTGTTGACGGACGGAAGAAAAAACCGAAAAAAAGCCGGCGGGCTCGCCACCTGCCGGCGGTTGAAACTCAATGGCTTTCGTGGGCCTGGCCGACGTAGATCAGCGTCAGCATCATGAAGATGAAGGCCTGCAGCGTGATGATCAGGATGTGGAAGATGGCCCAGATCGTGCCGGCGATCACGTGACCGATGAACATCAGCGAGCCGCCCAGCGACAGCGCGGCGCTCGCGCCCATCAGGGCGATCAGCATGAACACCAGCTCGCCGGCGTACATATTGCCGAACAGTCGCATGCCGTGGGAGATCGTCTTGGCCGCGTACTCGATCAGGTTGAGCAGGAAGTTGAACGGGGCCAGCAGCACGGCACCGATGCCGTGGCCGTGGAACGGGGCGGAGAAGAGGTCCTTCACGAAGCCGCCGAGGCCCTTGACCTTGATGCCGTAGTACAGGCACATCGCGAACACGAAGCTGGACATGCCCAGGGTGATGGACAGGTCGGCGGTGGCCACGACGCGCATGTAGTCGGGCAGCCCCAGGGCCGGGCCAGCCCAGTGCCACAGTTGCGGAATGGCATCGACCGGCACCAGGTCCATCGCGTTCATCAGGAAGATCCAGACGAAGGCGGTGAGCGCGGCGGCCGAGACGGCGCGGCGCGAGGTCTCGTTGTGGACGATGCCCTTGGCCTGGGTGTCGACCAGCTCGACGAGCATTTCCACCAGCCCTTGCAGGCGGCCCGGCACGCCGGAGTGCACGCGGCGTGCGGCATAGGCCATGAAGAGGACGGCCGTCAGGCCCAGCGAGATGGACCAGAACAGCGAGTCGAGGTTGAAGACGGAGAAGTCGATGATCTCGGTCTGCTTCTTGTTCTGCAGATGGACCAGATGGTGGGTGATGTAATCACCCGCGGTGAGCGCTTGTCCTTCGGCTGCCATCGTTCGTTCTCGTCAACGGTCGCGCGAGGCGACGGTTTGTGTCTGTTGCACCCGACCCCGCCACAGCAGGGCCGCCCCATTCACTTTCAAGCACACCACCATCGCCGCCAGCACGGCCAGCCAGCTCAGGTTGGGCACGAATCTTGCGGCCGCCACCAACATGGCCACGGCCACGACGATCTTCACCAACTCCCAGACCATGAACCTCAGCACCAGGGTGCCGGGGTTCGTGCCGGAAGCGCCGGTCATCCCGCGGGCCAGCAGGGCCCCCGGCACCACCACGGCCGCCGCGCCGATCAGCGCCGAGACGACCGTCTCGCCCCTGCCGGTGACCAGCCACGCCAGCGCGGCCACCACCAGCCCGGCCACGGCCTGGGCCGTGACCACCCGCCAGGGCGAGAGCGGCGGGTGCTTCGCGCGCCAGGCCTGCGCCTGCTCGGGCGTCAGGGGCTTGAACGGCGCGGCTTCGTCCGCATCTTCCTGCTTCCAGTCGTCGTGCCCATGACCTTGGGGGTCATGGGCCCGTGGCGCTTGCGCCTGGCCGGGATCGTTCCGGTCGGTCGTGGCGGGCACGGCAGTTACAGTTGGTTGCGGCAAAGCCTCGGGATTATACGTGGAAACCCCCACGTCCTTTCCACCCCCGGGGTGCCATGGTGTGCCTCCACGCGGCCGACCCCGGCATGCCACGGATGGGCTGACCCTGTGTGCGAGGCCGAGCTGGCCGGCTCAAAGCTGGCAGGCCGCGGCGGCCAAGCCCGGCACCTCCACCCTCACCTGCAACACGCAACCGGCCCAAGGCTGGGCCGCCAGTTCTTCGGCCGGGCGCTTGTCGCGCGCCGTGGTGATGTACAGCGTGCGCAGATCGGCCCCGCCAAAGCAGGGCATCGTCGGGCAACGCACCGGCAGGCGCAGCTCGTGCAGCACCTCGCCCTGCGGGGACAGTCGCAACACGCGTGCGCCTTCGAACATCGCCACCCAGTAGCAGCCTTCGGCATCCATTGCCGCGCCGTCGGGTCGGCCGCCATAACACTCCAGCGGCTGGCCTTCGCCGCGCGGCTCGAAGCGGGCGAACACGCGCCGCGGCCCCAAGCTGCCATCGGTGGGGTCGTAGTCGAAGGCATAGATGGTGTGCGCCTTGGTGTCGGACCAGTACATCGTGCGGCCGTCCGGGCTCCACGCCAGGCCGTTGGACACCGTGATGCCATCGGCCCGTCGGCGGAGGGTTCCGGTGTCGTCCAGGCAGTACAGCGCGGCCCGTGCCGGGCTGCGCGGCTCGTAGATCGTGCCCACCCACAGCCGCCCGGCCGGATCGCTCTTGGCGTCGTTGAAACGCTCGCAGGCCGGGTCATAGGGCGGGGGCGCCAGCAGGGTGCGGTGGCCGCTGGCCGGGTCGAAGTGGACGATGCCGCTGCGCAGCGTCAGCACCAGCCCGCCGCGACGGGCCGGCACACACGCCGACACATCGGTGTCGAAGGTCCAGCTGTCCAGCCGCCCGGTGTCGGGCTGCAGGCGATGCAGGCGATGCCCCGGAATGTCACAGAAGTACAGGCATTGCTCGACCGGATGCCACAGGGGCGATTCCCCCAGCAGGGCCATGGCCTCGGTCGCAGGTCGCAACGTGTCGGGATGGGTGCTCATGAGAGGCGGGCCTCCAGCAAGTCGATCTGCATCCACGCCGAGTGGGTCTGGCCCTCGGCCAAGGCCACCAGGCCATGGGCCAGCGGGTCGTCGCGGTGGAAGGCATCGTTGGCATGGCTGACGGGCTCGACCGCATAGTCGGGCCGCGTCGGCGGGGTGAAGACCACCAGATACTCGGTGCTGGCGCGCAGCCGCAGGTCGAAGCTCTGGTCGTGCAAGAAAGCTTCGCCGCTCCACCCGGTGTGGCAGTGGTCCAGGTCCAGCGCCTCGATGGGCGCATCCAAGGCGTCGCAAGGCCGAAGCTGCGTGGGCAGTTTGCGCTCGTCCATCTCCCAGCGACCGACCACCGCCGCTTGCAGACGGCTGCCGGGTCGCTTGAGGAAATAGGGGTGCCAGCCCAGCCCCATGGGCGCGGTGCCCGGCCCCCGATGGGTGGCCGAGAGCTCGAAGCGCAGGCTGCGGGGCGACAGCTCGATGCGCTGGCAGGCTTCGAAGGCGAAGGGCCAGTCGGCATCGGGGGTGTGGCACAGCCTCAGCTCCACCGCTTCGGCCGTGCGATGCACCACCGTCCAGGCCCGTTGGAAGCCCACGCCATGCATGGGATGGGGGCTATCGGCCACGTTGAGCCGCACACGATGGACGTGCCCTTGCCAGGGCAGATGCCCGTCGGCGATGCGATTGGAATACGGCACCAGGGGATAGGAGGCGGCGCGGCGGGCCCCGGTCAAGGCCATCGGCTCGGTGCTGCGCAGCACCGGATGCCCGTTCCACCACAGGCCGGCCACGCACCCCCCGAGGTCCGGGCGCAAGGCCAGGCGCCATGCATCCAGGCGCAGCTCCACGCCAAGGGGATCGGTCAGGGTCATGTTCGAGCTCGAGTTGAGGCAGGCGCGACATCCTAAGCGCGTACCTCGCTGTAACCGCAGCACCGATCTCAGCGCGCCAGGGTGCCGGCGGTCACCGAGTGCACGATGGGGATGTCCTGGGTGCGCAGGGCCGACAGCGCCGCCTGTGCGCCGCGCATCATCAAGCCCAGATCGCTGCCGACGCCGACGAAGTCGAAGCCCATCGCGCGGTATTGCGCCACCAGGTCGGGCGTCGCCCCCATGGTGCCCACCGGCCGCCCCAGGGCCTTGCAGCGATCGACCGCGCGGGCCAGGCAGGCCATGACCTCCGGGTGGGCGGGCTCGCCGAGGTGGCCCAGGCTGGCAGACAAATCGGCCGGCCCCAGGAAGATCGCATCGACCCCGGGCACCTGGGCGATGGATTCGAGTGCCTCCAGGGCTTCGCGGGTTTCCAGCTGGACGATGACGCCCACGGTCTGGTTCGCATGGCGCAGGGCCTGCGCGGCCGTGCCATAGCGGGTGGCGCGGCTGAGGCCCATCACGCCGCGCACGCCCTCGGGCGGGTAGCGGGTGGAGGCCACCGCGCGGCGGGCCTCATCGGCGCTTTGCACGAAAGGGAACATCACCGTGGTGGCACCGGCGTCGAGCACACGCTTGACGATCACCGGCTCGTTCCAAGGCACGCGCACCACGCTCACCATGCGGGTGTTGCCCACGGCCTGCAGCAAATGAACCAGATCGCCCAGGTCGGTGGTGCTGTGCTCCAGGTCGAGCACGGCCCAATCGAAACCGGCGTGGCCCAGGGCCTCGGCCGCCAAGGCATTGGACGAAACGATCCAGGTGCCCACCGGCGGGTGCGCGCCGGCAGCCTGGAGCAAATGGCGAAAGGGGTTCATGCAAGCCTCCTCCTGGCGCGGCCGGCCCCTCAGTACCGGCTGAGTCGATCGTCCAGATCGACCTTCAGATAATGGGCTCCGGGGATGGGGTTGTAATAGTAGGGAGGAATCTCCTCGAAGCCCAGCGTGGCATAGAGGCTGCGCGCGGCCTCCATGTCGTCCAGGGTGTCCAGCAGCATGACCGAGTAGCCGGCGCGGCGGGCATCATCCATCAAGGTCTGCGCCAGCACCCGCCCCAGGCCGAAGCGGCGGAACGCGCGGCGCACATACAGCCGCTTCATCTCGCAGGCGTTGGGGTAATCGGTCTCGGGCGCCGGACGGAAGGCGCCGCAGCCGGCCAGCTCACCATCGAGCAGGGCCAGCAACAATTTCCCCCCAGGCTCGGCATAGTCGCCCGGCAAGGCTGCCAATTCTTCGTCGAAGCCTTGGAAGGCCAGATCGATGCCGATGGAGTCGGCGTACTCCCGGAAAATGCCTCGGGTGGCCTCGAGCCATTCGGGGGTGTCTGGCGTGAGGAGCTGGATCTCGGGCGATGTCATCGTCAGCGCAGACAGGGCACGGCGTGTCAGTCTACCCTCTGGACCCGCCCCCGCCCAAGGCGCGGCATGCGCCATCGCGATCAAGGCTGCATACGGGTTGTTTTCCAAGGAATCGAAGCGCGCACCGCCGGCACGGGCAAGAGCAGGCGCGCCAGCAAGGGCTGGCGGCGGACCCATGCCCGCAGGACCATGGGGGTGCCCACGGCGCCGAGGAAGGCCAGTCCCATGGACAGCGCCCCCGGCAGCGGCCAGCGCAACAGCCAGTCCAACACCTTGGGCTGCACCGGCTGCGACCATCGCCGCCAAGCAGGCCACCCGCCAGGCCACCGACCGCGGGGACTCACCCATCGCAAGTGAGCCGCCGCCACGCTGAGCAGCCACGCAGGGGGCCGGAACCACAGCGGCACCCACTCCAGAGTGAAGCCGGTGGCATAGATCAGCGACAGCACGGTGGGCTCGAGCGTGAGGTCCGGTCGCTCGGCGCGAACCAGTGCGTATGCGATCACCACCACCGCGTAGGGCTTGAGCAAGGCGTCGGCCCGAAGGCAAGACTCACACCCGCAGCTCGCCTGCAATGCAGCTGACGGTGTCGCCGCCCACCCAGACGCCAGCCTCGTCGGCTTCGATGAAAACACGACCGGCACGCCCCAGGCACGTGCCCTGCGCAGCCACGTAGCGGCGTGGGGCTCGGCCGTGGGCGATGAGCCATTGCGCCAGCGCCGCGTTGAGACTGCCGGTGACCGGGTCTTCGGGCACACCGGCGTGGCTGACGAAGCCACGCACCTCGAACTGGGCGTCACCGCCGGGGGCGTGTGCGCCAATGACCCCGACTTTGGCCAGCCCCGCCAGGGCGCGGTGGTCGGGCTGCAGCGACAGCACGGTCTGGGCGCTGTCCAGCAGCAGACTCAGCCACCGCGGGCCGTTGTCGAGCATCTGGACCGCCTGCACTTGGTCCGGCTGCAAGCCCAGGGCGGCGAGGACCTGGCGCTGCATGGCAGGGCTGACCTCGCTGGCACGCATCGGCGGGGCCGCAAAGGCCAGCCGTGCGGCCTCGCGGCGGATGCGCACCAGACCCACGCCACATTGCTGCACGACTTCGCCCTGGCGCTGCGGCTGCCCGCCGGCCTCGAGCCAGGCATGGCAGGTGCCCAGCGTGGGGTGCCCCGCAAAGGGCAGCTCGCCGCCGGGCGTGAAGATGCGCACGCGGTAGTCGGCCTGCGCATCGGTGGGCGGCAGCAGGAAGGTCGTCTCCGACAGATTGATCCAGCGCGCGATGGCCTGCATCTGGGCATCGCTCAGGCCCTCGGCGTCGAAGACGACGGCCAGCGGGTTGCCGCGCAGGGGCTCGGCGGTGAAGACATCGACCGTGCGGTAGGGATGGATGCTCATGAACTTCGGTTCAAGGGGTGAGGACCGGGGTGCGCGCCAGCACCTCCTTCAGCACGCCGCCCAGCAGGGCCACCGCGCGCTCGATCTGCTCGGGCGCCAGTGTGACGAAGGACAGGCGCACCGTGTGGGCCTGCGGCATGCGCGCATAGAAGGCCGCGCCAGGCACGAAGGCCACGCCGGCTTCCACCGCCCGCGGCAGCAGGGCCATGGCGTCGATTGGGCTGGGCAGCGCGACCCAAAAGAACATGCCGCCGCGCGGCGTGTTCCAGCGGCAGCCCGGCGGCAGGTGGCGGCGCAGTGCCGCCTCCATCGCATCGCGCTGCGCGGCATAGCGCGCGCGGATGGTGGGCACATGGGTGTGGAGGAAGCCTTCGCGGATCACCTCGTGCACCAGCCGCTGGTTGAACACCGGGGTGTGCAGGTCGGCCGCCTGCTTGGCCTGCAGCAGCTTGGGGTACAGCGCCGCCGGCGCCACCACATAGCCCAGGCGCAGCCCCGGGGCGAGCACCTTCGAGAAGCTGCCCAGGTAGATCGTGCCCTCGGTCCAGCGCGAGGCCAGCGGCGGCGCCGGCGGGGCGTCGAACCACAGATCGCCATAGGGGTTGTCTTCCAGCAGCGGCAGGCCGACGGCCTGGGCGGCGTCCACCAGGGCGGCGCGACGGGCCTCGCTCATGCAGCGGCCGCTGGGGTTCTGGAAGTTGGGCAGCACGTAGAGGAAGCGCGCACGGTCGCCCCCCCGCACGGTGGCCTCGGCCAGGGCCTCGGGCCGCGGGCCGTCGTCGTCGCTGGCGACTTCATCGATCTGCGGCTCGTTGGGTGCAAAAGCCTGCAACGCGCCCAGGTAGGTGGGCGCTTCGACCAGCACGCGGCTGCCGGCATCGAGCAACACACGACCGCACAAGTCCAGCCCTTGCTGCGAGCCGGTGGTGATCAAGACCTGGCCCGGCGAGACCGTCATGCCCTGGCGGCCGAGGTGCTCGGCCACCCATTCGCGCAAGGGGGCATAGCCTTCGCTGGCGGCGTACTGCAGGGCTTCGCGCGGGGCTTCCCGCAGCACCTTGTCGGCCGCCGCGCGCATGGCCTCCACCGGAAAGGTGTCCGGCGAAGGCAGGCCACCGGCCAGCGAGAGGATGCCCGGCCGCTCGGTGACCTTGAGGATCTCGCGGATCACGGACGGGTTCATGCGGTCGGCGCGCCGCGCCAGCTGCCAGATCATGCGGAACTCCTTGGAGACGAAGTGCAGGCATTCGGCGTGTGCGCATCGACCCGCGCACGCTTGCCCAGGAACATGGTGGCCACCAGGGCCAGGCCGCGGTCCCACGCGAAGCAGCCCAGCCACAGCCCCCGGGTTTGGCGCATCACAGCCGCAGCATCCACAACGCGGTGACCACCAGCACGGCGGCCATCGCGCGGTTGAACCACGACAGACGCGGCCCCTGCGCCAGCCAGCCGCGCAGGCTCGCGCCCACCAGGGCGTAGGTGAGGTTGCTGACGAAGGCATAGACCACCATCACCGCCAGCACGATCGCCAGACGCTCGCCCGGGTTGGGGGCGGGGGCGCCGCCGCTGCTCGTCACCCAGCCGGCCGTGAGCGCCAGGGCCAGCATCCAGGCCTTGATGTTGACGAACTGCAGCGCCACCCCCTGCAGAAAGCTCACGTCCAGGCGCGAGCGGTCGGCCTCGCCCAGTTGGCGCACGCGTGCGATCTGCCAGGCCAGCCAAAGCATGTACCCCACGCCCACGGCCGTGATGGCCCCGCGCAGCGCCGGCGCGGCCATCACCACCGCGCCCAGGCCCAGGCCACAGACCAGCATCAGCAAGGTCCAGCCCGTCGGCACGGCCAGGCAGAACCGCAACGCGCCGCGCAAGCCACGGTTGGCGGCCAATGCCGTGGACAAGGTGGTGTTGGGCCCGGGCGTGAAGCTCATGGCCGTGGCCAGCACCAACAGGGCGAGGAACTCTTGCATCGACATGGCGGCCAGTCTATGCTGATCGCCAATACACCACCAATACAGTTTGCCAGTGCGTCACGCGCACTGTATTGGTTGGGAGGCCAGCACAGTCTCCTGCGCCCCGCCCGATGCTCAGCCGTTCGTCCGACCAGACCCTCACCGAACAGCTCGCCAGCCACTTTGCCGAGCGCATCCGCAGCCGGCTGTTGCCGCCGGGCAGCCGGCTGCCCTCGGTGCGTGAATGCGCGCGCCGGCACGCGGTGAGCCCCTACACGGTGGTGGCGGCCTACGACCAGCTCCAGGCCCAAGGGCTGGTGGAGGCCCGGCGTCATCGGGGCTACTTCGTCCGTGAACCGCGGCCCGAGCCGGTGCGCCCTGTGCCGGATGCCGCGACCGCCGGCACGATCCGCAGCAGCGCCCCCATCGATGCGGCCACCCTGATCCGCGGCATGCTGCAGCGCATGCCGCACCGCAACGGCCCCGCGCGCAACGACCCGGGCCTGGGCGTGCTGCCGCCGTCTTGGTTGGAGACGCCGATCTTGGGCGCCGCGCTGCGTCGGGTCACGGCCTCGGCCAGCTTGCAGGCGTTGTCGCTGCAATACGGGGAGCCTGCCGGGGATGCGCTGCTGCGCCGAGCGCTGTCGCACAAGCTGGCCGACCTGGACATCCGCGCCGATGCGAGCCAGATCATCACCACCGTGGGCGCCACCCATGCGCTGGACATCGTCTGCCGCACCTTGCTGCGGCCAGGCGATGCGGTGATGGTGGACGAGCCGGGCTGGGCCGTGGAGTTCGGCCGGCTCTCGCAGATGGGCATGCGCATCTTGCCCGTGCCACGCCGCCCCGAAGGCCCCGATCTGAGCGTGATGGAAGCCTATGGCCGTGAACATGCGCCCAAGCTCTTCATCACCGTCAGCGTGCTGCACAACCCCACCAGCGCCAACCTGTCCGCCCACAGCGCGCACCGCCTGCTGGGTCTGGCCGAACAGTTCGGTTTCCACGTGGTGGAAGATGACACCTACGGCGACCTGGCCCCGGTGCATGCCACCCGTCTGACGGCCCTGGACGGACTGCAGCGCACGCTGTACGTGAGCGGCTTTGCGAAAATCCTCGCCCCGAACTGGCGGGTCGGCTACCTGGTGGCGCCGCCGGCGCTGGTGGAGCGACTGATCGACACCAAGCTGCTGACCACGTTGACCACCCCGTCGATCCTGGAGCAGGCCCTGGCGCTCTGTCTGGAACAAGGCCAGATCCGCCGCCATGCCGAGCGCGTGCGCGAGCGGCTGGATGCGGCCCGATCGCGCAGCGTGCAGTTGGCGCAGGCCGCCGGCTGCCGCTTCGCGGCCGAGCCCCAAGGACTGTTCGGCTGGGTGGACACCGGCGTGGACACGGACCGCTTGGCCCAGCGCATGTTGGACGAGGGGTATCTGCTGGCGCCGGGCTCATTGTTTCACGCCGTGCGCCGACCCAGCACCCTGATGCGCATCAACTTCGCGACCACCCAGGACGCCAAGGTCTGGGAAGACTTCATACGCATCCGCGACAGTGTGTGACCTCGGCATGACAGGCATGGACCTGCCGATCCCCCTTCGAGAGGATGGAAAACGCCACGGACCTTGAAGTACATTGAGGGGCGGCTGTACGTGCTGCTGCGACGGCGCGGCAAGCCCCCAGGACTCCAGCTGCCCGGCATCGCACCGGGCGGCCTTGCTGCTGATGGACGAATCGACCCTACCGCTTGGCGAGCCGGAGCTGATGCGTGCCAGCGCTTTTCAGCGCTATCTCGACGAGCTGGACAAACTGCCGCCGCTGGCCGGAACCGACCGGTCGCGGTTGGCTTCGCTCAGCCCCTCGCTGCTGGCCGATTTGGAACGTTTCGAGCATCGCGCCAACGGCACCGAGGTGCTGGAGGTGTTGGCGGCCTGTCTGCGCCATGCCCAGCAGGTGGTCGTGCATCTGCAGGCCGGCGGGGTGGTGGTGCCGGTGACCGTGTTCCCGCATCACCGCCTGTACCACTGTCCGGCCGACCCCCAGGTGTATCTGATGCAGCGCTTGGCCTTGCTGCGGGTGATGCGTGTGGAGCCCGCGATCCTTCGGCCCCCAGGGCGGCTCCATGTCGTTTCGTGTGGAAAGCAACACTGTCACTGGGGCATCGCCGGCGCGAATGGGCTGGCCGGCAGGTGCTTGAGCTTAGACATGCGTAGGTAGGCGATGGCGATGAAGTTCTGGCTCGTCCTGAAGCCGCGTGCGGCGCGCTTGGCCTGTTGCAGCAGCCCGTTCATCGCCTCGACGAAGGCGTTGCTGCGGTGATCGACCATGCCGCGCACCACCGCGTCGAACCGCTCCTTGAGCGTGGCGGCCAGCTTCTTGAACGGCTCGAGCCGGCAG
>NZ_KB905967.1 GCF_000381125.1 Caldimonas manganoxidans ATCC BAA-369
CTGGCCGCGCTGCTGGTGGGGGCCGCGATCAAACTCAAGCTCATGGGAGGTGGCCAATGATCGAGACTCTGCTCGGCGGCCTCCTGGGAGGAGCCTTCCGTCTTGCGCCGGAGATCCTCAAGTGGCTCGACCGCAAGGGCGAGCGCAGCCATGAACTCGCGATGCAGGACAAGGCGCTGGAGTTCGAGAAGCTGCGTGGCGCGCAGCGCATGGCCGAGATCGGTGCGGCAGCGGATGCGGCGTGGAATACCGGGGCCATCGAAGCGTTGCGCGAGGCGGTGGCGGCGCAGGGGCGGCCCTCGGGGGTGAAGTGGGCCGATGCACTCTCCAGCAGCGTGCGGCCCGTCATCACCTACTGGTTCATGGCCCTCTACTGCGCCGCCAAGACCGCCGCCTTTGTGGGCACCGTCGATGCAGGTGCCGAGTGGATCCCGGCGATCCAGGCGGCCTGGACCGAGGCCGACCAGGCGCTGTGGGCCGGTGTCCTGAACTTCTGGTTCCTGGGCCGAGTCTTCGACCGGGTGCGGCCGTGATCGCAGTACCCCAGGCGGCCATCGACCTGGCCAAACGCTTCGAGGGCTTTCATCGCGTGCCGAAGCACGACCCCGGCCGCGCGCACCCGTACCTGTGCCCGGCCGGCTACTGGACGATCGGCTACGGTCACCTCTGCGATCCGGATCATCCGCCGATCACAGAAGCCGAAGCGGAAGTCTATCTGGCCCGTGACCTGCAGACGGCGCTTGCCGCCACACTGCGCTACTGCCCGGTGCTGGCGACCGAGCCCGAGGGGCGGCTGGCTGCCATCGTCGACTTCACCTTCAACCTCGGCGCGGGGCGGCTGCAGACGTCGACGCTGCGGCGGCGGGTCAACCAGCGAGACTGGGCTGCCGCCGCAACGGAGCTACGCCGCTGGGTCTACGGCGGCGGAAAGGTGCTGCCTGGGTTGGTCGCTCGCCGTGAAGCAGAAGCGCGAATGCTGTCGGCCTGAATCACTTCAGGGCTTAGGCCCAGACTTCATCCAGATTCTTTGCCGCCAGCAGCTTTTCCCGCAGCGCGTAGCGGGACGACTGCATATTGACCTCGCTGTTCTCCGGCCGCGGGATCGGGACAATCGCAGTCGCTGGCCCTTTGAACTTGATCATGTACTTCCCGGTGTCGTTGTATGGCAGGATGGCCTCGATCTCGGCAATGTGGGTGATCGCAGCGACGGGGGCGACCTGATAGGCCGCGATGAACTTCAGCTTCGAGATGTGCTTCGCATTGATCCGAACGGCAAACCAGCAGTGCTCGTTCAGGAAGCGCTGCTTGAATCCTTCCTCGCGTGCGGGAACGACGATGGTGTCGAACTTGTCGTTCTCCGATCCAACGGGCTGCACCTGATCGCTCGGGTCTTCCTGCTTCGGCTGGGTGAAAGCGTTGATGCCAAGCATCGGCAGGATCAGCAACATGTCGGCCAGGAAGGCCTGCGCCGTTGCCCTGGCTGCTGGGGCCATCGTCGGAGCCGTCGGGTTGTTTTTGTTCAGAAGGATGGCCCGGTCATGCTTCTTGGCCAGCGCCACCAGCGCCGACTCCAGGTACTGCACCTCGGTCTTGCCGATCTTGTGGTTGCGGTCGAAGAAGTAGACGCCCCATACCCAGCCTTCCTTATTCGAGACGTGGTTCTTCAGCCGGTCACCGACGGGGTCGGCCTCGCCGATGTAGATGGTTTCCTCGGCGGCGTTGCCAACCAGGATGTAGATGCCAGCCTGCGAGAAACCCGGCTCCTGCTTTAGCTGATGGAACAGCTCCTTGGTGAAGACGACGCCGTAGCCCGACCAGTTCGACTTGTCGACGTGGCGAATACCCTCGGGGTCACCGGTGGTAGCAAACAGTGTGATGGAAAACGGCTGCATTTAGTTGCTCCCCAGCGCGGGCGACGTAGGCCGGGCCGTTCCATAAAACGCTAGCGGCCAACCGCACTTTCTACGGCGAATATCTCGATCACTCATTTCAAACCATTCCTCCACGTGAGACCGACCACCCCGACGACAACGCCTCTGCCTGTTGCAACACGGTTTGTACGGCAGCGTCTTGAAGGTCAGGCGGGTAACCGTACTTGCGCAGGATGCGCTTGACCAGCACGCGCATCCGGGCGCGCGCCGATTCACGGTGCGCCCAGTCCACCGACACGTTTTCGCGCAAGGACACCAGCAGCTCGTGGGCGATCACGCGCAGTTTGTCGTCCCCCATGACCTGCACGGCGCTTTCGTTCTCGGCCAGGGCGTCGTAGAAGGCAATCTCCTCGTCGGACAATCCAGACTCTTCGCCACGCTGTCGGGCCGCGCGGATGTCTTTGGCCAGCTGGATCAGCTCCTGCAGCACCTCGGCGGTGGTGATAGCGTTGGCGTGGTAGCGCGCAACGGCATCCTCCAGCCGTTGCGAAAACGCCCGCGTCTCGACGATATTGGCCTTGCTGCGCGAGCGAATGCCGTCATTGATCAGCTTCTTCAAGGCTTCCAGCGCCAGGTTCTTCCTCTCCATCTGCTCTACTTCGGCGAGGAACTCGTCCGAGAGGATGGAAATGTCCGGGCTCTTGATGCCCGCTGCAGCCAGAATATCCACAATCTCGGTGGAGACCACTGCACGGCTGACGATTTGCTGGATCGCCAACTCGCGCTCTTGCTGGGTCACGCCGGAGCCCGTGCCACTCTTGACCAGTGCGGCGCGGATCGCCTGGAAGAAACCGACTTCCTCCCGGATGTCGCGAGCCTCGTCGGAGGCGGATGCTAGGGCGAACGCCTTGGACAAAGCGAGCACCGCGTCCGAAAAGCGCCGGTGCGCGGCCTTCTTGCCTTCCGGGGTGGACTCCTCTCCCGCCCATTGCTGCTGCTTGTCCAAGATCCACTCGATGGCACTGGCCATCATCGCCAGCCGCTCCTGGGGCGAACCGTTGAGACCGGAGCGGTAGTCGAAGCCGTGGAACATGTCGCGCACGATCTCGACCTTCTCCAGCATCACCGCGATGGCTTCGGCTTCGTCGATGCCAGTGTTTTCGCGGTCGCGTGATGAATACTGCGCCAGTGCTGACTTGAGGTTTTGCGCGATGCCGATGTAATCCACGATCAGCCCCGCGGGCTTGTCGCGGAACACGCGGTTCACCCGCGCAATCGCTTGCATCAGTCCGTGTCCCTGCATCGGCTTGTCCACGTACATGGTGTGCATGCACGGCGCATCGAAGCCAGTCAGCCACATGTCGCGCACGATGACGAGCTTCAAGGGGTCTTTCGGATCGCGGGCGCGGCGGGCCAACAGATCGCGCCGCGCCTTGTTGCCGATATGCTTCTGCCACGCGGGCGGATCGGAGGCCGCCCCTGTCATCACGATCTTGACGGCCCCGGCGTTGTCATCGTCGCTGTGCCAGTCGGGGCGCAGTTTGACGATCTCGTCGTAGAGCTTCACGCAGATGCGCCGGCTCATGCAGACGATCATCGCCTTGCCGTCCAACGCGGCGACGCGAGCCTCGAAGTGCTGCACGATATCCTGGGCGATAAGTCGTAGGCGCTTGTCCGCGCCAACGAGCGCCTCCACAGTCGCCCACTTCTGCTTGGCACGCTCGCGGGCGGGTTCTTCCTCGTCTTCCAGAATCTCCTCGATCTCAGCGTCGATTTTTGGCTTTTCGTCCTCGTCGAGTTCAATGCGCGCCAGGCGCGACTCGTAGTAGATCGGCACCGTGGCGCCATCCTCCACCGCGCGGCTGATGTCGTAGATGTCGATGTAGTGGCCGAACACCGCCGGGGTATTGACGTCGTCCTTTTCGATCGGCGTGCCGGTGAAGCCGATGAACGAGGCGTTCGGCAGGGCATCGCGCATGTACTTGGCGAAGCCGTAGGAAATCTCGCCGGTCCTGGCATCCACCTTGGCCTTGAAACCGTACTGGCTGCGGTGCGCCTCGTCGGCGATGACCACGACATTGCGCCGCAGGGTGAGCGGCCCGTTGACCTCGCCAAACTTCTGCAGTGTGGTGAAGATCACCCCGCCCGATGCCCGATTGAGCAGTTCTTTCAAGTGCTCGCGCCCCTCGGCCTGCACCGGCGTCTGGCGGATCAGGTCGCGGCACATCGAGAAGGTGGCGAAGAGCTGATCGTCCAGGTCGTTGCGGTCGGTCAGCACGACCAGCGTCGGGTTTTCCAGCGCGGGATGCTTGACCAAGAGGCCCGCGTAGAAGGCCATCAGCAGGCTCTTGCCCGAACCCTGGGTGTGCCAGATCACACCGGCGCGCCGGTCGCCGGGGCGCTGGCTCTTGACCGAGGGCAGGCCGTAGTCGGCCGGGTCCTCCTTCGCGACATGGGCAGGCGGCATGGCACGCACGGTCTGCTCCACCGCCTTCTTCACCGCGTGGAACTGGTGATAGCCGGCGATGATCTTGACGAGGCTGGCTCCCGTCTCGCCGAACACCGTGAAGTCGCGCAGCAGGTCCAGCAGGCGCCGAGGCTCGAACACGCCGTCGATCAGCGTCTCCAGCTCCGGCGCTCCCTTTGGCGCCACCTCCCGACCGTCGGTGGTGCGCCACGGCATGAAGCGTTCGAGATCGGCCGAGAGCGAGCCCACCCGCGCCATGAGTCCATCGGACGCCACCAGCACCGCATTGGTGTGGAAGAGCTGCGGAATCTGCTGCTTGTAGGTCTGCAACTGGTTGAACGCGGCCGCCAGATGCGCGCCCGCACTGCCCGGCGCTTTCAGCTCGATCACCGCCAGCGGCAAGCCGTTCACGAACACCACGACATCGGGCCGCCGGTTGTTCTGGCCGTTGATCACCACGAACTGGCTCACTGCCAGCCAGTCGTTCTGCTCCGGATTTTCGAAGTCGATCAGCCGCACCTTGCCCGCCGTCAACGTGCCGTCTTCGGCGTAGTACTCGACATCCACGCCTTCTGTCAGCAGTTTGTGGAGGCGGCGGTTTTCTTCGAGGAGTGACGGCAGTTCGGACTGCGTCACCTTTCGGATGGCATCCTGGCGGGCCTCCAGTGGCAGGCCAGGGTTCAGGCGAAGAACGGCGTCCTCGAGCCGGTTCTTGAGGATCACTTCATCGTGACTCTCGCGCTCCGGACGGTGTCCATCGGGGCCGATGTCCTCCTCGCGTTCGATGCTGTAACCGAGCGCGCGCAGCTGATCCAGCATTGCGCTTTCGACTTCGGCCTCCGACAGAAACGCCATCAGGATTCTCCTTGTTCTTCGACGGAAGACGGGACCACCATCTTGATAAGCCCGTCGTAATGATCCTTGTCGACAGCCTCCATCAGCTCTAGCACCTCACGCAGAACGGGCTGCGTCTCAGCAAGGAGAGAAAGGTCGTGCTCAGGATCGGAAATCGCGCCTGCGTGCGAGTAGGTATTGAGCAGTCGCAGGATGCGGGTTTTCTTCGCGTTATCAAATGACACACGGTCGAGGCGCGGCTGCAAATCGCCGCTCATCTCGGGGAAGCGGAACGCCAAGAACGCCTCAAGCAAGCGACGGGCGACATTGGGCAATCCGTAGTGGTGTTCGAGTTCGACCACATCATTACGGTTGGCCTCCTGGTAGACGCGCTTGAACAGATACTGGTATTCCGACTCGTGTTCTTCTAGGAGAGGGTCAAGATACCCTAGCTCGCTGGTTCGTGATCCGTCGGCGTGCCGGCGAGCGCGAAGCAGAAAGAACCGGGCCGGCCTGTCTTCGATCTGCTTCTTGCGCTGTCCAGGCAGGTGATGGAACCAGTTCTTCACCAGCCTGAAGAACGAGAAGCTGTGCGTGAAGATGAAAAGCTGCCCGGCCTCCTTGGTGCGCTCCTTCATGTAACCGAAAGCCGAGAACAGCGCGTTGTCGTCGAGGCTCGACACTGGGTCGTCAATGACGACGATCCCGTTCTTGAGATCAAATGATTTATCCTGCAGCGACTTGAGGAAATACAGGAACGCTATCGCCGTACGCTCCCCCTCGCTCAAGTGCGCCACGTACTGGCCGTTGCGGGTCAAAGCGTAGCCGGTGCCCTTCGTTTCAAAGCGCAGTTCGTCGCGGCCAAGGTAGGCGCGTAACTCTGCGGTCAGCTCATCAGCGGCGCGGCGATGTTCGAGGATGTCACGCTCCAGTGCATCGATCTTCGTCTGTACCTCTGCGTGCTGTTTTTTGACGGTGTCCAGCGCAGCGGTTGCTGTCTTTACAGTGTCGGACAGTTGCGCAAACTCAGCCTGTGCCTCGGCAACGTACGAGGCCTCCAGCTTCTTGCAGGCTTCCTCCACCGATGCCTTGAACTGCTCGGAGATCTGGTTGTGCTTTTCAATGATCGCGTTGAAGGCGGCGACAGCGTCGGTGAGCGAAGATCGCGTTAAACCAGGAACGGGTGTCGCCGTGGTAGCAGGTGCGAATGGCTGATCGCGTTTCGCGGCCACACGTGCAATGAGCGCGTCAATCGCGGCTTGTGCCTCGGCGCATGCCGCTGAAACATTTTGACTCGATGTCGATGCGTCAGAAGCGAGCGCCTCGTAAAAGCGCGAAACATCAGGAAGCGGCAGCGATCCCAATGCCCGCTTCATCGACTCCAGCATCTTGAGAAGAGCGGACAGGTCTTGTTGGAACTTCGCAAAAGCATCGTTGAAATGGGCTTCGAGTGCAGCCCGACGCGCCCCCGCGAGCGGTTGCAGACAAAAGCGGCAAGTATCTGAGGCGTGCGCTCCCGAGTGCAGCACCAACCCCTCCTGCACCCATGCCGCAAGCCTGGAATTGCTGGTCAGCTCATCGAGCGTCTGTGCGACGACTGAACGGCTGACCAGTGCATCAACCTCGCGCGCCAATGCATCAAGGTCGATAGACGGCGCGACAACTTTGTCGATGCTGGGTTTGGGCTGGGCGTCCTTCTGGCTGCGAAGCCGCGCCTTTTCTTCGTCGGCCAGCATCGCGGCGGCTGCGCGCTGCACATCCAGTGCTTCGGCGGCACGCTTGAAATTGCGCTTGTCGTAATTGTTGTAGGACGGGCTGTTCGCAGTCGTGAGCAGCTCCTTGATGAGCTTGGCCTTCCCCACGCAGAAATCGTCGAGCGTCTTCTCGGCATTCCTTTTTGTGGTTTCTGCTCCCGACACTTTGGTGTTGATAGTGGCAAGCTCCTTCTTCAGCTCGTCGATCTGTGCTTGCTTTTCGACGCTGTCTTTGCCGAGAAAGTAGATGGGCGCGATGCCACCGTTCGTCTGCGACAGGGCGGCATCGACGAAATCGCGGTTGAAAACGCGCACCTGAGGAAGCGTCGCCGATGCGAACGACGAACCTTTTACCCTCGCGACACCGTCGAACTCCAATTCGACCTCACCCTCGATGAGTGCCATCTGCTTTTCGACCAGTGAGAGCAGCCAGGCCAGCGTCGTTTTCCCACTGCCGTTCCAGCCATAGACCAGATTGAACCGGGCGAAGGGATGCAGGTCATTGGGCCAGGCAAAGTCCCGAAAGACCCGGAGTTTGAGCTTGGCGATGCGCGTCAACTTCATGCCGGCGCTCCTTGTGGATCGGCGGATGCCACCGCAGAAGTCGCCACCCCGCGCGCCGCGTTCAACGCCTCCACGTAGGCGTCCCGATCCAATAGGTAAAGCAGACGGCTGACTTCGATGTTGATAGGTAGCTCATCTCCGCCTGGCAGTAGGAAACGCAAGGTCGGCGCGTCACCGTCTTCTGCGTCCACCGCCAGCCCCACATGCGCGTCGATCAGCGCGTTGTCTGCTGCGAACCGCTCCCACGGCTCGCGGGAGCTGATCGGATCGAGCTGCGCATCCAGATAGGCCTTGTGCAGAAAGGCCACGATGGCGTCGGCTGCCAGAACCGCCGTGCGGCGGTGGTGCGCTGCCAGTCGTTCCAAATACGGGTCCTTGCCATGGCTGGCGGGGCCCGCCTTGTTGCGCAGTTCGTTGAGGGCGTCCGCCAGTTTGTGATGACTGGACACCAACTTCTTGAATTTCTCGTCGCGCACATCGCCCAGTTTGAGCGCGCGCACGGCAGCACTCAGCCAATCCGACAGCGAGGGCGTCTCCTGCGTAGGCCTGAGCGGGGCCTGCTGGGTGTGGAAACTTTCCACCACCACGCGACAGACGGCCTCAACAACGGATTTGGCGCAGTCGATGCACGCGTCATTGTCCTGCTCCAGGGTGCGTTCCAGGGCCTCGAAGGTCTGCTGCAGCATCGGGGCGTCGCGCCAATGCGCGCAGGCCTCGCGGATGCCGGGGCACCAATCCAGGCTCATACCGCCCCTCCGACGATGCGCTCGGCATCCGGCACGCGCAGCTCGCCGGAGATCAGCTTGGGCAGCAGAGTGTCGCGCAGTTGGGCGAGAGTGCGGGATTCGTGAACGCCCGCGATGATGTGGGCAACAAACGGCTGTAACCTCTCCGTGAATGCACGGGTGACAGCCTGCGGTGGCAGTGCAACTGCGTAGCGTGCCATCTCTGCCCAACTGGTTCTCGGCATCTTCGTCCCGGTCGAGCCAGCGTTCGTGTACTCGACAAATTCAACGCTCGATACATGGCCGAGCACGAAACCAAACCAACCAGAAGACTTTGGAGCGACTACGACAATATCCGTTGAGCACACGCCATCGACCGGTGCAACACCGACTTTGTGAAAGTATGGCCGAAGTTTTCCAAAGAGAATTTCGCCTCTTCTGAATTCGAACTTGTTGCTTTCGAGACCGGCAGCGATGCCCCAATCGGAAAGTGTGATACACCGCTTCGGCATGTGCTCAAGCGCGATGTATGGCGTATCCGGTTGGATGCTGTTTGGTTGAATGCCCCGGCGTGGATTATCCGCAACATCGCCAAGCGCTCCCACCCCCCACCCCTCAGGAATCTCCCCCAATTCCGATTCGACGAGGCGGTCGGGAAAGAGGTCGTAGAGGTGCGCGGGCAGGCCGGGCAGCGATTGGCCGCGCCGCCAGCGGCCTTCCATCTTGGCGCGCACGGGCTCGAAGTCCACGAACCATGCCTTGAACAGCGCCCGCGCCATCGCCTCCAGCGTCTCGCTCATGCGCCGGTTCAGCTCGATCTTGTCGTCCAGCGTGCCGAGGATATGGGCGATGGCGCGTTGTTCGTGGAGGGCAGATGGGAGTCGTAGGCGGATCTGCTTGAGTGCCGAACCAGACAGTTCCTTGAAGGTGCTGCCAGTCGCATGTCGTTCGAGTTCAGCGACGTTTGCGAACAACCAGTAATAAATGAATTCGTGGTCATAGCCGGGCTTTACGACGAGGCTGCGAAATCCCTGATTAGTTGCAAGTGGATTTTTCGCTATGGCGAGATAACCGATCGGAGCACGGCTGGACAGCAGCACGCTGTTCGCGGGAAGGATTTGGGCGGAACAACTCTCCAGACCCATGCGAGAAAGATTCCTCTCACCACGCGTGATGTAGCGGGGGTGGGGGCCTGCAAGATCTTTCGGCGTTAGCCACGGTATATCGCCGTCGAAATTCGCCGGGTCCCGCGTCGAAGGCGTACTTCCGCCGACCACAGTCGCGATATCGCCGATTGCCTTCACTATCCACTCACCCGCCATAGCCAAGCTCCTTCAGGTTGGCCTCGATCGCCGCATCCAGCCGCGCCGCCTCCAGACGTTGTTCGCGCCACTGGGCCGCCAACCGAGCCATTTTTTCCTCGAACGGTTCGCCGTCGTCCTCTTGCTGTGCCGCGCCCACATAGCGGCCCGGTGTCAGTACGTGGCCGTGTTTGCGGATCTCTTCGAGCGTGGCGGATTTGCAGAAGCCGGATACGTCCTGGTATTCGCCCGCATCGGGTTCACCGCGCCAGGCGTGGTAGGTGTCGGCAATCTTCTTGATTTCGGCGTCCGTGAGTTCGCGCCGGGTGCGGTCCACCAGCACGCCCATCTGGCGCGCGTCGATGAACAGCACCTGCCCGCGCCGGTCGCGCAGGCCCCTGCCCGGGTTCTTGTTGCGGGCCAGGAACCACAGGCAGGCGGGGATCTGCGTGGAGTAGAAGAGCTGCCCCGGCAGCGCCACCATGCAGTCCACCACGTCGGCCTCGAGCATCGCCTTGCGGATGTCGCCCTCGCCGGACTGGTTCGAGCTCATCGAGCCGTTGGCCAGCACTACGCCCGCCGTGCCGTTGGGTGCGAGGTGGTGATGGATGTGCTGCAGCCAGGCGTAGTTGGCATTGCCCACGGGCGGCACGCCGAAGCTCCAGCGCACGTCTTCGCGCAGGCGCTCACCGCCCCAGTCGGAGATGTTGAACGGCGGGTTGGCGAGGATGTAGTCGGCCTTGAGGTCGCGCAGTTCGTCCTTGTGGAAGCTGCCTTCGTTGTTCCAACGGATGTCGGCGTCGATGCCGCGCACCGCCAGGTTCATCTTGCACAGGCGCCAGGTGGTGTAGTTGCTCTCCTGGCCGTAGATGGCGATGTCGCCGATGCGCCCGCCGTGCTCCTGCACGAATTTCTCACTCTGCACGAACATGCCGCCCGAGCCGCAGCAAGGGTCGTAGACGCGGCCGGAATACGGCTCCAGCATCTCTACCAGCACGCGCACCACGGAGCGTGGCGTGTAGAACTCGCCGCCGCGCTTGCCTTCGGCACCGGCGAACTGGCCCAGGAAATACTCGTACACGCGGCCGAGGATGTCGCGGGATTTGTCGCCCGCCTCGCCCAGCGCAATCCCGGAAATCAGGTCGATCAGCTCGCCCAGCATCACCTTGTTGAGCGCGGGCCTGGCGTAGTCCTTGGGCAGCACGCCCTTGAGCGACTCGTTGTCTTTCTCGATGGCGCGCATCGCGTCATCGATCAGGGTGCCGATCTCGGGCCGCTTGGCGTTGGCCTGCAGGTGCGACCAGCGCGCTTCCTTCGGCACCCAGAAGACGTTGTCCGCGAGGTACTCGTCCTTGTCTTCGGCAGCCTGGGCGTCTTCCGCCAACAACGCCCTGTGCTTGGTCTCGAAGGCGTCCGAGATGTACTTCAAAAAGATCAAGCCCAGCGCGACGTGCTTGTAGTCGGAAGGCTCCATGTTGCCGCGCAGCTTGTCGGCAGCTTTGAAGAGATCGGCTTCGAAGCCGAGGTGAGCCCCGTTGCCATTCTTGGCGGTGTCAATCTTTGCCATCGTGTTCTTGTCCTTTGCGTGATGTCTTGGCTGGCGGGGGCTGGTAGCCCGGCGCGAGCTTGGCGTTTTCGACGCCGTACAGCGCCAGCGGATCGGCCAGCCACAGGCGGTACTGTTCTTCGGTGAGGCGATGGTCGGGCGAGCAGTCCACGCTCCAGCGCAGCAGCATGTAGCCGGCGACCGCCGCGCGCACGCGCACCCGCAGCAAGCCGCCCTGCATCCCGTAATCCCGCTCGATGATCTCGGGACGTTGCAGGCGCGGGTGCGGCACGAGCTCCAGTTCGACGATGCGCGTCCACTGGATGTCGTGATCGGGCCGCTCAAAGGCCTGGGCTGCTTCATCCAGCAAAGTCGGCGCTTCGATGCGCGTGAGGACGAAGTCCCGGAACTCGCCACGCAGACGATCAAAGGCCCGCACGTGCCAGCGCAGGCCGGTGTCCACCAGCGCGAAGGGAACGATGATCCTCTCGGTCTCACCGCTCGTCATTGAGTGGTAGCGAATGGCGAGGGGCCGCTTGGCGTGGATCGCCCGGCAGACCGGGGCCAACACCTCCATCCTGGGGTTGGAGAGAACAGCGGGCGACTCGCACGGCAGCAGCGGTTGCAAGGACCGGGCCGGGCTATTCACGCCTTCGCCAAACCCATGGGCCAGCGCCGACAGCACGCGCTGCGGGGCGTGCTCGAACAGGGGGGAAAACGCCTGTCCGATACGGTAGACCTTGTGGCTGCCGTCAAAAAGGATGTTCTGCGGCGCGATTTCCCGGTACAGCGCCAAGTCACGCGTGGCCCCGGCCGGCGCCACCCCGAAGCGCTCGATGAGGTCGGGACGGCCGATCTCACCGAAAAAGTAGAGCCGGAAGTCGATGTAGGCCAGCCGCTCGCGCTGGGCGTGGCTCAAGGTCTCGACGCGCTGAGGTTGGGTCACCGAAGGTTCCTCATCCAAGACGGACGACCGAAAGGCTGCGATTGGTTTTATGTTTGTCCATTGCTAGGCGACTCACATCATCAAACTGATGACATTATGCGCCACAATCTGGACGGCAACAACACGGAGATGGCCGAGCCTTGGGAGGCGAGTTCGATTCCGTGCTTGGAGGTTGAACCAGCGTCCTCGAAAGACGGTTGGGCGCGACATGCGTGCCCCAAATGACAACGATCCGTGTAGAATCGCCGCCCAAGCATGCTTATGGGGACTCATTGCAGCCGTGATAGGCCGCGTGGCGTCGCCCCAGCACCACCATACACAAGGGCCCGGAAAGTCTCCGGGCCCTTTCCTTTTGACGCCGGCCCCGCGCCACGCGGGATTCCGGCCATCCGCCCTGCGGGTGGGGGCCAGCCAAAACACCCAAAATCGGCCATTGTCTCGGCCAGAGCCGTCTCTGTTCTCCGGCTGGCTTGCGGGTAGCCGCAGCGCCTGATTCATCAAAATCAATGACTTACGCGCGGCGGTTCATCGTCAACCAGGGCGGCGATCGCCCCAGCGAACTGGACCGCGTGCGTCGGTTGTACTAACATGGCGTCCATTGATCGAACAAGAAAGGCGCCGCCATGACCGCCATCGCATCCTCGCCTGCTGCCCGTACTGCCCGCCTGGGGCTGCGCGCCACGCCCGAACAGGAGGCCGTGCTGCGCCGTGCCGCCGAGGTGGCCCACAAGTCGCTGACCGACTTCATCCTCGACAGCGCCTGCCTGGCCGCCGAGCAGACCCTGCTGGACCAACGATTGTTCATGGTCTCGGGCAGCCAGTACCAGGCCCTGATGGAGTTGCTCGAGCGCTCCGAGCAGGCCAACGACGGCTTGGCCGACCTGTTCGCCCGCAAGGCCCCTTGGGACGCCAAGTGACGCTGCGGGCACCGGCGCCTCTGGCCGCACAGCATCGGCTGGAAGGCTTCGACTGCGGCAAGCCTGCGCTGAACGATTGGCTGCTGCGCCACGCCCGCCAGGCGCAGGGCAGTGGCTCGGCCAAGACCTTCGTCGTGGCCGCCGATGGTGACGACCGCGTCGCAGGCTACTTCAGCCTGACCGTAGGCCAGGTCGACACGCTGGAAGCGCCGGAGCGTATCCGCAAGGGCATGGGACAGTACCCGGTGCCGGTGGTGATCTTGGCCCGGCTCGCCGTGTCACGCGAGCACCAGGGCCGCGGGATCGGCATCGGGATGCTTCAGGATGCGATCCGCCGCACGCTGGTGATCGCCGAGCAGGCCGGTGTGCGGGCCATGCTGACCCATCCGATTGATGAAGACGCGACCAGGTTCTACACCCGATTTGGGTTCATCGCCTCGCCGCTGCGCGAGCAGCAGTTGCTACTGCTCTTGAAGGACGCCCGTCGCTGGGTTCGTTGAGTCACACCCTCACGCATCGAACCTCGCGAGCACCTCCCGCTGCGCCACCCAGTCGGTCGGCAGCGGGTTCCGCTGGAACCACAGCAGGCTCATGCAGCGCGGCTGCTTGCCTGCCAGGATGGCCTGGATGATGGCGGGCTGCAGTAGCGTCAGACGCAGCAGTTCGTTGACCGTCGAATGATGCAGGCCTTCACGTCGGGCGATCTCGCTGCCGCTGGCAACCACCCCGTCGTCGAGCAGTTGCTGCCAGTAGAAGGCCCGCGTCAGTGCCACCAGCAAGGGTTGGTCGATCTGGCTGGCGACCTTGCCCGGCGACTCGACCTGGCCATCCGGGCGCAGCACCACCTTGCTGGCGCCGCGCTTCCTGATCTTCAGCGGGATGAAGGTGGACAGCTTGACCTGGCCGCCGTCCCGGTGCTCGCGCGCAACGGGTCCGCCCAAAGCCTGCACTTTGGGCTTCATACGGTTTCCTCCATCTCCTGCAGTTCCGCGCCGATGGTGCCGGGCAGCAGTTCCCCGGCCAGTTCCTGCCAGCCCTGATCGCGCCAGATGATTTCCAGCCCACCGTCGGCAATCACCACGCGCTCGATCAGCAACTGCGCCAGTCGACACTGTTCGGCGGGGAACAGCTGTTGCCACAGGCCCGCCAGATTTCGCATCGGAAGCACGACCTCAGGCTCCGACAGGTCTGGGCGGGCTGTCCGAATCCGATCCCACACCGATTGCACGATGTGCGGGGCCGAGAGCGCCGCCACGATTTGCTGCGTCACCAATTCCTCGATGGGTGCCGCTGGCAACGGTCCGTGGCTGCTGGCCCACGCGCCAAAGCGCCGGTGTCTGATCGGCGTGTAGTAGCGGTAGGTCTTGCCCTTCTTCCTGGTGTAGCTGGGCACCAGCCGTTCACCATCGGGCGTAAACAGCAGGCCACGCAACAACGCTGGCTCACGCTGGCGGTCGTTGGTCTCGCGCCGCCGTTCGATGCCATCGGTGGCGATCAGTGCGTGCACGGCATCCCACTGCGCCTGCGTCACGATGGCCTGATGCTGGCCAGGGAAACTCTGCCCCTTGTGGACGATCTCGCCCAGGTACATCCGGTTGTTCAGCATCTTGTAGATCGTCTGCTTGGTGAAGGGCTTGCCCCCCTTGGTGACCACGCCTTCTGCACCGTAGGCCTTGGCCATCAGGGTGGCCGAGCGCACGGTCACAAAGTCATCGAAGATGCGGCGTACCAGCTTGGCCTCTACCTCATTGATCACCAGCAGACGATCCCGCACGTCATACCCAAGCGGCAGCGGCCCGCCCATCCACATCCCCTTGGCTTTGCTGGCGGCGATCTTGTCGCGGATGCGCTCACCGGTGACCTCGCGTTCGAACTGCGCGAAAGACAGCAAAACGTTGAGCATCAGCCGGCCCATCGACGTGGCCGAGTTGATCTGCTGCGTGACGGCGCTGAAGCTGACTCGGTGGCGGTCGAACACATCGACCATCCGCGCGAAATCGGCCAACGAGCGCGACAGGCGGTCGATCTTGTAGACCACCACGATGTCGATCTTGCCGGCCTCGATGTCGGCCATCAGGCGGCGCAGGGCGGGCCGGTCCATGTTGCCGCCGGAGTAGCCGGGATCATCGTAGTCGTCGGCCACGGCGATCCAGCCCTCGTGGCTCTGGCTCTTGATGAAAGCGTGCCCGGCTTCTTTCTGGGCGTCGATGGAGTTGAACGACTGGTCCAAGCGCTCGTCGCTGGAGACGCGGCAGTACACCGCGCAGCGCTTCGGCGGCGCCAGCAGCGGCGCACTCATTGATCATCCCCCTTACGATCACGCAAACCGAAGAACTTCGGTCCGTTCCAGCGCGTGCCGGTGATGTGGCGTGCTGCCGCCGACAGGCTCTTGAACACCTGGCCATCCAGGGCATACAGACCATCGGGCGTGATCGTCACGCGGTACTCGCGCTCATCCCATTCCCTGATCAGCGTGGTGCCGGGCATGAGCAGTGTCTGGGCGCTGCGTCCGGCAGCCGACTTGATCTTGGAATGCTTGGCTCCGGCCTCGACCAGCATCTTGCGGATGTTGGTCGGCAGCGCGCCGTATGCCTTCTCCTGGATGCGGTAGGCCAGACGCGACTCCACGTATTGGCGATTGGGATGACTGGGCCGCCGGGGAAAGTACTGATCCCACAGCGCCCAGAGGTCGGACATTGGCAGGGAGGGCAGTGCCGCCAACTGCGCCGAGATGCTGCCGTTGGGGGAGCCAGTCATTTCGAACTTCTCCTGTGGTTGAGACAGGTCCATGAACGCGCTGTGGCGACCAGAAGCCAAGTCAAACCGCGCTCTGTTCGGGGGCGTCGGCTTGCCCTGTCGCAACATCGACACGCTCTCCCAGCAGCGTCTGCGGCCGGCCGGTGCGCCGGTCCTTGATGCCCAGGATGTAGATCTCTCCGTTCCAAACGCCGCAGGCCACGTCAGTATCTTCAGCATCGGCAGGCAGCAGCCACCCGGTGATGCCATCAGGCAAATCGAGCAAGTCCTCCGGGCGTTGGATGGGCCAGCGCATCGCCGCCTGGAATCGGTCGGCAAACCGCAAGACCTGCGGCGGGACGTCTGGGAAGTTCTGCTGGCTGAGGATGGGAATCCAGACCAGCGGCTGGCCGCTGGCAAACCACTGCTGCACGCGCTGGTGGACTTCCGGGTCGTAGTGCTGCAGTCGTTCAACAGGCAACTGGCTGGCGCGGTTGCGGGCTTGGGGTTCTATCGTGTGGTTCATCAAAGACTCCTTGAGTGGTAACCCGGCGCATCGCCAGGTGGTAACCGGGGTGGTAACTGGTAACCCCGTTTCGGGGTCTGTCGGTAGCGGGGTAGCGCGGCTGCGCCCCCCGTATCGGTTCTTGTGAGGGAAGGACCCATTTCACCGGCGGCGACGCCAACGCGACGGGCGCTGGAAATGGCGCTGCCACCAATGCCAGAGGCGGCGTTCAATACGCGCGGCTGCACACAACCAACGCCACCACCACGGCAGCTTGATCCGGGCGCAGCGTGGTCTGCGCACGATACTTGTCGCCCCCTTGCCGGGTACGGTGAATGGGGACTCGCCCCATGCGGTTTGCGGCACAGAAGGCAATACACCGATGCCGTCATCACGCGCGATGGCGGCATGCGCTGCCGGTGGCAATACCCGCTGCAGGATGGGCTGGTGCTCCAGCCCCTCTGGCCCGGAGGCGATACGCGGCGACAGCGGCCCGAAACGATCAGGTTGGTGCCGGCGCGATGGCTGGATGTCCATAGCAGCCGCCCTCACACGTCCACGCGCACGACGGTCGACAGGCCCGTGCCATGACCGAGATGCTTCTTCGGCGGATTGGGATCGGGCGCGTAGATACGGCGCTCATCACCTTTGGCCCTCGGGTGATAGACCTTCAGCCCCCAGCCGTCGAATCCTGCACTGCGCAGGGCGGTGTCCAGCGCCTCGACCAGTTCGTTGTCGGTGCGGGTGAACTGGTCGTTCAGGTCACGCAGCTCTTCATACGGGATACCCGCGATCAAAGTTGGCAGCAGCTCGCCAGCGCGCGTTGGTCCGATCAGCTCGTGGTCGAAGTGAGTGCAGGTGTCGCCCGTCACGCGGGTGTGCGTCAGACGCACGCGCTGCAACAGCACTGCCTCCACGCTTTGCATCTCGCGCCAGGCCTGCACGAAGATCTTAGCGGCCTCCAGCATCCGCTGTGCGCTGGGCTGGAAGATGCGGCGGATTTCCTGATCGATGAGGGACTCATCTACCCCGGCCACCATCTGCCCAGCCAGATCGTTGAGGTACTGCTCCAGTGCCTTGACGCGGGTGGGCGCCTCCAGCACCTGCTGCGTGGCTTTCACGCGGGCGGCGTGTTCCTGTGCCAATGCCTGCTGGTGTTCCTGATCGAACTTGGCCAGTGCTTCGGTATCACCCAAGGCCAGCAGCACTTCGCGCTGGATGGTCAGCGTCATCTCCGGCTCGGCAGGTTTGTCCCAGCCGTTGCTGATACGGTTGGCCGCGATCAATGCGGCAATGGCCTGGTCGTATTGGGCGTTCTGCTGGCGCAGGCGCTCAAACATCTGCGCCACAGCGCTGACGTCCCCGATTTCATTCAGGGGTGATGCGCCCTCGGCGGATCTCGGGCTGACCGCTGTTGCGGCTTTCTTGGTGAAAGGGTTCATCTTCATTTGTGTTCTCCATATCGAATGCCGCCCACAGAGGTGCGGGAGACGCCGGGCGGCGTGGCGTACTGTTTTTGGGTGGTGATGCGCCAGAGCGCGCCCTCCCGGCTGTGGCCGAGGTGGGTGATGTGGATGCCCTTGGCGCGGTAGGCCGGGGCGATGCGGCGCAACTGGTCCGACAAGCCCTTGGGCGAGCGCGGCCAAGTGCTGCGGTCCGGGAGGCTGTGGGTGTTGAGCAGTTCGTAGAGCTGACCGGCGGTGCCTTGCCAGTTGATGGGCAGCACGCGCTCGGCAAGGTACTTGTCGAGCGCCTGCGCGACGGCATTGCTCTCCAGCGCACGGTCGATGCCCGCGCGCACGAGATCAGCGTATTGCTGCTGGAATTCGCCAGCCTCGAAACCGAGAGCACGGGCTACCGCTTCGCCCAGCCGTTCGTAATCAGCCATGCGCTGCTTCTGGGTGAGCTTGACCGTCGGCAAAATGGCCAAGGCCGCTGAGAACAGATCGAGCAAGCCCGCGAACACCTTCGGCTGATCGCGTTCCCAGCCCGCGTGGGTGTCGGCATCGTCGCGCCGGGCATCCGCTGGGATGGTGGGCAGATCGACGTGAATCACTCGGTCGATCAAGTCGGGGCGTGTGGCGACCACGGCGATGCCGTTCAACACTACCGGCCGCTTGGTTTCCATGACGTGCTCTTCGCCGTTGGTGTAAAGCTGGCGCGAGGCAAAGCCACCGCCGGTGGCCAGGGTGCAGAACGCGTCTTGCTGCTCGGGCGTCAGGCCGGAGAGGTTCTCGTAGCTGACCAGCCAGTTGTTGGCGGCGGCGACGAAGATGTCCTCCACCGTCTTGGGACGGCCGCGCAAGCCCACCTTGTTGGGATCAACCAGGCTGCGCAGCACGGATTGCGTAGTGGACTTGGCCGAGCCTTGTTCGCCCACCAGTTCCAGCACCGGGAAGGGGGTGTCGGGGCGAAAGCAGTCCAGCAGCCACGCCAGCACCATCACGCGGCTGTGTGCCGGGATGTTGGTGTGCTGCCAGAGCAACCCGATATCGCCATGGGCCGCCGGCATCGGCAGCGGGCGCATCGAGGGCGTGCGGGTGAAGTACACCGGCGACCCGCTCACCACCCGCCAGCCCTGGGGGGTGACGTGAATGGCCTGCCACTGCGCATCGGCCAGATCGATCAGGTAGCCATCGCCATACCGGGCGGCGCGGACGTGAAGCTCGATCTGCTCGCCATCGTTGATGCCGGCAGCAGCGAGCGTGGCCAGGGCCGACTTCATCGTCGTTTCCGGCACGCCCATTTCCTTGGCACGCCAGTACGCCGCCCGCAGCCAGTCCTCGAAGCCGGACGAATACACGCGCCACACTTCGCGCCGACCAGGCATGGGAATCACGGCCACCGCATTGCGGTCGGCATCGTGGTGCAACTGGCACTGCGCTCTGGCCAGCGCTACCAGTTCATCAAGCGCGCTCGCGTCGTCATCGCTGCCGGGCAGTTCATCGCGCACCAGCTTGTCGAGCACCGTCACCGAGCAATCGCGATTGGCCTTCTTGGCGGCGTGGCGCAGGCGCAAGTAGGTCGGCAGGTCCGTGGCCTTGAGGATCGAGAAGGCGCGCACCACGTCGTCCTCGGCCAGCACGCCCACGTCATCGGCCAGACGGACCAGTGCCGCCTCGATCACACCAACGGGATCGGTGTCAGGTGTCGGTGCCTTCGTTACCGCTGTATCCACCGCGACCGCGTGATGGTCGTGATGGTGGTGACGGTCGTTCTCTATGACTCCGTCTGGGGAGGGGATGAATGCGCTCACCATCATCCCCGCTCCACCCCTTCGGAGGTGCGCTCGACGCGGCGGCTGTTGGCCTCCAGCCAAGCCAGCACATCGGCCTTGCGATAGCGGACGGTGCGTCCGATCTTGGTGAGGATGGGGCCGCCGCCGTGGGTGGCAGTCCACTCCAGCCAGCCGACGGTGTAGCCCATGCCGGCGGCGGCTGTTTTACGGTCGAGCAAGGCCTCATCGGGCGCTTGCCAGAATTCAGCACGCAGATCAGCGGTGCTGGCAACCTGGGTTGTTCGGGCCCGTTTGGGCATGACGGCACTCCTTCGGATTCATTGGGAATGCCGCCATCGTGGTTCGCCCAGTCGCTGGCGAACAGCAAGTTCAGAAAGGTTTTCTGAAGTTCAGAAATGGACCGTCAGAAGACGCGGTGGCTACGGATCTCCGGGCCGAACTGCTTCAATGCCGTCGAAAGCTTCTTGTGCAGGGACAGCAAACCGCGCTCGTTGTTGGGCATCAACTCGTAGGCCACTTCGAGCACCGCCTTGGCGATGGCATCGGCATTCGGGCGCTCACCGGCGCGGTACTTCGCCGATTGACGCGCCAAGAGCACGGCCATGAGTGCCAGCGCCTTTTGGCTGTTCATCTCCTCGACGTTGCTGCCATCTGGCAACACCGGCTGCCGCGCCTCGTCGAACAGGAAGGCCGGGCGATCCTCGAACGGCAGTTGCTCGAACCACCTGCGCAGACTGGCCTTGTCGATCACCAGTCGATCCTTCTCCAGCAACTCGTCGATGGGCGCGCCCTTGAACACCTGCCCACGCGCGGTGACGATGCCCAGATCTTCATATTCGAGGCGCCCCGTGCGCAGGGCGGTAACCAGCGCGGCCCGCTTGGCGCTCATGCACTGGGTCTCGAAGTTCAGACTGGCGAGCTCGGCAGGCTCCACGCCACACCACAGGGCAATGGCGTCATCGATGCGGATGTGGTCGGCCAGGTCCCAGTAGCGCAGGCAGTTGTTCGGGTGGGGCATGGATGCCTTCTTTCGGTAGGGTGGAATACAGGTCTTGCCAAATTTTGCCAAAGAACCCACACTTGCGCCATGAGCACGATGAACATCTCTCTCCCCGACGCCCTGAAGTCCTTCGTGGACGAGCAGGTCAGCCAGCGCGGCTATGGCACGAGCAGCGAGTACATACGTGAACTGATCCGCAAGGACCAAGACCGCCAGCAATTGCGCAAGCTGCTGTTGGCTGGAGCGGCCTCGGCCCCGGCGGCCCCTGCTGATGCCAGCTACTTCGAGGGGCTGCGGGGTCGGGTGCGCAAAGCCAACGAGCCCGCTGCCAAGGCGTGAAGGCCAAGCCCGTCATCCCGCGTGAGCAGGCCAACCGGGATGTGGACGAGGCCGTGGCCTACTACTTGAGTGAGGCGGGCAAAGCCGTGGCAATCGGCTTCATCGATGCGCTGGAGAAGGCTTACGGGCACATCGGTCGCCATCCGGCCACCGGCTCCTCGCGCTACGCCCATGAACTCAACCTGCCGGGCCTGCGTGCATGGCCGCTGACGCGCTACCCGCACCTCGTTTTCTACGTCGAGCGCCCGGACCACATCGACGTCTGGCGTGTGCTGCACGGCCAGCGAGACATCCCGGCGTGGATGCAGGAGCCTGACCCCGTGTGATGGTCTACCGCCGGTGGATGTCCGTGTGCTCGCCGGTGCAAACAATAAGCAACGACCGTCACGACCATCACCACTGTCACATCGAGTTCGCGCCTGTGATGGTGGTGACGGTGGTGATGGTCACCGCCTATTGTTACGGTCGGGGAATGCACACATGTCCAGGCAAAACGGGTCCTTCCTGGCCGAAAGCCAATACGGGGGGCGCGAGCGCGGCGCTTCGATAGCGTCAGGGTGCAAACCGAGGTTTGCAGGGTTTGCGGTTTGCAGGCCAGCGCTGCCGCCACGGCCAGCGACTGGAAGAACGGCCAGGGTACGCAGGTCGTGCGTACCCCAAGGGCCGGACCTGAACTCCGACCCCTTGCGGCGCGGCTGACCGTCAGCCGATGCGGTCACCCGCTCTCCGGCTGCGTTGTGCGTCAGCACCACGTTCAGGCCCAGGCGCTTGCGCAGCAGGCCCGAGATCGCGCCGCGCACGGAATGCGGCTGCCAGCCGGTCGCCAGCATCAGTTGCAGACTGGTTGCCCCCTGCGGGCGGCGCAGCGCTACCACCAGCGCGGCGAGTTTGGTGCCAGGGCGCACCGGGATGCCCTCCAGAAGTTGGAGGTCGTCGGCGGCGTCCACCGGCCGGACGTTATCCGACGGCACGGGCCGCTGTTGGCCGATGGCCGCGTAGCCCGCGTCGGTCAGCACGTGGTAGCCGTCGGCGGTCTCGATCCAGCCACGATCGAGCAGCGCAGTCAGCACCTTGACCCGTGCGCCACCGCGCAGCGTCTCAGGCGGAATCACTTGTCCATCGGCGCGGTGGGCGGCAGTGCGTAGCAGCAGGGTTTGAGTCGGGGTGAGCTTGGGGGTCGTGTCCATGGGGGCCTCCGGAGTAATCGCTACGCCCCGATTCACGCGCAGCTCCGCCCCGAAGCCAAGCTTGGGAGCGCATTTCCCAGCTGATAGACTTTCATCCGGTTTCATCCATTCGAGTCGCTTCCAGTGGGCAAGCGCGGGCACCATGACTACTACAGAACCCTGGGTTTCCGTCGAGCAGGTCGCGCAACATCTGGGCGTGGCCAAGGACACCGTTTACCGCTGGCGCGAGCACCGCGGGCTGCCCGCGCACCGCGTGGGGCGGCTGTGGAAGTTCAAGCTGTCCGAGGTGGATGAGTGGGTGCGAGCCGGGGGGGCGGATGAAGGTTCATCCTCGGAAGGGGGCGGGGGAGCCGACGCATGACGGCGACAGAAGCGCAAACCAGACAACAACGCATCGATGCCGACCTGGCTCGCGCAGGCTGGGCCGGTCGTCGCCGCAACCTTCAGGAAGAGGTGCTGCTTCGCGTCGCAGAGCCCACACCTGAATACGGGGGCGTCGGATTCGCCGACTACGTGCTGCTGGATGCCTCTGGCAAACCCATCGCGGTGGTCGAGGCCAAGCGCAGCGCGCGCGATGAGTTGGCAGGGAAACGCCAGGCCGCTGAGTACGCGGACGCCATTCGAATCAAGACGGGCACCGACCCGTTCATTTACCTGACCAACGGCCGTGACATCCAGTTCTGGGATCGCGAGCGCTACCCGCCGCGCAAAGTGGCTGGCTTTCACTCACCCGAAGACCTCGAAAGGCTGCTTCACCAACGGCGCTATGCGCAGCCGCTCGATGCGGTGACCATCGATGCGCGCATCGCCGGGCGCGACTACCAGGCCGAGGCGATTCGCCGCGTGGCCGAGGGAATCCAGTCCGCCAAGCGCCGCTTCCTGCTGGTCATGGCCACCGGTACTGGCAAGACTCGCACCACGATCGCCCTGGTCGACTTGCTGCTGCGTGCCAAACGGGTGCAACGCGTGCTGTTCCTGGCCGACCGGCGCGAGCTGGTGCGCCAGGCCATGACCGAGTTCAAGAACCATCTGCCCAACGAGAGCTTGGCCCGGATCGAGAGCGGCGAGGCCCCGTCTGCGCGCATCCACTTCGCCACCTACCCCAGCATGATGCAGGTGTACGAGCGGCTGTCGGTCGGGCATTACGACCTGATCATTGCCGACGAAAGCCACCGCTCCATCTATCAGCGCTACAAGGCGCTGCTCGATCACTTCGACGCCTTGGTGCTGGGCCTGACGGCGACGCCGACCGACTACATCGACCACAACACCTTCCAGCTCTTCAGCTGCGACGATGGCGTGCCCACCTACCTGTACAGCTATGAGCAGGCAGTGGCGGATGGCAACCTCGTCAACTACCGCGTGCTCGATGCCCAGACGCAGTTCCAGATCCAAGGCATCCAGGGTGACAGCCTGCCCGAGCCGCTGCAGCAGTTGGCCCGTGATCAGGGCGTCGATCTCGAGGAGCTGGATTTCGAAGGCACTGACCTCGAAAAGTCCGTCGTCAACCAAGGCACCAACGACGCCATCGTGCGTGAGTTCATGGGCCGTTGCCGCAAGGACGCCCAAGGCCTGCCGCACAAGACCATCGTCTTTGCCGTCAGCCATGCGCACGCCAAGCGGCTGTACGAGAGCTTCAATCGCCTGTACCCCGAGCTGCAACGGCAGGGCATGGCGGAGATCATCGACAGCCACATGGAGCGCGCCGACGCCGTGCTCGACGACTTCAAGTTCAAGGCCATGCCTCGTGTGGCCATATCGGTGGACATGCTCGACACCGGCGTCGATGTGCCGGCCATCCAGAACCTGGTGTTTGCCAAGCCGGTGTTCTCAAGGGTCAAGTTCTGGCAGATGATCGGTCGCGGCACGCGGCTATACACCGACCCGCGCACCGGCGAGAGCAAGCGCGACTTTCTGATCATCGACCACTGGAAAAACTTCGCTTACTTTCAGCTCCATCCCGAGGGCGAGATCGATCGGCCCAGCGAACCCTTGCCGGTGCGCCTGTTCCGCGACCGGCTCACCCGCTGGCAGCTCGAAGTGGCGCAGGCGCGGCCGACAGAGACCACGGTGCGCCGCCTGCAGGCCATGCTGGCCGCCTTACCGCGCCAAAGCATCGACGTGCGGCCGCATCTGGAGCTGCTGGACCAACTCGCCCAGTCCTGGCCAGCCCCCGATGCGCCCCACATCGAACGCCTGTCGCACACCCTGGCGCCCTTGCTGCGCCTGGTGCCCGGGCAGAGCCTGGATGAGCTGCAGTGGCGCCTCTGGTGTGAACGCACCGCGCTGGCGCTCTTGCAGGGCGATGCCGAGCAAGGGCAGCGGCTGCAAGCGCGCATTCAGGACGCCTTGCGCCGCCTGCCCGAAGCCATCCCGGAAGTGCGGGCCCAGCGCGACGCCTTGGCCTTTGCCCTCTCGCCCGGTTTCTGGCAGCACCTGGACCTTCCCCGGCTGGACGACCTGCAAGAGCGCTTCGCGCCGCTGATGCGCTTTCGGGTGCGCGAGGGCGGCCAGCCCATCGAAATCAACCTGCCCGACCGCATCGCCCAGCGCCACTGGATCATCTACGGCCCCACGGGCGAAGGCGCGTTTGCCGAGAGCTACCGCGAGCAGGTCGAGGCCTGGGTGCGCCGTCTCGCCGACGACCACCCGGTGCTGGCCAAGCTCAAGCGCGGCGAGCCGGTCAGTGACGCCGAACTCGATGCCGTGTCGGCCACGCTCAACCAGGCCGATCTGTTCGTCACCGCCGACACCCTGCGGCAAGCCTTCGACGCCCCGCAGGCCTCGCTGCTCGAGCTGCTGCGCCACATCCTGCGGCAAGACGCCCGCCTGCCCGACCGTGAGGCGCGCGTGCAGCAAGCCTTCGATGCCTTCATCGCCGCCCATCCGCGCCTGCGCGCCAACCAGCTCGCCTTTTTGCGCGCCGTCAAAGCCGCGGTATTGCGCCATGGCCGCATCAGCCGCGCGGCGCTGTCACAACCACCCCTGGCCCATGTCGGCAAGGTCGAGGCGCTGTTTGCGCCGCAAGACATCGACGAACTGCTCGCCTTGACCGAAAAGCTCGACGAGCGCGCCGCCTGAATACCCACGAGGACACCCCATGCTCGCCCCCCATTTGCGCAAGAACGTCGACAAGCTCTGGGATCGCTTCTGGTCCGCCGGCCTCACCAATCCCTTGGTGGCCGTGGAGCAGATCACCTATCTGCTGTTTCTCAAACGGCTGGAAGACCTGGACCGCGACCGCGTGGCCACCGGCAAGCCTTCGGTCTATGAGCGCCGCTTGCCGGACGACGCCGCGCGCTTCGACGGCAACACCTGCCGCTGGAGCTACATCCGCCAGCAAAGCACCGACACCAAGCACCTGATCGAAGTCGTCTTTCCCTGGCTGCGCACGCTGGACCGGCGCCTGTCCGACCACGAAGAGGGCACCGAGCTCGCCGGCCTCAACGGCCGCATGGCCGATGCCTACTTCCAGCTCGACCCCAACAAGGGGCAGGTGCTGCACGACGCCATCGACCTCATCGACAAGCTGTTCGCCCAGGCAGGCGACGGCAGCGCCGCGCAGGACCTGATGGGCGACACCTTCGAGTACCTGCTCTCCGAAGTGGCCACCGCCGGCAAGAATGGCCAGTTCCGCACCCCCCGGCACCTGATCCGCTTCATGGTCGAACTGCTGGCCCCCCGGCCTGGCGAGCGGCTCATCGACCCGGCCGCCGGCACCGGCGGCTTCCTGTTCAGCGCCCAGCAATACCTGCGCCGGCAGGGCTCCACGCCAGAGAACGTCCGCCTCGAATGGGACGGCGCCCCGCACCGGCTCGACCTGGTGCAGGCCACCGAGCAGGAGCGCGCGCTCATCGAAGACGGCGCCTGCTTCGTCGGCATCGACAACGACCGCACCATGGCCCGCATCGGCTGGATGAACCTGGTGCTGCACCACATCCACAACCCCCGGCTGATGCAGGGCGATTCGCTCTCCAAGCGCGAAGGCAAGCCCGAACTGGCGCCGCTGCTGGCCAGCGAAAGCTACCGCTACGTGCTGGCCAACCCGCCCTTCACCGGCACCGTGGACACCGCCGACCTGGAGCGCGACAGCCTGCTCTTCCCCCGCGCAGGCACCAAGGGCAAGAAGAAGGAAGAGGTGCTCACCAACAAGAGCGAGCTGCTCTTCGTCTGGCTGATGCTGGACCTGTTGCAGGTGGGCGGGCGCTGCGCCGTCATCGTTCCCGAGGGCGTGCTGTTCGGCAACACCGACGCCCACGTCAAGCTGCGCCGCGAACTGCTCACCGAGCACTGCGTGGAGGCGGTCATTTCGCTGCCGGGCGGTGTGTTCCAGCCCTATACCGGCGTCAAGACCTCCATCCTCGTCTTCCGCAAGGAAACTCCACGCGCAGCCAAGACCAGCTTCGAGAAGAACGCCCCCCGCACCGACCAGGTGTGGTTCTACGAGGTGGCCACCGACGGCTACAGCCTCGACGCCAAGCGCACTCCCCGCCCCGGGCAGGACAACGACCTGTGGGACGCCCTCGTCCAGTTCCGCCGCTGGCTGCAGGAAGGCCGCGCCGCCACCGAGGGCGAACCCGCCTACCACCAGCCACGCTACTGGCGCGAGCGCTGGCGCCAGGCCAGCCTGCGCGACGCCAGCGGCCAGCTCACCCCAGCCGGCTTTGCTTTTGCCGACGACCCCGAGGCCGCGCCCGCCTTCGACGGCAAGACCTGGGCCATCCATGAGCTCTTCCCCGAGCTGCTGCGCGAAGGGGAGGAGACCATCGACCCTCAAGAGGCCGAGGCCCGCGTGCGCGAGCGCGTCGCCCCCCGCCTGGCGGAGCTGGCCAGCCGCCACTTCGCCCACGCCGACCCGAAAACCGCCGCCACCGAATGGAACCGCGCCGGGCGCGACCTGTATTCCTTTTTTGAAGACGAAGGCCCGGCGCTGGCGCTGTGGAAGCAGCTCACCGCCGCCGCGCGTGAGCAGGTGCCCGATGAGCCGCAGGGCGAGCGCGTGGCCGATCTCGTCGATGCGCTGCGGCCCCTGGCCCGTGAAGTGGCCCAGGTGGACGGCTATGACCTGTGGCTGCGCAGCCCGGCCATCGACCAAATCCGCCCGGCCAGCGCGCGCAAATGCTGGGCCGTGCCGCTGCGCGCCTGGGCGCCCGACCCCGAATGGCGCTCGGCCGACGGCACGCTGCAAGGCTCGCACGACGCCACCGGGCGGGTGCGGCCCGAATACGTGGCCGAGAAGCTGCCCAACCTCTACGACGGCGACACGCTCAACGCCGCGCTGCTCGACCCCGACTGCATCGAAGCGCGCGACTGGAACCTCTCGGCCGGCCAGTACAAGCCTTTCGACTTCGCGGCCATGGACAGCGAGGTCTCGGTCACCGCGTTGATCGACGAACTGCGCCAGCTCGAGCGCGGCATCCTCGACGGCCTGGACCGCCTGCAGGCCATGGTGGAGGGCCGAGCATGAAGTGGCCGCAGGGGTGGCGGGAGGTTTTTCTTTCTGACGTCATCGAGTCTGCGCAGCCGGGCTTCGCCCAGCGCCCAGGCGAGGAGGACGAAGGCACTACGCCGCAGAT
>NZ_KB905968.1 GCF_000381125.1 Caldimonas manganoxidans ATCC BAA-369
TGCCGCGCGTGCTGACAGCGCAGCAAGTACCCGAGGCCCGAGCGCTGGTGCCGGTGATGGGCAAGAACGCCAAAGGCAAGGACGAGCAGCAAGGCACGATCATCGTCAGCGTCACCGACGAGCCGTTCTCCGACGAAAACCCGGATCACGTGCGAATTGCCAACGCCATCGAGATTCGTTTGGTCGATCAGGACTTGCTGCCCCGGTATGCGGACCTTTGACGAATGTAGAGCCTGGCATTTCGCATCAGCGCACGAAACCCATGGCCCGTCGCTCGCGCACCTCGGGCTTGCAGCGGTGCTCGGCCTCCAGCTGCGACAGGAATTCGTCGGGCGTGAAGGCCGCCCCGAGCAACTCGGCCTGCCGGCACACGGCCGCGAAATCGCCCGGGGTGAGCTGATCGAGGCGGGCCAGGCGCTCGCGGTGCTCGCGCCGCAGAGGCGCTTGCGCATCGCCCAGGGCCTCGGTGGCGAACAGGCGTTCGCGCTGTGCAGGCCGCAGCGGCAAGAAGCGGATCTTGAACGTGAATCGGCGTAGCGCCGCCTCATCCAGATCCTCAAACAAATTGGTGGTGCAAATGAAGATACCGGCAAAGCGCTCCATGCCTTGGAGCATTTCGTTGACCTCGCTGACCTCGTAATGGCGTTCGGCCCGGCGGCGGCTGCGCAGGAAACTGTCGGCCTCGTCCAGCAGCAGCACCGCACCTTCGGTGTGCGCCTCCTCGAACATGCGAGCCATGTGCTGCTCGGTCTCGCCCACGTACTTGCTCACCAAGTCGGAGGCCTGACGCACCAGCAAAGGACGCTGCAACTGCGCGGCGATGTGCTCGGCCAGCGCCGTCTTGCCACTGCCTGGCGGACCGTGGAAGCACAAGGTGCCCACCTGCCGGCGGCGCAAGGCCTCGACGATGCGCGGCACCGGAAAGCGCGATTCGGTGTGCAGCAGCTCCAAGTCGTAATGCGTCACACTCACCCGCGGCCCGCGGGCAGGCACGCCCACGCCCAGCGCGCGATCGGCATTGGCGAGTTGGCGTTCGATCAAGGCTTCCAGCCCGGCGGTCTCATCGCCCTCGCACGTCAGACGGGCAAAGCGCACCGCCGCGCGGATTTGCGCCGGCGTCAGTCCCTGGCGCGCGGTGAGCCGCTTCACGAAGCCTGGGCCCACCGGCACCCCCTCCAAGGCTTTGCGCACCAGCCCCTCGCGCGCCCCGGGCGGGGGCGAACGCAATTCGAGGTGATATTGAAAACGCCGCCGGAAAGCCGGATCGATCTGCTCGATGCGGTTGGTCACCCATATCACCGGCACGGGGTTGCTCTCGAGCACCTGATTGACCCAGGCCTTGCCGCTGACCGATCCATTGGGCGGCCCCTCTGCAGCTTCGAGCCGAGCCATCCACTGCGCAGCATCGGTGGACAACGGCGGAAAGACATCTTCCACTTCATCGAACAACAGCGCCACCCGGGGGCTGCCTTTGAGGAAGACCTGGCTGATCTGCAGCGAGCGGTAACGATCACGGCCCGACAGCGAATTGCCATCCCGGTCGGCATATTCCACTTCGTAGAGCTCCAACCCGGCGGACTTGGCCACCACCTTGGCCAATTCGGTCTTGCCCGTGCCCGGGGGGCCATAGACCAGGATGTTGATCCCAGGCTCATGGCGGGCCACGGCATTGCGCAACAAGGCCACCATCACGCGCGCGTCCTCGGCCACGTAATGAAAATCGGCCAGCGTCAGCTGCGTGGGCGTGGCCGGGCGGGTGAACACGGCCATCAGGTCGGCCGGATCGCGGTACTCCCGCATCAGCACCGGTGGCAGCTGCTCGGAAACCTTCATCAGGTCGGCCAAATCAGTGATGTTGTGCTCGGACAGCAGGTTCTCCACCATGCCGATGCGCTCCAGCCGCGAGCCGGCGCGCAAGGCCTCGGCCACCTCCCGTTCGTCGACCTGGGCCACTTCGGCCAACAAGGCATAGGCCTCCTGGGCGCTGGCCACTTTGAATTCCACCAACAAGCCGCGCAGCTCGCGCTGATAGCGCGCCAGCGTGCCGTACAACAGCACGGCCCGCTCGGCCGGGTTGAGTTGCAGCAAACCACCCAAGGCGTCGATATTGCGCTGAACCAGGGTCGATTCGCGCCGCAGATCACGCTCGAGCCAATCGCGCGTGGCGCCGAGCACGGCCATCAGGTCTTTGGGCGCGTCTTTGATGTACTCGTCGAGATAGAAAAACAGCGTGCCCTCCTCGTAGGGGCCGCGCCAGGCGCCGTGCCGTTGCAAGAAGGTCGCTTCGTCCAGCCGCTCATGCCCGCGCCACAGGGCATTGCCGGCACAGCGACGGCCGAGATACGCCCGCAGCCGCTGCAAGACCGGATCGGGCCACACGAGATGGCGTCCGGTCAGACCGAGCAGGGCGTTCCAGTCCCGTCGCACATTGAAGCGCCCGGGATGACGCAGCGTGAGCGTGAGCACGAAGTGCGAGCACATGCGGTCGAGCACGGGCGCTTCGTACAGCCCCGGGGAAGGCCATTCGCGTGCCTGCGCCAGACGTCGAGCCATGAGCACCTCCTGGTCGCCAAGGACGGATGTGCGGCCACCATAGCGCAGGCCCGGCGGCAAGGGAAGCCCGCCGTCCACGGGCGGGCCGTGGGCGGGTCAGTGCAGCACCAAGGGCTGGTGCGCCAACGATGTGAAGCGTTCGATGTAGGCGTCGATCTCCTCGACGCTGGGCGAGGTTTGGATCAGGGCCTCCACACCGGCCTTGAAGCTTTCGGCCATCGCCCCCTCGAGATAAATTTCTTTGCGCGCGAACTTGTCCACGATCTCGTAACCCCCGCGCGTCAGCGCCCCGCCCGGCTGCCCCGCCTGGGCCGCCGACTCTTGCGTGGGCACCTCGAATGCCACGACGGCGTAATTGTCCGAGTTGTAGACCATTTGCATGGAGCACTCTCCTTCACGGGCCGGTCCCGGTGCGACCTGGGTGGCAGTGCCGCACGGTCCCTGCTGTGCTTGAGATCTGGGGACGCCTCTGCAAGTTTCAAGCCTGCCGAACGCCCCCCAGATACCGGGGGTATCGGCGCTGCGTGGGCTGGCTTGAGACGCAAGGCTCAGCCCCGGTCAGCCCCTCGTGAGCACCAGCTCGAAGGGCTCGTCCCGCCCTTCGACCAGACGGGCGCGCACCGGCAGATGGTGACGCGCCGGATCCAGCCACACCTCGGCCTGGGTGCCGCCGGAGGCCGGGTTCAGACGCTCCACGTGCAAGGCCCGCAGGCTGCGGCCATCGGCCAGTTCGACCGTCTGCGGCCCGAGGGAGCGGAACACCCAGCGATCCAGGTCCGCGCGCGCGCCCACCACGACCAGGCCGAGCTCTCGACCGCTGTGCTGCCAGCCGGGATCGGCCTGCACCAGCGCCGGCAACTGGATCATCCAGCTCAGACGGTCTTGCATGCCCGGCTGCAGGGGCTGGGTGTCCTGGCGGCCGCTGAAAACGATCGGGCCACTCGGACGCTGGAAATCAGCCACCCGCAACGGGCGACGGAAGCGTTCGTCGGTGAAGCGCTCGGGCACCAAGCCCCCGTCTTCCAGCGTGCCGGTGCTGGTCTGCGTCAAGACCGTCCCCAGCAGCGCCACGCGGGCCTCCAACCGCAACCGGTAGCGCGGCGGCCGCGGGTCCCAGACGAGGCGCCCCTGCCCGGACAACAACCCGCGGCGCACCTGGTAGTCCAACGTGACCGGCGGCGGCCAGACGGCGCGCGCCGGCCTCCCCGGCTCGGGCAAACCCGCCCCGGCCACCGAGGGCCCCGCCCAAGCCAGGGCCAGCAGGAACCGGCGGCGACCCAGCTCAGGCGCCATGACCGCCCCGGTCCGTGCAAGGACGCTGCCTACAATCGCTCATTTTGACCTCAACCTCCGAGGGCATGAAACTCGCTACGTACAAAGATGGTTCGCGCGACGGCATGCTCGTCGTGGTCTCGCGCGATTTGACGACGGCCCATTATGCGGTGGGCATCGCCACCCGCTTGCAGCAGGTCTTGGACGATTGGAATTTCCTGTCGCCGCAGCTGCAAGACTTGTACGTGACTCTCAACCAGGGGCGCGCCCGCCACGCCTTTGCGTTCGACCCGGCGCTGTGCATGGCCCCCCTGCCGCGCCCGGTGCAAGCCTACGACGCCTGGGCCTGCGCCCCGCACCTGGAACGCCGAGGCTGGCCGCCACCGGCCAAGTCCGAAGGCCCGCTGGCGCAGCCCTGGGCCGGCGACGTGCTGGGGCCGACCGATGCGCCCTCCGCCGCCATGGTGCGTGAAGGGCTGGATCTCGGGGCCGCCGTTGCGGTGGCCACCGGCGATGTGCCGGCCGGATGCAGCCCGGCCGAGGCTTTGGAGGGCGTGCGCCTGTTGATGCTGGCCTGCCCCTGGACGCTGCCGGCCCGGCTGGAGGAGGACCGTTCGCAGGGCCTGGGGCTGCTGCAGGGCCGGCCGGCGACCTCCTATGGCCCAGTGGCGGTCACGCCCGATGAATTGGGCGACGCCTGGCGGCGCGGCCGGGTGCACCTGGACTTGACGGTGCAAGCCCAGGGCCGGCGGCTGGGCCGCGGCGACGCTGCTGCGGCGATGACCTGGCATGTGGGCCGCTGGCTGGCCCAGGCCGCCCGCCAGCGGGCCCTGCCGGCCGGCACCGTGGTGCACAGCGGACCGCTCAGCCCGGCCGCGCCCTCTGGCGGGGTGGCCTGCCTGGCCGAGCGACGCGCCCACGAAGCCCGGCAGCATGGCGAGCCGCGCAGCCCCTGGCTGCAATCGGGCGACCGCGTGCGCATCGAGCTGCACGCCGACGATGGCAGCCTGCCGATGGGCGCCATCGACTGCGAGCTGCCCGCTCAGGGGTAAGGGATGTGCTCGGTCTCGCCGGGCACCGGCGGGAAGGCCTGCGGGTCCTGGCGGGCCCAGGCCTGGACGGCCTGCTCGATGCGGTCCTGCCGCGACGCCACGAAATTCCAACGCAAGTGGCGCGGGTGCTCAGGGGTGTTTTCCGGGCCGAGATCCAGCGGATCGCCACCGATCAACACGAAACGCACGGCCTCCAGCGCACGCAGGCGCACGGGTCGCGGCGGCAGCACCAGCATGTCCCCGGGGTTGAGCGGCTCGCCATCGGCCGTGAGCGAGCCCGACACGACGTACAGCGCCCGCTCTTCGTGCTCCAGGGGCACTTCCATGTGGGCGGTCGATTCGATCTCACCGGCCACATACAACGTGCGGCTGCGCACCGGCACGGGCGAGGTCTGGCCGAAAGCCTCGCCAGCGATCACGCGCAGGTGCACGCCGGTCGAGCGCACTGCGGGCACAGCGGCCGCCTCGACATGGACGAAATCCGGCTCGGTCTCCTCCTCGGCCAGCGGCAACGCCACCCAGGTCTGCAGGCCGTGCAAGCCATGTCCGGCCGCCCGCAGTGCCTGCGGCGTGCGCTCGGAATGCACGATGCCGCGTCCGGCGACCATCCAATTGACATCCCCCGGCCGGATGTCGCGCACCGTGCCCAGGCTGTCGCGATGGGTGAGCCCCCCCTCGAAGAGATAGGTCAGCGTGGCCAGCCCGATGTGAGGATGCGGTCGCACATCGAGCCCCTGGCCCGGCTGAAAATCGACCGGGCCCAGATGATCGAAGAAGACAAAGGGCCCCACCGCCCGCACGGCCGCCGCCGGCAGCACGCGGCGCACCATGAAACCATCGCCGAGGTCCTTGGTGTGAGACGCCAGCCGGATGAATGACATGAACGATCCTCGCAGTGCGGCAATCTCCGTGCCGATGAGGCAAAGCCTACCACCACCGCCGGGCAAGAGGGCAAGCCCCGCCGCAAAACCGCCCGGCCGATGCGCTTGGCCAGCGCGCGCCGGCGGCGCACAATGCCCGACGACACCGTTCTCTTGGAGCCCTCACGATGAGCGACCCTCTGCAAGGTCTCGGCCAGCTGGTGCCGGGGTTCGATTTCCTGCAAGGCCTGGTCAAGAACGCCGGCACGGCCCTGCCCCATTTCAGCCAGTGGGTCGCCCCCACGCTCAACCCCGAGGAGCTGGACAAGCGCATCGAGGAATTGCGCACCGTGCAGTTCTGGCTGGAACAGAACGCGCGCATGCTGGGCGCCACCATCCAGGCCCTGGAGGTGCAGCGCATGACGCTGTCCACGCTCAAGACGATGAACGTCCCGGTGGAGGCCTTGCGCGAGTCGCTGATGCTGCGCACACCCGAAGCTGCTGCGGCGGCAGCCGAGGACGCATCGACCCGCAGGCCGGCTGCGGCAAAGCCTTCCAAGGCGGGCAAGACAGTCAAGTCCGCGGCCAAGTCAGCAGCCCCCTCTGGCGCCGCCGCCTCGGCGGTGGTCGATCCGCTGCAATGGTGGGGCGCATTGACCCGTCAGTTCACCAGCCTGGCCTCCGCGGCGCTGAACGATGCCGCCAACGCATCGGCGCGCCAGACGGCCGGTGAACCGGGGCCCGCCTCTTTCTCGGCCGCCGAAGACAGCTTGCGCAACAGCGGGGCCCGCACCGCCCGAGCCGCCGCAGCGGCTGGCTCGCCCACCGCGCCCCAGGCCCCGGCCCCGACGACCGGCCCGCGGCGTCGGCGCAAGGCCCAGCCCCCGGCACGCTGAAACGCCACGGGTGGCTCAGCCCGTGCGGCTGCGGTGCTGCCAAGCGCCCAAGGCCACCAGAAACGCCAAGGCCAGCTCCATCACTTCCTCGACCGAGGTCTGCCAGGCCCGCACGCTTGGCGACAGCACGATGCCCCACGACTCGGCCAGGATCGCTGGGGCGCGGTCGGCCGTTTTGGCCACCACCAGCGTCAGCGCGAAGATCAGCACCGTGACGGCCACCGGGTCGCGGCGACGCAGGCCGCGCAGCACCCGCGGGCCCTGCTGCAGGCACAGATGCGCACACGCCCAGGCCACCGGCGCCAGCACCAGCGCGGCCACGACACGGTGCACCGGCTGCCCGTCGCGCAGGAAAAAACTGAACTTCAGCACGCTGGTGCCGGTGAAAGCCCGGTGCCAGTCCATCTCGCGGGCTGCAAAGGCCAGCATCACGATGACCAACGCCGTCCACAGCCGCCAGTCGTCCTCGGGCCGGCGCCAAGCCACGATCAAGACCGCCCCCAGAACGTACAGCCCGGCATTGAGCCCCTCGACCGGCCCGCGCTCGCTCATCAAGGCCATCGTCAGCGGCGCCGGCAGCACCAGCCACACCCCATGCGCCAAGCCCAAAAAGACCAGGGCCAACCAGACCGCGGCATGCGGCCGTCGCGCCATGACGGAAAGGGTCATTTTTGCGTCCTGCGTAAAACCGAAATGATGCCTGATCGGCTCGGGTGTTCAGGCCGCGCTCAGCCGCGCACGTTACATTGTCGGCACACGAAAAGACCGCCCCCCCGATGAATGCCCCTTTGCGTTCCGACCCGCTGGCCGCCTCCGAGGACCTGGCCGACCGCAGCCGGCGCCAAGCCGAGGTGGTGCAGGCCTTGTCCGAGGTGCTGCCCCCCCATGCGCTGCTGTGGCACCGCGAAGACACCACGCCTTACGAATGCGACGGGCTGACCGCCTACCGCGAGCAGCCGCTGGCCGTGGCCCTGCCCGAGACCGAGGACCAGGTGGCCGCGGTGCTGCGCACCTGCCACCGGCTGCAAGTGCCGGTGGTGGCCCGCGGCGCGGGCACGGGACTGTCTGGCGGCGCCCTGCCGCATCGGCTGGGGGTGACCCTGAGCCTGGCCAAGTTCAACCGCATCCTGCGCATCGACCCGCACGCGCGCATCGCCGTGGTGCAAGCCGGTGTGCGCAACCTGGCCATCAGTGAGGCGGCCGCGCCCTACGGCCTGTACTACGCGCCCGACCCGAGCAGCCAAATCGCCTGCACCATCGGCGGCAACGTGGCCGAGAATTCCGGCGGCGTGCACTGCCTGAAATATGGGCTGACCGTGCACAACGTGCTGCGGGTGCGCGGCTACACGGTCGAAGGCGAGCCGCTGGAGCTGGGCAGCCATGCGCTGGATGCCCCGGGGCTGGACCTGCTTGCCGTCTTCATCGGCAGCGAGGGCATGCTCGGCGTGGTCACGGAAGTGACTGTGAAACTGATCCCCAAACCCTTGCTGGCGCGCTGCATCATGGCCAGCTTCGACGACATCCGCAAAGCAGGCCAGGCGGTGGCCCACGTGATCGCTTCCGGCATCATCCCGGCCGGACTGGAGATGATGGACAAGCCGATGATCGCCGCGGTCGAAGACTTCGTGCACGCGGGCTACGACCTCAGTGCCGAAGCCATCTTGCTGTGTGAGAGCGATGGCACGCCCGAAGAAGTGGCCGAAGAAATAGAACGCATGCGGCAGGTGCTGATCGCCTCGGGCGCCACCCGCGTCGAAGTGAGCCAAGACGAGGCCCAGCGGCTGAAGTTCTGGAGCGGCCGCAAAAACGCCTTTCCCGCCAGTGGGCGCCTCAGCCCCGACTACATGTGCATGGACTCGACCATTCCGCGCAAGCGCCTGGCCGACATCCTGCTGGCGATTCAAGACATGGAAAAGAAATACGGCCTGCGCTGCGCCAACGTCTTCCATGCCGGCGATGGCAACCTGCACCCGTTGATCCTGTTCGATGCCAACGACCCCGACCAGCTCGCCCGCTGCGAGCGCTTCGGCGCCGACATCCTCGAAACCAGCGTGGCCCTGGGCGGCACCGTCACCGGCGAGCATGGCGTGGGCGTGGAGAAACTCAACTCGATGTGCGTGCAGTTTTCGCCCGAGGAGCTCGAGCAGATGCGTGCGCTCAAACGGGCCTTCGACCCGGCCGAGCGGCTCAATCCCGGCAAAGTGGTGCCCACGCTGAACCGCTGCGCCGAGTACGGCAAGATGCACGTGCGCAAGGGCCTGCTGCCCTTTCCCGAGCTGGAGCGTTACTGATCCTCGATGGCCCGTCCTTGCGCATGAAGCCCGATCCCGTCCTCGACCGCCTGATCGACCAGGTGCGCGCCGCGCTCGCCGACGGCCGCCCCTTGGCCATCCAGGGGGGCCAAACCAAGACCTTCTATGGCGAGCCCCTGGAAGGCGAGCCCTTGGACCTGCGCCCCTTGGCCGGCATTTCCAGCTACGAACCCACGGAACTCGTGGTCACGGCCCGCGCCGGCACGCCGCTGGCCGAGCTGGAAGCCGCCTTGGCCGACAAAGGTCAATGCCTGCCCTTCGAGCCGCCGCGCTTCGCGCCCGGCGGCACCGTCGGCGGCATGGTGGCCGCCGGCCTGTCCGGTCCTGCGCGGGCCGCGGTGGGGGCAGTACGCGACTACGTGCTGGGAGCCACGATGCTCAATGGCCGGGCCCAGGTGCTCAGCTTCGGCGGTCAAGTGATGAAAAACGTGGCCGGCTACGACATCGCGCGGCTGCTGGCGGGCTCGCTGGGCACGCTCGGGGTGATCCTGGAAGTCTCGTTGAAGGTGTTGCCGATCGCCCCGGCCAGCGCCACCTTGCGTTTCGAGATGGACGAGAGCACCGCGTTGCAGCGGCTCAACGAATGGGCCGCGCAGCCCCTGCCCCTGAACGCCAGCGCTTGGTGGGACGGCTGCCTGCTGCTGAGGCTGCGCGGCGCGCAGGCCGCAGTGGCGGCTGCCAGCCGGCAGCTCGGCGGCGAAGCGATCGCCGCGGTGCAAGCCGACCCCTTCTGGGAAGGACTGCGGGATCAACGCGACGAGTTCTTCGTCAAAGCGCGTGCCGCAGTGCGCAGCGGCGCTAGCCTGTGGCGCTTGTCGGTACCGCCGACGGCCGCCCCACTGCGTCTGCCAGGCGAACAGCTCATCGAATGGGGGGGCGCCCAGCGCTGGTGGTGCACGCCCGCGCCGGCTGCCGCCGTGCGCGAGGCGGCCGCTCGCGCCGGCGGGCACGCCACGCGCTGGCTGGGCCCCGCCGACGACCCGGTCTTCACGCCCCTGCCGCCGGTGTTGGCGCGACTGCATCGCTCTCTGAAGGCCGCCTTCGACCCGCAAGGCCTGTTCAACCGCGGCCGTTTGATGCCCGGCCTGTGAGCTTCGGATCCGCTACGAGTCTTTACGCATGCAGACCCATCTCGCCCCCGAATTTCGCGACACGCCCGAGGGCCGGGAGGCCGAGGCCATCCTGCGCAAGTGCGTGCATTGCGGTTTTTGCACCGCCACCTGCCCCACCTACCAACTGCTGGGTGACGAGCTGGACAGCCCGCGCGGTCGCATCTACCTGATGAAGCAAGTGCTGGAAGGCCAGCCGGTGACGCGCAAGACGCAGCTGCACCTGGACCGCTGCCTGACCTGCCGCAACTGCGAATCGACCTGCCCTTCGGGCGTGCAATACGGGCACTTGGTGGACATCGGCCGCAAGATCGTCGAAGCTCGCGTCCAGCGGCCCGCGGGCGACAAACTGGTGCGCGCCCTGTTGCGTGAAGGGCTGACCTCCCCGCTGTTCGCAGCGGCGCTCAAGCTCGGTCAACTGCTGCGCCCACTGTTGCCCAGCGTGCTGAAGCACAAAGTGCCACCTCGCGACACCCACCCGCGCGCCCACCAGTGGCCCACGCGCAACCATGCACGCAAGATGCTGCTGCTGACCGGTTGCGTGCAGCCGGCCATGATGCCCAACATCAACAGCGCCACGGCTCGGGTTCTGGATGCCGCCGGCGTGCAGACCTTGGTGGCCGACGGGGCAGGCTGCTGCGGCGCCATCCGCACCCACCTGAACGACCACGAGGGCGGCTTGGCCGACATGCGTCGCAATGTCGATGCCTGGTGGCCGCTGGTCGAGCGCGGCGAGGTCGAGGCGATCGTGATGAACGCCTCGGGCTGCGGCGTGACGGTCAAGGACTACGGCCACGCCTTGCGACACGACCCCGAGTACGCCGAGCGCGCCCAAGCCATCAGCGCCCTCACCCGGGATTTGAGCGAAGTGCTGCCCCCGCTGCTGCCGGCGCTGAAGTCACGCCTGCGGCACACCGCGCCAGGCCAACGTCTGGCCTACCATCCGCCGTGCACGCTACAGCACGGCCAACAGCTGCGCGGCACAGTGGAGCAGGTGCTGCGCGAGCTGGGCTTCGACGTGCAGCTGGCGGCCACCGAATCCCATTTGTGCTGCGGCTCGGCCGGCACCTATTCGGTGCTGCAACCCGAGCTGGCCTACTCGCTGCGCGACCGCAAGCTCTCCCATTTGCTGCCGCTGCAACCGCAGACCATCGTCTCGGCCAACATCGGCTGCATCCAACACCTGCAAACCGGCACGACCACGCCGGTGCGGCACTGGATCGAGCTCATCGACGAGGCGCTGCACGGCGGATGAAAAAAGCCCTGCGGGGCGGCGCCGCAGGGCCATGGAAGGGAAGGTGCCCAGAGCGGCCCCTTCGTGGAAGTTCAGCGCACCCGGCCGGCACGCCAAGCCGCCAGCAGCTTCTCGTACTCGATGGTCTCGCCCTTGGGTTTCTCGTTGGCCAGCTTGGCCCACGGGGCACCCTTGTCGCTCAACCACTTCTTGGGGTCTTCCTTCTTGTTGAGCTTGGGTGCGCAGCGAGCCATGCCCGCACGCTCCAGGCGGGCCAGCACCTGGTCCATCTCCTCGGCCAAGTTGTCCATGGCCTGCTGCGGGGTCTTCTCGCCGGTGACGGCCACCGCCACGTTCTTCCACCACAGCTGAGCCAGCTTGGGGTAGTCGGGCACGTTGGTGCCGGTGGGCGTCCAGGCCACGCGCGCCGGGCTGCGGTAGAACTCGATCAGTCCGCCGTATTTCGCAGCGTTCTTGGTGAAGTAGTCGTGGCGGATGTCGCTGTCCCGAATGAAGGTCAGACCAACGATCGACTTCTTCAGCGACACGGTCTTGGAGGTCACGAATTGTGCATACAGCCAGGCCGCCGCCGTGCGGTCGGGGTCATGCTTGGCAAAGAAGGTCCAGGAGCCCACGTCTTGGTAGCCGTTTTGCATGCCTTGCTTCCAGTACGGGCCATACGGGCTGGGAGCCATGCGCCACTTGGGCGTGCCGTCGGCATTGACCACCGGCAGGCCCGGCTTGGTCATGTCGGCGGTGAAGGCCGTGTACCAGAAGATCTGCTGCGCGATTTGCCCTTGGGCCGGCACCGGGCCAGCCTCGCTGAAGGTCATGCCCGTGGCCTCCTTGGGGGCGTATTTCTTCATCCAGTCGACGTACTTGGTCAGCGCGTAGACGGCCGCCGGTGAATTGGTCGCTCCGCCGCGCGCCACCGAGGCCCCCACCGGATGGCAGCCATCGGGCGTGGTGCGGATGCCCCATTCATCCACCGGCTTGCCATTGGGGATGCCAATGTCGGCCGCACCAGCCATGGACAGCCAGGCATCGGTGAAACGCCACCCCAGGCTCGGGTCTTTCTTGCCGTAGTCCATGTGGCCGTAGATGGGCTTGCCATCGATGGTCTTGACATCGTTGGTGAAGAACTCGGCGATGTCCTCGTAGGCGCTCCAGTTCAGCGGCACGCCCAGGTCGTAGCCGTATTTGGCTTTGAAGCGCTCTTTCAAGTCCTTGCGCTCGAACAAATCGGCGCGGAACCAGTACAGGTTGGCAAACTGCTGGTCGGGCAATTGATAGACCTTGCCATCGGGCGCGGTCGTGAAGCTCAGGCCGATGAAGTCTTTCAAGTCCAAGCCCGGATTGGTCCATTCCTTGCCCGCACCGGCCATGTAGTCGGTCAGGTTCATGATCTGTCCGTAGCGCCAGTGCGTGCCGATCAGGTCGGAGTCGGAGATCCAGCCGTCATAGATCGACTTGCCCGACTGCATCGAGGTTTGCAGCTTCTCGACGACATCGCCTTCCTGGATCAAGTCGTGCTTGACCTTGATGCCAGTGATTTCCTCGAAGGCCTTGGCCAGCGTCTTGGACTCGTATTCGTGGGTGGTGATGGTCTCGGACACCACCGAGATCTCTTTCACGCCCTTGGCCTGCAGCTTCTTGGCCGCCTCGATGAACCATTTCATCTCGGCCATTTGCTGATCCTTGCTCAGCGTGGATGGCTGGAATTCGGTATCGATCCAGCGCTTGGCCTCGGCCTCGCCCGCCCAGGCCGCCTGTCCGAGCGCCAAGGCCATCGCAGCGAAGGCCACCGCCTTCAAATGAATTTTCATCACGGGTCTCCTCATGAGCGCGCCCCTCGTTCGTCGGGGGTGCCGGCCCGGGGGGCAAAGCGGGCCGACACCGGAAAATGCATTCAGCCTTTGCGCATGATGAGCACCAGCAGCCCCATCGACAGCACGAAGCTGATCCACACCGAAGGCGGCTCTTCGAGCGAAAACCACTGGACGAAGCTTTCGCCCAGGCCAACCCAGGCCAAGTTCACATAAGCGGCGCAGAGCAAGCCGATGAACAGCCGATCGCCGCGGGTGGTGGGAATCGGCAGAAAGCCCTTGCGCAAGGTGGTGGGCGACTTGATTTCCCAAATCGTCATGCCCACCAGCATCAACGCGATGCAGATGAAAAACACCGCCACCGGGGTGGTCCAGACCATCCAAGCCAACATCTCACACCCTCCCCATCGCAAAGCCTTTGGCGATGTAGTGCCGCACGAACCAGATCACGATGGCCCCGGGCACGATGGTGAGCACCCCGGCGGCCGCCAGCACGGCCCAGTCCATGCCCGAGGCGCTGACGGTGCGCGTCATCGTGGCCACGATCGGCTTGGCGTTCACGCTGGTGAGCGTGCGCGCCAGCAGCAGCTCCACCCAACTGAACATGAAGCAAAAGAAGGCCGCCACGCCCACCCCGGCCTTGATGAGCGGCAGGAAAATCGTCAGGAAGAAGCGCGGGAAGCTATAGCCGTCGATGTAGGCGGTCTCGTCGATCTCGCGCGGCACGCCGCTCATGAAGCCTTCCAGGATCCACACGGCCAGCGGCACGTTGAACACCAGGTGCGCCAGGGCCACCGCCCAGTGGGTGTCCATCAGCCCCAGGGTCGTGTACAGCTGAAAGAACGGCAGCAGGAACACCGCCGGCGGCGTCATGCGGTTGGTCAGCAGCCAGAAGAACACATGCTTGTCGCCAAGGAAGCGGTAGCGCGAAAACGCATAGGCCGCCGGCAGCGCCACCGTGACCGAAATCACCGTGTTGATCACGACGTAGATCAAGCTGTTGATGTAGCCCGAGTACCACGACGGATCGGTAAAGATGGTTCGGTAGTTGTCCCAGGTGAAGTCCTGCGGCCAGAACGTGAAGTTCGACAAGATCTCCTCATTGGTCTTGAAACTCATGTTGACCATCCAGTAAATGGGCAAGATGGCAAAGACCAAGTAGGCGATCAGAAAGAACGTGCGCTTGCGCAAGCGTCGGGTCGGGTTCATTGCCCCCCCTCCTTCGGCGTGGTGCCCACACGCTGCATCCAGTTGTAGAGGATGAAGCACAGCAGCAAGATGATGAGGAAATAGATCAGCGAAAAGGCCGCCGCCGGGCCCAGATCGAACTGGCCGACGGCCTTTTGCGTCAGGTACTGCGACAAGAACGTGGTGGCATTGCCCGGCCCGCCGCCAGTGAGCACGAAGGGCTCGGTGTAGATCATGAAGCTGTCCATGAAGCGCAACAGCACCGCGATCATCAACACGCCGCGCAGCTTGGGCAGCTGGATGTAGCGAAAGACGGCAAATTTGCTCGCCCCGTCGATGCGCGCGGCTTGGTAATAGGCATCCGGGATGCTGCGCAGGCCGGCGTAGCACAGCAGCGCCACCAGCGGCGTCCAGTGCCACACATCCATCACCAGCACGGTCAGCCAAGCATCGGTGGCATCGCCCGTGTAGTTGTAGTCGAAGCCCAGCCACTGCAGCGTCGCGCCGAGCAAGCCGATGTCGGTGCGGCCATAGATCTGCCAGATCGTGCCCACCACGTTCCAGGGAATGAGCAGCGACAGCGCCACGATCACCAGCACGGCCGAAGCCTTCCAGCCCTGCGCCGGCATCGACAACGCCAAGGCGATGCCCAAGGGAATTTCCACCAGCAACACCGCCAGCGAGAAGCCCAGCTGGCGCAGCAGCGCCCCGTGCAGCTCCTCGTCGCGCATGACCATCGCAAACCACTCGGTGCCGACGAAGACGCGCCGCTCGGGCGAGATGATGTCTTGCACCGAATAGTTCACCACGGTCATCAGCGGCAAGACCGCCGAGAACGCCACACACACGATGACCGGCAGCACCAGCAGCCAGGCCTTTTGATTGACGGGCTTGAGCGCCTCATTCATGCCAGCAGCTCCTCGTTCTTGTAGTAGCAGGTGTGCGGCCCCAACAGCCGCCACCACACGGTGGCGCCCACGGCGGGGGCGCAGGTCTCGGGGTCCAGCCGCGCTTTGATCAGGTGCTCGCCCAGCCGGCCGCTCAGCAGCCAGTGGGTGCCGATGTCTTGCACCTGGGCCACATGCACCGGCACGGCCCCGGGGTCGCCCTGCGCGGCAGGCTCGACGTATTCCGGCCGCACCCCGAGCACGAATTCGCCCGCCTGGTTCAACAGCGCGGCCTTGTCCGGCGGAAGCTCCAGCGCGTGATCGCCGACCCACAATCGACCGTCGGCACAGCGCGACGGCAGAAAATTCATGCCCGGCGAGCCGATGAAATGCCCGACGAAGGTGTGCTGTGGGCGCTCGAACAGCTGATCGGCCGTGCCCACCTGCACGGCCCGGCCGCGCGTCATCACCACGACCTCGTCGGCGAAGGTCAGCGCCTCGACCTGGTCGTGCGTGACGTAGATCAACGTGAGCTTGAGTTCGTGATGGATTTGCTTGAGCTTGCGCCGCAGCTGCCACTTCAAGTGCGGGTCGATCACGGTGAGCGGCTCGTCGAACAGCACGGCCGAGACATCCTCGCGCACCAAGCCGCGGCCCAGCGAGATCTTTTGCTTGGCATCCGCGCTCAAGCCGGCGGCACGTTGATCGAGCTGGCCACTGAGGTCCAGCATCTCCGCGATCTGCCCGACTCGTTGACGGATCCGCTCAGCGCCGAGGCCACGGTTGCGCAAGGGAAAGGCCAGGTTCTCGGCCACGGTCATCGTGTCGTAGACGACCGGGAACTGAAAGACCTGGGCGATGTTGCGCGCCTGCGGACTGAGATGGGTGACGTCGCGGCCGTCGAACGTCACCGTGCCCTGCGAAGGCGTCAACAAGCCAGAGATGATGTTGAGCATGGTGGTCTTGCCACAGCCCGAAGGGCCGAGCAAGGCATAAGCCCCCCCGTCGCGGAAGCTCATCTTCAGCGGCAACAAGGCGTAGTCACTGTCCTGCCGCGGGTTCGGCTTGTAGGCATGGGCCAGGTCCAGATCGATGCGGGCCATCAGGCATCCCTCCGGGTTGCGCGTTCGGGCGCCACGAGCAGCGCACCAGCCTCGTCGAACACATAGACCTGCGAGGGGTGCAGGTACAGCGTGATCGATGCCCCGAGCTCGAAGTCGTGCACGCCGGTCAGTTGTGCCACCACTTCGCCCACTGGCGTGTCCACGTGCACGAAGGTGTCGCTGCCGGAGATTTCGGCCAGCTCCACCGTGCCGGGCAAAGCCACGTCCCCCTCGCGGCGCTGCACGCGCAAGGCGCTGGCACGCACGCCCAGGGTCACGCGGCGTGTACCGCTGCCGGGCAAAGGCACGGCCACCCGCACATCGCCGGGCAAGTGCACGCCCAGCGTGGCGGCCTCGCCAGGCAGCAGATTCATCGGCGGGTCGCTGAAGGCGCGTGCCACGCGGATGGATTGCGGGCGATGAAACACCTCGGCGGTCGGTCCGTATTGCAGCAACTCACCGGCGTCCATCACTGCGGTGTAGCCGCCCAACAGCAAGGCTTCGGTCGGCTCGGTGGTGGCATACACCACGGTCGAGTCCCCGACAGCAAAGAGTTGGGTGAGTTCTTCGCGCAACTCTTCGCGCAGCTTGTAGTCCAGGTTCACCAGCGGCTCGTCCAGCAGCATCAGCGGCGCCTGCTTGGCCAGCGCACGCGCCAGGGCCACGCGCTGTTGCTGGCCACCGGACAACTCCGACGGCAGACGTTGCAAGAAGGGCTCGATGTGCAGCTTGGCCGCCAAGGCCCGCACCCGCGCCTCGATGTGCGTTTCCCCCCGCAGCTTCAGCGGCGAGGCGATGTTGTCGAACACCGTCATCGAGGGGTAGTTGATGAACTGCTGATAGACCATCGCCACATTGCGCCGGCGCACGCCCATCCCCGTCACGTCCCGGCCATCGACCCGCACGTGCCCGCGCGTGGGCGCATCCAGCCCGGCCATCACGCGCATCAGCGAGGTCTTGCCGGCCTGGGTGGCGCCCAGCAGCACCGTCACGGCCGAGGGCACCAAACTCAGGTTCAAGGGGTACAGATGGGTCTGTCCGCCCACCTGCTTTTCGATGCCTTCGAGCACCAACTGCATGTCGTCTCCATCCTGTGTTGCCGTTCGTCGTCGCCGCAGCGGCTCAGCACGAGGCCCGCTTGGGCCGGCCGAGGCGGCCGGCCTGTTCGGCAAACCACTGCGCCACCGCCTGACGCTGGGCCTCGCTGTAGTGCAATCCGAGCTTGCTGCGGCGCCACAGCACATCCTCGGCCTCGGTGGCCCACTCGTGGGTGCACAGATAGTGCAGCTCGGCCTCGTACAGCCCGGGGGCCACCTCCCGGCCCAGGGCGTCGGCACGCCGCGCATCACCCAGCACGGCGTCGATGCGTGCCCCATAGGCGCGCGCCAATCGGCGGCGCAAGGCGTCGTCCAGCCAGGGATGGCGCTGCGCCAAGACCCGATCGAAGCGTTCGAAATCGAGATCCGGCCGCTGTGGCGCGCCGATGTAGGCGCTCAAATCCCCGCCGGGCAGGAACTGCCCGCGCGTCCATCCGGCCGCCGCATGCGACAGCGCCCGCCCCAACAAATCGGCCGCCTCTTCGGCCAGCTTGCGAAACGTGGTGATCTTGCCGCCCCACACCGACAGCAAAGGCGCTTGGCGTGTATCCAGCTCCAGCACATAGTCGCGCGTGACGGCCGAAGGATCGCCCGAGGCATCGTCCAGCAGGGGGCGCACCCCGGCATACGTCCACACCACGTCGGCGCGGGTGACCGGCTTGGCGAAATAGCGGCTGGCCTGCTCGCACAAGTACGCAATCTCGTCCTCGTCGATGCGAGCGCTGCCGATGGGACCGAGGTGCTCGACGTCGGTGGTGCCGATGAGCGTGTACTGCCCTTCGTAGGGAATGGCGAAGATGATGCGCTTGTCGGGATTCTGGAAGATGTAAGCCATCGGGTGATCGAACATCTTCTTCACCACGATGTGGCTGCCTTTGACCAGCCGCAGCGACTTGGTGTGAGGCTGGGCCGCCTGGCGGCGCAGGAAGTCCTCGGTCCAAGGGCCAGCGGCATTCACCAAGGCCCGGGCCCGCAGCTGCAGCGCAGGCCCCCGCACAGGCTGCAGCGTGGCATGCCAGCCCTGCGGATCGCGGCGCGCTTCGGTGCAGCACGTGCGCGTCAGTATCGTGGCCCCATGGGCTTGCGCATCCAAGGCATTGAGCACCACCAGCCGCGCATCGTCCACCCAGCCGTCGGAATACACGAAGCCTTTGGTGTAGCGGTCCTTCAGGGGCGCGCCAGCCGGATGCGCACGCAAATCGATCGTCTCGGAGCCGGGCAGCACCTCGCGGCGCGCCAAATGGTCATAGAGAAACAAGCCGGCGCGAATCATCCACACCGGCCGCATCGCCGGGTCGTGCGGCATCACGAAGCGCAGCGGCCACATGATGTGCGGCGCACTCCTGAGCAGCACTTCGCGCTCTTGCAGCGCCTTGCGCACCAGCGAGAACTCGTAATACTCGAGATAGCGCAACCCGCCATGGATCAGCTTGGTCGAGGCCGACGAGGTGTGCGAAGCCAAGTCGTCCTTCTCGCACAGCACGACCTTCAAGCCGCGGCCGGCCAAGTCCCGCGCAATGCCCACGCCATTGATGCCACCGCCGACGACCAGCACGTCGCATGACGAAGGCACTGCGCCGGCCAAGGCGGCATCCGATCGATCGACACTGGCGCTAGGCTCGCGGTTCAAGGGCATCTCCAGAGAGGGCTCGGACGCCTGCTGCGTCCCCGATTGTTCGATTATGTTCCTTGTTGCTCCTCTTTTTTCGTTTTAGGTCGAATCAGGGCCGAGTTCAAGCCCTGGTAAACCCTCATTTCTTTTCGTTTTGCTTCGATTAAGGTTCGCGACGCCACCGGCCGCCGCAGGGGAGACAATGTCTGGCATGCCCCACTTACCCACGATGACTCCGAATCCGCGCCAGTCCCAGCTGCTCGAGGAAGTGCGCCGGCTGGGTTCGGTCTCGGTCGAGGCCTTGGCCGAGCGCTTTGGCGTGACCTTGCAGACCGTGCGGCGCGACGTGAAGCTGCTCAGCGAAGCCGGCTTGGTGGCGCGCTTCCACGGCGGTGTGCGCGTGCCCAGCTCCACGGTGGAGAACATCGCTTATCGCCAGCGCCAAAGCCTCAACGCCCAAGCCAAACGCCGCATCGCGCGCGCGGTGGCGCAGGCCGTGCCCGAAGGCTGCTCGCTGATCCTGAACATCGGCACCACCACCGAGGCCGTGGCGCACGAACTGCTGCGCCACCGCGGCCTGCGCGTGATCACCAACAACCTCAATGTGGCGGCCATCCTCAGCGACAACCCCGACTGCGAAGTCCTTGTCGCCGGCGGCGTGGTGCGCTCGCGCGACCGCGGCATCATCGGCGAGGCCACGGTGGATTTCATCCGCCAGTTTCGCGTGGACATCGGCCTGATCGGCATCTCCGGCATCGAGGCCGACGGCACGCTGCGCGATTACGACTTTCGCGAAGTGAAGGTCTCGCGCGCCATCGTCGAGCACTCGCGCGAGATCTGGCTGGCAGCCGACCACAGCAAGTTCCATCGGCCCGCCATGGTCGAGCTCGGGCATCTGAGCGAACTCGATCGCCTGTTCACCGACGCCGCCCCGCCCGAGCCGTTTCCCGCCTTGCTGGCCGAGGCCGACGTGCAATGCATCATCGCCCCTGAGGACACGCCATGAGCCTTCTGCTCGCACTCGATCAAGGCACCTCCAGCTCGCGCAGCATCGTCTTCGACCGCGACGGCCAGATCGTCGCGATGGCGCAGCGCGAATTTCGCCAGATCTACCCACAACCCGGCTGGGTCGAGCATGACCCGCGCGAGATCTGGGACAGCCAACGGGCCACGGCCCGCCAGGTGTGGGCCCAGCTGGGGCCGCGGGCCCAGGCCATCGCCGCGCTGGGCATCACCAACCAGCGCGAAACCACATTGGTGTGGGACCGCGCCACCGGCGAGCCCATCTACAACGCCATCGTCTGGCAAGACCGACGCGCCGAGCCCACCTGCGAAGCCCTGCGCGCCGCCGGCCTGGAGCCCGTGGTGCAAGCCAAGACCGGGCTGCGCATCGATGCCTATTTCTCGGGCACCAAGCTCAAGTGGATCCTCGATCACGTGCCCGGTGCGCGCCAGCGGGCCCAGCGCGGTGAACTCGCGTTCGGCACGGTGGACAGCTGGCTGGTGTGGCAGCTCACCGGCGGGCGCGTGCACGGCACCGATGTGAGCAATGCCTCGCGCACCATGCTGTTCAACGTGCGCGACAACCGCTGGGACGAAGAGCTGCTGCGCACCTTGGACATCCCCGCCGAGCTGCTCCCGCAAGTCCATCCTTCCAGCCACCACTATGGCGAGGTGCAACCCGGCCTGCTGGGCGACGGCGGCCCCACGCATCTGGCCATTGCCGGCATCGCCGGCGACCAGCAGGCCGCCCTCTTTGGACAAGCCTGCTTCAAAGCAGGGCTGGCCAAGAACACGTATGGCACCGGCTGCTTCATGCTGATGCACACCGGCCAGCGCTTCCAGCTCTCCGGCAACGGCCTGGTCACCACCAGCGCCGCGCAACCCTCGGCCAACCCCGAATTCGCCCTGGAAGGCAGCGTCTTCATCGGCGGGGCGGTCGTGCAATGGCTGCGCGACGGCATCCGCGCCATCCAAACCTCGGGCGAAGTGGAACACCTGGCCGCCAGCGTGCCCGACTCCGGCGGCGTGATGTTCGTGCCCGCCTTCACCGGCCTGGGGGCACCGTACTGGAAGCCGCGGGCCACCGGTGCGATCGTGGGCCTGACCCGCGGCAGCACCGCGGCCCATATTGCCCGCGCCGCCCTCGAATCCATCGCCTTCCAGAGTGCTGCACTCCTCCAGGCGATGAGCCGTGACGCGCAAGCCGGCGGCGCCAGCGCCGTGGCCGAGTTGCGCGTGGACGGCGGCGCCTGCGTCAACAACCTGCTGATGCAATTCCAGGCCGACCTGCTGGGCATTCCCGTCGTGCGGCCCAAAGTCATCGAAACCACCGCGCTGGGGGCGGCCTACCTGGCCGGCTTGCAATGCGGCGTCTACAAAAGCCTCGACGAATTGGCCGCCCTGTGGCAAGTGGACCGCCGCTTCCTGCCCACGATGCCGCGCCACCGGGCCGAAGAACTCATGGCTCGTTGGGACCATGCGGTGCGCCAGGCCACCTTGGAATGAGCCCGCACCGGCTGACCCCCCTGCAGCGGCAGGCCCCCACGGGGGTCCATGAGGTGCCTATGAGCGGCTGGCCCCGCCCGGCTGCCGCTGGGCCGCCTGTACGACAGGACCCCGGGCCACCAGAGGCTCGTGCGCCTCATCCGGCTGCGGGGTCGGGACTTCGGCGGGCTGCGCGGCCCTGCCCACCGCAGACCATCACGATCGCCATCACCGATCCGGCGACACGCCCCCAGACAGATATTTGCGCATCAGCTCATCAAGAAGCCGTTGCTGATCGAGATACAAACCGCCGAAAGGCCGGGGCGCGGGCGCTGCCGCCCGGGCTGCTCGCTCTCGTTCGATCTTGGCCGCCAGATCCCGGATCTCATAGGCTTCGGAGGAAGGCACCGCCATGCCCACGGCAAGGGCCGTGACCAAGGGCACGCCGAGCCAAGCCAGTCCCCGGCGCAGCAGCGACGGCGCCTGCTCGGGCAGATAGGCCAGCGCCCCCAGCACCGCACCGGCCAGCAAGCCGACCACGTGGGCGACTTGGTCGATCCCCTTGATGAACAGGCCTTGCGCCAGCGTCAAACCCACGGCAGGCAAGACCACTTTGAATGCATCGTCGAGGCTGATCACCGGCTTGGATGCCTTGCTCTGCATCGCGGCCCAGACCACCAGCGCAGAGCACATCGCCATCAAGGCCCCGGACGCCCCGACCGACACGGTCACTGTCACCATCGGCCCGAACCGGCCCAGCTCGACCGTGCTCGACAAACTGCCCACCGCGCTGCCCAATGCGGCCAGCACGCCGCCCGCCAAGAAAATCAGCAAGAAGCGCCCCGTTCCGAAGAGGCTTTCGACCAACAGCCCGACCTGCGCCAGAAAGGCCACGTTCATCAGCATGTGGGTCCACCCGCCGTGCATGAAGACGCTGGTCAGCAGCCTCCAGGGCTCGGTGGAGAGACTCAAATAGCCGATATTGCCCGCGACTTGCAGGTGCTTGATGTCCGGGCCAGACCACTGGCCTGCGTGCAGCAACTGGATCGAATAGCCGAGCACCACGGCGGCCAGCAGCACGTAGCTGCCCATGAAAGGCAGCGCTTGCCATTTCCCTGCCATGCTTGCCATGCAAGCCTCCCTGTGTTGTTTTCGAAGGCCGGCATTGTAGGAATTGAAGCCTTGGGATCGTCCCCTTTGATCAGGGGGTGCCTGCGCACCCTGAGACAGGGCCCGCGCATCACGACGCGGCGGCCACGAAGTCAGGCCACACGGACCTTCCGTGCGGGTGTCCGATCGCAGGGCGTCGCTCTGCCCAACCCGGACCCGCTCAGACGCAAGCGATGGGCCACGATGGGTTCACGCAAGCCCTGCCGGCAGGGGCGCCTCCCATAGGTCCGCCCCGCTGGCGCGGGCGATCTGGGTGCTCAGGGCGGTGGCAAAGTGCCGCAGCCATTGGGCTTCGGCGGCGGTCCAGATGCGCGGCACGCCCATTTGCTCGCAGCAAATCACACCGTAGATGCGGCCATTGACTGCAAAGCTCACATCGAGCAAGGCTCGCACGTCACGGGCCACCAAGGTGTCACGGAAGCCCGCCAGGCGCGGGTCGTTCCACGCGTCGTCACTGCGCACCACCCGGGCGCGGGACAACTCCTCGAAATACGCCCCCAGCTGAGTTTCGAGCAAGTCTTCGCAAGGCTCGTCGTGCCAACCGACGGTGTGGTGGCACGCGGCCACGCGCACCAAGTGCCGCCGCCCTGGGGCACCGGTGAAGTGCCAGATGCTGACTTCGGTGCAACGGATATGCGACAGCACATGGCCAGTGACCGCCTCACGAAAGCCCCGCGGGCTGAGCCGACCGCTGAGCAGGTCCTCTCGCCACGTGCGCAGTAATTCGCCGATGGTGGCCTGCTGCAAGCTCATGCCTTGAATCAACTTCCAAAACCGTGACCTGTGCCATTTCGGCACACCGCCGCGAAAATTTTATCCAGGGATGTCCCGCAGCCCCCCGCTGTGCGGCCGGTGGTGGCAGCCCTCAACGCAAGTCGCTGCCGGGCATGTAGAGCACCCGCCCTCCTCGCACGCGTTGCTCGGCCTCGATGCGGCGACAATCGCCCGGTGGCGGTTGCTGCCCATCGGGCCGGTCGGGCAGCCACAGGCGGCAACGACCGGGCGGGGGCAGCATCGCCGGCGGCACACCATGAAGGCGATGGGGGCCGTAGCGCACATAGGCGACCTCGCCGCTGAAGCGCGCTGCGGCCGATTCGGCCCAAATCACCACCCCGCCCCAGGTCTCGGCCTCGGCATGGGCTTTGTTGCACGACATGGGCGGTGGTTGATGGGCCGAGGGAATGCCCGGGTACCAAATGGCGCATTGGCCCAGCGGCGGCACCTGGCCGGGCGGAACGCGAAAGCTGGAGACGCCGCGGATCTGCGGCGTGGCACAGCCCACCAGCAGGACCACCGCAGCCAGCCCTGCCCACGGGCTGGACCACGGCAGACGCAAAGGCAGCATCGACATAGCGCACCACTGTAAAGGCTCGGCGCGGCGGATGGGTAAGCGAATCTTTCGGGGGCGGCGACGCTGTCCAGCGGCCAGGCCCTCTGGGTGTAGTTCCTCAAGACGTTGTCCACGTCGAGACCGAGGCGCGTGGCGGGAGGTCATTCGCCTCTCGGTCTTTGGCGAACACTTCGCGGTGTCGGCGCGAAACTCGAGCAGGGCGGTGAATGCCCCCGCCTTGGGCCTCATTGGAGAAACCTGGGCACTCAGAAGCCCACTTCCTTCTGGTGCCGCACCGCGAGGATCGTGACGGCATCCGGGCCAATGCGGTAGCGGGCCACGTCGCCGCTGTCGCCGAAATCGATGACCCACTCGCGGAGCTCGTCGGGCAGGCCTTCGATGGGGCGGCCGATCTGAGGCTGCAGGCCGAGCACCCGCACGGCATGGAGGATGGCCTCACCCGCGCGCTGGGCAGCGATGGGGTTCTTGGGCCGGAGAAACTCGCGCAGGCGCTCCAGTTCGCGGATGGCGGCCGGTGCAAACCTCACTTGCGGCATGTCGGGGCAGGCAACTCATTGTCCGTGCCCCAGCTCGCCAGCCAGGCCTCGACCTGTTCAGCCGGCGCATACAGGCCGGTGGTGCGGTACTCTTCCCAGGCTTGGAGCGTGTCCTGGCGGAAGGCCTCGCGCCGTTCCTCCCGTTCAAGGTATTGGGTAATCGCCTCGCGCATCAGCCAGTGCGACGAGCGACGGCGCGCCTCGGCGCGGCGCTTCACGCGGGCCTTGGTGTCCTCGTCGAGCTTGATGGCCACGGGACGAACGGCAGCAGTCATGACGGACTTCATCGAAGTATTCCGAGGTATTTCCTTACCATACCCAGCGCCCCGCGCCCCTCGCAAGCCTCGACGAAGGCCAGCGCCAAACAGGGTAACGATTTCAAGACGACTTGCATCTCGTCACGTTTGTAGCGGCCACTTTCACTGAGGCGCTTGCGCCCCCCTTTTGGGAGAACACGGTTCCTCGAAACCTCTTGAAGAATTGGCGCCAATCCTTAGGGAAACGCTGATCAAGCCCCGCGCCGCGGCGAGATTGTCCTGCGCGGGGCGAAACGGAGCGTTTTTGGCGCGTTCTACGGCCTCGAGGGCCTTACTGGCGGGCCCTTCGGCGCCCGCCCGGGCCATGATGGGCCCATTACGGGCGCACCAATGCCGGCACGCGCCGTGCGGCCATGTACAGGTTGACCATCGCCAGCGCCGTGAAGGCGCGGTTGGCGTTCTTGGCCAGGCCTCGGTAGCGCACCTTGGCAAAGCCCCACAGGCGCTTGAGCACATGA
>NZ_KB905969.1 GCF_000381125.1 Caldimonas manganoxidans ATCC BAA-369
GGACCGGCGCGGGCGCAGTATCGAAGGTGCAGAGCTGTTCGGCCCCACGCTGCAGGTGGTCGGCGCAGGCGTGAGCGCTGCGGGGCGCCCGCGCCTGGCGATCCGCTTGATGGTGTCGCTGCTGTACCTGAAGCATGCCTATGGTCTGAGCGACGAGGCCGTGGTCGAGCGCTGGGCCGAGAACGTGGTGTGGCAGTTCTTCAGCGGGCAGGAGTACTACGAGCCGCGCCTGCCGTGCGATGCCACGCAGATCGGGCGCTTCAGGCGGGTGCTGGGCGACGTGCAGCGCCGCCTGCTGGGGGTGCCGCAAGACGTGCGTGATCGCCTGCAGCCATGGCTGGAGCGTGCCGAACGCATCCGCTTGCTCGCGAGTCGACTCGCTACTCTTGCACGTTCGGCGCTTCTCGTCGGCACCGCGAGATGAATTTTGCAGGGCCGACTCAATCAGGTGCGGAAGCGCCGGGGATCGTTTATGCGCCGGATCTGTGCTCGGTGCAGGACAATCCAGCCCTGGTCTTTTACCCTGCCACGAAGTTGATGCCTGCATTTTCTCTGCCCCGCTGCCTGGCTGTCCTCACCCCCGGGGTGCAGCGTGTGTCCACCCTGCCGGCCTTGCTGGAGGGTGTTGAACTGCGTCTGAGTCGCCGGCCGGCCGTCGAAGGCCTCGACGGCGTCCTCGCCTGGGGCCGCAAACCCAGTGCGCGCGTGGCTGACGCCTTCGCGGCCCGCCATGGGTTGCCGGTGTGGCGGGTGGAAGATGGTTTTTTGCGCTCGGTGGGGCTGGGCCATGCCGACCCACCACTGTCGGTGGTGCTCGACGACCTGGGCATTTACTACGATGCCGGCGCGCCGTCGCGGCTGGAGGCTTTGGTGCAGGCCCCGCATGATGATTTGCAGCGGGCCCGGGCCCGGGCGCTGCAGACGCTGTGGCGCGAGGGGCGACTGTCGAAATACAACCACGCCCGCGAGGCGTCGCCGCCGGTGCGCGGGCCTTTCGTGCTGGTGGTGGACCAGACCTTCGGCGATGCGTCCATCGCCTTCGGTCAGGCTGGCCCGGAGCATTTTGCGCGCATGCTGGAGGCGGCGCTGGACGAGCATCCGGGCCTGCCCGTGGTGTTGAAAGTGCACCCGGATGTGATTGCCGGGCGCAAGCGTGGGCATTTCGAGCGGTTGACGCCCGGGCAGGCGGCGCGGGTGACGCTGCTGGCCAGCAACGCGCATCCGTGCGGCGTGCTGGAGTCAGCCGAGGTGGTCTACACGGTCACTTCGCAGATGGGCTTCGAGGCGTTGCTGTGGGGCCGGCCGGTGCGTTGTTTTGGCATGCCTTTTTATGCCGGCTGGGGGCTGACGGCCGATGAACTGCCGGCGCCTGGCCGTCGCTGCCCGGTGGCGCTGGAGGACTTGGTGCATGCGGCGCTGGTGGACTACCCGCGCTACCTGGACCCAGAAACCGGCGTTCGCTGCGAGCCTGAGCGCTTGATGCAGTGGATGGCTTTGCAGCGCCGCATGCGCGAGCGCTTCCCGCCTCGGGTGTACGCGCTGGGGTTTTCGCGCTGGAAAAAGCCGATCGTGCGGGCGTTTTTCGCGGGCAGCGAGGTGCAGTTCGTGCGGCGGGCCGAACAAGTGCCGCCGCAAGGCACGCTGGCGGTGTGGGGGCGGCGCGAGGTGGCGCAGGCTCGCGCGCGCGGCTTGGCGCTGGTGCGTCTGGAGGACGGTTTTTTGCGCTCGGTCGGGCTGGGCGCCGAGTTGGTGCGGCCGCTGTCGTGGGTGATGGATCGGCGCGGCATCTACTACGACGCCAGCGCGCCGTCGGACTTGGAGCACTTGCTGGCCACGGCCAGCTTCGAGCCGCCTGTGCTGGCCCGCGCGAGGGCCTTGCGCGAGCGCATCTGTGCCCAGGGCATCACCAAGTACAACGTGGGGCAAGGCGGCTGGCGCCGTCCGGCGGGGGCGCGCCGGGTGGTGCTGGTGCCCGGCCAGGTGGAAAGCGATGCGGCCATTGCGTTGGGCGCGCCAGGCCTGCGCACCAATTTGGGCTTGCTGCAAGCGGTGCGGGCCGCTGTGCCCGATGCGCACGTGGTGTACAAGCCTCATCCCGATGTGGTCGCCCGGCTGCGCCGCGCCGGCCAGGGGGAAGGTCAAGCCCGCCATTACTGCGACGAGATCGTGGTGGATGCGCCTATGCACGAGCTGCTGGACCAGGTGGACGAGGTGCATGTGCTGACGTCGCTGGCGGGTTTCGAGGCGCTGCTGCGCGGCCGCAAGGTGGTGACCTATGGCTGCCCGTTCTATGCCGGCTGGGGCTTGACGCAGGATCATTGGCCCATGCCGCGACGGCAGCGGCGGCTGTGCTTGGACGAACTGGTGGCCGGGGTGTTGATCTCGTACCCCACCTATGTCAGCCGCACCACGGGCGCGTTCACCACGCCGGAGCGGGCGCTCGACGAGCTGCTGGCATGGAAGCTGCTCGGGCCCCGTCGGCCGCCCGCGTGGCGCCGGCTTTGGCGCTGGCTGCTGGGCTGGCGGCGCTGGGCGGGGGCTTGAGCGTTTGCGGCCCGCTGGGGCGTGGCTTCAGGGCCCCGTGTGGGCCGGTGGTGCCACGCCTGTGCGCGTGGCTGGCCGTGACTTGGGTGGCTTGCTGGCGTGGCTTGCATTTTGCATTGAATTTTTCTCAGAGGTCACCCGACTCATCCCCCCAAGGGGGGATGATGGCTCCCAAGACACATTGAAACGAAGACAATACGGCCTCTTTCACGATGGCCCCACTGCCGCGGCTTGGGGCGTTTGATCCCTGGTGTGACCTTGCCCGATGTGTGCTGAATCTCCTTTGCACGAGTTGCTGACGCGCCGACGCGTGCTCTTGCTTCAAGGGCCGATGGGGCCGTTTTTCGCCCGCTTGGCCGAGGTGCTCGAAGCCGCTGGCGCCCGGGTGATCAAGGTCAATTTCAATGGGGGGGATCGCTGGTTCTATCGCCGATCCGGCGCGATCGACTACCGTGGCCGGCTGCAAGCCTGGGACGATTGGTTGGCTTCGCTGCTGACGGTCAAGCGCATCGATGCCGTGGTGCTGTTTGGGCAAGCTCGCCCGGTGCATCGCGTGGCCCGCGCCGTGGCACGGGCGCAGGGGGTGCCGGTGTATGTGTTCGAAGAGGGCTATCTGCGCCCCGACTACATCACCTTGGAGCGCGAAGGGGTGAACGGCGACTCCGGCCTGCCGCGCGAGGCGGCCTTCTATGCGGCCCGCCCGGATGAGCGGCTCCCAGAGCCGGTGCCCACGGGCCAAAGCTTCTGGCGCATGGCCTGGATCGCCACGATGTACTGCCTGGCCATGACGCTGGGCAAGCCCTGGTATCCGCACCACGTGTATCACCGGCCGATGAATCCGCTGCACCAGGGCTGGTGTTGGCTGCGCGGGGGCTGGCGCAAATGGGCGCGCGCCTGGCAGCAGCGTGGCGTGCTGGAGGACTTGTGTTCACCGCAGCGCAGCAAGCGCTGGTTTTTGCTGCCGCTGCAGGTGCACAACGACAGCCAGATCGTGCATCACTCGCCGTTCGACGATGTGCGGGAGGTGATCCGTCAGGTGATGCACTCTTTTGCGCAGCACGCCAGTGCCGAGCATGGTTTGGTGATCAAACACCACCCGATGGACCGGGCGTATGTGGACTATGGCCGCTTCATCGATCAGCTGGCGCGCCAGCTCGGGCTGCAAGGCCGGGTGCGCTATGTGCATGACTTGCACTTGCCCACGTTGTTGAAGCACGCGCGCGGGGTGGTGGTGGTCAACAGCACCGTGGGGCTGCAAGCCCTGTTCCACCATGCGCCTGTGATCACTTTGGGCGATTGCTTCTATGCCGTGCCGGGGCTGGTGCACCCCGGGCCGCTGAGCGCGTTCTGGCAAGCGCCCGGAAAGGTGGACGCGGCGCTGTTCCGGCGCTTTCGCGCGTATTTGATCCGTCACACGCAGATCAACGCGAGTTTTTATGCGGACGCGCCGGCGCTTCAGCTGCTGCGGCAGGCGGCCGCAGCAGCCGGCGCCGCCGGGCTGGTGGCCGAGTTCCAGGGGTCCATGCCCAGCCAGCCTTGGGCCGATGAGCCGCCGCCGCAGCAGGCCCCGCTGTACGCGGGCGGCGAGGCTGCGCCTGGGTCGGGTGCGGCAATGAACGACGCGGACTTCTCCTCTTTGGCCGAGCCGCAGGAGCCGCTCCGCCAGCCGCGTTCGGCGCCCGGCGCCCAGGCCTGAACGCACGGGCCTTTCATCGCGCCAGGCCGGCGCGCAAGGCCTTGGCCGCTGCGCTGCGGTGCGACAATCGGGGGCCGCATGTCATGCTCTTGAGATACCGCCATGGTTGTTGCCATTTCCCCATCCATCCAATGCCGCAATGACGGCCCTTTTGTCTTGTTCGGCGGTATCAATGTGCTGGAGTCGCGCGACCTGGCCTTGCGCGCCTGCGAGGAATATGTGCGCGTGACCACGAAGCTGGGCATTCCTTACGTGTTCAAGGCCAGTTTCGATAAAGCCAATCGCTCGTCCATCCATTCTTACCGCGGCCCAGGGCTGGACGAAGGGCTGAAGATCTTCGAGGCGGTGAAGGCGCAGTTCGGTGTGCCCGTGCTCACCGATGTGCATGAGCCTTGGCAGGCCCAGCCGGTGGCCGAGGTGGTGGATGTGTTGCAGTTGCCGGCGTTTCTGGCGCGGCAGACCGACTTGGTGGTGGCGCTGGCCCGCACGGGCCGGGTGGTGAACATCAAGAAGCCGCAGTTTTTGAGCCCTTCGCAGGTGCAGCACATCGTCGAGAAGTTTCGCGAGGCGGGCAACGAGAACATCCTCGTGTGCGACCGCGGCACCTGCTTCGGCTATGACAACCTGGTGGTGGACATGCTGGGCTTTGGCGTGATGAAGAAGGTCACGGGGGATTTGCCGGTGATCTTCGATGTGACGCATGCACTGCAGCAACGCGACCCGGGCGGGGCGGCCTCGGGCGGGCGCCGCCAGCAGGTGGCCGAACTGGCCCGCGCCGGCATGGCCGTGGGGCTGGCCGGCCTGTTTCTCGAGGCCCACCCCAACCCCGACCAGGCCAAGTGCGACGGCCCCAGCGCCTTGCCGCTGGACAAGCTCGAGGCGTTCCTGACGCAGATGAAGGCGATCGACGAGCTGGTCAAAGGGTTTGCACCGCTGCAGATCGACTGAACCCCTGGGGGCCGGCTGCGGCGGGCCGTCTGGGCCGGGCGGTGGAGGGCTGCGCGAGCGACGCTTGCGCGCCGTTGGGGATGGCCTCACCCCCTGGAGGGCCTGCGCGCAAGGCCCCTGCGCCATGGGTCAGCGCTTCAGTTCCTGCACGGCCAGCGCCTTGAATGCATCGCCCACCCCGTGCTCGGGCACGGCCAATTGGCCTTCGGCGGCCCGGCTGTCGGCGTGGGTGCGGCGCATCTCGAAGGTTTTGACGAGCCAGTAAGCGGCGAAGCTCCACACGCCGGCGGCTTCGGCGAGGAACAGCGTCCAGCGATGGCCGGTGCTGCGCTCCAACCACCAGCCCAGAGCGAAGGCGGCCGCCGGTGCGAGGATCATCGCCAGGCCCAGGGCGTGGTAAGTGCGGCGGTAGCGTCGTGCCAGGGCCGGGTCGGGAAGAAGGCTCAGGGTGTCGGCGGCGCGAAACAGGCACACGTAAGCAATGGCCATGAAAAACAGGGCCGCGAACGTGCCGTGCAGCGACACCTTGGGGCAGGCGGCGCCGCACTCCCAGGCCATGGGCACGAGCGCGACGCCGACCAACAGCACCGCGGCCAGGTTGAGCGCTTGGTTTTCCAGGCGGGTGATGCCCTTGTACAGATGCAGGCCCGCGGCCACCGCGCACAGCGTGCCGACGAACAGGTCGCGCACCACGCCGCCACCAGCGTGATAGTAAGCGCTCATGGATGGCTGCAAGGGCAGGCCACCCAGCCAGGCGCCGGCCAGGGCCAGCGCCGGTGGCAAGGCCACAGACAGCAGGGCAAGCCCCAAGCGCAGGCTCATGTAGGTGGCGGTGATGTGGCGGCTGAGGCGTTCGTGCGGCATGCCGGGCGGCGCGGTCGAGGCTGTGGCAAGCATAGGGCCCGGCTGCTCGAGGCGCTAGCGCGCCGCGGGTGCTCGCATCCCCCCGATTTGGAGGTCATCCCCTCGGGCCCCGGAGCGCCGCTGCGGCGGCCAGCGCGGATGCTGGGGGACGAGGGGCGGGGGGGGGGGGGGGGGGGGGGGGGGGGCTGATCAGGGTTCTTCCGTAATTTGTAATTATGGATTTTTGATCTATCGTCGGACCATGTGCGCCGGCATGGGGCCAGCGCCGGGCCGACAATGACCGATCTCAGCGAGCTGCACAGCGCGATCCGGCCGACGACCTTGCACGAGGAGGTCGCCGCGCGGCTGCGCACGTTGATCTTCGAGCGGCGGCTGGCGCCGGGGGCTTGGGTGGACGAGAAGGCGCTGGCGGCCGAATGGGGCATCAGCCGCACGCCCTTGCGCGAGGCGCTCAAGGTTTTGGCCGCCGAAGGCTTGGTGACGGCGGTGCCGCGTCGCGGCTGTCAGGTGACGGAGCTGTCGGAGGACGATGCGCAGCAGTTGTTCCCGGTGATGGCGCTGTTGGAGGGGCGCTGCGCCTATGAGGCGGCGCTGCGCGCCACGGACGCCGAGCTGGCCGAGCTGCAGCGTCTGCACGAGGACTTGGAGGTGTCTGCCGCGGCCCGCGACGTGAACGCCTATTACCGTGCCAACCATGCGTTTCACACCCGTGTGCAAGCCTTGGCCGGCAATCGCTGGCTGGACCGCGTCACCCAAGAGCTGCGCAAATTCATGCGCATGCTGCGCGGCCGCCAGCTGCACTGGCCGGGGCGGCTGGAGGCTTCGATCGCCGAGCACCGGGCGTTGATCGAAGCGCTGGTGCAGCGCGATGCGCCCCGTGCCGAGCGCTTGATGCATGACCATTTGATGGCGCAGTTGCACGCACTGCAGGCGCTGCGGGCGGCCGAAGCGGAGGGCGCGCAAGCCGCAGCGCCGCCCAGCGTTCCCTTCACGTCACGGGAGGCTCGATGATGTTGTTGTCTCGCATGGCCCAGCGGGGCCGCCCTGGCCGACCCCCCGGCCGCTCGGCGCGGGCTCAGGCGCGTTTGCTCTCGCAGGTGGTGGACGGCTGCCGACGGTTGCTGTCCGAGCGCGGCGAGTCCAACAGCGTGGCCATTGCCCAGGAAGTGCTGGCCTTGTATGCCGGCTTGACGGCCGAGCAGCGCCTGGCCTTTTTCAAGCTGCTGGACAGCGATTTCGGCCCCGATCCGAAGGCCGTGCTCGAGGCCGCCCAGCGCTATGCCGAGGCGCCCGAGGCCACGCGCTTGATGGCGCTCATCCACGCGGCCGAGCCGCCGCGCCAGGAGCTGCTGCGGCGGCTCAACCGCGCCAGCGGCGGCACGGCCGTGATCGTGGAGATGCGGCGCACGCTGCTGGAGCTGCTGAAGACCCACCCCGACTTGGCCGCGGTGGAGGCCGATTTTCTGCACCTGTTGTCCTCGTGGTTCAACCCGGGCTTTTTGCAGATGGAGCAGGTGGACTGGCGCTCGCCGGCGGCGCTGTTGGAGAAGATCATCCAGCACGAGGCGGTGCACGAGATCGACGGCTGGGCCGATCTGCGCCGCCGCTTGCAGCCCGATCGCCGCTGCTTTGCGTTCTTTCACCCGCAACTGCCCGGCGAGCCTTTGATCTTCGTGGAAGTGGCGCTGGTGGCCGAGATGCCTGCCGCCGTGGGCCCGCTGATCGATGTGCGCAGCCCGCCGCAAACCGATGAGCGCCAGTACAGGGTGGCCACGTTCTACTCCATCAGCAACTGTCAACCGGGGCTCAAGGGGGTGTCGCTGGGCAACTTCTTGATCAAACGGGTGGCCGAGCATCTGCAGCGTGAATTTCCGCAGCTGCGCACCTTTTGCACGCTGTCGCCGATCCCGGGCTTCGTGGCGTGGCTGAACCAGCACGCACCAGGCTTGCGCGAGCGCGAGGACCTGCCGCCCAAGCTGAAGGCGCGCCTGCTGCAGGCCCTGGCGGCCTTGGTGCAGCATGGCGGCGAGCCAGGCGCTTGGTCGGCCGTGCAGCCGCAGCAGGCCAGCGAGCCGCTGCGCGAGGCCCTGAGCCTGCTGGCGGCGTTTTACCTGGCGCATGAGTCGGTCACGCCGCGTGGCGACCCGGTGGCCAAGTTCCACCTGGGCAATGGCGCGCGCCTGGAGCGGCTGAACTGGGCTGGCGACTTGTCTCGTAAAGGACTGAAACAGTCCTTGGGCCTGATGGTGAACTACCTCTACGATCTGCGCCACATCGAAGACCACCACGAGCGTTTCGTCCACGGCGAGGTCGTGGCCTCGCGAGCCCTGCAGCGTTTGCTGTGATCACACCACGACGATCCAACCTCGAAGAAGGAGACATGCCCATGAACGATTTGCCTCGCCGCAAGAGTTTGCGCGCCTTGGCGGCCGCAGCGGCCTTGGCCGTCACCGGCGTGGCCACGCCCCTGGCCCTGGCCCAGGGCGGCTGGCCGACCAAGCCGGTGACGATCATCGTGCCCTTTCCTGCCGGAGGCGGCACCGATGCCTTTGCCCGCCCGCTGTCGGCGGCGCTGACCAAGCAGCTGGGTCAGCAGGTGTTGGTGGAGAACAAAGCCGGTGCCGGCGGCACGGTGGGCGCGGGCATTGCCGCGCGCGCGGCCCCCGATGGCTACACCTTCTTCATGGGCGGTGCGCACCACGCGATCGCCCCGTCGATGTACCCGAAGCTCGACTACGACATCGAAAAAGACTTCGTGCCGGTGGGCCTGGTGTCCAACGTGCCGCAGGTGATCGTGGTGCATCCGGGCAAGGTGGCGGCCAACACGCTGCCGGAGCTGTTGGCCGATCTGCGTGCCAACCCGGGCAAGCGCAACTACGGCTCGGCCGGCAATGGCTCCTCGCATCACCTGGCCGGTGAGCTGTTCAAGATGCAGAGCAAGACGTTCATCACGCACATCCCTTACCGCGGCGCCGGCCCGATGTTGCAGGATTTGATCGCCGGGCAGGTGGACATGGCTTTCGACGGCTTGGGCTCGTCGGCCGGGCACATCCGCGGCGGCCGCATCAAGGCCATCGCGGTGGCTGCTGCCAAGCGGGCCGCCGCGTTCCCGGACATTCCGACGGCGGCCGAAGCCGGCATGCCGGACTATGTGGTGTCCACGTGGTACGGCTTGTGGGCGCCCAAAGGCACGCCCAAGGAGGCCGTGGACAAAATGGCCGCCGCGATGAAAGCCGTGATGAACACGCCGGAGCTGAAGCAAACCTGGCTCAATCTCGGCACCGACGTGCCCGAGCTCTTCGGCGAGGCCTTCGGCAAGTTCGTCAACAGCGAAATCAAACGCTGGGCCGCGGTAGTCAAAGCCTCCGGCGCGAAGCTGGACTGATGCGATCGTGAGCGGACGCATCGGCGTGGCCCCCGATCCGCAGCTGCCGGGGGTGCAGGTGGTGGAGCTCGTCAATCCGGGCAAGCTCAATGCCATCAGCGTGGGCATGTGGGAGGCCTTGCGCGAGGTGTTCGTGGGCTGGCCGCAGCGTGAGCCGGGCCTGCGCGCGGTGGTGTTGCGCGGTGCGGACGGGGTGTTCGCTGCCGGGGCCGACATCGACGAGCTGCCGGGGTTTCGCTTCGAGCGCGACAGCCTGCAGCATTTCCATGAGCACATCGTGGCCCCGGCCTTGCAGGCCCTGCTCGACTGCGAGGTGCCGCTGGTGGCGCAGATCGAAGGGGTGTGCGTGGGCGGCGGGCTGGAGATCGCCGCCTGCTGCGACATCCGCATCGCTGGGCGCAGCGCCCGCCTGGGCGCGCCGATCGGCCGGCTGGGCTTTCCGATGGCGCCGGATGAATTGGCGGTGCTGAGCCGGGTGCTCGACCCCGGCAGCGTGGCCGAGATGCTGCTGGAAGGGCGGCTGCTGGATGCGGCCACGGCGATGCAGCGTGGGTTCGTGCAGCGGGTGGTGGACGATGCCGAGGTCGCCACCGAAGCCACGGCCACCGCGCGCCGCATCGCAGCCCTGGCGCCACATGCCGCGCGTCTGAACAAGCGCACGATGCGCCAGATCGCTTTGGGTCGTGCGTTCGATGCGGCATGGCGGCGCGAGCATTTCGCTTACGCGGCACATCCCGATCATCGAGAAGGCGTGATGGCTTTCATCGAGCGGCGCGAGCCGCAGTTCACGGGCTCCTCTGACTGATGGCACACGACATGAACAATCACAACTTGTTTGCCGCTTTGCGCGCGGCCTTTCCGACACAGCGCGATGCCACCGCCATCGAAACCGACGATGGACTGTGCTACACCTGGCGCGACCTCGATCGCGGCACGGCGATGATGGCCAATTTGCTGGCCTCGCTGGAGCTGCCTGCGGGGGCGCGGGTGGCGGTGCAGACCGAGAAATCGGTCGAGGCGCTGATGCTGTATCTGGCCACGTTGCGTGCCGGCTATGTGTACCTGCCGCTGAACACGGCCTATCAGCACAGCGAGCTGGAATATTTCATCGGCAATGCCGAGCCCAGCGTGGTGGTGTGCACCGGCAAGAACTTCGGCTGGGTGAGCAAGCTGGCCTTCCAGGCCGGCACGAAGCATGTGTTCACGCTCAACGAAGACCGCACCGGCACGCTGCTGGAGCGCGCCGCCCACCACAGCGACGAACACGACACCGCAGTCAAGGGTGAGGACGATCTGGCGGCCATTCTCTACACCAGCGGCACCACGGGGCGCAGCAAGGGGGCCATGCTCACGCACGGCAACATGCTGAGCAACGCGCTGACGCTCAAGAGCTACTGGGATTGGCAGCCCGGCGACGTGCTGTTGCATGCGCTGCCGATCTTCCATGTGCACGGCCTGTTCGTGGCGGTGCATGGTGCGCTCATCAATGGCAGCAAGATGCTGTGGTGCGCCAAGTTCGATCCCAAGCGGGTGTGCGAGCTGCTGCGGCAGGCCACGGTCTTCATGGGCGTGCCCACGATGTACGTGCGCTTGTTGGCCGAGCCAGGCTTCGGACGCGAGGTCTGCCGCCATATGCGGCTGTTCATCAGTGGTTCGGCGCCGTTGTTGCTGGAAACCTTCCACGAATTCCGTGAGCGCACCGGCCACACCATCCTGGAGCGCTATGGCATGAGCGAGACCATCATGCTCACTTCCAACCCCTGCAAGCCCGAGGATGGCGAACGTGTGGGCGGCACGGTGGGCCGGCCCCTGCCCGGCGTGGAGGTGCGCGTGGTCGATGACAAAGGCTTGCGCTGCCCGGTGGGCGAGATCGGCAATATCGAGGTGCGCGGCCCCAATGTCTTCAAGGGCTATTGGCGCATGCCCGAAAAGACCCAGGAGGAGTTCACGCCCGACGGCTGGTTCAAGACCGGTGACGTGGGCCGCTTCGATGCCAAGGGCTACCTCACCATCGTGGGCCGCAGCAAGGACCTCATCATCAGCGGCGGCTACAACGTCTATCCGGCCGAGGTGGAGGGCTATATCAATGAGATGCCCGGCGTGGCCGAGTCGGCGGTGATCGGCGTGCCGCATCCGGACTTTGGCGAAGGCGTGGTGGCCGTGGTGGTGCCCAAGCCCGGCGCGCAGCTCGACCCGCAGGCCATCGTCGCGCAACTGAAGCGCCAGATCGCCAACTACAAGGTGCCCAAGCAGGTGTTCGTGCAATCCGAGCTGCCGCGCAATGCCATGGGCAAGGTGCAGAAGAATCTGCTGCGTCAGCAGCACCAGGGGCTGTTCAAGGGGCCTGAGGCGGCGGCCCCGAGCGCAGGCTGAAATAGAAGCAAGCGCCTTGGCCGGGGCTGGACTGGGCCCACACCTGCCCCCCGTGGCGCTGCACGATGCGCCGCACGATGGACAGCCCCACGCCCGAGCCGGCGAATTCGGCCTCGGTGTGCAGCCGCTGGAAGGGGTCGAACAAGGCGCCGTAGCGCTGCATGTCGAAGCCCACGCCATTGTCGCGCACATGGTAGGTGACTGTCTCGTCGCTGACGCTGGCGCCGATGGCGATGCGCGGGTTCGGCACGGGGCCGGTGAACTTGATGGCATTGGCCAAGAGATTGACCCACACCTGCCGCAGCAAGGCGGCATCGCCCCAGGCCATCGGCAGGGCTTCGAGTTGGATGTCCGGCAGCTGGGTGCCGGGTCGGGCTTGCAATTCGGCCAAGACCTGGCGCACCAGCGGCTCCATGTCCACCATGGCCGGGGTCCAGGCTTGTTGGTCCACCCGGGACAAGACCAGCAACTGATCGGTCAGCCGCACCAGCCGATGCCCGTCCTCGCCGATGAGATGCAGCAGCTGGCGGTGCGTGGCAGACAGCTGCGCGCCGCATTCTTGCTCGATGAGCTGGGCCGCGGCGGCCATCGCGCCGATCGGCCCTTTGAGGTCATGGGCCACGCTGCGGCTGAAGCTGGCCATGTCGGCATTGAGGCGCTGCAAGGCCTCGGTGCGCTCGCGCACGCGCTGCTCCAGCGACGCATTGAGTTCGAGCAGCTCACGCTCGCGCTCACGCAACTGGGCCACCAGATCGGCCAGCGCGTGCGACAGCGTGGCCAGCTCGTCGCCGCCGGCCGGCGTCGGCGGGTCGGGCAAGGCGCGCTGAGACAAGGCGCGCGCCCGGGCCGCGATCGTGCGCAGCGGGGCTGCCAGCCGCCCGGCGAGCCACCAGCCGGCCACGGCGAACAAGGCGGCCGCGCCCAGTCCGATCATCCAGATGCGCAGCTGTAAGTCATGGGCCGCTTGCAAGGCCGTGCGGGCCGGTTGGCGCACCAGCACCGTCCAGCCCAGGCCGGGGAAGTCGCGGTAGCCGCTGCTGGCCTGCGCGGCCGTCAGATACGCCTGCCCGTCGGGCCAGTCCAGCACGGCCGGGCCCTCGGTCGCCAGGCGGTGCAGCCGTTGGACGCCCCAGGCCTCGATCGCGGCCTCGGGGGGGCCCAGCAGCTTCTGGCCTTCGCGCGAGACGATCAGCACCTGCAAGTCCGGCACGGCGGGGTTGCCCCGCAGCGCCTGGCGCACTTCCTCTTCCGCCCAGCGCCAGTCCAGGTGTGCGCCCAACACGCCCACCAAGCGTCCGTCGCGGTACAGCGGGGCGGCCACATCCAGCAAGCGCATGGGTTCTTGACCGCCGCGTCCGGGCAGCAAAGACGCCAGCAGGACCGCCGGATGCACGTCGCCGATGGTGGGGCCTTGCAGGGCTTGGCGATACCACGGGCGCTGCGCGACGTTTTGTCCTTCGAGGAGACCGTCGGTGGCGGCTTGCACGCTGCCGCTCGCATCGGTGATGCCCAGCCAGACATAGTCTTGCAGGCTGGCTTGCATGTGCTGCAGCACTTGGCGCCAACGTCCTTCGTCGGCCGTGGCGGCTTCCAGTTGGGCCACGTTGCGGACTTCGCGCATGCGTTCGTACAGCCCTTTGTCCAGGCTGTGGGTCAGATGCTGCGCCAGATGCGCGGCATGGCGACCGGCGTCCCCCAAGGTCTGCCGACGGGCATCTTCGGCGGCCATCCATCCCACGGCCAGAAAGCACACCGCCGCCAGCACGCCAAAGGCCAGGGCGGTGCGGGTCTGGGTGTTCCATGCCATGGTTCGTGAGCAGGCGCAAGGACCAACAGCCGGTGATCATCGCCGACTTCATGGGCGCCGACTCTCCCCCTGAAGGGGGGCTCAGGCGCGGGCGTAGGCGTCCCAGCCGGTTTTGAGGATCAAGGCGCCCACCGCCAGGATGAAAAACACGCGCACGAAGCCCGCGCCATGCTTGAGCGCCAGGCGTGTGCCCAGCAGGCTGCCGGCCACATTGGCCACGGCCATGGTCAGCGCGTAGTGCCACCACACATGGCCTTTCCAGGCAAACAGGGCCAGGGCCGAGAGGTTGGTGGCGGTGTTGAGCAGTTTGGCGCAGGCCGAGGCGTGCAGAAAGTCGTAGCCCAGCACCCGCACGAACAGAAACACGAAGAAGCTGCCGGTGCCCGGACCGAAAAAGCCGTCATAAAAGCCGATGAGCAGACCAATGATCGAGGCCAACAGGGCTTCGGTGCGTCCTCGATGGGGGCGCAGGTGGTGGCGCCCCAGGTCTTTCTTGACCAGGGTGTAGAGGAAGACCGCCCCCAGGATGAAAGGCAAGGCGCGGCGCAGGCCCTCGGCAGACACCTGCGTGACCGCCCAGGCGCCCAGAAACCCCCCCGCCAGCGCGGCCATGGCTGCTGGCGCCAGCGCCGTCCACGCCAGGCTCACACGCCGGCTGTATTGCAGCGTGGCCCAGGCCGTGCCCCAGACCGAAGCCCCTTTGTTGGTGCCAAACAGCGTGGCCGGGGCCGCACCGGGAAACACCCCGAACAGGGCCGGCACCAGAATGAGACCGCCACCGCCGACGATGGCATCGACAAAACCGGCCAGCAGCGAGGCCAGTGTGACCACGAGGAATTCGAGCATGGATGGCGTGGGCGAGCCCCAAAACAAAGGGCGCCGGCTTGTGGCCGGCGCCCTCGAATTGTGACATTCCTTGTGTGCGTCACAGAGTCTCTTCGTGTGCTTCTCTGTGTCTCCTCGGTCCCCCGCCCTGTGCAGCGCCGGGACTGGAGGCCGCGGCGTGCAGCGAGTACGGGCACTGTAAGGAAAGCCTGCCGGCGGTGCACTAGGGGTTTCCCAGCACAAATGGGAGGCACTCCGTAGAAACCCGGAGGTCGCGAGGCCGTCCCGCCCCCCCAATGGAGGGGCGATCGGGGTGCGGCGCTGCGGCATCCTTCACGCAGGCCATGACAATCCCGGATATGAACGACCGTGCACTTCCGTGACACTTTGATACATCGATGGGCCGTCCGGCCCGACTTGGTGCACGATGCTCGACGAGGAGAGACCGGCATGACACGTCTTCAATTCACCCGACGCCGAGTGGTTCTGGGCGCGGCCGCGGCCGTGGGCGGCAGCTGGGTGTGGCCGGCGGGGGCCCAGGATGGTGACATCATCGTGGGGCAAAGCGCCCCGCTGAGCGGCCCGGTGGCCATGGCCTTTCAGCCGCCGCTGGCCGGTGAGCGTTTGGCCCTCGAGGAAATCAACCGCAAGGGCGGCATCAACGGGCGTCGCATCCGCCTGGTGTTGTTGGACGATGCGTATGACACCCAGCGCACCGTGGAGAACGTGCGTCAGCTCGTCGAGCAGGAGAAGGTGGTGGCCCTCACGGGCTTGGGCAGCACGGCCGGGGTGGCCGCCATCTTGCCCTACATCGCCGAAAAGCGCGTGCCCCTGGTGGGCATCTACACCGGCGCGCATGTGCTGCGGCTGCGTCACCACCCCTACCTGTTCACCTCGCAGGCCAGCTTCAAGGACGAGGTGGAGCACCAGTTGCGCACGCTGGTCACGCTGAAGATGACCCGCGTGGGCGTGGCCTACCAGGACAACGAGTTCGGCAAGCTGATGATGCCGGTGGTGGAAGCCGCCGCCAAGGAACTGGGGGCCACCTTGGTGGCCTCGGCGCCGCTGGCCATCGATGGCAGCACGTCCGTTCAGGCCGCGACCGCCCTGTCGCAGGCGCGGCCCATGGCCGTGCTGTTGATCGCGGTGGGGCCTTCGGTGGTGGGCTTCGTCAAAGCGGCCAAGGCCGGGCTGAACGTGCCGATCTACAGCTTGTCGGTGGCGGCCAGCGCGGTGCCGGCCCTGGGGGCCGATGCCCGCGGTTTGGCGATGACGCAGGTCGTGCCCTACCCCTGGCGGCTGGTCCATCCGATGGCGCGCGACTTTCACCGCGAAGCCGCCGCGGCCGACGTGCCGGTGAACTACAACAGCTACGGTGGCTACCTGGGGGCACGCTTTTTGATCGAGGCCCTGCGCCGGGCTGCGCCGAACATCACTCCCGACAACATCGTGCGGGCGATCCAGGGCATCCGGGGCTGGGAGCTGGGCGGCAACCCCCTGAACTTCAGCCCGACCAACCACCACGGTTCGAACTGGGTGGAGATCACCATCGTCGGCCCCGACGGGCGGTTCCTGCGCTGAGGCCGCAGCAAGCCGCTACAGTGCGCACACGTGTCATCACTGCCCTGGAGTCGCGCATGCCCTCGCCTCTGACAACCCGGCTGACAACCCGGTTCACCCGCCGCCTGATCCTGGCGGCATGCTCGGCCGCCGCGCTGGCCGCCGCAGGCGTGTCCCACGCCCAATCGGCGCAGCCCATCAAGCTGCTGGTGGGCTTTCCCGCCGGTGGCGGCACCGATGCCATCGCCCGCACCTTGGCCGATCGGCTCAAGGAGCATCTCGGTCGGCCGGTGGTGGTGGAAAACAAGCCCGGTGCCGGCGGGCAGATCGCGGCGCAAACGCTCAAGGCTGCGCCCCCCGATGGCAGCACCTTCTTCATCTCGCACGACCACACCATCACCATCTTGCCCTTGGTGATGAAAAACCCCGGGTACGACCCGGCGCGTGATTTCGTGCCCGTGGCCGGATTTGCCACCTTCGTGAACGCCTTTGCGCTGTCGGCCGGCACGCCGGCCAAGAGCGTGGAGGAATACGTCGCCTGGGTGAAATCGCAAGGCCAGGGCAAGGCCAGCATCGGCGTGCCCGCGCCGGCGTCCACGCCGGAATTCCTGGTCAAGGTGATGGGGCAACGCTACGGCCTGGACCTGGTCAGCGTGCCCTATCGCGGCAGCGCGCCGATGATCGGCGACATGCTGGGCAACCAGATTGCGGCCGGCACCGGCTCGGTGCCCGATTTCATCGAACACCACAAAGCCGGCCGGCTGCGCGTGGTGGCGGTGCTGGGCGGCCGGCGCCAGGCCGTGCTGCCGGAGGTGCCCACGTTCTCGGAGCTCGGTCTCAAAGGCTTGGAAGACCTGCCGTTTTACGGCATCTTCGCGCCGGCGGGCACGCCCCAAGCCCTGCTCGATCCATTCGCCCAGGCATTGGCCAAAACCATTGCCGAGCCCGAGGTCAAGCAGCGCCTCACCGGCTGGGGTCTGGACGTGGGCTTCATGAGCGGGCCCCAACTGGCCCAGCGCGAAGCGGCCTACCGACAAGTCTGGGCCGACATCATCCGCAAGACGGGATTCCAGCCGCAGTAAGGCCTGCCGCCCTGCAGCAGCCCCGCGAACGCGCCGGGCGGCGGCCAAGGCCCTGCTCGGTCGATGGGCGCAGCTCTTGTCGTGCGGCCGTTCGCCTCCATCTCCCAGTGGTGTTGCGGAGGTCGATATGCTGGTAGCTTGCCCCCATTGCCTGACCCTCAATCGCGTGCCCGAGGAGCGCTTGGGAGATGCCCCCGTGTGCGGGCAGTGCAAGCAGGCCCTCTTGCCGGCCGAACCCGTGGCTTTGACCGATGCGAGTTTCGAGGCGGTGGTCTCGCGCACCGAGTTGCCGGTGTTGGTGGACTTTTGGGCGCCGTGGTGCGGGCCGTGTCGGATGATGGCCCCGCAGTTCGAGCAGGCCGCCCGCGAGCTCGGCGGCCGGGTGCTGTTCGCCAAGGTCAACAGCGACGAGAACCCCAAGACGTCGGTGCGTTATCGCATCCGCAGTATTCCGACGATGGTCTTGCTGCAAGGCGGGCAAGAGCTGCGGCGCATCTCGGGGGCGATGAGCGCACGCGATCTGGTGCGCTGGTTGCAATCCGGATGAAGGCGGCCTGAGCGCCACATTCCGGGACGCGGCACAATCATCGGATGATTGAACGCCGCGCCCATCTCGATTCCCGTGCCGTCACACTGCTGCTGGGCTGCTGTCTGTTGTGGGGGCTGCAGCAGATCGTCGTGAAGGTCACGCTGCCGCTGATGCCGCCGATCGCTCAAGCGGGGTTGCGTTCGGGCATTGCGGCCTTGTGGTTGTGGGCCTGGGCCTCGTGGCGCGGCATTGCGCTGTTCTCGCGCGATGGAACCTGGTGGCCCGGGCTGCTGGCGGGCTCGCTGTTTGCCGCGGAGTTCGTCTGCATCTACATCGGCCTGGGCCACACGGCGGCCTCGCGGCTGGTGGTGCTGCTGTATCTGTCGCCTTTCGTGGTGGCCGCCGGCATGCCTTTCATCAGCGCGGCGGAGCGTTTGTCGATGCGCCAGGTGGCCGGCCTGGGCTTGGGTTTTGCGGCGGTGGCGTTGGCCTTCAGCGAGGGGTTCAGCGGTGCGGCCGCTCCGGCGGGGTCCACGCAGTGGCTGGGCGATGCGCTGGCGATGTTGGCAGCCCTGCTGTGGGGGGCCACGACGCTGGCCATCCGTGCCACGCGCCTGAGCACGGCCGCGCCGGAGAAGACGTTGTTCTATCAGTTGGCCGTCTCGGGCGTGGCGCTGATGGCGCTGTCACCCCTGGCCGGCGAGTCCTGGGCGTGGGCTTGGAGCAGCCCGATGCTGTGGGGCTCGATGTTGTTCCAGGCCGTCGTCGTGGCCTTCGCAAGCTATCTGGTGTGGTTTTGGCTGATGCGCCACTACCCGGCCACGCGGCTGGCCTCGTTCACCTTTCTCACGCCATTGTTCGGTTTGCTGATGGGATGGCTGCTGCTGGGCGAGGCGATCACGTTGCGCTTGGCACTGGCCTTGGTCGGCGTGGCGCTGGGGATCTGGCTGGTGAATCGTTGCTGAGCGGGGATCGGCCCTCCCTAGAATGTCTGCATGACCGATTCCCCCCCGACCGCCGGCACGCCCCCTCCCCCCGTGTATCGACGCAAGCTCTTTTGGGTGGCGTTGCTGTACTTCTCGGAAGGGCTGCCGCTGGGGGTGTTCTACGACATTTTTCCGGTGTATTTCCGCCAGCAGGGCGTCAATTTGGCCGACATCGGCCTGCTCAGCCTGCTGGGCCTGGCCTGGACCGTGAAATTCCTGTGGGCGCCGGCGGTGGACTGGGTGCGCCGCCATCGCTGGTGGGTGGCCGGCGCGAACTTCGGCATGGCCGCGGTGATGGGCCTGTTCGCCAGCGAACTGGGCTTCGGGCCTTGGGTGTGGGTGGCCATCGGTGCGTTCACGATGTTGTCGGCCACCAATGACATCGCCACCGATGGCTACACCATCGAGCTGCTCACGCGCAAGGAGTACGGCCTGGCCAACGGCTTTCGCATCGGCTTTTATCGCGTGGGCATGCTCACGGCGGGCGTGCTGCTGATGGTGTCGGGTTGGTTCGGTTGGTCGAAGGCCTACTTGCTGGGGGCGGCGGTTTTCTTGGTCAACGGGCTGATCGTGCTGTTGGCGCCGCGCGAGCCGGCCCGTCCGGGCACGCCGCCCGGCAGTGTGGCCGCGGAGCTGCGCTTGCTGCGCGAGCAGCCGCTGTGGGCGCTGGCGTTGGCGCTGGTGATGGCCGGCTTGCTGTGGCCGGTGCTGGGGCCGCTGGCCCGTTTGGCCGATTGGAATGCCATCGTGGCCGTCAGCGGCCGCTGGTGGTTCCGTGGCGCGATCCCGGTGAGCCTGATGTTTGCTGGGGCCGGCCTGATGGTGGTGGCGGCCCACGGGCCGCGGGCCGCCCTGATGCGCAATGGCCCGGTCTTCGGGGCCTGGGTGGAGTTGCTGTCGCGCCGCGGCATGGTGACGATCTTGCTGTTCATCCTGCTGTTCAAGCTGGGCGATGCAGCCATGGGCTTCATGGTCAAGCCGTTTTGGGTGGACAGCGGGTTTTCGAATCAAGAAATCGGCCTCATCAGTGTGAATTTGGGGTTGGTGCTGTCGATCGCCGGTGGGTTGGTGGGCGGTTGGTATGTGGACCGCGTGGGTGTGTTCCGCGGGCTGTGGGTGCTGGGCTTGTGGCAGGCCTTGTCGAACTTGGGCTATGCGGCGGCGGCTTGGGGGCAGCAGGTGTTGCCCCCGGGCGGCGAGGTGCTGGCCTTGCCGTTCGGAGGGGGGATGTTGAGCTTGGGGCCGCAGCAGCTGTCGGTGTATGCGGCCAGCGCCCTGGAGAGCTTCACCGGCGGGCTGGGCACCGGGGCGTTTCTGGCCTTTTTGATGGCCATCACCAGCCGCGCCAAGGCCACCACGGAATATGCGATCCTGTCGTCCATCTTCGCCTTCAGCCGCGCCGTGGCCGGGTGGGCCGGCGGCATCGGCGCGCAGGAGATGGGGTATGCCGCCTACTTCTTTTTGACGTTTTGGCTGTCGTTCCCGGCCTATCTGTTGCTGGGTGCGGTGCGAGCGATGTTGGTACGACAAGAGCGTCAGGAGGTGTGATGCGCAGGGACGACGATCGGCATTCGGTCCTCGACGATGAACGCGCCGGCTGCGCGTTGTGCCAGGCCATGGCCGCCGTGGCAGCCTGTGCACCGGGGCGCTTGGCGCCAGCGCAGCCCGGGCGGCGGTGGTTCACCGGGGCCCTCGTGGCCGCCGGGCTGAGCGCGACATGGCCTGCCCAGGCTCAGCGCGATGGCGTGGACGTGGGCGGCACTTCGGGCTTCACCCGCCTGGTGCCGGCCGAGCACATCGAGCAGGCGGCCGCGCAACAGTATCGTCAGATGCTGCGCGAAGCCCAGGCTCAGCAGGCCTTGGCCGGTCCGTCCCACCCGCAGCTCGTGCGGCTGCGCTTCATCGCCGAGCGCATGATCCCGCATGCGCTGACGTGGAATCCGCGTTCGCGCCAGTGGCAGTGGGAAGTCAACCTGATCGGCTCCAAGCAGATCAATGCGTTTTGCATGCCGGGTGGGAAGATCGCCTTTTACACCGGCATCCTGCAACGGTTGAAGCTGACCGACGACGAGGTGGCGATGATCATGGGCCACGAGATGGCCCATGCCCTGCGCGAGCATGCCCGCGAGCGCATGGGCAAGACGGCAGCCACCCGGCTGGGCGCGGGCCTGCTGTCCAGCCTGCTGGGGCTGGGCAATGTGGGCGACCTGGTGCTGAACATGGGCGCCCAACTGCTGACGCTGAAGTTCAGCCGCGAGAACGAGACCGAGGCCGACCTCGTCGGCCTGGAGCTGGGGGCCCGCACCGGCTATGACCCGCGCGCCGGCGTGAGCCTGTGGAACAAGATGATGCAAGCCAGCCCAGGCGCGCCGCCGCAGTTCCTGTCCACCCATCCGGCCGGCGACACCCGCATCCGCGAGATCGAATCGGTGCTGCCTCGGGTGATGCCCTTGTATGAGCGTGCACCGCGCCCGCCGCGGCGCTTCGATCCGGCCTGATCCGGCCGGGCGTGCTCAGTCCTTGCCGTCGGCCCGGTCGGTGTGGCTGGCGCGCGCGGCGAACAAGTCCCAACTGGCCACGAACAGCGCGGCGATCAGCGGCCCGATCACAAAGCCGTTGATGCCAAACAGCGACATGCCGCCCAAGGTGGAGATCAGCACCAGGTAGTCGGGCAGCTTGGTGTCCTTGCCGACCAGGATGGGGCGCAGCAGGTTGTCGACCAGGCCGATGACGAACACGCCGAAAGCGATCAGGATCAATGCCTTGAAGAACGCGCCAGTGGCCAAGAAGTAGATCGCCACGGGGCCCCAAATCAAGCCCGCGCCCACGGCGGGCAAGAGGGACAAAAACGCCATCAAGGTGGCCCACAGCACCGGGCCTTGGATGCCCAGGACCCAAAAGATCAGCCCGCCCAGCGCGCCTTGCGTGAGGGCCACCACCACGTTGCCTTTGACCGTGGCGCGGATGACGGTGGCGAACTTGGCCAGCAAATCGCGTTTGTGGGCTTCGTCCAAGGGCAGGGCCTGGCGGATGCGCATCGACAGCGCCTGGCCGTCGCGCAGCAGGAAGAACAGCAGGTACAGCATGATGCCCAGGCTGACGACGAAGTGCGCCGTGTTCTGTCCGACCGTCAGGGCTTGGCCGGCGATGAATTGGCTGATCTGTGTGGCAGCCGAAGCCAGCTGCGCGCGCACCGCGGCCACGTTGCCCAGGCCGAGGCGGTCCAGGCCCTCGGCCAGCCACGGCGGCAGCACGTCGATCACTTGCTGCAGGTACAGGCCGAAATTGAGCTCGCCGCTGCGCAACCGGTTCACCAGCACGGCGGCCTCTCGCACCAGCGAAGCGGTGATCAAGGCCACCGGCAGGATCACGATCAACAGGCACAGCGCCAGGGTGGACAGCGCGGCCAGGTTGGGCCGAGACGGCATGCGCTGCAACAGCCGCCGGTGCAGCGGCATGAACAGCAAGGCCAGGATGGCGCCCCAGAACACGGCGCCGTAGAACGGCCACAGGATGGCCAGGAACGCCAGGCTGACGCCAAGCAGCAGGGCCAAGAAGATCTTGCGGTGCAGTTCAGCGGTGTTCATCGGCAGGACGCCTTGCGTGGCAGCGGTGCCTGCGATTGTGCGTCACCCTCAGGTGCCACCCACGAAAGGATTGGTGCGCCGCTCCTGCCCGAAACTGCTTTCGGGCCCGTGGCCGGGGATGAAGACCACGTCGTCGCCCATGGGCCACAGGCGTTGGGTGATGGCCTCGATGAGTGTGCGGTAGTCTCCGCCGGGAAAGTCGGTGCGGCCGATGCTGCCGGCAAAGAGCACGTCGCCGACGAAGGCACGCCGTGCCTGCGGCGAAAAGAACACCACATGGCCCGGCGTGTGGCCTGGGCAGTGACGCACCTGCAGCGTGCAGTGGCCGAGGGTCACGGTGTCGCCGTCGTGCAGCCAGCGCGTGGGGGTGAAGCGCTCACTGGGCGGAAAGCCGAACATGGCGCTTTGCTGAGGCAGCGCATCGATCCAGAACTGATCGCCCTCGTGCGGGCCGATGATGGGCAGTCCGTCTTCACGCGCGAGCTGGGCGGCCGCGCCGGCGTGGTCGATGTGGGCATGGGTGAGCCAGATCTGCTCCAAGCTCACGCCCAAGCGCTCGACCTCGGCGCGCAAGCGCGGCAGCTCACCGCCGGGGTCGATGATGGCGGCGCGTTGGGTGTCGTCGCACCAGACGATGGAGCAGTTTTGCTGAAAAGGCGTGACGGGGACGGTGTGATATCGCAGCATGGAGCGAACCATAGCCGAAAGCCGGCCCGCATGAAAAAAGGGGTCCCTGTGCCCAGGGACCCCGAAATCTCGCGGGGGGCTTTCCCCCCAGGAGATAGTTGCAAGCGGAGCGGGATCAGAAGTTGTGCTTCAGGCCGAAGTCCACGCCGGTCTTGTGATTGGTTTCTTCGCGGTCGTGGGCCACGTCGGCATACACCGTGGTGCGCTTGGACAGGGCGTAGTGGTAACCCACGGCGAACTTGGTGGACACATCGCTGTCCGGATCGACTGTCTCGAGCTTGCCGTAGGCCAGCTTGAGCTCGCCGGCGCCCAGCGGGGCGGTGGCGCCCAGCAGGTAGCTGCGGTGCTTGTCCGCAGCGCCCAGGCCTTCGGGCTTGCCCTGGCCATAAGCACCGATCAGGCGGAAGGCGCCGAAGTCGTAGCCGGCGGTCACCAGGTGCCAGGTGTCGTCATCCACGCCCGACTTGTCGAAGCCGTAGGCCAGCGACAGCGGGCCGGCGCCGTAGGTCAGGTTCAGGCCGTAGAAAGCCTTGTTGTCGTTGCCTGCCACTTCATCGACCGTGATTTGCACTTGGCCACGCAAACCGCCGAAGTCCGGCGAGGTGTAGGTGATGGAGTTGTTCTGACGGGTGGGCAGGATGTCGCCAAACAGGATGGGCTCCATCTTGCCCACGGTGTCGCCGCCGAACGGATCGGCCCGGTTGGCGATGTTGCGCGCCGGGGTGTACTCACGGCCGAGCACGACCTGGCCGAAGCCGCCTTCCAAGCCCACCACCGAGCGGCCAGCCCAGAAGGTGCTGTTGGCAGCGCCGTCGTCGGCGGTAAAGCGGTGCTCGATGTTGAACAGGGCCTTCAGGCCGCCGCCCAGGTCTTCGACGCCGCGCACGCCCAGGCGGCTGCCCGAGCCTTGCTCCAGACGGGTGGTGTCATCACCGATGTCACGCTTCAGTCCCAGGTCCACACGGCCGTACAGGGTGACGCTGGATTGGGCTTGTGCCGCAGCAGCCAGGCTGCCGAGCACGGCCAACGCGATGAGCGATTTCTTCATGTCTACGAACCTCATCAAAGGGTTGACGTTCCGGGAGTCATCGACCCCCGGGCTGTCGCGGGGGAAGCGACGGGCCGGACGAAGTGAATCAAATCCAGGGTTAACCACTAGGGAAACGCTGATCAAGTCCTGCGCCTGGCAGTAGTCCGTCTTGTCGCCCTGGTGATGGGCGGCGATGATTACGGTCATGAAGCAGATGACCTTGGCAGCGGCGGCCGATGCGTCCGCGGGATTCGAGCGTTTTCGCAAGCCCACCCGGCGCGACGCATTCTTGGCCGAGATGCAGACGATCGTGCCGTGGAATCGGCTGGTGGCGTTGATCGAGCCGCACTACCCCAAGCCCGGCAATGGCCGTCCTCCCGTGGGCTTGGAACGCATGTTGCGCATTCACTTGCTGCAGCACTGG
>NZ_KB905970.1 GCF_000381125.1 Caldimonas manganoxidans ATCC BAA-369
GATGGTCAACCTGTACATGGCCGCACGGCGCGTGCCGGCATTGGTGCGCCCGTAATGGGCCCATCATGGCCCGGGCGGGCGCCGAAGGGCCCGCCAGTAAGGCCCTCGAGGCCGTAGAACGCGCCAAAAACGCTCCGTTTCGCCCCGCGCAGGACAATCTCGCCGCGGCGCGGGGCTTGATCAGCGTTTCCCTAGTGATCGCAATGGAGCTCTCGTGGACTAGGCACCACAGGCCAGTCGGTACCTAGGCTCGTTCTCGAAGATGTGTTCGTTGAGCATTTCGCAGGCCCGGTCCACCGAACCGCTAGAGACGGCCTCCACCAGGACCTGGTGACTGTCCACTGCATTTGCGATGGGAGAACGGTGCCTCAGCGCCGAGAGCTGATAGCGGATCAGTTCATAGCCCGATCGCAGATATTCATTGCGACAATGTGTGAAGAACTGCCAGTGGAAGTCCATGTCGATGCGCGCGAGAGCGGGCAGGTCCGAGCGGCGTTCTGCCTCCACCATCTGTGCCACCCGTTCTGCCATGTCGGACACCAGGCGATCCTTGTCGGTAGCGGCCGATTCGCGCAGCGCAGAGGTTTCGAGCATGGCACGAAAGCGTAGCAGCTGCCCCACCTGCTCGGGCTCCAGCGTAAAGATGAAGGTGCCGCGTTGGGGGTGGATCTCCACGAGGCCTTCCAGCTTGAGCCGTAGCAGGGCTTCCCGCACAGGGGTCTTGCTGATCCCCATGCGTTGAGCCAGCTGTGCCTCCGAAAGCTGCTCTCCCAGCCTGAACTCCCCGACGACGATGGCTTCGCGGATGCGCTGGAAGGCCAGCTCGGTCAGGGGCTGGGGACGTTCGAGTCTCAGCGGCTGGTTCACGGGGTCTCCAAAAGAACGGGCGGTTTCTTGGAGTATAGCGATGGCACTGCCTTCTCCTATCTGAGATGTTAGGAGGCAAACAGATGATCCGCATGGAAGTGGGCTGCATCAGAAAGCGGGAGTGGGTACCAACCTAAAAAGCAGCTGACTAGGGTTATCCCCTGTGACATCTGAGATATCAGATACGATACTTCAGCCAAGCGTGTAGGAGACATCGTGCAGATGACAGACACCTTGGCAGTACCGGCGGGCACCGGGCGGTGGGCCGCCGTTGAAGAGATCCTGGTCCGGGTCAACAAATGGCTGATCGGGGGCTTGATGGCGACCATGGCCGTGCTGGTGTTTGCCAACGTGGTCTCGCGGTATGTCTTCGGAACGTCTCTTATCTGGGTCGAAGAGCTGACGCAGTACGGGATGATCTGGGTGACCTATCTGGGTGCAGGCTTGGCGCTACGTGAGGGACGCCACGTGGCGGTGGATACCTTGCAAGACTGGCTGCCTCCTCGCCTGCGTCACGCGCTGAGGACCCTCATTGCCTGTGCGGTCGCGGCCTTCTTGCTTGCCGTGTGTGTGCTCGGGGCGCAAATCGTGCTGTTCACCTGGGATCAGGAGACGCCGGTTCTGGGTGTTCCGGCCGGGGTGCCCTACCTGGGAGTTCCCATCGGGGCCGCTATGTGCCTGCTCCATCTGGTGATGTTCTGGCGCGCCTTCGTCGAGCGTCGCTTCGAGCTCCAGGAGATCGCAGCCGAGGAGGTGCAGGTATGAGTGTGACCCTTGGGCTGGTGTTTGTGTTGGGTCTCCTGGTGGGGATGCCGATCGCCTTCACCATGGGGGCAGCAGGGCTCCTGGCGCTGGCGGTGGACGGCAAGCTCTCGCTACTGTCGGTGCCGCAGCGCTTTTTCGACGGCATCAACTCCTTCTCGCTGATGGCAGTGCCCTTCTTCATCCTGGCGGCCGACCTGATGACCGCGGGCGGGATCACCACGGCACTGCTGCGCTGCTCGAATGCCTTCCTCGGTCACATCCGCGGAGGGCTGGGGCATGTCAACGTGATGACTTCGCTGATGTTTTCGGGGATCAGTGGCTCAGCGCTGGCCGATGCGGCCGGTCCCGGGGCGATCTCGATGCGCATGATGGAGAAGGGAGGCTACGACAAGTACTACGCAGCCTCGTTGTCGGCGGCCAGCGCCACCATTGGCCCCATCATTCCGCCGTCGATCATCATGGTGATCTACGCGCTGTCGGACAGCCGCGTCACGCTGGGGGGGCTCTTCGTTGCGGGGATCCTTCCGGGCATCCTGCTGGCGCTGGCCTTGATGGCGGTGAACCACTGGATGACCATGCGCCACGGCTGGGGCGGTGTCCAGGCCCGCGTGTCGTGGCCCGAACGCTGGCGTGCGCTGTGGAAAGCGATGCCGGTGCTGATGATGCCGGTGATCATCATCGTGGGCATCCGCAGCGGGGTGTTCACCCCCACGGAAACCTCTGCGGTGGCGGTGTTCTATGCGCTCTTCGTCGGGCTATTTATTACCCGCACCCTGAACACGCAGGTCATTGGCAAAGTGCTGGTGCAAAGCGGGCTGGTCACGGCCGCTGCGCTCCTGATCGTGTCGATGGCTTCTTTGATGGCCTGGCTGCTGACCTTGCTGCAGATCCCCCAGACCATAGCTACGGCCATCGCGGGCGTCACCGACAGCGCTGTGATGGTGATGCTGATCGTGATGGTCTTCGTGCTGGTGTGCGGTCTGTTCATCGACACGCTGCCGGCGGTGATCATCCTGGTGCCAGTGCTGTCGCCGCTGGCCGATCAGTTCGGTATCCACCCCCTCCACTTTGCGATGGCCGTGATCATGAACCTCACGGTGGGCCTGATCACGCCGCCCATCGGAGGGGTGCTGTTCGTGATCACCTCGGTGGGGCGTCTGCGCATCGAGCGACTGGCCAAGGCCATCATGCCCCTGTTGTTGGCCGAATTTGTGGTCCTTCTCTGCGTGGTGCTCTGGCCTGCCTTGAGCACGACGGTTCCCGCCTGGCTGGGCTATGCCCGCTGATCTTCCCCTGACAACCGAAGGAGACAAACGATGAAATTGAAGTTTCTGGCCGTAGCGGCAATGGTCGCCTTTGCCTTCCCGGCGGTCCACGCGCAGAAGGTGCTGAAGTATGCGCATTTCCAGCCAGCGAAGGAGGACCAGCCCAAACACGCGGCGGCGCTGGTCTTCAAGGACTACGTCGAGAAAGCCACCAACGGCTCGATCAAGGTCGAGATCTATCCGGCCGGCCAGTTTGGCAAAGACCAGCCGACCATGGAAGCGCTGAAACTGGGTACGCTGGAAATGGCGGTCGTGCACGACGGCGCGATCGCCACCGCCTACAAGCCCATCAACGTGTTGGGCATTCCCTATCTCTTTGACAGTCATGAGCACGCCTGGGCGGTTTACGACTCGAAGTGGAAGGACGATCTCTCGGCGGACATGATCCGCAAGACGGGCATCCGGCTGCTGGGGCTGGCGGACAACGGGGTTCGGCACTTCACCAACAGCGTGCGGCCGATACAGACGCCGGCGGACATGAGGGGCTTGAAGATCCGGATCCAACCATCGCCGGTGTTCCGTGCGCTGGTCGAGGCCTTGGGCGCATCGCCATCGGCCATTCCATGGGCTGAACTGCCGACGGCGCTCCAGCAGAAAGTGGTTGACGGGCAGGAAAACGGGGTGACCAACATCCTGGCTGCGAGCCTTTACCAGCACCAAAAGTACGCCACGTTGGATGGGCACGTCTGGTCCATCCACGGCTACTTGATCAACGAGCGCTTCTACCAGGGCCTCAGTGCAGCCGAGCGCAAGGCGGTCGATGAGGCAACGGCCAAGGCCATTGCGATTCATCGCAAGATGACCAGCGACCAGGACAAGAACGCAAGGCAGATCCTGGAGCAGCACGGTATGCAGGTGTACACGCCCACCGCTGCTCAGATTGCAGAGTTCCGCAGCCTGGCCCAGCCGCCGGTGCGCAAATGGGCGGAGGCCGAAGTTGGCAAGAACTATGTGGACGCGCTGTTCGGTGCTGTCGAAGCCTTTCGCAAGTGAACGAGCCTGACAGGAAGGGTCTATGACAGAGCGACTGGTGGTGGCCTTGGACGACGGGTACGTGTCCTATGCCCAGGAGCAGCGGCTGCTGGCCGAGGCGGGCGCGAGGTTCGAACTGCGTCCCTGCCGAGGCGCGGAAGACAGCGCGGTGCGGGCGGTTCGCGGTGCCGACGTGGTGCTGGTGCGCGAGACACCCGTGAGTCAGCGTGTCATTGCGGCGATGGACCGTTGCCGAGGAATCATCCGCTATGGCATCGGCGTGGACAACATCGACCTGCAAGCGGCGCAAGAAAGGCGCATCCCCGTGGCCAACGTGCCCGACTATGGCACCGATGAGGTGGCTACTCACACTGTCGCTTTGGCCTTGGCAGCGATCCGGAGACTCAGGGCGCATGACGGACTCGTGAGGTCGGGCGGCTGGTCCTCCGGGGTACTACAGCCGATGTACCGACTGCGGGGGCGTACCCTGGGTCTGGTGGGATACGGGCGCATCGCTCGTCGGGTTCACGAGATGTTCAAGGGCTTTGGCTTTGCCCGCGTGCTCGTACATGACCATGACGCCGAACTCCCTCCCGGGGTCGAGGCCGCCAGCGTGGACGAGGTTTGCTCGCAGGCCGATCTGGTTTCCTTACATGTGCCGTTGACGCCCCAGACCCACCACCTCATCGACGATCGCCGGCTGCGTCTGATGCGTCCCACGACGGTGTTGGTCAATACCGCCCGGGGCGGCCTCGTGGACCTCGATGCGCTGCATGCTGCGTTGAGCGAGGGCCGCCTTTTGGCGGCAGGATTGGACGTCTTCGATCCCGAGCCTCCGCAGGTTAACCACCCACTGTTTGCCCTCGACAACATTGTTGTCACCAACCACATCGGCTGGTACAGCGAGGAGTCGATGAGCGAACTGCAGCGCAAGGCAGCGGAAGAAGCCGTCCGTGTGTTGCGGGGCACCCCCCCGCAGCATTGGCTCAACCGCTGGTGAGCAACTGAGTTTCCAACACTCAATACAAGAGATCCCATGAACGAACTGATTCAAGCCTTCAATACCGTGGCTGTAGCATCTGTCTCCGATGCCGTTGACAAGGTCTGCGGCCGTCGCGGCTTTCTCGACGCCGCCATCAAGCCACGGATCAACGACAAGCGTCTGTGCGGACCGGCAGCCACAGTCCTGGAAACCGCTACGGACGAATTCGTGCCTCCGCAGCATGCGCTCGACCTCATTGATGAGGCCCCCAGGGGCAGCGTCATCGTGATTGCCATCGACGCAGGCCAGAGCGATGTGGCCGTGTGGGGGGGGTTGATGACGGCTGGTGCCGTGGCCAACGGGCATGTCGGCGCCGTGCTCGACGGTGCGGTGCGTGACCTGGCTGAAATCCGCCGCGACTACGGGTTCCCCATCTACGCCCGCGATGTGAGCCCGGCCACCACCTTGGGCCGCTATCGCACCGTGGCTTCGCAGGTCCCGGTGAAGGTCGGGGGGGTCGTGATTCACCCGGGGGACATTCTGGTGGGTGACGTCGACGGCGTGGTGGTGGTGCCCAGGGGGCAGGCGGAAGAAGTGCTGAGGGTGGCGCAGGAGATTGACGCGCGCGAACTAGAGCAGGCGCAACTCATCCTGCAGGAGAAGTCGCTGCGCAAGGGTCTGGCTAAGTACGGGCGCATCTGATGGACCATACCCCGGCCGATATCCTCGCCTTCGGCGAGGCGATGGTGGAGTTCAATCAGACTGGACAGGGCGAAGGCCGCCTATACCTGCAGGGGTTTGGGGGCGACACGAGCAACTTCGCGATTGCAGCGGCCCGGCAAGGGGCTCGCGTGGCTTATGTGAGCGCAGTGGGCGACGACCCCTACGGGTGCTGGTTGCGTGCGCTGTGGGATCGCGAGGGCGTTGACCATTCCAGCGTCAAGACTGACCCCGATGCGTTCACCGGGATCTACTTCGTTACCCACGATACCGAAGGACATCACTTCAGCTTTTTCCGGGCGGGGTCTGCGGCGAGCCGCTATCGCGCCTCGGACCTGCCACTGGCGCGCATCGCGCAGGCCAAGGTGTTCCATCTCTCGGCGATTTCGGTGGCGATTTCCAACACCGCCTGCGATGCCGCCTATGCGGCGATCCATGCAGCCCGGAACGCCGGCGTGAAGATCAGCTTCGACACCAATCTGCGGCTCAAGCTCTGGCCGGTGGACAGGGCACGTGCCGTGATGCTCGACCTCATCCGCCATAGCGACATCTGCCTGCCGAGCTATGACGATCTGCGCGTCATCACCGGCTTGCAGGACCCCGACGATCTGGTCGACCTCTGCCTTGCACTGGGCGCTAAGACCGTGGCCCTCAAGCTGGGTGGGGAGGGGGCCCTGGTGGCCACGGCCAGTGAGCGACATCGCATTGCACCTCACCCGTGCACCCCAGTCGATGCGACGGGAGCTGGTGACACCTTCGCGGGCGCCTTCGTCGCGCGCCTCCTGGCAGGCGACACCCTTGTCGACGCGGCGCGCTACGCCGCGGTGGCGGCCGCGTTGTCCACCGAAGGCTACGGTGCGGTCGAACCGATTCCCTCGTCGGCGCGCGTGCGTGCTGCGCTTTCGTCCAACAACATCACGGAGACCATATGAACCGCTTGCTGACCCGCCTCATCCTCGCTCTCGGCGCTACGACGCTCAGCACGGTCAGCCACGCCGCTGAACCGAAGCTGGAAGTGGTCGCTGAATGGACGCGGCTGCACTACGACCTTGGCGACGCCGCCGCCGAGAAGGCCTACGACGACAAGCAGATCTGGAAGAAGGTGCTGATGCAGGGAGTCAAGGTCGACTCTCGAGGGAACATTTACGTCAGCACCGCACGCTGGGGCGGCAAGGAAGTGCCGGCTACTCTGTCCAAGCTGGTGAAAGTGGGGCATGAATGGAAGCTCCAGCCTTTCCCCAGCAAGGAGATGAACGACGTTGCCAATCCCAAGGGCCTCAAGGCAGTGCTGGGCTTCGAGATCGATCGCAATGACGTGATGTGGATCCTGGACCAGGGCCATATCGCTGGTGCCCCGTCAGGCCCGGGTGACGAGAAACTGATCGGCTGGGACCTGAAAACCGGCAAGGAAGTCGCTCGTTACGAGTTCACTGAAGCCGATAGCGACCGCAAGTGTTCGTTTCTGAACGACTTGGCTGTCGACAACGACGCCGGCGTCATCTACATATCGGACTCTGGCATCTTCTGCGACCCGCTCAAGGGAGGACTGATCGTCTACAACATGCGCACGAACCAAGCCAAGCGCGTATTGTCGGCACCGGAGTGGGTGAACGACGAGAAGTTCACCTTCCAGATCCACGGCCGCCCGGTGTTGAAGAACGGACCGATGCGAACCGGAGCCGACGGCATCGCGCTTTCCGGGGACAAGAAGACGTTGTACTGGACCAACCTCACCGGCAACCGCCTGCTGGCGTTGCCAACCCCGCTGATGCGCGACTTCTCGAAGTCGGAGGATGAGATCAAGAAGGCCGTGAAAGTGGTCGCCACGCTGCCGTCCAATACCGACGGCATGACCGCCGACCGTGATAACAACCTCTACATGACGGCGCTGACGCTCAATGGTGTCATGAAGCGAGACGCCAAGAGTGGCGCGGTCAGCTTGCTGGTGAGCAGCGATGAAATTTCCTGGCCCGACACGCTCGCTTGGGGGCCGGGCGGCACGCTGTATCTGGTCAGCAACCACCTTCATCTGTGGGTCGACGGCGACATGGACTTCGACAAACCAAAGGTTCCCAATTTCCGCATCTACCGGATGAAGCTCGGCGCGAAGCCATACCACGCAAAATGAATTTCGATAACCAGTTCCAGGGCCGCCAGGTACTGGTCGTCGGCGGCACCAGCGGAATCGGCGCGGCCATCGCTGCGGCGTTCGCGGCTGCTGGCGCACGGGTGACGGTAACTGGCGCAACCCATCGAGAGTGCGAGGCGGCAGTTGCCGCACCCAGCTTGGCGGCGGTGAGTGTGCGGCGACTCGACGTGCGCGATGCCGCGGCGGTGGCCGCCTGCGTCGGCGAACAGTCCGAGTTGGCAGTGCTGGTCAACTGCGCTGGCGTGATCCGCCGCGGCGAGGAACACGATCCCGAAGTGTTTGCCGAAGTGCTAGACATCAACCTCAACGGCACAATGCGCACCTGCTCCGCAGCGCGGTCGCTGCTGCGCGAGACCGGGGGCTGCATCATCAACACGGCTTCGATGCTGAGCTTCTTCGGAGGTGGACTGGTACCTGGTTATGCAGCCAGCAAGGGAGGTGTGGCCCAGCTTACCAAGTCGCTGGCCATCGCGTACGCAGCAGATGGCATCCGCGTCAATGCCATTGCCCCCGGATGGATCGCCACGCCGCTTACGCAAGCGCTCCAGGACGACCCCGCCCGCAGCCAGCCTATTGTGGCGCGCACACCGCTTGGGCGCTGGGGTACCCCCCAGGATGTTGCCGGTGCGGCGCTGTTCCTGGCCTCGGGCTGGGCCGGCTTCATCACCGGGGTTGTGCTTCCCGTGGATGGCGGCTATCTGATTGCCTGAAGGAGTTGCAATGATTATTCAACAGCCGGGCATTCAACCCGAAATCGCCATCCAAGCCTTGCCCGATGACGAACGCGTCTGGGTGCCGCAGGCGGAGAACGTGTGGTTCCGTCCGTTGCTGCTCAACACCGTCACCGGCAGCTGGTGCAATTTGCTGCGTGTGCGAAAGTCTGGCGTGCTGTCGCGCCACATCCACCCGTCATGGGTGGTGGGCTATGTCATCGAGGGCGCCTGGCGCTATCTGGAGCACGACTGGGTAGCGCGAAAAGGGACCTTTGTTTATGAACCCCCCGGGGAAATCCACACGCTGGTGGTTGACGAGACGGCGGACCATGCCACGGAGATGATCACGTTCTTCAACATCAGCGGGGCGATGGTGTACGTGGACGAGCATGGACGCCAGACTGGGTACGAGGACGTGTTCACGAAACTGCAGATGTGCCGCACCCACTACGAGCGGGTGGGACTGGGCGCCGGCTACGTCGAGCAGTTCGTGCGCTGAGCGGCAAGGAAGGCGGCCTTGGGTCGCTAGGGTTTGCCCCGCACCAAACGTGCAGCGAGGGGCGCGTAATTCGGTGCGCTACCCCGAAGTTCCCCCTGTGCGCCAAGGAGTCAGCCCACGCGGACTCCAGCTTTTTAGATCCTCGTCATCGGCGTTGCGCCGCTCACACGGACCCGCAACGGAGGGTCGGAGCGCTTCTACTGCGTCGCAACGGATTAGGGCACCTGTCCCGCCCACCCCAGCAGCTCCGCCAGGCGCCTGAGCACCCACTGCACCTCTTGCGGGCTCAGATCCAGTGGGCTGCTTTCGTGCAGGCCGCGGCCGATGCGTGCCAGCACATCGGCTTCGGTGGCATGCAATTCCCAGCGCTTGGTGCGCGCCGTCTCGGTGAGCATCTGGGCCAGGTCTTCGCACAGTTCATGGCGCTGCGCGATCTCGGCCCAAGGCCGATTCGGTTTGAGGCGGCCTGGCTCCTGGAACAAGGCCACGAAAGACGGGGGCACCTCGATGGGCAATTCCTGCATGGCCAGGATTGTCGCGCATGCCGATGCCCCACCCGGGTATACTCGAACGCTTCTACTGCAATTGCCGCGCGGCGTTCAGAGTCCTCCAAGAGCCCAAGGGGCTTGGTGCACGAGGTGGCGCGTGGCGGGATCGGCCGGTGCGCCGAGGCTTCGAGCCAGGCTACATGCTCGAAGGCCGTGGTGTGTGCTTTCTCCGTCGGAAAGCTTCCTTCGCTGCTGCCTTGCCGAGATCGTGCAAGGTCAGCTCTTTCGTTCTACGGGCCGCCACGGGCGGCCTTGCGTCCGGCCCTTGGGGGCCGGCCTCGATACCTTTGGGAAGGGCATGACGCCGTCAAGGCCTCATGCGCAAAACAACTCATGCAAGCCCATTCAGAGCCACCGTTTTCGGTGGGCAAATACCTTGTGTCTCCACTGTCACGCCGCAACGATGCCGGCGGCTACGCCGCATCGGTGTCGATTCGCAGCGGTCGGGGCGCGGGCACACATGACCGTGTGTTCCGCTTTGCCACGAGCTTCGAAACCTGCGAAGGCGCTTTGCGTCATGCCGCCGAGCAAGGTCGGCTATGGGCGCAGCGCGCCCTCCTGGCCTGAGCCTGGTGAGCGCAACCCCAGCATTTCTCAAGGAGTCGATATGGCCAAGGAAGAACTGATCGAGATGCGCGGCAGGGTCGAGGAAGTGTTGCCGGATTCGCGCTACCGTGTGACGCTGGACAATGGCCATAGCCTCGTGGCCTACACCGCAGGCAAGATGCGCAAGCATCACATTCGCATTCTTGCGGGCGACCATGTCTCGCTGGAGCTGTCGCCCTACGACCTCAGCAAAGGCCGCATCACCTTCCGCCACCTGGAGACCCGCGCGTCGGGCCCGCGTGCGGCGCAGCGGCCCCACGGCCGCTGAGGCTCAAGCTCGGGCCGCACGAGCGATGCGTGCGGCCAACCGGGCGGCCACCCTCGCGGTCAGCCCGTCGCGGTCGAAGGCCGGGTTGAGCTCGGCGATATCGGCCAAGGCCACGCGGCCGCTGGCCATCACCTGATCGACCAGGGCCTCGACATGCGCAAGCGGCACCCCCAGCGGCGCTGGGGCCGACACGCCCGGCGCCAGCGCAGCAGGCAGCACGTCCAGGCACAGCGTGAGGTAAACCGCTTCACACGCGATCAAGTCGCGGGCGAGTTCGGCTTGCGCCATCCGCAGGCCTTCGGGCGATTGAAGGGCCTCATCCAGCCAGTATTTCACGCCCAGGGCCTGGGCCCGGTCGAACAAGGCTTGAGTGTTGGCAAAGCGGCTGATGCCCAACACCCGGTAGTCGAAGGGCCGGCCCTGCGCAGCACACCAGCGTTGGATTTGCAGGAAGGGCGTGCCCGAGTTGCCCTGGCGCGCTTCACGCAGGTCGAAGTGGGCATCGAGGTTGATGACGAGCACACGCTGCAGATCCGGCCGACCCTGCATCAGACCCTGAAAGCTGCCCCAAGCGACTTCATGGCCGCCGCCCAGCACCATCGGCAGATGGCCTTGCCGCAGCACCTGGGCCACGCGCGCGGCCAGCGTGGTCTGGGCGATGTCGAGTTCACCATCTTCACAGACCACGTCGCCGCCATCGAACACCATTGGCTCGCCCAGCACGGGCAGGTTGGCCAGGGCCGATCGCAGGGCCGCGGGCCCCTGGGCCGCGCCGGGGCGGCCACCGTTGCGGCGCACGCCCTCGTCGCAGGCGAAGCCCAGCAGCACGATGCCGCCGCGGCTGCTGGGGCGCCAGGGCTGCACATGCTGATGCCAGCGGGTGGTCACGCCGCTGTCTTCGCTGTCGATGCGACCTTGCCAGACGTCGGGGTTCATCGTGCGATCTCGCCGGCCACCACCACCTGGGTGCAGGGCGCGTGGCCAAACCAGTAGCAAAGCTCATTGGGATGATCGAGCGCCCACACGGCCAGGTCGGCGCGCTGGCCGGCCTGCAGGGTGCCGCGGTCGCGCAAGCCCAGCGCGCGGGCGGCGTGCACCGTGATGCCGCGCACGGCCTCCAGCGGCGTCAAACGGAACAAGGCGCAGGCCATGTGGGCCATCAGCGGCAGCGACAGCGCCGGCGAGGTGCCGGGGTTGTGGTCCGTGGCCACGGCCATGGGCACGCCGGCTTCGCGCAGCGCGGCGATGGGCGGCAGCTTCGTCTCGCGCAGCATGTAGAAGGCGCCGGGCAGCAGCACGGCCACGCTGCCGGCGCAGCGCATCGCGGCAATCCCGTCCGGGCCCAGGTGTTCGAGGTGGTCGCACGACAACGCGCCGAAGGAGGCGGCCAGAACCGCGCCGCCCTGGTCCGACAGTTGCTCGGCATGTAGCTTCACTGGCAGGCCCAGTCGGCGGGCGGCCTCGAACACGCGGCGGGTCTGCGCCGGGGTAAAGGCCAGGTGCTCGCAGAAAGCGTCCACCGCATCGACCAGGCCCTCGGCGTGTAGCGCGGGCAGCCACGCGCACACGGCGTCGATGTAGTCGTCGCTGCGGCCGTCATATTCCGGGGGCAGGGCGTGCGCCCCGAGATAGGTGGTGCGCACCGTCAGCCCCAGGGCTGCGCCCAGGCGCCGCGCCACGCGCAGACAGCGCGCCTCGGCCTCCTGCGACAGGCCATAGCCCGACTTCACTTCCAGCGTGGTCACGCCCTGGGCTCGCAGGGCCTGGGCCCGCAAAGCGGCCAGGCGCAGCAGTTCGTCGTCGGTGGCCGCACGCGTGGCAGCCACGGTCGAACGGATGCCGCCGCCGGCACGGGCGATGTGTTCGTAGCTGGCCCCTTGGAGGCGCAGCTCGGCCTCATCGGCTCGCTGCCCGGCATAGACCAGATGGGTGTGGCAATCGATCAGGCCGGGGGTGACCAGGGCGCCGCCCAGGTCATGTTCGGCCTCCACCTGGAGGCCGGCGGGCAATTGGCTGGCCGGTCCCACCCAGGTGATGCGCGGGCCTTGCGTGAGCACGGCACCGTCATCGATCAGGCCCCAGCCTTCGCCAGCCAGCGTGGCCAGGCGGGCGTGACGCCAAAGGGTGAGCGGGGTCGGCGGCCTTGGCATCATCCATCCTTCCACAGCTGCGCGAGCAGATCGTCGTTGCCGGCGCCTGCGGCCCCCCGCAGCACCAGCGCCTTGGCGGCTTCGATGTCGGGGGCGAACAGGCGATCCTGGTCGTAGAAGGGCACCTGCGCGCGCAAGAGGGCGTGCAGATGTTGCAGACGTGGCGAGGTCCGCAGCGGGCGGTGAAAGTCCACCCCCTGCGCGGCGGCCAGCCACTCGATCGCCAGAATGGTGGCGCTGTGGTCGGCCATCGCGTCCAGGCGTCGAGCAGCGAAAGTGGCCATGCTCACATGATCTTCCTGGTTGGCACTGGTGGGCAAGCTGTCCACGCTGGCCGGATGCGCCAGCGACTTGTTCTCTGAGGCCAAGGCGGCCGCCGTGACGTGGGCGATCATGAAGCCGCTGTTCAGTCCGGGGTTGTCCACCAGGAAGGGCGGCAGGCCCGACAGCGTGCTGTCGATCAGCAAGGCGATGCGCCGCTCGGACAGCGCCCCGATCTCGGCCAGCGCCAGGGCCAGGCTGTCCGCGGCAAAGGCCACGGGCTCGGCGTGGAAGTTGCCGCCGGAGAGCACCTCGCCGGTGTCTGCAAACACCAGCGGATTGTCGGTGACGGCGTTGGCCTCGAAGAGCAAGGTGCGCGCGGCCTGGGCGATGAGGTCGCGGCAGGCGCCCATCACCTGAGGCTGGCAGCGTAGGCTGTAAGGGTCTTGCACGCGTTCGTCGTTGACGAGGTGCGAGCGCCGGATCTCGCTGCCTTGGAGCAAGCCGCGCGTGACCGCGGCGCTGGCGATCTGGCCGGGTTGCCCGCGCAGCGCATGGATGCGGGCATCGAAAGGCGTGTCGCTGCCTCTGGCGGCGTCCACCGAGAGCGCTCCGATGAGGTGGCCGGCTTCCAGCAACCGCTCGGCCATGAACAGTCCATGCAGGGCCAGTGCGGTGGAGACCTGGGTGCCGTTGATCAGCGCCAGTCCTTCTTTGGCCGCCAGTGTCAGTGGCACGATGCCGGCGGCCTGCAAGGCGGCCGCGGCCGGCATCACGCGGCCGTCCATGCGCACCTCGCCTTGGCCCATGAGCGCCAGGGTCATGTGCGACAGCGGGGCCAGGTCGCCCGAGGCCCCGACCGAGCCCTTGGACGGGATGAGCGGCATGATGCCCGCGTTGAGCAGGGCCAGCAGGGTGTCAATGACCACTGGGCGCACGCCCGAATGGCCGCGCGCCAGGCTGGCTGCTTTCATCGCCATCACCAGCCGCACGGTGGCATCGCTCATCGGCTCGCCCGTGCCCACGGCATGCGACAGGATGAGATTGCGTTGCAGCTGTTCGAGCTGGGCCTCAGGAATGCGCGTTTTGGCCAGCTTGCCAAAGCCGGTGTTGATGCCGTAGGCCGCCACACCCCGTGCCACGATGGCCTCGATGGCGGCCGCGGAGTCGCGGATGGTTGCATGCGCGGACTCGGGCAGGACCACGCGCTGCGGGGCGCTCCACAGAGCACGCAGTTCGCCCAGGGTCAGCCGGCCAGGATGGAGAACCAAGGTGTCTTGCATGCTCAGGCCCGGTCGATCATGGGCAGATGGAGCCCGTGTTTCTTCGCGGTGGCCATGGCCAGGTCGTACCCCGCATCGGCATGGCGCATCACGCCCGAGCCGCAGTCGTTGACCAGCACGCGCGCCAGGCGCCGGGCCGCGGCCTCGGTGCCGTCGGCCACGATGACCATGCCCGCATGCTGAGAGTAGCCCATGCCCACGCCGCCGCCATGGTGCAAGCTGACCCAGGTAGCGCCGCCGGCGGTGTTGAGCAGGGCATTGAGCAGCGGCCAATCGGAGACGGCGTCGGTGCCGTCGCGCATGCCCTCGGTTTCGCGGTTGGGGCTGGCCACCGAGCCGGTGTCGAGGTGGTCGCGTCCGATCACGATGGGGGCCTTGAGTTCCCCTTTGCGCACCATCTCGTTGAAGGCCAAGCCGGCGCGGTGGCGCTCGCCCAGGCCCAGCCAGCAGATGCGTGCGGGCAGGCCTTGGAAGGCGATGCGTTCGCGCGCCATGTCCAGCCAGCGGTGGGTGTGGTGGTTGTCGGGGAAGAGTTCCTTGATCTTGGCGTCGGTCTTGTAAATGTCATCCGGGTCGCCCGACAGCGCCACCCAGCGGAAGGGGCCCTTGCCCTCGCAGAACAGCGGGCGGATATAGGCCGGCACGAAGCCGGGGAAGTCGAAGGCGTTTTTCACGCCGTGGTCGTGCGCCACCTGGCGGATGTTGTTGCCGTAGTCCACCGTGGGCACCCCCATCGCGTGGAAGTCGAGCATGGCCTGCACGTGCACGGCACAGCTCTTTGCAGCGGCGTCCTGCAGTGTGGCGTGCAGGGCAGGATCGCGTTGGGCGGCCTTCCACTGTTCGATGGTCCAGCCGGCAGGCAGGTAGCCGTGGATGAGGTCGTGGGCCGAGGTCTGGTCGGTCACGAGGTCTGGCTTCGGGCCGCCGGCTTTGGCGCGCTGGACGAGTTCGGGCAGCACCTCGGCGGCATTGCCCAGCAGCGCAATGGAGACGGCCTCCTTACGCTCGCAGTGGTGGCGCACCATGGCCAGGGCTTCGTCGAGGTTGCGGGCCTGCTTGTCTACATAGCGCGTGCGCAGCCGAAAGTCGATGCGGCTTTGCTCGCACTCCACGGTCAGCGAGACCGCGCCGGCCAATGTGGCGGCCAGTGGCTGGGCGCCGCCCATGCCGCCCAGGCCGGCGGTGAGAATCCATTTGCCCGACCAATCGCCGCCATGATGCTGGCGGCCGGCCTCGACGAAGGTCTCGAACGTGCCCTGCACGATGCCTTGGCTGCCGATGTAGATCCAGCTGCCGGCCGTCATTTGGCCGTACATGAACAGACCCCGGCGGTCCAGATCGTTGAAGTGCTCCCAGGTGGCCCACTTGGGCACGAGATTGGAGTTGGCGATCAGCACGCGTGGGGCGTCGGGGTGGGTCTTGAACACGCCCACGGGCTTGCCCGACTGGATCAGCAGCGATTCGTCGTCGTCGAGCTCGCGCAGGCAGGCCAGGATGCGATCGAAGCACTCCCAGTTGCGCGCGGCGCGGCCGATGCCGCCATAGACCACCAGGGCTTGCGGGTTCTCGGCCACGTCCGGGTCGAGGTTGTTCTGCAGCATGCGGTAGGCGGCCTCGGTGAGCCAGCTCTTGCAATGCAGCTCGCAGCCGCGCGGGGCGCGGATCACGCGGGTCGGGTCGTAGCGGGGGTCGGGTTGGGGAGTCATGGGGTTCTCCAGGGCAAGACAATGTGGCGGCAGGGGAGGTCAGGCCGGCAGCACCAGCCAGCCCAAGGCCAAGCCCACACGCAGCGCGATGGCGCCAAGAACGATGCTCAGCACACTGCGCAGCAGCCAGATCACGAGCAAGTCGCGGAACTTGACCGGGATGCGCGTGGCCAGGATGCAAGGTACGCAGCCGGACAGGAAAAGCACGGTGCTGATCGAGACCAGGGCTACCAGGAAGCGCAGCAGGAACTCGGCGTCTTTGAGCAGGATGGCCGGCAGAAACATCTCGGCCAGGCCCGAGGCGAAGGCGCCGCTGGCGGCCGTGGCGTTGTCCAAGCCCAGCAAGGCACCGGCGACCCACAGCGCGGGCTTCAGCAACACTCCGATCCAGTCGAATACGGGCGTGAACTTGGCCAGGCACAGGCCGGCAAAGCCCACCGCCAGGATGCTGGGGGTGACCACGGCAGACATTTGCAAGCCATCTTTCAGATGTGCCCACAGCATCTTCGGCAGCGGATCGCGCGATTGGTAACGTGCCACCCCGGCTTGCAAGGCCTGCCGCCAGCGGGGGCCGACGGGCTGGCCAGGGTCGACCTCGTCGGGAGTGCGGCGGCGGTCGTCCATGCCGGCGATGGGCGGCAGGTAGGCCGTGATCGCGGTGACGGCGAAAGTCACGACGAAGCTGGCCCAAAAGAAGAAGGTCCAGTGCTCCATCAGGCCCAGGGTCTTGGCCACGACGATCATGAAGGTGGCTGAGACCGTGGAAAAACCTGTGGCGATGACCATGGCCTCGCGCACCGTGTACTTGCCTTGCAAGTACATGGCGTTGGTGACGAGTAGGCCGATCGAATAGCTGCCGACGAAGGAGGTCACGGCATCGATGGCCGAGTAGCCGGGGGTGCGGAACAGCGGGCGCATCACGCGTTCCATCAGCACGCCCACCAGCTCCAGCAGGCCAAAGCCCACCAGAAAAGTCAGCGCCAGTGCGCCGATGGGGATGAGCACACCCACCGACAGCGCCAGCTTCTCGAAAAGGAAGGGCAGCATGTCTTTCTGGCTGGCCCAGTCGGGCGCCAGGCCAGTCAGGTACAGCGTTGCCAGTGCCAAGCCAGTCAGCTTGACCACGCTGAACACCCGCGTGGTGATGCTCTGGCCGAAGGTGCCGGTGACGAAGGGCGCGAATGCTCCCCAAGCCATCAGCGCCAACACGAAGACCGCTGCGAGGCTGCGCTGCTCGCGCACCAGGTAGCTGCTGATGTGGTCGATCGGGATGGTGCGGCGGCCACCGATCTCGAGGTCGACGAAGAACAGGAAGACGCCCAGCGCGCTGAAGGCCAGCAGCTTGAGCAACGGAAGGGTCAAGCCCCTGCGCGGCAAGGCCAGGGCGGTGTCAGGGCGGCTCATGCGGTCTCCTTGGCTGTGATGAACCTATACAAATAGGTTCATATTGTCAAAAGTTGTATATACATTTTGTTTGTCGACACCGAAGGCCGTCAATACAATCGGCCGCAGAACGTCTTGGTGATTTCCCTAGGATGAACATGCCTTCCCGGTCCGCCGATGGGGCCCGCCTGCCGGCCTACCAGGCCATCAAGGCCCATGTGCTCGAACGCATCCAAAGCGGGCAGTGGAAGGAGGGCGAAGCCATCCCCGGCGAAGAGGCGCTGGCGCGGGAGTTCGGTGTCTCGCGCATGACGGTCAACCGCGCGATCCGCGAGCTCAGCGATGAGCAGATCGTCGTGCGGGTGCAGGGCTCGGGCACCTTCGTGGCTCAGCAGAAGTACCAGTCCACGCTGGTGGAGATCCGCAACATCGCCGACGAGGTGGCTGCGCGCGGCCATGTACACCGCAGCGAACTGCAGCTGCTCGAGCGCTGCAAGGCCACCGAAGTGCTGGCGCGCCAATTCGGGCTGCCCTCACGCGCGTTGCTGTTCCATTCGGTGGTGGTGCACTACGAAAACGACCTGCCCATCCAGGTGGAAGACCGCTACGTCAATCCCCTGGTGGCGCCTGACTACATGGCCCAGGACTTCCGCAGCCAGACGCCCAATGCCTACCTGATGCGCGTGGCGCCGCTGCAAGGCGTGCGCTTTGCCATCGAAGCCTGCTTGCCCCCCAAAGAGATTGGTGAGCTGCTGCACATGGGGCCGCACGAGCCCTGCCTGGTGCTGCGCCGCCAGACCCATTCGCTGGGTCAGGTGGCCTCGGTGGCGGCGATGTGGCATCCGGCCTCGCGCTACCAGTTCACGGGCAGTTTTTGAGGTCGCTCACTGGAAGGCCACCTCGGCGAAGCTGCGCAGCTTGCGGCTGTGCAGTCGGTCGATGCCCTGGCCGCGCAGGATCTCGATGGCGCGGATGCCGATGCGCAGGTGCTGGTCCACGCGCTCACGGTAAAACTGGTTGGCCATGCCTGGCAGCTTGAGCTCGCCGTGCAGCGGTTTGTCGCTCACGCACAGCAAAGTGCCGTAGGGCACGCGGAAGCGGAAACCATTGGCTGCCACGGTGGCGCTTTCCATGTCCAGCGCCACGGCGCGGCTCTGGCTGAAGCGGCGCTCGGGGGTGCGGTGCGGCAGCAGCTCCCAGTTGCGGTTGTCGGTGCTGGCCACCGTGCCGGTGCGCAAGATGCGCTTGAGCTCGTAGCCGCTCAGTTGTGTGATGTCGGCCACGGCGGTTTGCAGCGCAATCTGGATCTCGGCCAGAGCCGGGATCGGCACCCACAGAGGCAAATCTTCGTCCAGCACATGGTCTTCACGCACGTAACCGTGGGCCAGCACATAGTCGCCCAGCTGCTGGCTGTTGCGCAAGCCGGCGCAGTGACCCAGCATGATCCATGCATGCGGCCGCAGCACGGCGATGTGGTCGGTGATGGTCTTGGCATTGGCCGGACCCACACCGATATTGACCATCGTGATGCCCGCACGGTCGCGTCGCACCAGGTGGTAGGCCGGCATTTGCGGCAGGCGCGGCGGCGGTGCGCCCAGCGCGTCCTCGGGCTCGGGGGCCTCGCCCCGGCGGCGTGTGATCACATTGCCGGGCTCGACGAAGGCCACATAGCCGTCGTCGGCCGCGGCGTCTTTGGAGGGGGTGAACAGCGCCCCCTGGTTGGGCGCCTGCGTCATCAGCTCGCGGCCCAGGCGCACGAACTCGTCGATGTAGAACTGGTAGTTCGTGAACAGCACGAAATTCTGAAAATGCTCGGGCGCGGTGCCGGTGTAGTGGCGCAGGCGGTGCAACGAGTAGTCCACGCGCGGTGCAGTGAACAGCGCCAGCGGGCGCGGCTCGCCCGGCGCGGGCTCGTAGGTGCCATTGGCGATGCCGTCATCCATCGCGCCCAAATCGGGCAGATCGAACAGATCGCGCAGCCGCAGGCGGCGGGCCGCATCCAGCTGACCTTCCACGTGATCGGAGCCGTCCACCGCGAAGTGCACGGGGATCGGTTGCTGGCTCGTGCCCACTTCCAGCGGCACGCCGTGGTTGCGCAGCAGCAGCCGGAACTGCTCCAGGTAATAGTCTTCGTACAGGTCTGGCCGGGTCAGGGTGGTTTCGTAGGTGCCTGGGCCGGCGACGAAGCCGTAAGACAGGCGCGAGTCGGCCCGGGCCACCGTCTCGGTGCGCACCCGCACGTAGGGATAGCAGGCGCGCACGCGCTGCGTGAAATCCTCTCCGGCGGTGTAGCGTTGCAAGGCTTGACGCAGGTGGGCAAGGCTGTGCTCATAGATGGTGCGCACGCGTTGCAGCGCGGCGTGTGGGTCGTCGAAGCGTTCCGGAGCAAAAAACGGGGGCATCCACATGGCCATGAGGGCAAACGAAATCGTCACACGAAACGGACATTGTGTGCCGAAAGTTTGGCCGGCCCCGGCCAGGGACCCAAAGCCCCTGGCCTTGTCGCATGGTGGAGGATGGCGCGCTCAGGTCACCGGCGCTGGATTGAACAGCACCTGCGCGTTGTGCAGCTTCCAGTGCTCGGCCCAGGTCTTTTTGCGGCCGCTGGCCACGTCGAGAATGAAATGGAAAAGCTCCCAGCCCACGTCTGCGATGCTGGCCTGTCCGTCGGCGATGCGGCCGGCATTGATGTCCATGAGATCGTGCCAGCGGCGGGCCAGCTCGGTGCGCGTGGCCACCTTGATCACCGGGCAGGCCGCCAGGCCATAGGGCGTGCCACGGCCGGTGGTAAAGACATGCACGTTCATGCCGGCGGCCAATTGCAAGGTGCCGCAGATGAAGTCGCTGGCGGGCGTGGCGGCATAGAGCAAGCCACGTTGACCGGCGCGCTCACCCGGAGGAACCACTCCCATGATCGGCGCGGTGCCGCTTTTGATGATCGAGCCCATCGCTTTTTCGACGATGTTGGACAACCCGCCCTTTTTGTTGCCGGGAGTGGTGTTGGCGCTGCGATCGACCTGGCCCCGCTTGAGGTAGGCGTCATACCAAGCCATTTGTTCGATCATGGCTTGCGCCACCTCGGGGGTGGCGGCGCGTGAAGTGAGCTGGTCGATGCCGTCGCGCACCTCGGTCACCTCGGAAAACATCACCGTGGCCCCGGCACGCACCAGCAAGTCGGTGCAAAAGCCCACGGCCGGATTGGCGGTGACGCCGGAGAAGGCATCGCTGCCGCCGCACTGCACGCCCACGACCAATTCGCTGGCGGGCACGGTCTCGCGCCGGCGAGCGTTCAGGCGTTGCAGATGCACCTCGGCCTGACGCATCAACGCATCGACCATCGAATGAAAGCCCACGTGAGCCTCGTCTTGCAGGCAAACCACGTCCAGGCTGCTGCTGCGATGATCATCGATGGGGATGCTGCCCGGCGGCAGCAGCCGTTCGGGTTGCAGCTTCTCGCAGCCCAGGCTGACGACCATCACCTCGCCGCCGAAATTGGGGTTGCGCGCCAGATTGCGCAGGGTGCGGATGGGGATCACCGCATCGGGCGCGTCGATGGCCACGCCGCAGCCGTAACCGTGCTCCAGCGCCACCACGTCATCGACGTTCGGATACTTGGGCAGCAGCTCTTGCTTGATGCGCTGGACTGCGAACGCGGTCACTCCCGCGACGCATTGCACCGTCTGTGTGATGGCCAGGATGTTGCGCGTGCCCACCGAGCCGTCGGGGTTGCGATAGCCCTCGAAGGTGTAGCCCTCCAAGGGCGCCACGGCCGGGGCGCGCACCGTGGCCATGGGCAGGTCGTCCAGCGGACGGGCCGCGGGCATGTGGAGCAGCCGCTCGTGCACCCAGCTGCCGGCCGGAATGTCGCGCACGGCGTAGCCGATCGGCACGTTGTAGCGCCGCACCGCCGCACCCTGCGGCAGATCGACCAACGCGACCTTGTGAGCCTGGGGCACATGTTCACGCAGCGTCAGGCCATCGACGACAGCGCCCGCCGGCAAGCCGCCTTCGTTGGCCACGATGGCCACGTTGTCGGCGGGGTGGATGCGGATCAGGATCGGACGAGTCATTGCGTCCTCAGGGCTTTAGGAAACGCTGATCAAGCCCCGCGCCGCGGCGAGATTGTCCTGCGCGGGGCGAAACGGAGCGTTTTTGGCGCGTTCTACGGCCTCGAGGGCCTTACTGGCGGGCCCTTCGGCGCCCGCCCGGGCCATGATGGGCCCATTACGGGCGCACCAATGCCGGCACGCGCCGTGCGGCCATGTACAGGTTGACCATCGCCAGCGCCGTGAAGGCGCGGTTGGCGTTCTTGGCCAGGCCTCGGTAGCGCACCTTGGCAAAGCCCCACAGGCGCTTGAGCACATGAAACGGGTGCTCGA
>NZ_KB905971.1 GCF_000381125.1 Caldimonas manganoxidans ATCC BAA-369
ACCGCATGCCGGGCAGGCGAGCCTGCTGGTGTGGCAGCCGATCTCGAAGTCGATACGCCGCTTAGCGGTGTCGAGCCTGACGTCATCGACGACCCACGGCGGCTGCAAGCCCAGCGCGCTGGTGAACAGAGCTTCTACGGCAATGCCCATGGACTCATCCTCCTGATCAAACACGCCTCGTGGACATGTGCACAGGCCGGCCAGCGGCCTGCACACATGCCCACCGGGCGCGACGACCAGGAGTCATTGTGACTGTTGGGTTCCACACGAAATGACGAAGAGCCCCGAGAACTGCACGCGGGCTCGCAATTACCTGCAAACACTGGAAAGTGGGGTGCGCCTCACCCGCACCAATGCGAAAGGCGAACGGGAGTTCCTCGGTGATGAGGCTCGCGCCGCCGAAGTCGCTCGCACCCGCGAGCTCATCGCCGCCAACTGTGATTGATCAGCGTGCGGGGCGACGCCGCCGCCCCGACGGCGCTTGTTGGCGGTATCGCAGCCGTCGCGCCTCTTTCGGATCGACCTTGAGCGGACGGTAGATTTCCACCCGATCACGCTCGCGCAAGGCATCGTCCAGCCCCGCCAAGCGCCCCCAGATGCCCACCCGGTGGCCGCCGGCGTCCAACAGCCCTTGGTGACGCTGCAGGATGCCACTGGCTTGCAGGGCGTGTCGCACGGTCGCCCCTTCGGGCAAGTCCAAACTCACCCGATCCACGCAGTGAGGCGCCGGGGCATAGACCACCTCGACCTTCATCTCAACGTGCCCCATAGACTTGCTCAGCACGCCGCACGAAAGAGTCCACGAGCGTATTGGCGATGCGGTCGAACACCGGGCTGACCAAGGCCTGCAGCGCCGTGCTGGAAAATGCGTAACGCAAGTCGAGCTCCACCTTGCACGCTGGCGGCCCAGACGGCCCACTGCCCAAGGGCAGAAAGCGCCATTCCCCGGCCAGTTCCGAAAACGGGCCGTCCACCAGTTCGACCACCACCAGTTCGGGGGCCTGGTGGGTGTTGCGTGTGGTAAAGGCATGATGCAAACCGGCGTAGCGCAGCGTCAGACGCGCTGTCATCTCATGCTCGGTTTCGGACAGGATCTCTGCCTTTTCGCACCAGGGCAAGAAGGCCGGATACTGTGCCACGCCGGTGACGAGCTCGTACATCTCGCGCGGCGAGTACCACAGCAGAACGGACTTCTTGACGTGCTTCATACAATGCCGGGATTGTAGTGAGCCGCGCAGACCCCACCGAACCTGTCATGTCGATCGTCGAAAACCGCAAAGCACGCTTCAACTATCACATCGAAGAACGATTCGAGGCAGGCATCGTATTGTCCGGCTGGGAAGTCAAGGCCATTCGCGCCGGCCAAGTGCAGCTCACCGATGGCTACGTCGTCATCAAGGATGGCGAGCTCTACCTGATCGGCTGCCGCATCAATGCCCTGCGCACGGCCTCCACCCACGTGCGCCCCGAGGCCGATCGCACCAAGAAACTGCTGATGCACAAGGATCAGATCCGGCGCCTCATCGGCAAGGTGGAACAAAAAGGCTATACCCTGGTGCCGCTCGATCTGCACTACAAAGGCGGCTTGGTGAAGGTCGAGATCGCGCTGGCCAAGGGCAAGCAATTGCACGACAAGCGTGAAGCCGAAAAAAAACGCGACTGGGAACGTGAAAAGGGACGCTTGATGAGACACAAAGTCTCATCACGTGCGAAGGACTGAGCGCGCAGCGCAGCGGACCTTCTGCCAACAGGGGCGCCTGGAGAGACCGAAGGTCTCAGCGAGCGCCAAGGGCCGTGTCCTTGGCCTGCGCCAGGTCGGCGATGAGGTCATCCACCGCCTCCAACCCGATGCACAGACGCACCAGCGTGCCTTGGTAAGGCGTTGGCAAACGGCGCATGCCTTCGGCCCGATAGGGCACGGCCAAACTTACCGGCCCTCCCCAGGACCAGCCGATGCGAAACACTCTGAGCGCATCGACGAAGGCATCCCCCTGCGCCGGTGTGAATCGGGGGTCGAGCTCTACGGTCAACAGCCCAGCGGCCGCCGAACACAGGGACTGCCAATGCTCGTGCCCTGGTGAGCCCGGCATGGCCGGATGCAGCACGCGCACGAACTCGGGTTGCTCGCAGCACCATTGCGCAATACGCCGTGCCGCGCGATCCTGGGCGTGATAGCGCAACTCCAGCGTGGGCAACGAGCGCAGCACGGCTTCCACGTCATTGGCGCCCACGCCCAGACCCAGGCGGCTGTGGGCCCAGGCCAGGGTCTGATACAGACCGGCGTCACGGCAGGCAATCGAGCCCATCAACACGTCTCCCCCGCCCGAGGGGTATTTGGTCAAGGCATGCACCGTGAGGTCCACGCCCAGCCCCTCGCCCAACTCGAATGGCGCGAAAGCCAGCCCCGCACCCCAGGTGTTGTCCAGGGCCACCACGGCTTGTGGCGCACGCTGTCGCACCAAGCGCACCAGGGCACGCAGGTCAGGAAACTCCAAGGTCACCGAGCCCGGCGCCTCCAGCCAGACCAGCTTGACTTCGTCAGACAGCACGGACGCCAGCGATGAGGCATCCATCGGGTCGTACAGCCGGTGTCCAATGCCCCAATGTGCGAGCTCGTGCTGGGCAAAATTCAGGCTCGGTCCATAGACGTTGTCCGGCAGCACCACCACGTCGCCTTGGCGCAGCAGCGCCATGTCCACCGTGGTGATGGCCGACAAGCCACTGGGGGCCAGCAACACGTGACGGGCGCCCTCCAGCGTGGCCAGGCGCTCTTCGAGCATGAAGGTGGTCGGTGTGCCATGCAGGCCATAGGTGTAAGCGCTCTTGTCGTCCCAGCGCCGCCGGCGCAAGGCCGCCACATTCGGAAAGAACACCGACGAGGCCTTGAACACGCCGGGCATGGTCGCATCGAACTCCGACGGCGGCCGATACGGATGGTGGATGAGCTCGGTGCTGCGGCGAGGGGTAAGCTGAGTCATGGGCAAAGATCAGTATCCGAGTTGACGATCCACCAGGCGAGGCAAAGGGTGGCCGGTTTCGAGCGCTTCCAACCCTTCGATGAACTGGGCGACGATGGTGTCCACCGACGATTGCGCCGCGATGTGCGGCGTGATGATCAGATTCGGCGCATCCCACAGGGGGGAGTCCGGCGGCAGGGGTTCGTGCACCTGCACGTCCAGCGCCGCAAAGGCCAGATGCCCACTGCGCAGCGCGGCCAGCAGATCCTCCTCGACCACATGAGCGCCACGGGCGATGTTGATGAAGGCTGCTGCGCGAGGCATGACCGCCAGCGCCGCCCGGTCGATCAGGCCGCTCGTCTCTGGGGTCAAGGGCAAGGCGCAGACGACGATCCGGGCCTCGCGCAAGGCCTCGTGCAGGGGACGCCCTTGGCTGCGTCGCCATCCGTCCACCACGAAACCGCAAGCGCTGAGCATGCGCGAGATGGCCTGTCCGGTCGCCCCCTGCCCCAGCACACAGACACGGTGGCGGGCCGCGGCCATCGGGTGCCGCGCCCACAGGCGTTCACGTTGCTGCTGCTCGTAGCGCGGCAGCTCACGCGCGAAACGCAAAGCCATGGCCGTGACGTATTGAGCGATGCCCAAAGCCTGGTCGGGGTCGATGATGCGTGACACGGGCACGCTGGCGGGCAACTCGGGCACCAGCAGCTTCTCCACGCCGGCGGCCACGGAACAGACCCAGCGCAGGCGAGACATCGCCTCGGCCACGCCGGCGGGAAACCGCCAGCCAAGCACCACGTCGGCATCGGCCCATTGGGACGCCGGCTGCTCACGTGACCAGACCGTCAACTCATCGTGTGGCCGCAAGCGACGCAAAGCTTCGACATAGGGCTCGGCCGACAGAGGGTGGGTCAGCAGAAGGATTTTCATGGCCCCCCAACCTTAGCCGAAACGTCTGTTCAGAGGGGCTGGCCAATCAGGTCATGCCCCTGCGTGCCGACGATCAGGGCCTGCGTGAACTCGCCAACCTTCAGCGTGCGTGAAGCCTTTTGTGGCGGCAGCAACCGCACCGTGCCATCGATCTCGGGCGCATCGGCATAGCTGCGCCCCACCCCGCCCTTGCGACCCAACGCCGGGGCAGCGTCCACCAGCACTTGCATGGTGGCACCCACGCGCTGTTGCAACTTGGCGGTGGACACGGCCTCGGCCACGGCCATGAAGCGGGCGCGCCGCTCCTGGCGCACGGCATCGGGCACGGCGCCGGGCAGCTCATTGGCCGCGGCGCCATCGACCGGAGAATAGGCAAAGCAGCCGGCTCGGTCGATCTGCGCCTCGCGCATGAAGTCCAGCAAGTATTCGAACTCGGCCTCGGTCTCGCCTGGGAAGCCCGCGATGAAGGTCGAGCGGATGACGATCTCGGGGCAGATTTCGCGCCAACGTCGGATGCGTTCGAGGTTCTTTTCCCCGCTGGCCGGACGTTTCATGCGCTTGAGCACATCCGGGTGCGCATGTTGGAAGGGCACGTCAAGATACGGCAGGATGCGGCCTTCGGCCATCAGCGGCACGATGTCGTCCACATGGGGGTAGGGATAGACATAGTGCAGCCGCACCCAGGCACCATGCTCGGCGGCCAGATCGCCCAGCGCCTGCACGAGTTCGAGCATGCGAGTACGCAGGGGTTTGCCGTCCCAGAAACCCGTGCGGTACTTCAGGTCCACACCGTAAGCGCTGGTGTCCTGGCTGATCACCAGCAGTTCCTTCACCCCAGCCTCGAACAGTCGCCGCGCCTCGTTGAGCACGTCGCCGATGGGCCGCGAGACCAAATCGCCACGCATGCTGGGGATGATGCAGAAGGTACAACGGTGATTGCAGCCTTCGCTGATCTTGAGGTAAGCGTAATGCCGGGGGGTGAGCTTGATGCCGGTGGGCGGCACCAGATCGACGAAGGGGTCGTGGGGCTTGGGCACGTGCCGGTGCACGGCATCCAAGACCTCCTGGGTGGCATGCGGCCCGGTGACGGCCAGCACCTTGGGATGCACTTCTTGCACCAGGTTGCCGCCGCCCTGCCCGGCGCGGGCGCCCAGGCACCCCGTGACGATGACCTTGCCGTTTTCGGCCAAAGCCTCGCCGATGGTGTCGAGGCTTTCCTTGACCGCCTCATCGATGAAGCCACAGGTGTTGACGATCACCAGATCGGCGCCCTGAAAGGTTTTGGAGGTCTCGTAGCCTTCGGCGCGCAGTTGGGTGAGGATGAGCTCGGAGTCCGTCAGCGCCTTGGGGCAACCCAGGCTGACGAAACCAATTTTGGGGGGAGAGGCGGTGGCAGCCACCGCCGGCGAGTCTTGCGTCATGGGCGAATTTTCGCCGATCCGCCCGCCCCGGGCCCGCGGCCTCAGCGCTTGGGGGGACCGAAGCCGGGGAACCCCGGCGGCATCAGCGTTTCGGCCTGCTTTTGCATTTGGGCTTGCAGCTGCTCAAAGAGCGTCTTGGACTGCTCGAGATAGCTGTTCATCAGCCCTTGCACCATGGGCGCTTGCACGCTCATGAACTGTGTCCACATCTCCGGCGAAAAGCCCTTGCCTTCGACCATGCCGCGCGACTGTTCGGCAAAGCGCTTTTGCATGTTGACGAAGGCTTCGATGCTCTTTTCGAGATAGGCCCCCATCATGCCCTGCATCGCGTTGCCGTAGACACGGATGATGTCGGCCAGCATGTGAGTGGAAAACATGGGCACGCCGCCGGACTCTTCCTCCAGGATGATTTGCAGCAGGATGCTGCGGGTGAGGTCCTCGTTGGTCTTGGCATCGCGCACGATGAAATCTTCCCCGGCCAAGACCATTTTTTTCACATCGGCCAGCGTGATGTAGCTGCTGGTGGCCGTGTCATACAGGCGACGGTTGGGGTATTTCTTGAGCGTGCGCAACTGCGGGGCTGCGCCACCACTTGCCGAAGGCGAGGCGCCACGTTTGGCCTGTGCCATGAGGGTCTCCAACTACCGAACAGGTGCACGACAGTGCACTGCAAAATTCATTCTAGGGGGCCACCCTGTGAGAACGGCAAGGGGGTTTCCCCACGGTATGCACGCCTGTGTGCGCAACTCGCCACGCTTTGCGGCCATGGGCGGCGCAATGAAAGCGGCCCAATGAAAAAGCCCCGCAGGAATCACTCCGCGGGGCTTTGCGTGTTTGGTAGGCGCGATTGGACTCGAACCAACGACCCCCACCATGTCAAGGTGGTGCTCTAACCAGCTGAGCTACGCGCCTAAGAAGCTCGATACTATAGCATGTTTTTCGGCAGGTTCAGCGTCGTCGGGCTCGCCGCACCCCTTGGACCTGCGCCACCACGCCCAGCACCTGGTTCAGACGTGCGGAATCGGCCACCTCCACGGTGAAGGTCATCCATGCGATGCCGCGCACGGTTTGCGTATTGACGCCGATCACGTTCATCTTCTCCTTGGCGAACACCTCGGAGATGTCGCGCAGCAAGCCCTGACGATCGACGGCTTCGACCGTGACATCCACGGGATAGACGGGAATCTTGTCACCCGTGGGTTGCCCCCAGGCCACGGCGATCACCCGCTCTGGGTGGCGGCCGGCAATCTGCCGAAAGGTCGAGCAGTCGGCCCGATGCACCGCCACCCCCTTGCCCTTGGTGACATAGCCTCCGATCGCATCGGGCGGCGCGGGCTTGCAGCAGCGCGCCAGCGTGGTCAGCAAAGACTCCACGCCCACGACGAGCACCCCGCCCTTGCTGCTGCTGGATGCACTGCGGGGCTTGCGCAAAGCGATCTGATCGTCGGCGGTGGGCCCTGGCTCGGATGGACGCAGCAGGTTCTCGATGTGGCGCAGCGAGTACTCGTCTTTACCGACCACATCGAACAAGGCCTCGGCGTTGCGAAAGCCCAGTTGCGTGGCCAGGTCCTCGAGCTTCATTGCGGTGCGCCCCTCCCGTTGGAGGAGCTTCTCCACCAGCTCGCGTCCGCGGGCGATGGTTTGTTGTTGCGCCAGCGCATTGAACCAGGCGCGCACTTTGGCCTTGGCCCGTGCGCTGCGCAAATAGCCCAGCTCAGGGTTGAGCCAATCCATCGAGGGGCCGCCTTCTTTGGCCGCGAAGACTTCCACGGTCTGACCGCTTTGCAGCGGCGTGTTCAACGGCACCATCACACCATCGACCCGGGCCCCTCGGCAGCGGTGGCCCAAGTCGGTGTGCACGGTGTAGGCAAAGTCCACCGGCGTGGCCCCAGCCGGCAGCTCCACGATGGCCGCTTGGGGCGTGAACACGTAGATGCGATCGTCGAAGACGGCGCCGGAGGTCTCGGCCGCCTGACCGACGAAATCGCGTTCCCAGGCCAGCAGTTGGCGCAGCACGGCCTTGCGGGCTTCGGCCACCTGGGCTTCGAAATCGCCTGCCGCGCTGACCCCCGCGTACCCGCGAGTGCCGGCCTCTTTGTAGGCCCAATGGGCTGCCACGCCATGCTCGGCATGCTCGTGCATGGCCTGGGTGCGGATTTGAATCTCCAGACTGCGCCCCTGATCGTCGTAGACCACGGTGTGCAGCGACTGATACCCATTGGCTTTGGGCTTGGCGATGTAGTCGTCGAACTCCTCGGGCAGCGGACGGTACAGCTCATGAACCAGACTGAGCACGGCGTAGCAGTCGGGCACGCTGCGCACGATGACACGCAAGGCGCGCAAATCGTAGACATGGTCGAAATCGAGCTGCTTGCCCCGCATCTTCTTCCAGATGCTGTAGATGTGCTTGGGCCGACCCTGCACTTGCGCGTCGATACCGTGCTCGCGCAGCTGGGCGCTCAAGCGCTGACGCGCCTGCTCGACCACCTGCTCACGCTCGATGCGCTTTTCGTCGAGCTGGCGGGCAATGGCCTTGTACTGGTCGGGCTCGAGGAATCGGAACGACAGATCCTCGAGCTCCCATTTGATCTGCCAGATGCCCAGCCGATTGGCCAGGGGCGCGAACACGTGCAGCGATTCGCGCGCGAGCACCAGCGGACATTCGCGCTTGGATTGCGCGTAATAGCGCAAGGTCTGCAATCGCGAGGCCAAGCGCACCAGCACCACGCGCAGATCGCGCGAGAACGCCAACAGCATCTTGCGCACACGCTCGGTCTGCTCGGCTCGCATGTCCTCATCGACCAAGGCATCGCGGGCGTTGCGCTGGATCTGCACCAACTTGCGCGTGGCGGCCACCAAGCTCGCGTAAGACGGGCCAAAAGCCTTGCCGATCACCTCCTCGGGCTTGTTGAGGTATTCGCTCACGTAGACGAGGTACACCGCGGCCTGCAGCGATGGCGAAGCCCCGATGGCCCGCAGGATCGAGGCCACACCATGGGCATGGTCCAGCGCGTCCTCGCCCGTGTCGAGCCTTTGGCCGGCCAGCAGAGGCTCGGCAAAGGCGCGCGCGCGCTCCAAGCGCGCCACTTCCTGGGCCAGGGCTTCGGCCGCGTCAGCCCCGCGCGGCACGGCGGCCGCAGACGGCGCATCCATCTCGCCGGCCAGTTGCACGATGGGCGCGGCATGCTCGGCCGCGTCCTGAGACATGGTCTTCATGCTGAGGTCAGAAACTCCCGGACCACGGCCACTTGAGCCGGGTCCACCAGCGTGGGCGCATGGCCCACGCCCTCGAACTCCACCACTTTGGCCCGCGGCCCGCGCTCGGCCATGGCCTGGGCCGTCTGCCGCGTCAACAAGTCCGACTGCGCACCGCGCAGCACCAGCGTGCGCGTGCGCAGGCTGTCATAGCGCTGCCACAGCATGGCCTGTGCCGCGGCGGCCATCTCCGGGGTGGCGGCATGGAATGGCACCGCGATCTTCGGGTCGTAATGCGGGATGTAGCCCACGCCCTGCTCATCTTCGATCCGGCGCAACATGGGGCGCGTCAGGGCCAGCCACTGCTCGCGCGTGTGCGGGCCAAAGCCTTCGGAGATGGACAGAAAGTAGTCGGCAGCGGCCTCCACCGTCTCGAAACGTGGGACCTGCCCCACGTAGCTGCCAATGCGCGCCAGCGCCGCCGGCTCGATCGTGGGGCCCACGTCGTTGAGCACCAAGGATCGCACTGGCGAGCCCTTCAGCGAGGCCAAGCCCAATCCGATGAGCCCGCCCATCGAGGTGCCGACCCAATCCACCGTCTCGGCCCGCAGGCGCGCCAGCAAAGTCACCATGTCGGCCACATAGGTCGGAATCTGGTAGCCCATCGGGTCGTCGAGCCAGTCCGAACGCCCGCGGCCCACGACATCGGGACACACCACGCGATAGTGGTCGCACATCGCTTGCGCCAGCACATCGAAGTCGCGGCCCTGGCGTGACAGCCCATGCACGCACACCAGCACCCGGCCGTTGGACGGGTCGCCCCACTCCCAGTAGGCCATGCGGTGCAGTCCGTGAGGGTCCAGACATTGCACGAAATCAAGGCGTGGCTGCGTCATCGGGGCATTCCTCTCTGATAATCCAAGCGCTTGTCGCCGATTCTCCCTGAACCTTAGCAAAGAGGACTCTGTATGTTGAAAGGCAAGACCGCCCTGGTCACGGGTTCGACCAGCGGCATCGGCTTGGGCGTGGCCTTGGCTTTGGCACGTGAAGGCGCCGACGTGATACTCAATGGTTTCGGCGACGTCGAAGGTGCGAAGGCCGCGGTGGAAAAGACCGGTGTGCGGGTGGGCTATCACGGGGCCGACATGAGCCAGCCAGCGCAGATCGCCGAGATGATGGCCTACGCCCAAAAGGATTTCGGCGGCGTGGACATCCTGGTCAACAATGCCGGCATCCAGCACGTGGCTGCAGTGGAGGACTTCCCGCCCGAGAAGTGGGATGCCATCATCGCGATCAATCTCAGCTCGGCATTTCACACCACCCGGCTGGCCTTGCCGCGCATGAAGCAGCGCAACTGGGGCCGCGTGATCAACGTGGCCTCGACCCATGGCTTGGTGGCCTCGGCACAAAAGTCGGCCTATGTGGCCTCCAAGCACGGGATCGTGGGCTTCACCAAAGCCGTGGCGCTGGAGACGGCCACCACTGGCGTGACGGTCAATGCGATTTGTCCCGGCTGGGTGCTGACCCCCTTGGTGCAGAAGCAGATCGATGCCCGCGCCGCCCAAGGCGGCATCCCCGTGGAGCAGGCCCAGCGGGAACTGCTGGGAGAAAAGCAGCCTTCGCTGCAATTCACCACGCCCGAGCAATTGGGAGCGCTGGCCGTCTTCCTGTGCTCTGCGGCGGCCGACAACGTCCGCGGCGTGGCCTGGAACATGGACGGCGGCTGGGTGGCCCAATAAGCGCGGAAGGCCCGCCCCATCGGACGCTCGGCCGGCACACGGTCGCACGCCCGGCTCGGCCCGGTCCTGGAGCCCGATCGCATGAACCGGCGCGTGCCGGTGGGACCCTACTTCAACGTCACGCTGCCGCTGACGGTCACCGTCACGAGCGCTTTACCGGCTTCCACCGGCACGGGGGCCGCTTCGGCGGCCGTCACGTCGGCTTTGGCGCGCATCATCATCGGCCACGGGGTCACCCCGGGCTCCGAGGTCGAGACGCTCACTTCCCGCAGCTCATAGCCCCGAAAGCCAAACAACTCGGCCAGCTCCTGCGCCCGGGCTCGGTAGCGTGCCACGGCCTGGGCTTGCACGGCCGCCTCGTGCCTTTCGCGGGCCTGGCGCGACAGCCCCTGCGAGACGCGGGCCACGCTCAGCGTCTGGATGCGGGCAGCCGTTTGCGTGATGCGCGCCCAATCCATGCCTTCGAGCACCAGCTCGGCCGTGCCCTGCCAGCCCGCGATTCGCCCTTGGCTGGCATAGCGCGGGTAGATCGAAAACTGACCGGTGCGCACATCCATCGCGCCGGGCTGGGCGGCAGGCCGGGCCTGGGCCAGAGCCGCTTCCACGGCCTGCTGCAGCGCCTTTTGAACCGCCGCCGCATCGCCGGCTTCGCGCGTGGTGTTCAGGGTCAGACTCAAAAAGTCTTGCGGAACTTCCATGCTGGCGCTGGCAGAAAAACTCACCACTTGGGCCGGCGGCACCGGCTGGGCCAGCGCCCCGGAGCTCAGCAAGACCGCAGCGAGGTACAGGCCGGGCCAAACGACATGCTGCTTCATGGATTCCTTTCCTGGAGGGGCAAGACACTGTGAATGTAGGAGGCTAACGCAAGCCGGTGCGGCCAAGACGACCGCCCGTGCCGCCCACGCAGGGATGGGACGGCGCAGGACACGCCCTTCACCCGCTGACGCACAGGGTTTTGCGGTCGCGGTTCCCCCGAGTGGCAATATTTGTAACACTTGGTCAAAACGGCACTTTTTCGCGACTGCGCAACCCCACAATCCCGCTTTGTTACAAATTCGGGAGTCCTCGATGACCACAACCCCTCAGACCCCCGCCCCCCGTCCCGACCAGATCGTGGTGGTGGATGACGATGCCCGCATCCGTGACCTGCTGCGCCGATATCTCACTCAAGAAGGCTTCGAGGTCTTCCTGGCCGAGGATGCCAAGGCCCTGAACCGGGTGCTGACGCGCGAAACCGTCGATTTGATCGTGCTGGATCTGATGTTGCCCGGCGAGGATGGTTTGTCGATCTGCCGCCGGCTGCGGGCGGCCAATGATCAAACGCCCATCATCATGCTGACGGCCAAGGTCGAGGATGTCGACCGCATCGTCGGCTTGGAAGTCGGGGCCGACGACTATTTGCCCAAACCCTTCAACCCGCGCGAGCTGCTGGCGCGTATCCATGCGGTGTTGCGTCGGCGTCCGGCCATGGAGGCCCCAGGTGCGCCGACCAAGGAGCCGCAGACCGTGGTGTTCGGCCCCTTCGAGTTCGACTTGGCTCAGCGCCGGCTCACGAAGGATGGTGAGGCCATCCCGCTGACGACCGGCGAGTATTCGATGCTCAAAGCCTTGGTTCGTCATCCGCGCCAACCGCTGTCGCGTGACAAGCTGGCCCAACTGGCGCGGGGCCGAGAGTTCGAGCCCTTCGATCGCAGCCTGGACGTGCAGATCTCGCGCCTGCGCAAGATGATCGAACCCGATCCGGCCCAACCCCGCTATATCCAGACGGTGTGGGGGGTCGGCTATGTGTTCGTGCCCGACGGAAACGCCTGAACTTGCCCTCATCACCCCGGCACGCCAGACCCCTGGGTCTGGCGTTTTTCATGCATTCCTGAGACCGTCCCCGGCTGGCGGAGGGCATACTGCGGGGCGCGTGTGAATCCCAGCCCTGTCCGACGAGCCCGATGGTCCGCAAACGTGTCACCCTGAGCCTGTTCTGGCGCACTTTCATGATGCTCGGCGCCCTGCTGGGGTTTGGCATCGTCGCCTGGGTGCAAACCTTCCGGGCGCTGGAATTCGAGCCGCGGGCCGTGCAAGCGGCCCAGCAGCTGGCCAGCCTGGTGAACCTGTCGCGGGTGGCGCTGCGCTACACCGATAGCATCAACCGGGTGGCCTTGCTCAAGACCATCACGGAGCAAGAAGCCATCCGGGTCCAGCCGCGCGAAACCTCAGACGCCTATGTGCCCTTCGAGAGCGACCGCTTTACGCGACGCATCGCCGAGGAATTGCGCAGCCGTCTGGGTCCGACCACGGTGGTGGCTTCCAGTGTGAATGGACGCCCAGGACTTTGGATCGACTTCGCCATCGAGACCGACCGTTATTGGCTGCAAGCAGACCCGCAGCGCCTGCAGCCCGTCACCGGCAAGACCTGGTTCGTCTGGGTGGGCATCGCTTTGCTGGCCACGGTGATCGGCTCGGCCACGGTCGCGCGGCTCATCAACCAGCCGCTGCGCCAGCTGTCGTTTGCCGCCAGCCGCATCCGCGAAGGCGAGTACGAATCGCGCCTGGACGAAAACACCATGACCAGTGAGATCCGGGAGGTCAACAAGGGCTTCAACCGCATGGCACGCGAGTTGGCCAAAGTGGAAGAAGACCGCGCGGTGATGCTGGCCGGCATCTCGCACGACCTGCGCACGCCGCTGGCGCGGTTGCGCCTGGAAGTGGAGATGAGCGTCCAAGACGAAGAAGCCCGTCGCTACATGGCCGCCGACATCGACCAGCTCGACGCCATCATCGACAAATTCATGGACTATGCGCGCCCGGGCGAGGTCAAGCTCGTGCCGGTGCACTTGTCTGGGGTGATCGACCGAGCCGCGGCCGCCTTCCGCGACACCAGTCAGATCCGTATCGAATCACGGGTGGCCATCGACACCATGGTGCTGGCCGACGAAACCGAGTTGGGGCGGGTGATCGCCAACCTGTTCGAGAACGCGCGACGCTATGGTCGCAGCAGCGACACCGGCATCGCCTTCGTGCAGGTGACATACGCCCGCACCGGCCCTTGGGTCATCATCAGCGTGCGCGACCACGGCCCGGGCGTCTCGCCCGAGAAATTGTCGCAACTGACCACCCCGTTTTTTCGTGGCGATGCGGCACGCACGGCCGCCACCGGTGCCGGACTGGGGCTGGCCATCGTCGAGAAGACCATTTTGCGCATGGGCGGCACCTTCGAGCTGAGCAATGCCACGCCGCCCGACACCGGGCTCATCGCCCGCATCCGGCTGCGCAAAGCCCCTTGATCAAGCCCGCCGCAGCAGGCACACCGCGCGCGCCTCGATCGATTCCTGCCGCCCCACCGGTCCGAGCTTCTCGGCCGTCTTGGCTTTCACGTTGACCTGTTGCACCGAACAGCCCAACACGGCGGCGATGCGTTGGCACATGGCCGGGATGTGCGGCGCCATCTTGGGGGCCTGGGCGACGATGGTGGCATCGAGATTGACCAACTCATAGCCGTGCTCGCGCACCCGGCGCATCGCCTCGGCCAGGAGCACCGCGGAATCGGCACCACGGAAGCGCTCGTCGGTGTCCGGAAAGTGCCGGCCGATGTCGCCCAGCGCCGCTGCGCCCAGCAAGGCGTCGGTGATGGCATGCAGCAAGGCATCGGCATCCGAATGCCCTTGCAGTCCGAGATGGTGTGGGATCTCCACCCCCCCCAGAATGAGCTTGCGCCCCGGCACCAAGGCATGCGTGTCCCAACCTTCTCCGATGCGCCAGTCCATCAACGTGTCCTCAACAGTCGTTCGGCCAGGACGAAGTCCTGCGGATAGGTGATTTTGAAGTTTTCCAGCGCGCCAGGCACGAGCTTGGGCCGATGGCCCAAGGCTTCGACGGCACTGGCCTCGTCGGTGACGGCCTCGCCGGCATGCGCCAACGCCGCCTGCAGCAAACCCAAGCGGAACATCTGTGGCGTCTGGGCTTGCCACTTTGCATGGCGGTCCAGGGTACTCACACAACGGCCATCACGTGCTTCCTTGAGCGTGTCGGCCACCGGCAAGGCCAGCAGCCCCCCGACTTCGTCCTGATCGCATGCATCGATCAGCGCTTCGACCCACTCGGGCCGCAGCAAGCAGCGGGCCGCATCATGGACCAGCACCCAGTCGTGCGGCTGGACGCCGCGCTCGCGCAGCACCGCCAAACCGGCCGCCACCGAGGCCGCACGGCTGGGCCCGCCCACGCGCGCCACCCAGCCGGCGTAGTGGGGCACGGCGTGCTCGAAGCGCGCATCATCGGGCGCCAGCACCACCAAAGTGCCCGCCAGCCTCGGCACGGCGGCCAGCGCCGCCAGCGTATGCGCCACGACCGCGCGCCCGGCCAGCAGCTCGTACTGCTTGGGGCCGGCCGCCCCGGCTCGCACCCCCACCCCTGCGCAGGGAACCAGCGCATAACAACGGGGAGCCTCGAACGAGATCTGCATGAGGCAGCAGCAGTCTAAAGGGATGCGGATTCTATAATCTGGCCGCTCTTTCGCCCCGGGGGAGCGCCCTTTCGGGGCGATTTGCTTTTGCCAGGCCGCCCCGTCCATGCAGATCCCGTCCCTGACTCCCGGCAAGCGCTACACCCTGCCCCGCCCTCCGGGCTCGGCCGATGCCCTGCTGCTGGCGCATTTCGCGCGTGCGCAAAGCCAGGCGGGTCGTCTGGCCGTCATCATCACGGCCGAGCCTGCCGATGCCCAACGGCTGCATGACGAGCTGGCCTTCTTCGACCCGGCTTTGCGCTGTGCGGTGTTTCCCGACTGGGAAACCCTGCCCTACGACACCTTCTCGCCCCATCAGGACCTCATCTCCGAACGCCTGGCCACGCTGTGGCGGGTGCTGCGCAAAGAGGTGGACGTGGTGCTGCTGCCAGCCACCACGGCGCTGGTGCGCCTGGCGCCGCCGTCGTTCTTGGCGGCCTACACCTTTCATTTCAAACAAAAAGAGAAGCTCGACGAAGCCGCGTTGAAGGCCCAGCTCACTTTGGCCGGCTACACGCATGTGAGCCAAGTGGTGTCGCCGGGCGAATACGCCGTGCGCGGCGGGCTGATCGACCTGTTCCCGATGGGCTCGCCGGTGCCTTATCGCGTCGACCTCTTTGGCGACGAGGTCGATTCCATCCGCACCTTCGACCCCGACAGTCAGCGCAGCCTCTACCCCGTGCCCGAGGTACGCCTGCTGCCCGGGCGCGAGTTTCCGATGGACGAAGACGCCCGTGCGAAGTTCCGCGCCCGCTGGCGCGAGCGCATCGAGGGCGACCCGAGCAAGGCGCGGATCTACAAAGACATCGGCCTTGGCATTGCCACCGCCGGCATCGAGTACTACCTGCCGCTGTTCTTCGATGAGACGGCCACGATCTTTCAGTACATCGGCGAGACGGCGGTATTGGGTTTGCACGGAGAGATCGACGAAGCCCTCAAACGTTTTTGGGCCGACACCCGGGAGCGTTATCGCTTCTTGCAGCACGATCCCGAGCGTCCCTTGCTGCCGCCCGAAGACCTCTTTCTTCGGCCCGAAGACTTTTTCAGCCTCGCCAATGCGCATGCCCAGCTCGCATTGCGCGGTCAGGGCGAGGTGGACTGGGCTCGCCCCTTGCCCGACCTTTCGGCCGAACGGGGCACGCCACAGCCGCTGAAGCGGCTTCAGACACATGTGAACACCACCGCGCACCGGGTGCTCATCGTGGCCGAGTCGCCCGGTCGCCGCGAAAGCCTGCTGGAACTGCTGCGAGACAACCAGATCGAGCCGCCCACCGTCGACACACTGGCGGACTTCGAGGTGGCGGACACCCATTTCGCGATCACCGTGGCGCCATTGGCCGCCGGCTTTCACTGGCAGCGGCCCGAGCCTGCGCCAGCCATCCAGTTCATCACCGAGACCGAACTCTTCGCCACGGCGCCCACCACGCGCCGCCGACGCAAGCAAGAGCAAGTCAGCAATGTCGATGCGCTGATCAAAGACTTGTCCGAGCTCAAAGTCGGCGATCCGGTCGTGCATGCCAACCACGGCATCGGGCGCTATCAGGGTTTGCTGAACATCGACTTGGGCGACGGTCCGAGTGAGTTCTTGCACTTGGAGTATGCCGACAAGGCCACGCTGTATGTGCCCGTGGCGCAGTTGCATTTGATCAGTCGCTACACCGGCGTGAGCGCCGAGGAGGCGCCGCTGCACCGTTTGGGCTCGGGCCAGTGGGAAAAAGCCAAACGCAAAGCTGCCGAGCAGGTGCGCGACACCGCAGCCGAGCTGCTGAACCTCTACGCTCGCCGTGCCGCGCGCCAAGGGCATGCCTTCCGTTTTTCGGCGCACGATTACGAAGCCTTTGCCGCGAGCTTCGGTTTCGAAGAAACACCGGATCAGCGTGCAGCCATCCATGCGGTGATCCAGGACATGATCAGCCCGCGCCCGATGGACCGGCTGGTGTGTGGCGACGTGGGCTTTGGCAAAACCGAGGTGGCCCTGCGCGCGGCTTTCGTGGCCGTCACCGGCGGCAAACAGGTGGCTTTGCTGGCGCCCACCACCTTGCTGGCCGAACAGCACTACCAAACGCTGTGCGACCGGTTTGCGCAGTGGCCCGTGAAAATCGCCGAGCTTTCCCGCTTTCGCACGGGCAAGGAAGTGCGCCAAGCGCTCGACGGCCTGGCCGACGGCACGGTGGACATCGTCGTGGGCACGCACAAGCTGCTGTCGCCCGATGTGAAGTTCGCTCGCCTGGGCCTGCTCATCATCGATGAGGAACACCGCTTCGGCGTGCGCCACAAGGAAGCCATCAAAGCCATGCGCGCCGAGGTCGATGTGCTCACCCTCACTGCCACGCCCATCCCGCGCACGCTGGGCATGGCGCTGGAGGGGCTGCGCGATTTGTCGGTGATCGCCACCGCGCCGCAGCGCCGCCTGGCGATCAAAACCTTCGTGCGCAACGAAAACAATGGCGTGATCCGCGAGGCCGTGCTGCGCGAGCTCAAGCGGGGCGGGCAGGTCTATTTCCTGCACAACGAAGTCGAGACCATCCAAAACCGGCGCGAGAAACTGGCCGAGCTGCTGCCCGAGGCCCGTATCGCCGTGGCCCACGGCCAGATGCACGAGCGCGAGCTGGAGCGCGTGATGCGCGACTTCGTGGCCCAGCGCTACAACGTGCTGCTGTGCTCGACCATCATCGAAACCGGCATCGACGTGCCCACGGCCAACACCATCATCATCAGCCGGGCCGACAAATTCGGCTTGGCTCAGTTGCACCAGCTGCGGGGCCGGGTGGGCCGCTCCCACCATCAAGCCTATGCCTACTTGCTGGTGCCCGATGTGGAAGGGCTCACGAAGCAGGCCGCGCAACGCCTGGAAGCCATCCAGAGCATGGAAGAACTGGGCTCGGGCTTTTATCTCGCCATGCACGACTTGGAAATCCGCGGAGCAGGCGAAGTGCTCGGCGACAGCCAAAGCGGCAACATGCAGGAGGTGGGCTTCCAGCTGTACAACGAGATGCTGGCGCAGGCCGTGCGCGACCTCAAGGCTGGCCGCGAGCCCGATTTGCTGTCGCCGCTGAACGTCACCACCGAAATCAACCTCCACGCCCCGGCCCTGTTGCCCGACAGCTACTGCGGTGACGTGCACGTGCGCCTGAACCTCTACAAACGCCTGGCCACTGCCGAGCGATTCGAACACATCGACGCCTTGCTCGAAGAAATCACCGACCGCTTCGGCAAGCTGCCCCCGCAGGGCCAGACGCTGTTCGACGTGCACCGGCTGCGGGTGCTGGCCAAGCCGTATGGCGTGCTCAAGATCGATGCGGCGCCTACCGCAATGAGCATCACCTTCCGCCCCAACCCCCCCATCGATGCGATGCGCATCATCGAGCTGGTGCAGAAAAACCGCCACATCAAACTGGCCGGCAACGACAAGCTGCGCATCGACAAGGCCTTGCCCGACCCGAAAGACCGCGCCCAGTTCATCCGCGATGTGCTGCGTTCGCTGGGCACGCCGGTGGCCACGGCGGCTTGAACACCTTGTGAATTTCCGTGCCCCCTTCAACTGACATGACACCCCCCACCGAATACGCCCCCGGGCTCGTCATCCGTGGATTCACCCCCCCGCTGCGCCTGGCCGACTACAAGGCCATCGCCTTCGACATGGATTCCACGCTGATCAATATCGAGTGCATCGACGAGATCGCCGATGCCGTCGGCAAAAAGGCCGAAGTGGCTGCCATCACCGAAGCGTCGATGCGCGGTGAGATCACCGACTTCAAGGACAGCCTGCGCCGACGTGTGGCCTTGCTGCAAGGCGTGCCCGAAGGCGCACTGAGGGAGATCTACACCCAACGCTTGAGACTCAACCCTGGGGCTGCGGAATTGGTCGATGCCTGCCGCGCCGCGGGGCTGCGCACGCTGCTGGTCTCGGGGGGCTTCACCTTTTTCGCCGAGCGCGTACGCGAACGGCTGGGAATCGACCACGCGCGAGCCAATGTGCTCGACATCCACGACGGCCGGCTCACCGGACGTGTGCTGGGCGACATCGTGGACGGCGAAGAAAAGAAACGCCAGCTGCTGGCGCTGTGCGAGCGCCTGGGCTGCCCGCCGTCGCAAGCCATCGCCGTGGGCGACGGCGCCAACGACCTGCCGATGATGGCCGCCGCTGGCCTGAGCGTGGCCTATCACGCCAAGCCCAAGGTGCGCGAGCAGGCGATGGTGGCCATCGATGAAGGCGGCCTGGACCGCTTGTTGGAGGTGCTGCGCTGACGCGCAAAGCCGGCGCCAGTGCGGCCACGCCGACGCCCCCTGGGCTCAGGCGCGCGCCGGCATCACGACGATGCCGTCTTCGTCGGCAAACAGCCAGTCCCCGGGGCGCACCCACACCCCGTGAATGAGCACTGGCACGTCACGCAAGCCCTGCCCGCGACGTTCGGTGGGCATGGGATGCAGGGCCAACGCACGAATGCCCACTGCACAGGCGCGCAGTTCGGCGGCATCGCGCACGCAGCCATGGACCACCACCCCGGCCCAGCCATTTTTTGCCGCAGCCGCAGCGATGTTGCCCCCCACCAAGGCACGCGCCAGCGAGCCGCCACCATCGACCACCAGCACCTGGCCCTGGCCTGGGCCTTCCAACAGCGCCTTCACTTCGGTGTTGTCCTCGTAGCACTTCACCGTGCGCACCGCACCGGCAAAACGCGGCTTGCCGCCGTAGTCGTGAAAGACCGGGGGCAACACCCGAAACGCGCCGCTGGCATCGCCCTTGTGCTCGTCACACAGATCACAGGTGGAAAAAGACTCGAAGTTCATGCGTTGTCAACCTTTTGGATCGGGGGTTTCACATCCTCGGGCCGGGCCGGCAGCACCGGTTGATGCTCGCGGGCGGCATTCAGGATGATGGAAGTGGAAGTTTCCGTCAGCAGGCAAAACTTCGTCACCACCGCATCGAGGTGCGCGACATCGATCACGGCGATCTCGAGGATCCAGCTGTCTTCACCGGTGACGTTGTAGGCGTTGATCACCTCGGGCGTCTGCTGGATGAGCTTGACCACCCGCGCATACTCGGCGCGCCCCACGCGCACGATCGCGCGAATGCCGTAGCCAAGCTTGGCCAAATTCACCTGCGCACGGTAGCCGGTGATGATGCCGGCGGCTTCCAGCTTGCGCACCCGCTCGGTCACTGCCGGCTGGCTCAGGTGCACGCGCCGGCCCAGCTCGGCCATCGATAAACGGGCATCGGCCTGCAGTTCGGCAAGAATGCGGGTGTCGTAGTGATCCATGTCGATCTTCAAAGAAGAAGGCCTAGGGAAACGCTGATCAAGTCCTGCGCCTGGCAGTAGTCCGTCTTGTCGCCCTGGTGATGGGCGGCGATGATTACGGTCATGAAGCAGATGACCTTGGCAGCGGCGGCCGATGCGTCCGCGGGATTCGAGCGTTTTCGCAAGCCC
>NZ_KB905972.1 GCF_000381125.1 Caldimonas manganoxidans ATCC BAA-369
AGCTCTGCACCTTCGATACTGCGCCCGCGCCGGTCCTTGCGCGCCAGCAGCGGCGCTACGCTCGCTTCGATCTGCTGCCACGGCATACGCGTGGCCAGCACCGCCAGCGGGTGGCGCAGGTCGATCATCTGGTCCAGTCGGGCGCGGAAAAAGTCCGGCGTGCTCATCGAAATCCGTCTCCAAACTCCCAGGAATTCCCATCGAGCCGATTCATCTTCGCGAGTTCCAACCCCGCAACATCACCTCACCAACTCAGTGTCTATGCGGCTTGAGGTCGTTTTGCAGGGCCGACCAATTGTCTTTGTCTGTTTCGGCCCAAGGCACCTTCGCTGCCGCCCCCGCATGGCAAAAGTCGGCTCCGCGCCGTGCACGGCTTCAGCCGCGGCAGCCCATCTTCCCCGTGTTCAGCAGCATGCAGCCCCAGCACCGCCGGTGGCCTGATCGAACGGCAGCCCGCCGCCGCAGCCGGGGAACAACCCGTAATGGCGCGAAAAATCTCCAATGAAGCTGAAATGCGGCGCGAAGCGGGTGTCGTGCAGCATCCGCCAGGTGTTGCCACAGACCGGGAATACGCGCCCGGTCTCGATGTCGTGATGCTTGTCGAGCGTGAAGCGGTCGGGGCAATGCGGGATGCTGCCACGATAGATCACGGCCTGGCCATAGTCCTCGCAGGCACTGTCCAGACCATCGAGCTTGAAGAGGCGATAGGTGGCCGAGAAGAAGCGCACGGAGCCGATCCTGCCAGCCAGCGCGGGGTCGGTGATCGTCAGCGGCCGGTCGCTGACGAGACGCGGGTCGGCGAAGCCCGCGTCCTTGGCCAGCGTCAAAAAGTCGTTCCAGTACAGCGCCCCGCCCAGGCATTCGCCATAGAGCACGGGGTCGCTCTTCACCGCCGCAGGGACGCGCCGGTCGGCATAGACATCTGAGAAATAAAACTCGCCTCCCGGCTTGAGCAAGTGTTGGACACCGGCCAGCACGGCCGGTTTGTCCGGTGAGAGATTCACCACGCAATTGGAGACGATGACGTCGAAACTGCCGGGCTGCAAATCGAGCGCATCGAGCCGTTCGATGTAGCCCTTGACGAAGCGCACATTGGCATGACCGAAGCGCTCGGCATGCCAGGTACGGTGCTGCTCGGCCACCACGAGCTGCTCATCGGTCATGTCCACGCCGATGACCTCGCCGTCTGGGCCGACCAGTTGCGCCAGCAGATAGACATCGCGCCCAGCGCCGCAGCCCAGATCCAGCACGCGACAGCCGTCCAACAGCGGCGGACAGACCAGCCCGCAGCCGTAATAGCGCGCCTGCACCTCGGGATGGACGTTGGCAAGCAAAGGCTTGAGCCACGATGGCACTTGGCTCGCGTCACAGCAGGCGCTGGTCTTCAGGTCACCCGAATGCTGAAGTTGCTTGCCGTAATAGTCTTGGACGAGTTCATGCATGGCGTAGGTGCTCCGGCTTGAAGTGGTTGGCCCGTGGGTGCATTCGGTCGCGCCGGCCCGGCACTTTCTTACAGCGGCGTGCGCGGCACCGTGCGTTCGTGCACGCGGCCGGACCGTGCCGACGGTACATGCCACGACGCTTCATCATGCCCCCTGCCACCACGCCACGGGCAACGCGTCCAGTTGTTCGGGTTCATCGATATCGGTCAGCGCCGGCCGCTCCGCCCAGCGCCACCCCAGCGCCGCCATACGCGCGCGCGTGTAGGCCGCCACCACGGGCGTGCTCCATGGCATGTCGCAGAACAGCGAAGGATGAGGACGCCTCACGCCCAAGGCCACATAACCGCCATCGGTGCTGGGCACGAGCACGGCCTCGTGGCTGGCCAGGGCTTGCGCGGCTTCACGCAGGGCCACGGCATCGAGCGCTGGGCAGTCGGTGCCCATGAGCAGCAGGGGCTGTCCAGATGCCGAGACGCGCTGCGCCGCGCGGGCCAGACGCACCCCCAAATCCCCGTCGCCTTGGTCTTGCCACGTCACCTGCCGCGCCAGCGCGCAGGGCAGCACACCGCACCAGGCCGGGTCTTGCGGGCTGGGGCTGGCACACAACTCGACCTCGCCAATGTCGGCAGCCAGGGCTTGCTCGAGCGCGTGCACGAGCATGCGTTGCGCCAAGCGCGCCGCGCCAACGGCACCCAGCGCCGGCATCAGCCGTGTCTTGACCCGGCCTGGCTGCGGGGCCTTGGCAAACACGGTCACACGCAGCCTGCTCATCGGTAAGCCCGGGCCAGCGCTTCGGGGCTGGCGCCAAAGAAGTAGCGCGCGCGCAGCCACCACATCAGCACGATGGTGCGCCACACGCCACGCTGTTCCCAGCGTCGGCCGGAGGTGGTGGCTTTGGCTCGCACACACGCCGGGGCCGACAGCGCTTTGAGCCGGCGCGACAGTTCGATGTCCTCCATCAAGGCCTGCTGCGGATAGCCGCCAACCCGTTCGAAGGCCGTACGGGTGACGAAAATGGCTTGATCGCCGGTGGCGATGCCGCTCAGGCGTGAACGCAGGTTCATGCACCAGGCCACCACTGGCAACCAGCGGCTGTGGCCTTCGATGCGCACGTCGAAACGCCCCCAGACGCAGCGCCCTGACGACAAGGCCTGCTCGATGGCGGTGGTCGCCCGTGCAGGCAGACGGGTGTCTGCGTGCAGAAACAAGAGCACTTCGCCGCGGGCTTGCGCCGCGCCTGCGTTCATCTGCATGGCGCGCCCACGTGCGGCCTCCAGCACGACCAAGCCGGCGGCTCGCGCCAAGGCGGCCGAGCCATCGTGGCTGCCACCATCGACCAAGATCACCTCGTGCCCTTGCCGCAACAACCCCTGCAGCTGTTCGAGCAAGGCGGGCAACTGCTCTGCCTCGTTGAGCATCGGGACGATGACCGACAGCCTCATGCGGCCCCCCGCATCCAGTCGTGATAGCGCGCCACCCAGGTCAGCAGCCGCTGCGGCGCATGCGCACGCTTCCAAACGCCAGCAGCATACTTGTTGGCCTCGGCCCAGGTGGGATAGGGATGGATCGTGGACAGGATGTCGTTCAATCCCAAGCCATGCTTCATGGCCAGCACGAACTCGGCCAGCAGCTCGCCGGCATGCGCCCCGACGATCGTCACCCCCAGGATCCGGTCCTTGCCGGGAACCGTCAGCACCTTGATGAACCCCTCGGCACAACCCTCGGCGATGGCTCGGTCCAGGTCGTCCAATCCGTAGCGGGTGAGCTCATAGGCCATGCCGCGCTCGCGGGCTTCTCGTTCGTTGCACCCGACGCGCGCCACCTCAGGATCGACGAACGTGACCTGCGGAATCAATGAGGCGTCCACTGAGAATTTCTTGAAGCGGCCCAACAGCGCGTTGACCGTCGCGTACCAGGCCTGATGGGCCGCGGCGTGAGTGAACTGGTGAGGGCCGACCACATCGCCGGCCGCATAGATGTTCGGATACAGCGTCTCCAGATACGCGTTGGTCACGATGGTGCGGCGCGTTTCAATGCCCAACGCTTCCAAGCCGTAGCCTTGAAGACGCGGCTGACGTCCTACGGCGACGAGGAGCTCGTCGAACGGCAGCACCCGTTGCCCACACGGGCCTTGCACGATCAAACACTTCTGCCCGTCGCGACGCTCGCAACGCAGGGCCTGGTGGCCGGTGAGCACTTCCACCCCCTCGGCTTGCAGCCGCTCGCGCACGAAGGCACCGACATCCTCGTCCTCACGCACCAGCAGGCGCGGGGCCATCTCCACTTGCACCACGCCAGCGCCCAGCCGTGCAAAGGCCTGCGCCAGTTCGCAGCCAATCGGCCCACCACCCAGCACCACCAAGCGCTGTGGCGGCGCTTGGCGCTGTGCAAAGCGTGCCCATAGCGTGTCGGAGGTGACATAGCCCACCTCCTCGAGCCCAGGCAGTGGCGGCACGAAGGGATGCGCTCCGGTGGCCAGCACGATGGCGCGCGTCGTCAGGCGTTCTTGCCGACCTTGCGGCGTGGTGATCTCCACCGTCCAGGGATCGACCAGCCGCGCATGGCCCTGGCGCACATCCACCCCGAGCGAGGTATAGCGCTCGATGCTGTCGTGCGGCGCAATGCGGCCAATGACCTCATGCACCCGTTGCATGACGGCCCCAAAATGGACATGCGGCTCGCTGGCCGTCAGTCCATCACGATGGGCCTGCCGCATCCGGTGCGCCAGCTTGGCCGAAGCGATCAATGCCTTGCTGGGCACGCACCCGTAGTTCAGGCAGTCCCCGCCCATCTTGTGGGCTTCGATCAGCGTCACCTTGGCCCTAAGTGCCGCAGCGATGTAGGCACTGACCAGACCCGCCGCCCCGGCCCCGATCACGATGAGGTTGCGATCGAAGCACACCGGACGGCTCCAGCGTGCATACAGCCGCCGCCGCTTGACGATGTGGACCACGCCGCGCGCCACCCACGGGAAGATCCCCAGCAAGGCAAAAGACACCAGCACGGCGGGCGACACCATGCCCGAGAGGCTGTCCAACTGCGCCAGTTGGGTGCCCGCGTTGACATAGACCACCGTGCCGGCCAGCATGCCAAGCTGGCTGACCCAATAGAACGTGCGCGCGGGCATCGCGGTCAAACCCATCAACAAGTTGATGAGAAAAAACGGAACCACGGGCACCAGCCGCAACGTGAAGAGGAACAGCGCGCCGTCGCGCTGGATCCCCGCATCGATGGCCGCAAGACGCGCGCCATAGCGGCGTTGCACCACATCGCGCAGCACATAGCGCGATACCCAAAAGGCCAGCAGCGCGCCTAGACTGGAGGCGAACGAGACGATCAGGCTACCCTGGATCAGCCCGAACAGAGCGCCGGCAGCCAGCGTCAACACGGCCGCACCCGGCAAGGACAAGGCCGCAACCCCCACGTACAGCGCGAAGAAGCCCGCGGCCGCCAGCCAGGGATGCTCTTGGCGCCACTGCACCCAGTCGGCCAGTCGTGCTTGCAATGCGGCCAGGCTGAGGTGTTGCGGACCATCGAAGGCCAAGAACCCAGCCACGGCAAATAGCAGCAGCGCGAGGACCGCTCGTCGTCCCCGGCTCATCACGCCCCCTCTCCAAGCGCTCCGCCGCAGCTGCTGCCTTGCCCGGCGGTGCAGCCGAAGCAGTGATCGGCCACCGTGATCGGCCGGCCGGCGAGGTCCTCGCGCAGCAGATCGCGCAGATGCGCGTGTGTCCGCCGGCCGCCCCTCAGCGGCAGGCGCAATTGTTGGTTGAAGTCGCAGTCGTACAGCTGGCCCTGCCAATCCACGCTCACCAAGGTGCGGCACATGACGGCGTCGAGGTTTTCTGGGCGGTGGTGGGCCTTGAGCAGCTGCATGTACGGCGAGAACTGGCCTTTGGAGATCAACCACGACCCAAAGCGGTTGATCGGCATGTTCGCCAGCGCATACAGCCGATTGAAGACGATGCCAAAGTGCTCGGCCAGCTCGCGCTTGTAGGCCGCTTCGAGCTGGGCCTGCTCAGGTGGCAGGCTCGGGCCTTGGGGGTTGTAGACCAGGTTGAGCACCAAACCGCTGTGCGGGTGCCCATAGCCCAGGGCATTGAGCGTTTGCAATGCCGCGATGCTCTTGTCGAACACGCCTTGGCCGCGCTGTCGGTCCACATTGTCGGCGCTGTAACACGGCAATGAGGCCACCACCTCCACCTGGTGATCGGCCAGGAACTCGGCCAAGCCCTCCTGCCCTGGCTCGAACAGAATGGTCAGGTTACAGCGGTCGATCACGCGCACGCCCAGCGCCCGCGCCGCGGACACCAAATGCCGAAAGCCCGGGTGCAGCTCGGGCGCGCCACCGGTCAGATCCAGCACCTCGATGCGCCGCTTCTCCAGCACCTCGAGGACCAGCGCCAGCGTCTCGTCGCCCATCATCTCCTTGCGCGTCGGCCCGGCATTGACATGACAGTGCACGCAGGACTGATTGCAGCGATAACCGAGATTGACTTGCAAAGTGGTCAGCGCGCTGCGGGTCAGGGCAGGAAAGTCGGTGGCCGCAAGCAAAGGCAAGGTGGCGTGCATCAAACACTCCTCGATGAAAGTCCGCCGCAACATGCGGCAGGATCGATCCAACCCCTCTGTCGCCAAGGCGGCCGGATTTCTTACACCCCCATCCTCGCGCCTGGACACGTCTGGCCGTCGGTGCCCCCCTCACGCGAGCCGGCCACTGCGCATGGCGCAGGCGACGGCCTCTTTGACGCCACACGTCCCCTGGCGGCCCGCAGCCTCCGGCCAGCGTCGGCCACACGGCCATGACCGCCGTCGGTCCGCACCGAAGCCGCTGGCAACGACGGCGATCGTCAAGCCGAGGTGGGAGGCCTCCCACCATCGTCGGGCGACGCAGCCCGCTCGTCCTGCCCTTGTGCATAAGCGCGAGCAAGCCGACGCAGCACCCCCATCTGCGTCTGAAAATGGCGGCAGCCGCTGCACATCATCACGTGCACTTTCAGTGGCAGCCTCTCGGTGAAGGCCAGCTCACGCTCTTGCGCTTCGGACATCAGGCGCGTGGCCTGCACACAAGTCAACAGGTGCATGGCTTGCGCTCCACGAACCAACGATGTTCCAGGCAATCACGCAGCCGCAGGCGGGCGCGGTGCAACATCACGTTCAGGTAAGTGACCGTGATCCCGACGGCAGCGCAAATCTCGGCCGACTCCAGTTCCAGAAATTCACGCATCATGAACACCCGCGCCTGCTTGGCCGGCAAATGGGTCAGACAAGCCTCGAACACGCGCCAGAACTGCGCATCGTGCACCGCGCCTTCCGGGTCGGCCCAGCGCTGCGGGCGTTCGTCGGCCTGCCAGAAGCCACGCCGATCGAACAAGGCGTCGACATCATCGTCCTCGGCGACCAAAGCGCTTGCGTTCACGCTGCGCTGCCGGCGGCGCAGCTCATCGGCAATCTTGTTCTTCAGAATCGCAAACACCCAGGTCTTGAACGCAGCACGGCCGGCAAAGGCATGGACGTTCTTCATCGCACCGATCAAAGCCTCTTGCACGGCATCCTCCGCGGCATGCGCATCGGACAGTTGCAGCGCGGCAAAGTGCAGCATCTGGCAGCGCAGCTCCTCCAGAAACCGGCCGTCGAACAGCGCGGCACTGGGCCCATTGGCTTGTTCGACTGCACCGGAGCGCACCTCATCGCTCATGGTCTGCTTCCCCTCATTGTTCTTGCCCGCCCACACCGTCGCGGCCCACACCCTAGGGTACCAGGTCGTCCAGCGCCCCACACCGCCTCATGGGCCCGGCGGCGCAGGCGCTAGCCGCCTCGGCAACCCGCCGGACCCCACCTCACCGACGCTGGCAGCCACAAACGTGTAATCCTGGCACCACGCTGCGCGACCAACGCAGCGATACCTGTTGCACCCTCACCGGAGACCCCCCATGCACACAGCACTCATCGGCATCATCGGCGGCAGCGGCTTGTACCACATGCAGGGGCTGGAAAACCCGCGGGAGATCCACCTCGACACGCCGTTTGGCTCACCGTCCGATGCCATCGTCACCGCCTCGGTCCAGGGCATCGGCGTGGCCTTTCTGGCCCGCCATGGTCGCGGCCATCGACTGCTGCCCAGCGAAGTGCCTTACCGCGCCAACATTTATGCCCTCAAGCAATTGGGCGTGCGCTATGTGCTGTCGTTCTCGGCGGTGGGCTCACTCAAGGAAGACATTGCGCCGCTGGACCTGGTGCTGCCCGACCAGTTCATCGACCTGACCAAGCAGCGCCCCAGCAGTTTCTTCGGGCAAGGCGCGGTGGCCCATGTCTCGATGGCACAGCCGGTATGTCCCGTCGTGGCCGATGCCCTGGCACAGGCAGTGGCCCAAGTCCAGAACGATGGAACGCCACGGCTGCACCGGGGTGGCACCTACGTCTGCATCGAGGGACCGCAGTTTTCCAGTCTGGCCGAATCCCATTGGTACCGCAGCATGGGCGGCAGTGTGATCGGGATGACCAACATGCCCGAGGCCAAACTCGCGCGCGAGGCGCAGATCGCCTACGCCACGCTGGCCATGGTCACTGACTATGATTGCTGGCACCCGCGCGAAGCCCATGTCACTGCCGACATGGCCATGGCCAACCTGATGAAGAACGCCGAACGAGCCCAGCGCATCGCCATGGCCGCCATCGGCCTGCTGGGCCGCAGTCAGCCGGATTCTCCGGCGCACCATGCGCTGGCCCAGGCGCTGGTCACCCCCGTCGAGGCCATGGCCCCCGACGTGCGCGAACGCTTGGCCGCCGTGCTTCGATGAGCCGGGCATCCATCGGGTCTGCATCACCTGTCTCGGCCCGCCCGGGGCTCCCTGTGGGCAGTCGTCCGTCCAGACGGTCCGCCATCGCCCGGCGGGTTGGCCGCCGCAACGGACACTGACCGGGCTGGCCAGCCCACGTGGCCGGGTGACGCAGCGCACCGCCCGCACCATCCAAGACCCCCACCGCACCGCACCGCTCAGGGCCCGCGCCTGCAGAGGGCCCGACGGCGCGAGCGCCGCCTCGGCTGAACACATCGATCCGTCCCCCCCGCCCTTCCCCGGCCCAGCCCACGGGACGCCCCCCTGCACGGCTGCGCTGACCCCGCGGTGCAAGGTTTGTTCACAAAAAACCTCTTGAAATGTGCGCATTGCACATTTATGCTCCTTTCCATGACCTTTCCCCGGGGTGTGCCCGGTTCTTTGATGCCCAGTTGAAGGAGACTTCCATGTCCATGGTTCGGTCCAAACGCTGGCTGCCCCCCTTGGGCAGCGCCCTGGTGGCTGCCTCGGCCCTACTGACGGCCTGTGGAGGCGGCGGCACGGGAACGGAGGCGGCGGCCACGTCCTACACCCAAGGCCAGATCACCGGCTACGGCTCCATCGTCGTCAACGGCGTGCGCTTCGACGACCGCAGCGCCATCGTGCTGGACGACGATGACCACGTGGGGCGCCGTGCCGACCTGAAGATCGGCATGTGGGTGGAAGTCGAAGGCGACGATGTCGACCGCGACCGGGGAACGGGCCGGGCCCTGCGGGTGCGCTGGGCCAATGAATTCGTCGGCCCGGTGAGCTCGGTGGACCTGGCTTCGAGCACGTTCGTGCTGTTTGGCCAGACCATCGAAGTGCGGCCTCAAACCCAGTTCGAAGACCTGCCGCAAGGGCTGGGCAGCCTCAGCGCAGGCGATGTCGTAGAGGTGCATGGTTACTTCAATGCCGCCACCGGCCGTTACGTGGCCACCCGCATCGAAGCCGAAGACGACGCCCCGCTGTACAAGCTGCGCGGCATCGTCAGTGACCTGGACACCACCGCCCGCACCTTCCGGCTGGGCAGCGAGGTCATCGACTACAGCAACGTCTCGGACCTGCCCGCCCAGCTGGCCAACGGCCTGCGGGTGCGCGTGAAGCTGCGCACCACGAAGAATGCGGCCGACCAATGGGTGGCTGTCAGCATCAAGCATGGAGTGCGCCGCCCTTCGCTGGATCGGGTGGAGTCCGAAATCGAAGGGACGGTGGACACCTGCGCTTCGAGCACGTCCTTCAGCGTCAACGGCATCTCCGTCGATGCCAGCACGGCCGTCTTCCGCGATGGCTGGGTCACCTGCGGCGACGAGGTGGAAGTCAAAGGCCGGGTCCAAGACGGCGTGATGCAGGCTGCGGTGGTCAAGAAGGAAGACCATGACGATGCCACGCGCCATGAACTGCACGGCACGGTCGTCTCGGTGAACACCGAGGCCGAAACCTTCGTGCTGCGCCACGAGGTGCATGGCGACATCACGGTCTCTTTCGACCACCTCTTGCGCTTCGACGGCGGCACGCTGGCCGATCTGGTCCCTGGCGCCAAAGTCGAGGTGCGTGGCCGCCTGATGCTCGGCGGCACGCTGCAAGCCGCGCGCGTGGAATTCGAAAACTGAGCCAAGACTGACGCACCGGTCGCAGCGTCCGGCCACGCACGCAGGGCGGGGGGCTCCAAGGCCCCCCCGCCCATTTGCCGCAGAATTTCGGCTGCGCGCGAGCTCACATGACCTCCGATCCCTCCCCCCCGACGCCCCCAACGCCCGAGCAACAAGCCTTGCTGCAGGCGCTAACGGCCGTGCTGGAGCCCCTGGCCCGGCTCGCGGTGGGCCGGGGACTGCCCTATGCCGCCTTCGAGGAACTGGCCAAATCGGCCTTCGTGCGAGCCGCGCACGCCGCCCACCCGGACCTGCCGGAACATCGACGCGTCAGTCGCATCAGCACCACCACCGGCCTGTCACGTCGGGAAATCACCCGCATCGTGCAAACCCCGGAACGACCGCCTGCGCCCCGCTCGCATGCCAGCGAGGTGTTCGCGCGCTGGATGAGCGACCCGCAGTACCGAGACGCTTCGGGCCACCCGCTGACATTGCCGCGCCAGGGCCAAGCGCCCAGCTTCGAATCACTGGCCCAGTCGGTCACCCGAGATGTGCATCCGCGCAGTCTGCTGGAAGAACTGGTGCGCTTGGGCCTGGCCGTGCTGGACGAGCCCACGGACACCGTGCGCCTGCATCGCGAAGCTTTCGTGCCCCGCGGCGACCTCGCACGGATGCTGCATTTCCTGGGAGACAACGTGGGCGACCATCTCAGCGGCGCGGTGGCCAACGTACAAGGCAACGGCTCACGGCATTTCGAGCAAGCCTTGTTCGCCGAGGGACTGTCAGACGCCTCGATGCACGCATTTCGTGAGCTGGTGCAAACCCAATGGCACAGCCTGCGCCAAGCCCTGGTGCCCGCGCTGCAGGCCCTGCTCGATGCCGACCAAAGCGCTGGCCGCAGCGGCACTCACCGCGTGCGCATCGGCCTGTACAGCTACGACGCGGTGCAGCCGCTGGCGCCTCCACCCGTCCCTGAGAAACCCAAACGACCGCGCGGCCGTCCGCGCAAGAGCATGGAGAACCCATGACCGCCCTCATTTCCCCCACCACCGGCATCTCACGCTGGTGCTTGGCCACATGGACCTTCCTCGGCCTGTCGATGCTGCTGGTCTCCTGCGGTGGCGGCGGCGTCGGTGAAGGCGGCACCGGCTCCTTCGCCTCGGGGCCGATTTCCGGCTTCGGTTCGGTGCACGTGGGCGGAATCCGCTTCGACGACAGCCGCATCGCCGCGGTGGCCGTAGAAGATGAACCCGCCTCCGTGCCGCTGAGGGCACTGCGGCCGGGCATGGTGGTGGCCATCGAGGCCGGCGAGATTCGCACCGATGCCGCCGGCGTGCGGCGCGCCATGGCACGACGCATCACCCTGGCGGGGTCTTTGCGCGGTCCGGTGACCGATGTGGAATGGCCCGCCAGACGACTGCGCGTGCTGGGCTTGCCGGTGCGCTTCAATGCGGCCACCATGTTCGACGATCAACTGCGCGAGCAGATCCGCGAATCAGGCCAGATCCTGCACCAAGTCGTGGAGGTCTGGGGCCATGTCGACCGCTCCGGCAGCGTGCCGCAGTTCGTTGCCACCTACGTGGCCGCAGCACACGGGGCCTCCACATACAAGGCCCGCGGCTTCGTGCGCGAGGTGCGCGGCGCACTCGTGCGGCTTGGCGATCAGTGGTTCGACTTCTCCGCCGTCAGCGGCCGCCCTAACGAGGGCGACTTCGTGGGGCTGCGCGTGCAGCCCGGCAACAGCCCCCCTGCATGGACCGTGCAGTCCTGGACGCGCATCGACCGCTCGGACTTCATCGACGGCCACCGGCTCAAGATCGAGGGCCTGGTCACGACGCTGGTCGATGAGCGCCACTTCCGTGTCGACGGCATCCCGGTCGTGGCCGAGCAGGCGGTCGCCGGTGTGGCCGAGGGCCGCTATGTCGAGGTCGAAGGCACCTGGCAGGCCGGCGCCCTGCGCGCAGCCCAGATTGAGCTGAAAACAGAAGACCAGCTTGAAGAACGCCCCAGCGAGTGGGAAGGCCGGGCCTTGGAGGTCGACAGGACACAGCGTCGCTTCACGCTGACCACCACCGGAGGCCAAAGCGTGTCCGTCAGCTACAACGACCTCACCGTGTTCGAGGGCGGCAGCGCCGACAACCTGATCGACGGCGCGCAAGTCGAAGTCAAGGGAGAACTGCGCGACGGCGTCCTGTTGGCCCGGGAGATCGAGTTCGACGACTGAAGGCTCCCGGGCCCGGGGCAGCGGCCGGTGCGGGGCTCAGCCCTGCACCAGTTCGCGATAGTAGTTGGGCAGCGCAAACAATGCGCGATGCACCTCGCCGTTGTAGTAGCGCAACCCGGCAATGCCCCGTTCGGCCAGGCGGCGCTCGACCTCGGCGGGTTCCAACGCGGCCGGATCCAGCGTATCGGAAGCGCAGGCCATGCCCCAATACGTGCCATACAAGGGCACATACAGCCCAAACGGCCGCACGATGCCAAACACACTGCGCAGCGCCGCCATGAGCTGACGCACACGCTCGGGCGTGAAAATCGGCGAGCTGATGTGCAAAGTAATGGCCCCGCCCGGACGCAACAGCTGCCGAACCTGGGCAAAGAACTCCCGCGTGTAAAGCTGCTGAGCCGGCGTGTCCGGGTCGGTCAAATCCAACACCACCACATCGAAACGATCACCATCGCTGCGCGAAGCCTGCTCGGCCACATAGGCCGCGCCATCACCAATGCGCAACTCCAGGCGGGGATCGTCCAGCGATCCATGGTGGATGGAAGGCAGATACTTGCGCGCCATGTCCACCACATCGCCATCCAGCTCGGCCAGCACCAGCCGCTGCACGCTGGGATGCTTGAACATCTCCTCGGCCGAGCCACCGTCACCGCCTCCGACCACCAGCACCGTGCGCGGCTGCTCATGCGCAATGGCCGCCACGTGCACCATCGGCTCGTGATAGAAGAACTCGTCGCGCTCGGAGGTCATGTAGCGCCCATCCAGGCGCAGCAGGCGCCCCCATTGCGGCGTCTCGAAGACTTCGAGCTGCTGATAACGAGTGCGCATCGTCTCCAAACGACGCGTCGCTTTGAAACCAAAGGCGCTGTGATCGTTGAGCCACTCCAGCAGCAGCTCATCTGACTGGCTTTGCGGATCTCGCGAGCCACGCAAAATGCGATTGGTGATGCATTGCTGCGGCGCGAAGGTCGCCATCAAATCGTTCAGCAAACGCTCGGCCTTGGCGGAATTGTCCGTCGAGAAATTGCACACATACACATCCAAGGTCACGCCCGCGCGCTCGGGCCAAGTGTGCAAGGCCAAGTGCGACTCGGCCAGCAAGACCGCGCCGGTCACCCCGCCGGGCTGTCCCTGCCATTCCGGAAAGGTGTGATATTTCTCATCGACGAGTGTCAACCCACTGGCTTGCACGGCACGACGACACATGTCGGCCAAAGCCACGGCATCGGTCATCAACGCCGTCTCACACCGGCATCCATACAAATCAGCGGTGAGGTGCAATCCCTGCATACGAGACCCCCTAGTCCTCGGCTTTCTTGGCTTCATCGCCCCGCACCGCCGCACTGGTCTTCACGCGACGGCACGGAATCCTGGAAAGGTGGTGGTGCGCTCGCGGCACCAAAAAACGTCAGATTTTAGCAACTCCGAGCCGCCGTTCCCATCCATCGTCGCTGTAGCCGGCCACACAGGCCGCTCGACCCGCCTCCGCACAGCGTCTGTCGCATCTGCTTGCCATCGGCACATCGTGTTGCAATCACAGCGGCTCGGGGCGCTACTGTGCAGGGTTTGCTGTTCCACCGATGACTCCACCTCGACCCTGACCCATGACGGGACGCATCAAACCCGTGGTCTTCGACCCCTATGGCCGGCGCCGCTCACGGCGCTTTCCCGCCTGGCTCGGTTGGCTGCTCAGCGGCGCAGCGCTGGGCGTCGCCGGCGTGCTGTATGTGCAGGCCGAACATCTGCCTGCGCGCTTGAGCGCGAGTGAATCACAAGCCTTGCGCGCGGCCCATGACGCGGCCCAAGCCGAACGCCAGCGCCTGACCCGCGCATTGGAAGAAACCACGCAGCGCCTGCAGACGGCCGAAGCCGAGCGGCAAAAGCTCGCGCTGGAGCTGGCCGCGGCACGCGACACCCTGGCTCGGCAGCGCGACGACCTGCAGGCCCTGGCAGACGCGCTGCCGCCCGATCCGCGCGGCTCCACCGTGGCCGTGCGCGCAGCGCGCTTGCGCGCCTCACCGGGGCGCCTGACCTACGATCTCGTGCTCACGCGCCAGAGCAGCCCGCGCCCGCTCCAAGCCACGCTGCAATTCATCGTGGCCGGTGCGGATGCGCGAGGCAGCGAAAGCCGACACAGCCTGGAGCCCCTGCCCGTGACCCTGAATCGCGTCGACAGCTTGCGCGGCCAGGTCAACCTGCCCGAAGGCTTCGCCGCCCGCCAGGCCACGGTGCGCATCACCGACCGCAGCAGCGGCCAATTGCTGGGCATGCGCGTGCTCCACGTGCGTTGAGCCGCGCTCAGCCCGCCCTGCCTTCAGGCCGGCGCCGAGGTGCGGATCAGATGATCGAAGGCACTGAGGGCCGCCTTGGCCCCTTCACCGCTGGCGATGATGATCTGCTTGTAAGGCACCGTGGTCGCATCGCCGGCAGCAAAAATCCCTTCGGCGCTGGTGTGGCAGCGCTCGTCGATGATGATCTCGCCATAGCGCGACAACTCGATGCCCGAGCCCCGCAGGAACTCCGTGTTGGGCACCAGGCCGATCTGCACGAACACACCCGCCAGCTCCAGGTGATGCTCGGCCCCGCTCACGCGGTCCTTGAAAGTCAGGCCGTTCACCTTCTGGCCGTCGCCGGTGATCTCGGTGGTCTGAGCGTTGGTGTGGATCGTCACGTTGGGCAGGCTCTTGAGCTTGTCCACCAGCACCGCGTCGGCCTTGAGCTGGTCGGCAAACTCGATCAGCGTGACGTGCTGCACCACACCGGCCAGGTCGATGGCCGCCTCGACGCCGGAGTTGCCGCCGCCGATCACCGCCACCTTCTTGCCCTTGAACAGCGGGCCGTCGCAGTGCGGGCAGTAGGCCACGCCCTTGGTCTTGTACTGCGCTTCGCCCGGCACATTCACATTGCGCCAGCGGGCCCCGGGGGCCAGGATGACGGTGCGGCTCTTCAACTCGGCGCCGTTGGCCAGACGCACCGTGACCCAACCGCCCTTGGCGGCCGCCGGCTGCACCGACTCCACCCGCTGCAGGGTCATCACATCCACGTCGTAGGCTCGCACGTGCTGCTCCAGCGCGGCGGCGAACTTCGGGCCCTCGGTATAGGGCACGGAAATGAAGTTCTCGATGCCCAGGGTGTCCATCGTCTGGCCCCCGAAGCGCTCGGCCACCAGGCCCGTGCGGATGCCTTTGCGCGCGGCATACACCGCCGCGGCCGCACCGGCCGGGCCGCCGCCGACGATCAACACGTCGAACGGTGCCTTGTCCGACAACTTGGCCGCCTCACGCGCAGCAGCGCCGGTGTCGATCTTCGCCAGGATCTCGCCCAGCTCCATGCGGCCCGAGGCGAACACCTGGCCGTTGAGGAACACCAGCGGCACGGCCAGGATCTGGCGGTCCTCGACCTCCTGCTGGAACAGCCCGCCGTCGATCGCCACGTGGCGGATGCGCGGGTTGAGCACGGCCATCAGGTTCAGGGCCTGCACCACATCCGGGCAGTTGTGGCAGGTCAGGCTCATCCAGGTCTCGAAGACCAGATCGGTTTCGGGCTTCAGTGCGCGGATCTGCTCGACCAGCTCGGCCTCGATCTTGGGCGGATGGCCCCCGGCCTGCAGCAACGCCAGCACCAGCGAGGTGAACTCATGGCCCATCGGGATGGCGGCAAAGCGCACGCCCATGTCCTCACCCGCACGAGTGATCTGGAAGGCCGGACGGCGCGTGTCCTGCCCGTCCAGCCTCAGGCGGATCTTGTCCGACAGGGCGGCGATCTCTTCCAGCAGCTCTCGCATCTCGCCAGACTCGGGGCGGTCGTCCAGCGAGGCGATCAGTTCGATCGGATACTGCAAGCGCTCGAGATAGGCCTTGAGCTGGGCTTGGAGGTTGGCGTCGAGCATGGCGGCTTCCTTCTGCGTGGGTGTCCGGTGCGGTACGGACGTGGTCGTTCCGACCCCGTCGACAGCGCCGTGCACGCAGGGCGGCAGCGGCGCTCTCAGCGGGGCCCGTCGTCGTGGTTGGGGCGGGCCCGGGCGGGCTCGCGGCCCACCCGCAAAACATCCCGGGCCGGCACCGCGCCGGCCGCGAGCATCAGCATGAAAAACCGGTCAGATCTTGCCGACCAGGTCCAGCGAGGGCGTCAGCGTCTTGGCGCCCTCGTTCCACTTGGCCGGGCACACCTGGCCCGGGTTCTTGGCCACGTACTGGGCCGCCTTCAGCTTGCGCAGGGTCTCCTTGACGTCACGCGCGATGGCGTTGTCATGGATCTCGGCGGTCTTGATCACACCTTCGGGGTTGATGATGAAGGTGCCGCGCAAGGCCAGGCCTTCCTCTTCGATGTGCACGCCGAAGGCGCGGGTCAGCGTGTGGGTGGGGTCGCCCACCAGCGGGAACTTGGCCTTGCCCACGGCCGGGCTGGTCTCGTGCCACACCTTGTGCGAGAAATGCGTATCGGTCGTGACGATGTAGACCTCGGTCTCCAGCTTCTGGAACTCGGCGTAGTGCTCGGCGGCGTCTTCCACCTCGGTGGGGCAGTTGAAGGTGAAGGCGGCCGGCATGAAGATCAGCACGGACCACTTGCCCTTCAGCGACTGCTCGGTAACCTCGATGAACTTGCCGTTGTGATAGGCCTGGGCCTTGAAGGGCTGGACTGGGGTGTTGATCAGGGACATGTGCGCTCCTTGAGAGTCATGACGTGAAGGGTTGGCCCCCCGGGGCGGCTGGCCCGCAAAGGGATAACCCGTATCTTAGGTGCATCGCAACATTGTTGGAATGCATTCCGTCAATCCCGTTGATCGAATGTGACTATGATCCGATCGCGTCGACGGGCGCTCGATTTTCAGATCGAGCTGTCTCGCGAGCCCCTGCGTAGGCGCGCCGCCCGCCCACCCTGCGCATTTCGCCGCTCTTGCCGCCCGCCTGCTCGTGGAACAGATCAAACACGAATGGCTCGAGCACCTCCGGCTCGACAGCAAACGCCTTCGTTCACCCCTGAAGCCCCTCGACGGCAACCCGATGCCGCGCCCGCAGGGCATCGATACGCGCCATGAACTATGCAGGCTGCTTCCCGTGAAATGCCTCGTACTCCGCCTTCAATGACTCGGGAAGTTGCTCCAGGCCCACCTGCGCGTGCTCTCGCCCTCCTCGAAGTTCAGGTCCTCAACGTACGAAACCGCGATCGCGTTTCGCATCCTGGCGTTTCCAAGCAGCAGGTACCTCTCTGCGAGTCTGAACGCCCGGGAAACGGCCGCCCGGTCGCCGGCATCGAGCCGTCGGTGGGCTCCAGGGGTGACAGCTACGACAACGCGCTGGCCGAGACGATCAACGGGCTGTACAAGGCCGAGATCATTCACCGCAGAGGGCCGTGGAAGACCAAACAGGCAGTGGAACTGGCGACGCTGGAATGGGTGGCCTGGTTCAATCATCACCGCCTGATGGGGCCGCTGGGCCATGTCCCGCCCGCGGAGTTCGAGGCAAACTACCATCGTCAACGCGCCGGTCAGGCCGCAACCGTCTGACTTAAACCAACTGGCCTCCGCGGAACCCGGGGCAATTCATAGTTGGGGAGCGCCGCCGCACGCTAACGCTTTGGAAGCTGGACGACATTGCCTGCCGCCTCGCCAGAAGCCGGCTCTACCTTTCGGAGATAGCCAGGTGAGACTCGCCACTGCTGCCCATCAGGTGTCAGCACCGTCACCGACTTCTTGTTGTAGCGAGTAATCACACCTTCAATTCGACCGCGACCATCTGGCTCGAATGCCACAACCTCGCCAATGCGAAACTGGAGCATCGCGCGATGGGCATGAGCTTGCCGGATGAAGCGCAAGCGTTCTACCACGCGGTTGTTGAGATCGATTAGCTCTTCTTCGCTTAGGCGGTCAATGTCGATCTTCACGATACCTCCGAAGTATTGCCACGACTCAACGCGAGAGACCCGAATGCTAGCGCGTGCTTGTAGCCGGTAGCGAACACGTCAATAGCGCTGCCCAACGTTCGACATGAGCGGCATGACCCGGCTTGCGGGGGCATGTCCGCTCGATGGAGGGGTTGGGCGTCATTTGCTCGCTACGGCAAGAAGTGCTTTTGGATTGGTGCTTGCAATAGCGAGCAAGGTGCGCGCAGCACCGCTTGGTTGCTTGCGCCCTTGCTCCCACCCCTGAAGCGTGCGCACAGACACGCCGAGAAGCGCAGCGAACTGAGACTGCGACAGGCCTGTTTTCCTGCGCGCCTCGATGACAGGCGAGGACACAACTTGCACCTGACCAGCCTTCATTTCACGCACCGACTGCAGCAACTCAGCCGCAAGATCGCGCTTTGCTTCGTAGGCGGCCAGTTCCTTCTGATTGAGAGGCTTACTCTTCGAGGGCACGGCGAATCTCCTTCAACTTTGGCCCGGTGAGGTTGTCAGTCTTGGACTTCGCGTACAGCGTGAGCAAGACCACCTCACCTTCAGCAGTGCGAGTGAAATAGATGACACGCACACCGCCAGACTTGCCCGAACCCGCTCGACCCCAACGCACCTTGCGAATGCCGCCGGACTCGGGCACAACATCACCGGCGGTGGGATGCTCGGCAATGTACGCCGCAAACGCGCCGCGTTCCTCTTCTGTCCAGTAAAGCGGCCACTGCTTCTGAAAGAGCAGCGTTTCGACGACGGTGAGCATGGATGCGACTATACGCCTAAGGCGTATGCCTGTCCACCACGCCGGCTATGGCGCCCAGACAAGATGGCTTGACTTGAGGCGGCCCGCCTCCGGGACTACCGTGGATTGCGCACCGTGGGTGTGCCGAGCCACAAGGCGCCGTCTCATCCGGGCAGTTCCGATTGTCAGGCTCGAGGATGTATCTCATGAAGGCTAACGGTGCCGCTCACCTGCGACGGACCGAGCGACCGGTGGGAGCGAGGCCCGACGTCAGGTGCAACGGTTTGTTAGCTGTCGAATCCCGGACGATCATATACTACCGTCACGCCACGGCTACCTGCTCGCGCGCAGCGTTCTGGCTGAGATTTTGGGCCCGCGGCGCAGCAGCAAGGCGGTCTGATACCGGGGAGTTCCACACATGATCACTCGACTGCACAAGTGCGCCCGCACCACACCGCGCGTCAGAGCCGAAATCGCCGCCAGCAACGACCCCATCGCCACGCTGGCACAGCGCTACGGGGTGTCGCCCATGACGGTGCTCAAGTGGAAACACCGCACCGACTTCGAGGACCGTCC
>NZ_KB905973.1 GCF_000381125.1 Caldimonas manganoxidans ATCC BAA-369
ATCGCCGCCGTCAGCGTCGTCTTGCCATGGTCCACGTGACCAATCGTCCCCACGTTCACGTGCGGCTTGGTCCGCTCAAACTTGCCTTTTGCCATGTCGGTCTCCAACGAAAGAACAAAGCCCGTGTCGGTTTAAGGTCTCCGGCACTGACCTGCCACGGGCAGCAGGCCAACCCTGTCGTGCAGGGCGCCGAAGACCGTCTGGGGTTTACTTCGCGCGAGCGCTGATGATGGCGTCGGCCACGTTCTTGGGCGCTTCGGCGTAATGCTTGAACTCCATGGTGTAGGTGGCGCGACCTTGCGACATCGAGCGCAGCGTGGTCGAGTAGCCGAACATCTCGGACAGCGGCACCTCCGCCTTGATGATCTTGCCACCGCCAGGCATGTCGTCCATGCCCTGCACCATGCCGCGACGAGACGACAAGTCGCCCATCACGTTGCCGGCATATTCCTCCGGCGTCTCGACTTCCACGGCCATCATCGGCTCGAGGATCACCGGGTTGGCCCGGCGGCAAGCCTCTTTGAAGCCGATCGAAGCCGCCATCTTGAAGGCGTTTTCGCTGGAGTCCACCTCGTGATACGAGCCGAAGGTCAGAGTGACTTTGACATCCACCACCGGGTAGCCGGCCAACACGCCAGCCGTCAGGGCTTCTTCCACCCCCTTTTGCACCGCCGGGATGTATTCACGCGGCACCACCCCGCCTTTGATGGCATCGATGAACTCGAAGCCCTTGCCCGGCTCGTTGGGTTCGACCGTGAAGACGACATGGCCGTACTGACCCTTACCGCCAGACTGCCGCACGAACTTGCCTTCGACGTCGGAGACCGCCTTGCGAATGGTTTCGCGGTAGGCCACTTGCGGCTTGCCGACATTGGCCTCGACGCCAAACTCGCGCTTCATACGGTCGACGATGATCTCCAGGTGCAGCTCGCCCATGCCGGCGATGATGGTCTGGCCGGACTCTTCATCGGTCGAGACACGGAACGACGGGTCCTCGGAGGCCAAACGCTGCAAGGCGATGCCCATCTTCTCCTGGTCGGCTTTGGACTTGGGCTCCACCGCCTGCCGGATCACCGGCTCGGGGAAGACCATCTTCTCCAGCGTGATGATGGCCTCCGGATCGCACAGGGTCTCACCGGTGGTCACTTCCTTCAGGCCCACGCAGGCAGCGATGTCGCCAGCCAAGATCTCCTTGATCTCCTCGCGCTGGTTGGCGTGCATCTGCAGGATACGACCGATGCGCTCCTTCTTGCCCTTGACAGGGTTGTACACGGTGTCCCCCGACTTGAGCACGCCCGAATACACCCGCACGAAGGTCAACTGACCGACATACGGGTCGGTCATCAGCTTGAACGCCAGCGCGGCGAATTTCTCGTTGTCGTCGGCCTTGCGGGTGACTTCACGGTCATGCTCGTCCGTGCCCACCACCGGAGGAATGTCCACCGGCGAGGGCAGGAACTCGATCACCGCATCGAGCATGCGCTGCACGCCTTTGTTCTTGAAGGCCGAGCCACACAGCATGGGCTGGATCTCGGTGGCGATGGTGCGCTGACGCAAGCCTTGCTTGATCTCGGCTTCGCTGAGCTCACCGGTCTCGAGGTATTTGTTCATCAGCTCTTCGCTGGCCTCGGCCGCCGCCTCGATCATGTTTTCACGCCATTTCTGGCAGGTCTCCACCAGATCGGCCGGGATGTCTTCGTAGGTGAACTTCATGCCCTGGGTCGCATCGTCCCAGATGATGGCCTTCATCTTGAACAGGTCCACCACGCCCTTGAAGTTCTCCTCGGCGCCGATGGGCACGACGATGGGCACGGGATTGGCCTTCAGGCGCGTCTTCATTTGTTCATAGACCTTGAAGAAGTTCGCGCCAGTGCGGTCCATCTTGTTGACGAACGCCAGGCGAGGCACCTTGTACTTGTTGGCCTGTCGCCAGACGGTTTCCGACTGCGGCTGCACGCCACCCACGGCGCAGTACACCATGCAGGCGCCGTCGAGCACGCGCATCGAACGCTCCACCTCGATGGTGAAGTCCACGTGGCCCGGGGTGTCGATGATGTTGAAGCGGTGCTCGGGGAAGGACAAATCCATGCCACGCCAAAAACAGGTGGTGGCCGCGGAGGTGATGGTGATTCCCCGCTCCTGCTCTTGCTCCATCCAGTCCATGGTGGCGGCGCCGTCGTGCACCTCACCGATCTTGTGATTCACACCCGTGTAGTACAGGATGCGCTCGGTGGTGGTGGTTTTACCGGCGTCGATGTGCGCTGAGATACCGATGTTCCGGTAGCGCTCGATCGGGGTCTTGCGGGGCATGATGTCACTCCAAATACAAAGGCCGCCCCGCGCGTCTCGTGGACAGCCGGGGCAGCCGCTGGCAGGTTGGCGGTTTCTTAGAAGCGGAAGTGCGAGAAGGCCTTGTTGGCTTCGGCCATGCGGTGAACCTCGTCACGCTTCTTCATGGCACCGCCACGGCCTTCGGCCGCCTCGAGCAGCTCGTTGGCCAGACGCTGAGCCATGGACTTTTCGCTGCGCTTGCGAGCCGACTCCTTGATCCAGCGCATGGCCAAGGCCATCCGGCGCACGGGACGAACTTCCACGGGAACCTGGTAGTTCGCACCGCCGACCCGACGAGACTTGACCTCGACCACGGGCTTGACGTTGTTCAGCGCGGTCATGAACACCTCCAGCGGGTCCTTGCCGGACTTCTTCTCGACTTGCTCGAGCGCACCATAGATGATGCGTTCGGCCACGGCCTTCTTGCCCGACTCCATGATGACATTCATGAACTTGGACAGATCGACACTGCCGAACTTGGGATCAGGCAGGACTTCGCGCTTGGGGACTTCGCGACGACGAGGCATGATGACTTCCTTTTCTGCTTCAGCTGGCGCGGAGCGTTGCCCGCACCGAAGGCACCCATCCTAGGCACCCACTTACTCGGCAAACCGCAGCTTGCCGCAACAATCTCGGCCCGACCTGACGGCCCGACCACGACAACTCTTTGATCAAGCTTTCTTCGGACGCTTGGCACCGTACTTGGAACGCGCCTGCTTACGATCCTTGACGCCCTGCAGATCGAGCGAACCACGCACGATGTGATAGCGCACCCCCGGCAAATCCTTCACGCGGCCGCCACGCACGAGCACCACGCTGTGCTCTTGCAGGTTATGGCCCTCACCGCCAATGTAGGAAATGACTTCAAAGCCGTTCGTCAGGCGAACCTTGGCGACCTTGCGCAGCGCAGAGTTCGGCTTTTTGGGAGTGGTGGTGTACACGCGAGTGCACACGCCACGTCGCTGCGGGCAGTTTTCCAGCGCAGGCGACTTGGACTTCGTGACGCTGGCCTTGCGGCCGTGGCGCACGAGCTGGTTGATGGTGGGCATAGTAACTTGTTCCCGTTTGAAGTTACGTTTCGGATGGATTCCGACAGGAGTGCCGAACCCCCCTGAACAAGCATGGCCGGTGGTCGCCCCCAGGCTCGCCGCCTCACCCACCCCGGAATGCCTCCGAAGGCCAAGTGAGCACGCAAGCCACCCAGGGTTCCGCCAAAGCCGCCCAGCAAAGAGCGCAGCAGAATCTGCCGAAAAGCCTGTTATTGTAGGCTCAAGCCCGTTGGCCATGCAAGCCATGGTGGGACAGCCTTGGCTCTGTCAGGGTATGCTCCCACGGACCCCGCCGTTGGACCCTCGCCCGTGACGACTCCCTTGCGCATCGTGCTCGACACCAATGTGCTGCTCGACTGGTTGGTGTTCGACGACCCGCTCGCCCGCACCTGGAGCGCGGCCATTGCCCGCGGGGCCGTGGAATGGGTGGTGACGGACAGGATGCGCACGGAATGGCAGCGGGTACTGACTTATGAGGCGGTACGCCGCCGCGGCCTGGTGCCTTCGGCCGCGGACGCCTGGGATCGATACGCCCGGCTGCGGCCGGAACCCCCACCCTGCGCGCTGCGCTGCGCCGACCCCGACGATCAGGTCTTCATCGATCTGGCCGTGGCCGAAGGCGCACGTTGGTTGCTGAGCAAGGACCGGGCTTTGCTGGCGCTGGCCCGGCGCGCGGCGCGTCTGGGAGTGCAGGTATCGTCGCCAGGCGGCTGGCGGCTGGAGGCCACGGCTCAGGACGCCTGCGCCGCCAATTGACGCAGCATCAGGCGGGCGCTGGCCATGTTGGTGGCGCAGGGCACGTCGTGCACGTCGCAAGCACGCACCAAGGCGTTGATGTCCGGTTCGTGGGGTTGGGGGGTCATCGGGTCGCGCAAGAAGATGACCGCATCGACCGCCTCCACCGCCAGCCGGGCACCGATTTGCAGATCGCCCCCCAGCGGGCCGCTGAGCAGACACTCCACGTCTAGCCCCACCTGCGCCTGCAGCCGTGATCCGGTGGTGCCGGTGGCAATCAGATGGCAGCGGCCCAGAAAGTCGCGGAACTCCTGGGCCAGGCGGATCATGTCGTTTTTCTTGCCATCGTGGGCGATCAGGGCTAGGCACAGCGGTCTCATGATGGTCTCCTGCGTGCGATCGATGATAGTGGGCCGTGGTGACGACGGGGGTACAAGCCGGTGCCGAGCGGGCATGAAAAAAGGCGGCCGAAGCCGCCTGGGTGAGGCAACGACCCTGGACGGGGTCATTCCTGTGGCGTGCCTTCCTCGCCGTCTGCATCGATCCGAGCCAATTGCAGGGCCGCCATTTCCTGGGCTTCCTGCATGGCAATGGCTCGACGTTCTTGCTCGTCCATCTCCTCCTTGGCCTTGCGGGCCTGGTGGTAAGCCAGGCCGGTGCCGGCGGGAATCAGGCGACCGACGATGACGTTTTCCTTCAGACCGCGCAGCTCGTCGCGCTTGCCCATGATGGCCGCCTCGGTGAGCACGCGGGTGGTTTCCTGGAAGGACGCGGCCGAGATGAAGGAGTCCGTCGACAGCGAGGCCTTGGTGATGCCCAGCAGCACGTCGCTGTAGGTCGCAGGCATCTTGCCTTCGGCCACGAGCTTGTCGTTGGTGTCGAGCAGCTCGGAGCGCTCGACTTGCTCGCCGGCGATGTAGTGGCTGTCGCCCGGATTGACGATCTGCACACGACGCAGCATCTGGCGAACGATCACCTCGATGTGCTTGTCGTTGATCTTCACGCCCTGCAGGCGGTAGACGTCCTGCACTTCGTCGACGATGTAGCGAGCCAGCTCCTCGATGCCCAACAGGCGCAGGATGTCTTGCGGGTCGGCCGCGCCATCGACGATGAGTTCGCCACGGTTGACCACTTGACCTTCGTGCACGAGGATGTTCTTCTCCTTGGGCACGAGTTCTTCCCAGACGTTGCCGTCCGGGTCGGTGATCTGCAGACGCACCTTGCCTTTGGTCTCCTTGCCGAAGGACACCGTGCCGGTGACTTCGGCCAGTGTGCCCTTGTCTTTGGGCGAGCGGGCTTCGAACAGTTCGGCCACGCGCGGCAGACCGCCGGTGATATCGCGGGTCTTCTGGCCTTCCACCGGAATGCGCGCCAGCACCTCACCGGGGGCAAGTTCCTGGCCATCGCGCACCTGGATCAATGCCCCCACCGGGAAGCCGATGGTCACCGAGTGATCGGTCCCGGGGATCTTCACTTCGTTGCCGTTGGCGTCGACCAGCTTGACTTGCGGGCGCACCACCTTGGCGGCACCCCGGCGTTTCGGGTCGATCACGACGAGTGTGGACAAGCCAGTGACCTCATCGACCTGCTTGGCCACGGTCACGCCTTCTTCGAGGTTCTCGAACTTCACCCGGCCGGCAAACTCGGTGATGATCGGACGGGTCAGCGGATCCCAGTTGGCCAGCACGGTGCCCGCTTTGATGGCTTGGTCGGCCTTGACATGCAAGGTGGCCCCATAGGGCACCTTGTGGCGCTCACGTTCACGCCCATGCGGGTCGGAGATGACGATCTCGCCCGAACGCGCGATCACCACCAGTTCGCCCTTGCTGTTGGTCACGTAGCGCATGGTCGCGTTGAAGCCGACGATACCGTCGGACTTGGCCTCCACGCTGGAAGCCACGGCCGCACGGGTAGCCGCCCCACCGATGTGGAAGGTGCGCATCGTCAGCTGGGTGCCGGGCTCGCCGATGGACTGCGCAGCGATCACGCCCACGGCTTCGCCGACGTTGACCAATCCGCCGCGGCCCAGGTCGCGGCCGTAGCACTTCGCGCACAAGCCGTAGCGCGTGTTGCAGGTCAGCGGCGTCCGCACCTTGACCTCGTCGACGCCCGCGGCTTCGAGCAGGTCCATCGCGTCTTCGTCCAGCATCTCGCCGGCCTTGACCAACACTTCCTGGGTCTCGGGATGGAGCACGTCATGCGCCGGAATGCGGCCGAGAATGCGGTCGCGCAGCGACTCGATCACTTCACCACCTTCGACCAAAGCGCGCATCGCAATGCCATGGGTGGTGCCGCAGTCCTCTTCGGTCACGACCAGGTCTTGGGTCACGTCCACCAGGCGACGGGTCAGATAGCCGGAGTTGGCCGTCTTGAGTGCGGTGTCGGCCAAGCCTTTGCGGGCGCCGTGCGTGGAGTTGAAGTACTGCAGCACGTTGAGCCCTTCACGGAAGTTGGCCGTGATGGGCGTCTCGATGATGGAGCCATCGGGCTTGGCCATCAGGCCGCGCATGCCCGCCAATTGTCGGATCTGAGCCGCCGAGCCGCGAGCGCCGGAGTCGGCCATCATGTAGATGGAGTTGAAGGACTCCTGCTCCACGACATTGCCGTGGCGATCGACGACCTTCTCCTTGGAGAGCTGGGCCATCATGACCTTGCCGACCTCGTCGCCGGTCTTGCCCCAAATGTCCACCACCTTGTTGTAACGCTCGCCGGCGGTCACCAGACCGGAGATGTACTGCTGCTCGATCTCCTTGACTTCCTTCTCGGCACGCTCGATCAGGGCTTGCTTCTCCTTGGGCACGAGCATGTCGTCGATGGCGATCGAGATGCCCGCGCGCGTAGCCAGCCGGAAGCCCGCCTGCAGCAGCTTGTCGGCAAAGACCACCGTCTCCTTCAAGCCGCAGCGGCGGAAGGAGGCGTTGATCAGCTTGGAGATTTCTTTCTTCTTCAGCGCCTTGTTGATGGTGGAGAACGGCAGCCCCTTGGGCAGGATCTCCGACAGCAGCGCACGACCCACCGTGGTTTCCACGAGCTTGGTCTCGGGCACCATCTCACCAGTGGCCGGGTCTTTGACGTAGTCGGTCAGGCGCACGCTGATGCGGGCGGTCAGCTCCACCGCACCGTTGTCCAGTGCGCGCTGCACCTCGGACACGTCGCTGAACACCATGCCCTCGCCCTTGCCATTGATGCGCTCACGAGTGGCGTAATACAGCCCGAGCACCACGTCCTGAGACGGCACGATGGACGGCTCGCCGTTGGCCGGGAACAGCACGTTGTTGGAGGCCAGCATCAACACGCGAGCCTCCATCTGCGCCTCGATGGACAACGGCACGTGCACGGCCATCTGGTCGCCGTCGAAGTCGGCGTTGAAGGCCGCACACACCAGCGGGTGCAGCTGGATCGCCTTGCCCTCGATCAGCACCGGCTCGAAGGCCTGGATCCCCAAACGGTGCAGCGTGGGAGCACGGTTGAGCAGGACGGGATGCTCTTTGATGACCTCCTCGAGAATGTCCCACACCACCGGCGTGCCGGCCTCGACTTCCTTCTTGGCAGCCTTGATCGTGGAGGCAATGCCCATCGCCTCCAGCTTGCTAAAGATGAAAGGCTTGAACAGCTCCAGGGCCATCAGCTTGGGCAAGCCGCACTGATGCAGCTTGAGCGTGGGACCCACGGTGATCACCGAGCGGCCAGAGTAGTCGACGCGCTTGCCCAGCAGGTTCTGCCGGAAGCGTCCCCCCTTGCCCTTGATCATGTCGGCCAGCGACTTCAGCGCACGCTTGTTCGCGCCGGTCATGGCCTTGCCGCGGCGACCGTTGTCCAGCAAGGAATCCACCGCCTCTTGCAGCATGCGCTTTTCGTTGCGCACGATGATCTCGGGCGCCTTGAGTTCGAGCAGGCGCGCCAGGCGGTTGTTGCGGTTGATGACGCGGCGGTACAGGTCGTTGAGGTCCGAGGTCGCGAAGCGGCCGCCATCGAGCGGGACCAAGGGTCGCAGGTCCGGCGGCAGCACCGGCAGCACCTCCATGATCATCCATTGCGGCTTGATGCCCGACTTCTTGAACGCTTCAAGCACCTTCAGGCGCTTGGCGTTCTTCTTGATCTTGAGCTCGGAGCCCGTCATGTCGTTGCGGATCTTTTCGATCTCGACATCCAGGTCCATGTCCTCGAGCAGCTTCTTGATGCCCTCGGCGCCCATCATCGCGACGAATTCGTCGCCGTACTCCTTGCGCTTGGCCTCGTAATCGTCCTCGGACATGATGCTGTACTTCTTCAGCGGCGTCATGCCGGGGTCGACCACCACATAGGCTTCGAAGTACAGCACGCGCTCGATGTCGCGCAGCGTCATGTCCAGCACCAAGCCCAGCCGCGACGGCAGGCTCTTGAGGAACCAGATGTGCGCGCAGGGGGCGGCCAGCTCGATGTGGCCCATGCGCTCGCGGCGCACCTTGGTCTGGGTCACTTCGACACCGCACTTCTCGCAGATCACACCGCGGTGCTTCAAGCGCTTGTACTTGCCGCACAAGCACTCATAGTCCTTGATCGGGCCGAAGATCTTGGCGCAGAACAGGCCGTCACGCTCGGGCTTGAAGGTGCGGTAGTTGATGGTCTCGGGCTTCTTCACTTCACCGAAGGACCACGAGCGGATCTTCTCGGGCGAGGCCAACCCGATGCGAATCGCATCGAAGTGTTCGTCGGGCGTGAACTGCTTGAACAGGTCCAGCAAACCTTTCATGAGGTTCTCCTATTCCTTCTTTAGTTGCGCTCGAGCTCGATATCGATACCCAGCGAACGAATTTCCTTGACGAGCACGTTGAAGGACTCGGGCATGCCGGCGTCGATCGCGTGTTCACCCTTGACGATGTTTTCGTAGACCTTGGTGCGGCCGTTCACGTCGTCGGACTTGACGGTCAGCATCTCCTGCAGCACGTAAGACGCACCGTAGGCTTCCAAAGCCCAGACTTCCATCTCACCGAAGCGCTGGCCGCCGAACTGCGCCTTACCACCCAGCGGCTGCTGAGTGACCAGGCTGTACGGGCCGGTGGAGCGGGCGTGCATCTTGTCGTCCACCAGGTGGTGCAGCTTGAGCACGTGCATGTAGCCCACGGTGACCGGACGCTCGAAGGCGTCGCCGGTGCGGCCGTCATAGAGGGTGGCCTGCGTGCGCGCGGCCGTCAGCCCCTTCTTGGCGGCAATGTCGTCCGGATAGGCCAGCTGCAGCATGGCACGGATCTCGTCTTCGGTCGCGCCGTCGAAGACAGGCGTCGCAAACGGCACGCCTTGAGACAGGTTGCGCGCCATCTCGAGGAGCTCCTCGTCGCTCAGTTGGCTCAGATCCTCGGTGCGCCCGCCCGACTTGTTGTACAGCTCGTCGAGGAACTGCCGCAGCTCGGCCACACGGGCTTCGCGCTGCAACATGTCACCGATGCGCTGACCAATGCCTTTGGCGGCCCAGCCCAGGTGAACTTCGAGCACCTGCCCCACGTTCATGCGCGAGGGCACCCCCAGCGGGTTGAGCACGATGTCCACCGGCGTGCCATCGGCCATGTACGGCATGTCTTCGACCGGGACGATCTTGGAGACCACACCTTTGTTCCCGTGACGGCCGGCCATCTTGTCGCCAGGCTGCAGCCGACGCTTGACGGCCAGATACACCTTGACCATCTTGAGCACGCCGGCCGGCAGCTCGTCGCCCTGCGTGAGCTTCTTGCGCTTTTCTTCGAAGGCCAGGTCGAAGCTGTGGCGGGTTTGTTCGAGCGAGTTCTTGATCGACTCGAGCTGGTTGGCCACGTCTTCTTCGGCCGGACGAATGTCGAACCAATGGTACTTCTCGACCTCGGCGAGGTACTCCTTGGTGATCGTCGTGCCCTTGGCCAGCTTCTTCGGACCACCGTTGGCCACGCGGCCCACCAGCAGCTTCTCGATGCGGTCGAAGGCGTCGGCCTCGACGATGCGCAGCTGGTCGTTGAGGTCCAGGCGGAAGCGCTTGAGTTCGTCGTCGATGATCTGCTGCGCCCGCTTGTCGCGTTGGATGCCCTCGCGGGTGAAGACCTGCACGTCGATTACGGTGCCGGAGGTGCCCTGGTCCACGCGCAGCGAGGTGTCCTTCACGTCGGAGGCTTTCTCACCGAAGATCGCGCGCAGCAGCTTTTCCTCCGGCGTCAGCGTGGTCTCGCCCTTGGGCGTGACCTTGCCAACCAGCACATCGCCGGCTTGCACTTCGGCGCCGATGTAGACGATGCCGGATTCGTCCAGGCGTGAGAGCTGGTGCTCGGACAAATTGGGAATGTCCCGCGTGATTTCCTCGGGACCGAGCTTGGTGTCGCGGGCCATGACCACCAGTTCCTCGATGTGGATCGAGGTGTAGCGATCATCGGCCACGACACGCTCGCTGATGAGGATGGAGTCCTCGAAGTTGTAGCCGTTCCACGGCATGAAGGCCACGAGCATGTTTTGGCCCAGGGCCAGTTCGCCGAGGTCGGTGGAGGCGCCATCGGCAATGATGTCGCCGGCTTGCACCCGATCGCCGCGACGCACGATGGGGCGCTGATGGATGTTGGTGTTCTGGTTGGAACGCTGGTACTTGATGAGGTTGTAGATGTCCACACCCACTTCGCCCGCAACCGTCTCCTCGTCATTGACGCGGATCACGATGCGGTTGGTGTCGACATAATCGACCACGCCACCGCGGCGGGCAGCCACCACCGTGCCGGAGTCCTTGGCAGCGACCCGCTCGACCCCGGTGCCCACGAAGGCTTTTTCGGGACGCAGCACCGGCACGGCTTGACGCTGCATGTTGGCGCCCATCAGCGCACGGTTGGCGTCGTCGTGCTCCAGGAAAGGCACCAGCGAAGCCGCCACTGAGACGATCTGCGCCGGGGCCACGTCCATGTACTGGACACGCTCGGGGCTGACCAGCACCGATTCACCCTTTTCACGCGCGCTGACCAGCTCGTCGATCAGCCGGCCATCCTTGTCCAAGGTGGCGTTGGCCTGGGCAATGACGTACTTGCCTTCCTGAATGGCCGACAGGTATTCGATCTCGTTGGTGACCTTGCCATCGACGACACGCCGATACGGCGTCTCCAGGAAGCCGTACTCGTTCAGCCGAGCGTACAGCGCCAGCGAGTTGATCAGGCCGATGTTCGGGCCTTCGGGCGTTTCGATCGGGCAGACGCGGCCATAGTGCGTCGGATGCACGTCGCGCACCTCGAAGCCGGCTCGCTCGCGGGTCAACCCGCCCGGACCCAGCGCCGAGACCCGACGCTTGTGCGTGATCTCGGACAGCGGGTTGGTCTGGTCCATGAACTGGCTGAGCTGGCTGGCCCCGAAGAACTCCTTCAGCGCCGCGGAGATCGGCTTGGAGTTGATCAGGTCATGCGGCATCAAGGATTCGGTCTCGGCTTGACCCAGACGCTCTTTGACCGCCTTTTCGATGCGAGCCAAGCCGGAGCGGAACTGGTTCTCGGCCAACTCACCCACGCAGCGCACACGGCGGTTGCCCAGGTGGTCGATGTCGTCGACTTCGCCGCGGCCGTTGCGCAGATCCACCAGGATCTTCACCACGTCGAGGATGTCCTCGTTGGACAGCGTCATCGAACCTTCGGGCGAGTCGCGGCCCACGCGGGCGTTGAACTTCATGCGGCCCACGCGCGACAGGTCGTAGGTGTCGGGGTTGTAGAACAGGCGGTTGAACAGGGCCTGGACGGCGTCTTCCGTCGGCGGCTCGCCAGGGCGCATCATGCGATAGATCGCCACCCGCGCGGCCAGCTCGTCAGCGGTTTCATCGATGGCCAGGGTCTGGCTGATGTAGGGCCCTTGGTCCAGCTCATTGGTGTACAGGCATTGGATGTCCTTGATGCCTGCAGCACGCAGCTTCTTCAGCAGCGTTTCGGTCAGTTCGTCGTTGGCCTTGGCGATGATCTCGCCCGTTTCGGGGTCGATCTGGTTCTTGGCCAGCACGCGACCGATGAGGAAGTCCTCGGGCACGGTGATGAACTGCGTGCCCGATTGCTCCAGCAGCCGGGTGTGACGCGCCGTGATGCGCTTGTCCTTCTCGACGATGACATTGCCCGCCTTGTCGGTGATGTCGAAGCGCGCCACCTCACCCTTGAGGCGCTCGGCCACGAATTCCATCTGCGCGCCCGACTCCATCAGACGGAAGTTGTCGAACACGAAGAAGTGCGCCAGGATCTGCTCGGGCGTCAAGCCAATGGCCTTGAGCAGGATGGTGACCGGCATCTTGCGGCGACGGTCGACACGGAAGTACAGGATGTCCTTCGGGTCGAACTCGAAGTCCAGCCAGGAGCCTCGGTAGGGAATGATGCGCGCGGAAAACAGCAGCTTGCCCGAGCTGTGCGTCTTGCCCTTGTCGTGCTCGAAGAACACGCCCGGCGAGCGGTGCAGCTGGGAGACGATCACGCGCTCGGTGCCGTTGACGATGAAGGAGCCATAGTCCGTCATGAGCGGCACTTCGCCCATGTAGACCTCTTGCTCCTTGATCTCCTTGACCGTCTTGGCCTGCGGGCTCTCGCGGTCGTAGATGATCATCTGCAACTTCGCGCGCACGGCCGCCGCGTAGGTCAGTCCCCGCTGCTGGCATTCACGCACGTCGAACGGAGGCTTGGCGATGTTGTACTCGATGAACTTCATCTCCACGAACCCGTTGTGCGACACGATCGGGAACGTGGACAGGAAAGCCGCCTGCAGCCCCTCGGGCTTGCGCTGCGCAGGCGGAACGTCCTTTTGCAAGAAGGCCACGTAGGAGTCCTTCTGCATCTTGAGGAGGTAAGGGACATCGAGCACGCTTTCGCGTTTGCCGAAGCTTTTGCGAATGCGCTTGCGCTCGGTGTAGCTGTAGGATTTTGCTTGCGCCATAAACACTCCGTGTCGAAGACTACCGTCCGGCCGTAGACGGCGTTTCGTTCGGCGACTGGCTTTTCAGACCTTGCGTCTGAAGCTTGGTGGCTGGCCACTACCAGCCGCTGGCGGACAACCCCGGCATTGCACCGAGGCTCGACCAAAGCCGTGCTCCTGCAGTCGGATCAGAGAACACTTGGAAAGGGGCCGGCCTCTTGGCCGTTCGACCCCTTTGCAGGTGCTCTCCGGGGCCTTCCCCGGAAAGCGCAAAGGCTGGGGGCCTTGCCAGCACCCAGCCCCTGCGGTCGCGCCCGATTACTTGAGCTCGACCTTGGCGCCGGCTTCTTCCAGCTTCTTCTTGGCCGCTTCGGCATCGGCCTTGGAAATGCCTTCCTTGACGGGCTTCGGAGCACCGTCCACCAGGTCCTTGGCTTCCTTCAGGCCCAAGCCGGTGATTTCGCGCACGGCCTTAATGACCGCCACCTTGTTCGAGCCGGCATCGGCCAGCACCACGGTGAATTCGGTCTTTTCTTCGGCCGCAGCCGCAGCAGCCCCGCCACCAGCGGCCGCCGGAGCCGCCATGGCGGCAGCGGACACACCAAACTTCTCTTCGATGGCCTTCACCAGGTCATTGAGTTCCATGACGGACATGGTGTCCAGGGCGGCCAGGAAAGCGTCTTTGTCGAATGCCATGATAGGTTTCCTAAATCTTGAAAAAGGTTGCAGAGAGGGACGTCAGGCGGCTGCAGCTTCGCTGCGCTTTTCGGCCAGGGCCGCCAGGACACGCGCGGTGCGCGCGATGGGCGACTTGAGCAAGCCGGCCAGCTGCGACAGCAGGACTTCCTTGCTCGGAATGGCCGCCAGGGCTTTGATACCCTCGCTGTCCAGCGCCTTGCCGTTATACGCACCGGCCTTCAGGACCAGCTTGTCGTTGCCTTTGGCAAAGTCGGCCAGGATCTTGGCCGCCGCCACGGCGTCTTCCGAAAAACCGTAAATCAGCGGACCGACCATGTGGTCACCGATCACCTCGAAGGACGTGCCAGCCACGGCCCGGCGCGCAAGGGTGTTCTTCAGCACGTGAAGGTACACGCCTTTTTCGCGCGCCTGCTTGCGCAGCGCATTCATCTGGGCGACGGTGAGGCCACGATACTCGGCCAGCGCCAGCGTCTGTGACTTGGCCGCTTGGGCCGCCACTTCCGCCACGACGGTTGCTTTCTCGTTGCGATTGAGACTCAAGGTCTGCTCCTCACTTCACGCATCCGTGTTGCCACGGATGTACCCGGGTTCAAGCGACCTGCATTCAGGAAACCGGACGGCTTCTTGCGAACCCGTCCCACATCCGTTCAGCGGGACCGCCATCTGCGTTGGCTTCGGCTGCGGCCTTCATCGGCCCTGGCCTCGATTAAGCGGCCCTCGCGGGCTGCACCAACGGTCTTTGATAGCCCACCCCCGTTCAACGACGCGGGCAGCCCACCAATGTGTCGGTGCTGCGCCTGACCTCAGACACAGCACCCTCATTCACACCTCACGCATTCGACGCCGTGGGAATCGACGAAGCATCCACGCGCACGCCCACGCCCATCGTCGAAGACACCGCCACTTTGCGCAGGTAGACGCCTTTGCTGGACGCCGGCTTGGCCTTGTTCAGGGCCTCCAGCAACGCGGCCAGGTTGTCCTTGAGCTTGTCGGTGTCGAACGAGCGACGCCCAATCGTGCCGTGCACGATGCCAGCCTTGTCGACGCGGAATTGCACCTGACCGGCCTTGGCGTTCTTCACCGCGGTGGCCACGTCGGGCGTCACGGTGCCCACCTTCGGGTTGGGCATCAGGCCGCGCGGACCCAGGATTTGACCCAGGGTACCGACCACCCGCATCGCGTCCGGCGAGGCAATCACGACATCGAAGTTGATGTTGCCGGCCTTGATCTGTTCGGCCAGGTCTTCCATGCCGACCACGTCGGCCCCGGCAGCCTTGGCCTCTTCGGCCTTGGCCCCTTGTGCGAAGACGGCCACGCGCTTGGTCTTGCCGGTGCCATTGGGCAGCACGACGGCGCCACGCACCACCTGGTCGGACTTCTTGGCATCCACACCCAGTTGCACGGCCACGTCGATGGATTCGTCGAACTTGGCGGTGGCGCACTCCTTGACGATCCGCAGCGCCTCGTCGATCGGATACAGCTTGGAGCTGTCAACTTTGCCCTGCAGGGCCTTTTGACGCTTCGTGAGCTTGGCCATGTTCAGACTCCTTCCACCGTCACGCCCATGGAACGGGCCGAACCAGCAATGGTCTTGACCGCGGCCTCGAGGTCCGCCGCCGTCAGGTCCTTCAGCTTGGTCTTGGCGATCTCCTCGAGCTGGGCGCGGGTGATCTTGCCCACCTTCTCGACATGCGGACGGCTAGAACCCTTGTCCAGCTTGAGCGCCTTCTTGATCAGCACGGTCGCCGGCGGGGTCTTGATGACGAAGGTGAAGGATTTGTCCGCAAATGCGGTGATCACCACCGGCAGCATCAGACCGGGCTCCATGCCCTGGGTCTGGGCGTTGAACGCCTTGCAGAACTCCATGATGTTCAGGCCGCGCTGACCGAGCGCCGGACCCACCGGGGGCGAAGGATTGGCCTTGCCCGCCGGAATTTGCAGCTTGATGAAGCCGACAATCTTCTTGGCCATGATCTCTCCATTCACACCGCTTGCGGCCACGCAAACGGCGTTGAGTGCAAACGCCAGGGGCGGTCGCTCACGGCGCTGCGCCCTGGCTCCTCGTCACGGTGTCACGTCACCGTCAGCAACGGGTCGGGTTTGCTGCTTCATGGCGCAGCCGGCCCCCACCAAGCCTCAAACCTTTTCCACCTGATGGAAATCGAGTTCGACCGGCGTCGCACGACCAAAGATGGTGACCGACACGCGCACCTTGGACTTGTCATAGTTGACCTCTTCGATCGCGCCGTTGAAGTCGGTGAAGGGGCCTTCTTTGACGCGCACGATCTCGCCGACTTCCCACTCGACCTTGGGCCGCGGCTTCTCGAAGCCCTCTTGCATCTGGTTGACGATCTTCATGACCTCGTCTTCCGAGATGGGCACGGGGCGGTTCTTGGCGCCCCCGACGAAACCAGTCACCTTGGAGGTGTGTTTGACCAGGTGCCAGGTGTCGTCGTCCATCACCATCTCCACCAGCACATAGCCGGGGAAGAAGCGGCGCTCGGTCACGGCCTTCTTGCCGTTCTTGACCTCGACCACTTCCTCGGTGGGCACCAGGATGCGACCAAACTTGTGTTGCATGCCGGCGCGCTCGATGCGCTCACGCAGGTTGCGCTCGACAGCCTTTTCCATGCCCGAATAGGCATGGACCACATACCAGCGCTTGACCGGGCCTTCGCTTGCGGTACTCGTCACGTCAGTCACCTCAACCCCTCCAGCCCAGGATCAGGTCGTACAGGACCCACTCCAGCGTCTTGTCGGTCACCCACAGGAACAGCGCCATCACCACCACGAAGGCGAAGACGTAGCCGGTCATCTGCAGCGCCTCTTTGCGACTGGGCCAGACGACTTTGCGCACTTCACGCACGGACTCTCGGCCAAAGCCGATGAGCTGTTTGCCCGGCTCGGACGCGAAGAACACCACGACGGCCACCAGCAACAGCCCCAGCAGCGCGAGCACGCGCACCCAGGTGTCATGCTGGCCCAGCAGGTAATAGGCTGCCACGGCGCCCAGCGTCAGCAGGGCTGCCGCAGCCAGTTTGGCTTTGTCAGCCCCGGTGGAGACGGTTTCGACTTGAGCTTGGGTCATTTGTCTTGTCTACAACGCGGCCGCCCCACTCAGCGGGCCGACCGCCTATCAGCAGCAAAGCCCGCCGGGCTCATCGGGCCATTTTGGGCCCCGCCTGCGGGCTGCTGGACGACCAGACCGGTCTTGGCGATCTTGTGTATTCACCTCGAAGATCTGGCAGGGGCAGAGGGAATCGAACCCCCAACCTTCGGTTTTGGAGACCGACGCTCTGCCAATTGAGCTATGCCCCTAGAACGCGGCTCCTTACTCGATGATCTTGGACACGACGCCGGCGCCAACGGTGCGGCCGCCTTCGCGGATGGCAAAGCGCAGGCCTTCTTCCATGGCAATGGGCGCGATC
>NZ_KB905974.1 GCF_000381125.1 Caldimonas manganoxidans ATCC BAA-369
TCATGTGCTCAAGCGCCTGTGGGGCTTTGCCAAGGTGCGCTACCGAGGCCTGGCCAAGAACGCCAACCGCGCCTTCACGGCGCTGGCGATGGTCAACCTGTACATGGCCGCACGGCGCGTGCCGGCATTGGTGCGCCCGTAATGGGCCCATCATGGCCCGGGCGGGCGCCGAAGGGCCCGCCAGTAAGGCCCTCGAGGCCGTAGAACGCGCCAAAAACGCTCCGTTTCGCCCCGCGCAGGACAATCTCGCCGCGGCGCGGGGCTTGATCAGCGTTTCCCTAAGGCAACGGCATGCAAACCCGAGCGGTTTGCAACAGGTGAAAAATACATATGCCAGAGGTCACAATTTTATACGGCCTCGTACAGACGGAAGTCGTCAGCAGCCATGTCGAGCGCAACCAATCCGAGAAACTTTTCACTCCTTCAACGAGTGAGCACCCCCAAAAGGGTGTGAACATGGTGCAACATTCTTTGCTGTCTGATCTGTCGGATGATTTGCAGTGAGCATGCCGACGCGGCGTGTACGGTTTTTTTGGAGGGTCGAGCGTGGCATCAGCGCCGCCGCCGTGTTGCCGAGTTTGTCCAGCCGCCGGCCCAGCGCGGTCTAGGCTGGTCCACTCGTGCGCTGCTTGCCCGAACTCGGGCGCACGTTCTGTGCCCGCTGCAGGCTGGCCATTGGGAAGGTGAGCAGCACGTGGCTGGGCCGCATGAGCCCGGCGAGAATGCATTCATGGCCGACGAAGACCCCCGCGAGCTTCAGCGCTTCATCGACGCCCAGGACCCGGTGTTTCACACCGCGCTGGCCGAACTGCGTGCCGGCGCCAAACGCACGCACTGGATGTGGTTCGTCTTCCCGCAGTTGCGCGTGCTGGGCCGCAGCGCCACGGCCAGGTATTTCGGCCTGGCCGATCTGGACGAGGCGCGCGCTTACCTGGCCCATCCGGTGCTGGGCGCCAGGCTGCGTGAGTGCGTCCAGGCCGTGATGTCGGTGCAGGGCCGCACGCTGCATCAGATCTTCGGTTCGCCCGATGATCTCAAGTTCTGCTCGTGCATGACGCTGTTCGAGGCCGCGGCCGGGCCGGGTTCCTTGTTCTCGCAGGCGTTGGACCGATGGTGCGAGGGCCGGCGCTGCGAGCGCAGCGTGTTGGCGCTGCGCCAGTGAGCCCAGCTCCCGAGCGGGCTTCATTGCCGCAGCACCCAGTCTGCGAACACCCGCACCGCCTCGGACGCCGGCTGGGCTTGTGGCAGCACCAAATAGTAGGCCCGGTCGCTCTCGCAAGGGCTGGTGGCCGGTTCGATGAGCCGGCCGGCGGCCAGTTCGGCCTGAGCGGCGAAGTCCGGCACCAGGGCCACGCCCAGGCCCAGCAAGGCCGCCTGCACCGACATCGAAAACAGTTCGTAGCGTGGCCCTTGCAAGCTGCGTTCGGTGTCCACCCCGGCGGCCGCGAACCAGCGCCGCCAGGCCTCGGGCCGGGTGGTTTGCTGCAGCAGCGGCAGGGTTGCCAGTTGCGCGGGCGTCAGCCGCCGGCGTGGCGCGATCAGAGACGGCGCACACACGGCGATCAAGCGCTCGGGCATCAGCAGGCGTGTGTCGCAGCCCGGCCAATGGCCATCGCCGGCATACAGCGCCAGGTCCATGCCCGAGCCTTCGAACAGAAACGGCCGCACCCGGGTGTGCAAGTGGATTTGGATGTGCGGATGCTCACGCTGGAAAAGCGGCAGCCGCGGCAGCAGCCAATGGGTGGCAAACGTGGGCACCACCGCCAGATCGATCACGCCGCCCTGGCCGCGGGTGGACATCAGCTCCAGCGTGTCGCGTTCCAGCGCCGCCAAGCGCTCGGCCACCCGGCGCGCATAAGCCTGGCCGGCGGCGGTGAGCTTCACGCCGCGGCGCGTGCGGCGGAACAGTTCCACCCCCAGGCTGGACTCCAGGGCGGCGATGTGGCGGCACACCGCGCTTTGCGTCATGTGAAGTTCCTCGGCGGCACGGGTGAAGCTCTCGTGCCGAGCCGCGGCTTCGAAGGCGGACAGCGCGGCAGTGCTGGGAATTCGGCGGCGCATGGGGCGCTCCTGCAAAGCAGACGGAGTGAGTTTTTCTCACGAGTCGATGCGCAATTGTCGGTTGAAACCCCCTGCCCTGCGGCTTAGCATCGGCGCATTCCTGCTTTTGCCTCACCGGAGACCGCATGGGCCAGACCAAAGCCGCCTTCCATTGGGACGATCCTTTGCTGCTGGATCAACAACTCAGCGGCGAGGAACGCGCCGTGCGCGATGCCGCCGCGGCCTATTGCCGCGAGCGCCTGGCCCCACGCGTGCTCGAGGCCTTTCGCCATGAAAAGACCGACCCGGCCATCTTCCGCGAGATGGGCGAGCTGGGCATGCTGGGCCCCACCATTCCCGAGACGTATGGCGGCGCCGGCCTCAATTACGTGAGCTATGGCCTGATCGCCCGGGAAGTGGAGCGCATCGATTCCGGCTACCGCTCGATGATGAGCGTGCAGTCTTCGCTGGTGATGGTGCCGATCTACGAGTTCGGCAACGAAGCGGCGCGCCAGAAGTACCTGCCCAAGCTCGCCAGCGGCGAATGGATCGGCTGCTTTGGCCTGACCGAGCCCAACCATGGCTCCGACCCCGGCAGCATGGTCACGCGCGCCAAGAAGGTGGACGGCGGCTACCGCCTCAGCGGCAGCAAGATGTGGATCACCAACAGCCCGATCGCCGATGTGTTCGTCGTGTGGGCCAAGGACGACGAAGGCGCCATCCGTGGCTTCATTCTCGAAAAGGGCTGGAAAGGCCTTTCGGCGCCGGCCATCCATGGCAAGGTGGGGCTGCGCACGTCCATCACCGGCGAGATCGTGATGGACGAGGTCTTCTGCCCCGAGGAGAACGCCTTCCCGGAGGTGCGCGGCCTCAAAGGCCCGTTCACCTGTCTGAACAGCGCACGCTACGGCATTGCCTGGGGGGCCTTGGGCGCGGCCGAGTTTTGCTGGCACACCGCGCGCCAGTACGTGCTGGACCGCAAGCAGTTCGGCAAGCCGCTGGCGGCCAATCAGCTCATCCAGAAAAAGCTGGCCGACATGCAGACCGAGATCACCTTGGGCCTGCAAGGCTGCCTGCGCCTGGGGCGCATGAAAGACGAAGGCAGCGCCGCGGTGGAGATCACCTCCATCATGAAGCGCAACTCGTGCGGCAAGGCCCTGGAGATCGCTCGCATGGCGCGCGACATGCTCGGCGGCAATGGCATCAGCGACGAGTTTGGCGTGGCCCGTCATCTGGTCAATCTGGAGGTGGTCAATACCTACGAGGGCACGCATGACATCCATGCGCTCATCCTCGGCCGCGCGCAAACCGGGATTTCGGCGTTTTGATGGACCACCCCCCTGCGCGCTTCGCGCACGCCCTCGAGGGGGCCGCAGCCGCGGATCGGCAACATCGGGTCCGCGGTGTCTGCTGGATGGCCTTTGACCCTGACGAGCTTGTCGAATGATCGATTCCGGTGTCCCGCCTCGGCCATTGGCGGGTGTGAAAGTGCTGGACCTGTCCCGCGTGCTGGCAGGTCCCTGGGCTGGTCAGTTGCTGGCCGACTACGGGGCCGACGTGATCAAGGTCGAGCGGCCCGGCAGCGGTGACGACACGCGCGGCTGGGGCCCACCGTGGTGGGGCAAGGAGTCGGCGCGCACCTCGGCCTACTATCTTTGCGCCAACCGCGGCAAGCGCTCGGTGGCGCTGGATCTGGCCACGCCCGAAGGCCAGGCGATGGTCAAGAGCCTCGCACGCGAGGCCGACGTGTTGATCGAGAACTACCGTGTGGGCCAGCTGGCCAAATATGGGCTGGACTGCGCCAGCCTACAAAGACTCAACCCCGGGCTCATTTACTGCTCTATCACCGGCTATGGCCAGACCGGGCCCTATGCCCAGCGCGCCGGCTATGACTTCGCCATCCAGGCCCAGGGGGGGTTGATGAGCCTCACCGGCGAGCCGGGCGCCGAGCCACAAAAAGTGGGTGTGGCCGTCGTGGACCTGATGACCGGCGTCTACGCGGTCACGGCCATTCTGGCCGCTTTGCATGAGCGCCAGCACACCGGCCGAGGCCGCCACATCGACGCGGCCTTGCTCGATGTGCAGGTGGCCATGCTGGCCAACCAGGCCACGAACTATCTCGTCAGCGGCAGGCCGCCCACGCGCATGGGCAATGCCCATCCCAACATCGTGCCCTACCAGGTGTTCGCCACCGCAGACGGCCACCTGGTGCTGGCCGTGGGCAATGACGCGCAGTTCGCCCGCGCTTGCGAGGCGATGGGCTGCGCGGCCCTGGCGCAAGACGAGCGCTACACCACCAACGCCGGCCGCGTGAAGCACCGTGCCGAGCTGGTGCCGCAGCTGCAGCGCGCCCTGCTCGCCCGGCCGACCCAGGCCTGGGTGGCAGCATTCGATGCCGCCGGCGTGCCTTGCTCGCCCATACTCGACATCGCGCAGGTCTTCGACGACCCCCAGGTGCGCGCGCGCGGCCTGCGCGCTCCCGAAGCCTCAGGCCGCCCTCCTGGCGTGCTCACGCCCATGTGCTTCGACGGTCAGCGGCCCATGGCCCTCTGCCCGCCGCCTGGGCTCGATGCCGATGGCGACGCCGTGCGCGCGGCCGCGCAGGCGGGGCACTGGCCTGAAGCGAGCGGTGAATCGCCCTAACATCACGGCCTCATCACCGCCTGGTGCGCCGTGCAGGCCGCCGCATCGACACAGGAGCCGTTCATGGGGGAAGCCAAACGCCGCAAACGACTGGCGCAACAAACCAGCGAAACACTGCGCCAGCGCATCGCCGCCGGCGAGTTCGGCGCGCCTGGGCGGCTCGAACGGTTGTGCCTGGTGATCGACCGCAGCCCGGCCGGGCGCGATCTGCTGGCCCTGCTGCGCACGATGCCCGAATTCAGTGCGCTGCATGCCGCGCTGGCCGGCGAGGAGATGCAACTCTGGGACAGCGTGACCCTCTTCGAGTTTGCCGGCATCACCCTGAAAGACGGCCGGGCCCGCGCCTGGCTGGCCACCGACGAGGACAAGCTGCTCAACGAGGCCCTGCCGCGCGAGTTGCGCGGGGGCGCGGGCTTGCTGGCGTGCCTGGATCCGGCCTTGCAAGAGAGGGTCTCCTCCTTCGCCCTGGCTGGAAAAGCGTCATAGGCAGTTGCCGTCCGGAAGCGTCGTGCTACCGGTACAAGTACTGTACTGGGCGAGCTGTTTGTGGTGCTCACGCGCAAGACGGGGGCGCTCGCGTGAGCAAGCGCGTGCAGCACTGCTGAGCTGGCGCGACGCTTACCCCCTCGCCGACACATCGCAGGACGTCATGCGTGGCGCTATCCTCGGTCGAAACGACACAAGGAGACGCCATGCCCCCAGCCCACGAGCCCCACATCCACCGCTACCAGCGCTGGCTCGGGCAACGATACGGCCTGCACTTCGACCGCTACGAAGACTTGTGGCAATGGTCGGTGAGCGACCTCGACGCCTTCTGGCGTTCCATCTGGGACTACTTCGAGCTGCAATCCCCCACGCCCTTCGAGGGCGTATTGGTGGAAGACCGCCTGCCCGGCGCCGTGTGGTTCCGCGGGGCCCAGCTCAACTATGCGCAGCAGGTGATGCGCCATGCCGATGAGGCCGACCGAGCCGGCCACCCGGCCATCGTGTGGTGCGATGAAACCGGGCTGGCCCGCGGCGAGCTGCAGCAGATGCGCTGGAGCGAGCTGCGCCGTCAGGTGGCCTCGTTGGCCCATCACCTCAAGCGCCTGGGCGTGCAACGCGGCGACCGCGTGGCCGCCTACCTGCCCAACACCGCGGCCACCGTGGTCGCCTTCCTGGCCGTGGCCAGCGTGGGGGCGGTGTGGTCGCTGTGCTCGCCGGACATGGGCCCGGTGGCCGTGCTCGACCGTTTCCGCCAGATCGAGCCCGTGGTCCTCATCGCCTGCGACGGCTACCGCCACGGCGGGGTGGACCATGCACGGCTGCCGCGGGTGGCCGAGCTGCTGGCGCAACTGCCCACCGTGCGCCATGCCCTCGTGCTCCAGCACCTCGATGCGCAGGCCGATGTCCAGGCCCTGGCCGCTGCGCATCGCCGCGTCCATGCCTGGGCCGATCTGGTGGCCGACGAGCAGCCCTTCGAGCCCGAGCGGCTGCCTTTCGACCACCCGCTGTGGATCGTCTATTCCAGCGGCACCACGGGCGTGCCCAAGCCCATCGTGCATGGCCATGGCGGCATCGTGCTCGAACACCTCAAGCTCGGCGTCTTGCACAACGACATCGGCCCCAGCGTCGAAGGCGGCGACCGCTTCCACTGGTACAGCTCCACCGGCTGGATCATGTGGAACTGCCAGGTCAGCGGCCTGCTCTCGGGCACCACCCTCTGCCTGTTCGACGGCAGCCCCGCCGGCCCCCGCGATGCGCCCGACTGGACCACCCTGTGGCGCTTCGCCGGCTTGGCCGGGGTGAGCTTCTTCGGCGCCGGCGCGGCCTTTTACGCCAGTTGCTTGAAAGCCGACGTGCAGCCCCAGGCCGTGGCGCAGCTTTCACGGCTGCGCGCCGTGGGCTCCACCGGCTCGCCCCTGTCCGACGAGTGCTACGACTGGATCTGGCGCCGCCTGCCTCAGCCGGGGGGCCAGCCGATTTGGCTCACCTCGATTGCCGGCGGCACCGACTTCGCCGGGGCCTTCCTGGCCGGCCACCGTGGCCTGCCCGTGACCCGCGGCGAAATGCAATGCCGCTGCCTGGGCGCGGCGGTGCATGCCTACGGCGAGCCCGACGCCCAGGGCCAGGGCCGGCCTTTGATCGATGAAGTCGGCGAATTGGTCTGCACGCGCCCCATGCCGTCGATGCCGCTGTACTTCTGGGGCGATGCCGATGGCTCACGCTTGCGCGAGAGCTATTTCGAGATGTACCGCGGCCCGCAGGGCCAAGGCATCTGGCGTCATGGCGATTGGGTGAGAATCACCCCGCGCGGGGGCGCGATCATCTACGGCCGCAGCGACGCGACCCTCAACCGCCACGGCATCCGCATGGGCACGGCTGAGCTGTACCGCGTGGTCGAAGCCTTTCCCGAAGTGCTGGACAGCCTGGTGGTAGACCTGGAGTACCTGGGCCGCGACAGCTGGATGCCGCTGTTCGTCGTGCTGCGCGAAGGCCACACGCTCGAGGCCGACTTGGTCGCCCGCCTGAAGGCCCGCATCCGCGAGACGCTGTCGGCCCGCCACGTGCCCGACGACATCGTCCAGGTGCCCGAGATCCCGCGCACGCTGTCGGGCAAAAAGATGGAGCTGCCCATCAAGCGGCTGCTGCTGGGCCACCCGGTGGACAAAGTGCTCCACCGCGACGCCATGGCCAACCCAGGGGCGCTGGAGGCGTTCATCGCGCTGGCGCGGCAGCGGGGGGACTGAGGTTCAGCTCCCCACCGGCTGCCGCTCGCGCACCACGCGCCGGTGCGTGGCGCGGGCATGGCGCACCCAGCCGTGGCCCCACCAGCGCGCGGCCATGGCCAGGCCGCGGATCCATTCGTCCAGGGCGTAGGCGATCCACACGCCGGGCAGGCCCCAGCCCAGGTGCACGCCGAAGAACCACGAGCCGCCGGCCAGCACCACCACCATCGAGACGATGCCCGCGGCCACCGGGAATCGCGCATCGCCCGTGGCGCGCAGCGCGTTGATCACCACCAGGTTGAAGGTGCGCCCCGGCTCCAGCAGCACCGTGAGCCACAGCAGCAGCACGGCCGAGGCGATGATGGCCTCGTCCTGCGTGAACAGGCGCAAGTACCACGGCGCGCCCAGTGCGGCGACAAGCGCCGCCCCCGTGGACACGCCCAGCCCCAGGAACAGCGACTTGCGCACCAGCGCATGCGCCTCGTGCAGCCGGGCCGAGCCGATCAGGTGGCCCACCAGGATCTCGGCCGCAAAGCCGATGGCCAGGCCGAACAGCAAGATGAAGTACATCACCTGCATCGTGTAGCTGTGCACCGCCAGCTCGGTGGCGCCCATGCGTGCCACCACCGCGATGCTCACCATCAGGGCCAGCCGGTAGGCGATGGTTTCGGTCCCGCCGGGCAGGCCGATGTGCAGCACCGGCGCCAGCGGCTTCCAGTGCATCACCCACCAGTCCCGGGCCGTGGGCACGAGTTGCAGCCGCCAGCGCCACAGCACCAGGTGCAGCCCCAGCCCGAAGGCGCGGCTCAGCGCCATCGCCAGCGCGAAGCCCACCAGGCCCAGCCCCGGCAACGGCCCCACGCCGCCCATCAGCGGGATGCACAGCAGCAAGTGCAGCGTGTGCATGGCCACCATGTTCAGCAGCGTGTCGCGCGCATGCAGGTGGGCGCGCATCACCGAGGCCATCGTGGCGTTGTAAGCGTCCAGCACCAGGGCCAGCGCGGCCATCTGCAGAAAGGGCACCGCCAGCGGCATCAGCTCGGCGGGCGTGTTCATCCACTGCAGCAGCCAGGGCGCGCCGGCCAGCAGGGTGCAGCCCGTCAGCAGCCCCAGCCAGGTGCTGGCCGCCAGTGACACCCGCGCCGTCTCGTCGGCCGCCGCCCGGTTGCCCGCCCCGAGGTTCTGCGTGATCACCACGCTCACCCCCATGCTGATGATGCGAAACAGGATGAAGAAGGCCGCCTGCAGGTGGTTGACCATCGCAAACGCACCCGAGGCCGCGTCCGACACGCGCGAGGCCATCCACAGCCCCGCCAGCCCCACGCTGATGCCCAGCAGCAGCTCGGTGAACAGCGGCCAAGTGATGGCGAACAAGGGCGGGCGCGGCGCAGCGGCGCGTGCGCCCGGCTGCGCAAGGACAGCGGTGCTCATGGGGTGGGCAAACGGGAGGGGTGCTTCGGGATGTGGGCGTGGCGGCCCAAGACCGAGGCTGCGCTGGATGCTAGCGTAGCGTGGTAACCGGGCGGTACCCCTTGAAATTCATGAACGCGTTGCGACTGCGGCGCGGCCGCAACGCCGCAGGCTCACTGCGCCCGCGCACCGCTGGCCCCGCTCGCATCCCGGCGCGGCAGCGCATCGGCCAGCGGGAGGGAGCCCGGCGCAGCGCCGGCCCACAGGCGGCGCAGGCGGTCGAGTTCCTGGTCGAAGAGGTAGTTGATGCGTTGCAGCTCGGCTTGCTGGTTGGCAATCAGCGTCTTGTGGGCCTGCACCGCCACGTCCACGAACTCCAGCGATTGCTTCAGCTTGGTGGGCAGAGCCTTGCCCTTGTAGAACTCGGCTTCGGCCAGCAAGGGCTTGCGCTCGGCTTCCAGCTCGGCGATGCGTTTTTCCGAGTTGCGGATGGCGGCGTACACATCCTCCAGCGCCGCCTCGCGGGCCTTGCGGTGTTCGGCTTCGTTGGGATAGCGCATCAGCAGCAGGCGGTCGCGGCGGATCGCGTCCTGCTGCGCCAGGCGCTCCAGGTTGGCCCGGCGCTCGCGCGCCTCCAGCTCGGCGCGTTCATCGGCCGTCAAGCTCGGCGGCAGCACGGTGCGCACCGAACCATCCTTGTTGAGCACGCGCTGCTCGCGGTCCAGGCATTCCAGGATCGGGCGGTCGGACGTGTGCTTGCGGCCCTTGGCATCGGTACAGGTGTAAATGCCCTGCGCCAGTGCGGGCAGGCTTGCCAGCAGCGCGGCGCCGGCCATGCTCGCCCAAGCCCACAGCCCGTGCTTCATCCTCGTTCAGACCCCATAGCGATCGCGATATGCCGCCACGCTTGCGAAATGCGTGCCCAAGGCCGGATCGGCCGTGGTTTGCAGATACTGCAACAAGTCCGTGAGGGTGGCAATCGCACAGACCTCAAGACCCAGTTGAGTGCGCACCCATTGCACGGCCGAATACGGCACATCGTGGCCGTTTTCCGTCGCCATTTCTTGTCGGTCCAGGGCGATCGCCACCCCGCATGGTGTGGCGCCTGAGGCACGGATCAGCGCGATGGACTCCCGCACCGAGGTGCCGGCCGAGATCACGTCGTCGATGATCAGCACCCGTCCGGCCACGGGCGCGCCCACCAAGGTGCCGCCTTCGCCATGGTCCTTGGCTTCCTTGCGGTTGTAGGCATAAGGCACGTTGCGGCCCAGCCGCGCCAGCTCGATGGCCACTGCCGCGGCCAGCGTGATGCCCTTGTACGCCGGGCCAAAGAGCATGTCGAAGGCCAGGCCGCTCTCGATCAGCCGCTGGGCATAGAACTGCGCCAGCCGGCCCAGCTTGGCCCCGTCATTGAACAACCCGGCATTGAAAAAGTACGGGCTCAGCCGCCCGGCTTTGGTCTTGAATTCCCCAAAGCGCAGCACGCCGGATTCGACCGAGAACTTCACGAAATCGAGGGCCAGAGGGTCGGGGCAAGCCATGGTGGGGTGGTGTTCGACAGGAAAACCCAGCCATTCTAGGCGGGCCGTTTGGCTCGCCCGCGCCTGCAGGACCGCAGAGAACGGGTCCAAGGCCAGTGGCCATCAAAGCGGTGCTACGGGAGCCGGTGTCCATCCCCCAAGAGAGGGAACGGTTTGCAAGCATTTGTTTCGATGGATGGCCCTCTCGAGTTTATATACTCATGCCCTCCACCAACGTCCCGCGTGGTCGATGGAGGGATCTGGCACAAGCCTGGGTCGAACGTCGGAGCCAAGGCGCGTCACTTCGGTGCGCAGCAAGTTGGGTCGATGGGCGTTCTTGGCTCGGGTTTTCATCCAACACGACATGACCGCGCAAGCTTCCACTCGCACCCCTCGCGCCGCTTGGCAAGTCCAGCGCTCGGTGTGGTTCGCGCTGTTCCTGCGTGAGCTCAAAACCCGTTTCGGCGGGCACTGGCTGGGCGTGTATTGGGCACTGCTGGAGCCGTTGGCCCACATCGTCATTTTGTTATTGATTTTCGGTTTCATGCGGCACCACGTCTTGCCAGGGGTGGATTACGCCGTGTTTTTGCTGGTGGGGCTGGTGCCGTTTTTCATTTTCAAGAATCTCACGCTGCGCGGCATGGAGGCGGTGGACGCCAACCGTGGTCTGTTTGGCTACCGCCAAGTCAAGCCGATCGACCCATTGGTGGCCCGTGCGTTGCTCGAGGTGGCGCTGTACAGCGCCGTCTATCTCATCATGCTGGGTGCGATGGCTTGGGTGGGGTTCACCGTGCTGCCGGCGCGCCCGCTGGAGCTGATGGGGGTGAGTGCCGTGCTGCTGGTCTTCGGCTTTGGGTTGGGGCTGGTGTTTGCCGTGGCCACCGACGAGCTGCCCAATGCGCGCAGCTTCATTCGCATCAGCTTCATGCCGCTGTATCTGCTCTCCGGGATCATGTTCCCGGTCAGTGCGCTGCCGCCGCAGGTGCTGCCCTGGCTGCTGTGGAACCCGATCCTGCACGCCATCGAACTCTCGCGCGGCTACTTCTTTGCACAGTATCACGTGGTGCATGGGGTCAGCCTGCCGTATGTGTCGGCCTGGGCCCTCGGCACCATGGCGCTGGGACTGAGCTTGTACCGAGTGCGCCGCCACCGCTTGCTGGCATCCTGAACACGGTGGCCATGATCGAGTTGCGCGGTCTCACCAAGTCCTATCCCACGCCACGTGGACGGCGCTACGTCTTCCGTGACCTGAGTTTTACTTTCCCCGAAGGGGCCAACATCGGCCTCATCGGCCCCAACGGGGCGGGCAAATCCACGCTGATGCGTTTGATCGGCGGCATCGACGCGCCCGATGCCGGCGCGGTCGTTACCGATGCGCGCATCTCCTGGCCGGTGGGCTTGTCTGGCGGCTTCCAGGGCTCGCTCACCGGGCGCGACAACGTGAAGTTCGTCTGCCGGCTCTATGGCGCCAGTGGTGAGGCCATGCGAGAGAAGGTCCGCTACGTGCAAGAGTTTGCCGACATCGGCGAATACTTCGATTTGCCGGTCAAGTCCTATTCCTCTGGCATGCGCTCACGACTGGCCTTTGGGTTGAGCATGGCCTTCGATTTCGACTACTACCTCATCGACGAAGTCATGGCCGTGGGAGATGCGCAGTTCAAGCGCAAGTCCCAAGAAGTCTTCCGCAGCAAGCTAGAGCGTTCCCGCCTGATCCTGGTTTCACACTCCATGAAAGACATCGAGCAGTACTGCAACGTGGTCGTGCTGGTCCGTGACGGACGGGCCACCTTGTACAACGACGTGCGAGAAGGCATCGCTGCCTACCATCAAGGACCGTCTGCCACCGCTGAAGGCAAGGCCGCATGAACAAGCTCCTGTCCGCGCTCACGCCTGCCCGGCTCAAACTGCTGCTCATTGCCCTGCCCGTGCTACTGGCGGCGGTGTACTACTATGCTTTGGCGGCAGACCGCTACGTCAGCGAATCCATCGTCACCGTGCGCCAGGCCAATCAAAACGCCGCGGGGGCCGCGGGCGCGGCGCTGCTGTTGGCAGGCATCAGCCCGGCTTCGCGGGAAGACAACCTGTACTTGCGCCAATACATCCATTCGCTGGACCTGCTCAAAAAGCTCGACGCCGAACTGGGCCTGCGCGCCCACTACGAGGCCGAGACGCTCGACCCCTTTTTCCGCTTGTGGGCCGGCGTCAGCCAGGAATGGTTCCTGGAGTACTACCGCGCACGCGTCGAGGTGCTGTTCGATGAGGTGGCCGGCTTGCTCACCGTGCGCGCGCAAGGATTCGAGCCCGAATTCGCGCAAAAGCTCAACGCAGCCATCTTGCGTGAGAGCGAAGCCTTCGTGAATGCCTATTCCCAGCGCATGGCGCGCGAACAAATGCAGTTTGCCCAAGGCGAGCTTGACCGCGCCGCCGAGCGGCTGCAAGCCGCCAAGAACGAAGTGCTGGCGTTCCAGACCAAGTACAAACTGCTGGACCCCACCGCCGAGGCCCGCGCCAGCGGCGCCCTGATGGCCGAGCTGCAAGCAGCCTTGGCCAAACAAGAGGCCGAATTGAGAGCGCTGCGCAGCTACCTCAATGACGAAGCCTTCCAAGTGCAAACCCTGCGCAACCAAGTGGAGGCCTTGCGCAAGCAGCTTGAAGCCGAGCGGCTGCGCGCCACCTCCACCGACGGCCCGAAAGACGCCCGCTTGAACGAACAAGCAGCCCGCTTCCAAGACCTGCTGCTGCGTGCCGGTTTCGCCGAAGACGCCTACAAACTCGCCCTAGCCGCGGTGGAGAACGCCCGCATCGACGCCAGCCGCAAGCTCAAAAGCCTGGTGGTGATCGAGTCGCCCAGCCGCCCCGAGGAGGCTTTGTACCCCCGCCGCCTCTACAACCTGGTCACCTTGTTCATCGTGTGCTGCCTGCTCTACGGCATCACGCGCCTGATCGTGGCCACGATCCAAGAGCACCAAGACTGACGAGCCATGAAGCGCCATGCCCTGACCTGCTTACTGGCGGCCTTGCCGCTGCTGAGCACAGCCCAGACCTTCGCAGACCCCGTATCCACTGGACCGCGCGGCGCCACCGAGCTGGCTCCCCTGAGAGGGCAGGCCGCGCCCAACCCGGCCGCTGCCACGGCCACCCCCACCACCGCCGGCCGAGGCACCGCCGCCGGCGGCGGCTTGAGCGCCGCGCTGCCACCGGACCCCTTCACCGCCGACAAGCCGGTCATGTTTGGCTCCCAAATCTTCACAGGCCGATTCGGCGCGGTGCCCTTTGCCGGCTTCAACCCCAACTACCAAATCGCCATCGGCGACCAAGTCACCGTGCGCATGTGGGGCGGCTTCAACTTCGACGCCACCCAACCCGTCGACGCCCAGGGCAACATCTTCATCCCCAACGTGGGGCCAGTGCGCGTGCTGGGCGTGCGCAACCAAGAACTCAACCAAGAGGTCGAAGCGCAGGTCAAGCGTGTCTTCCGAGCCAACGTCGGCGTATATGCCTCGCTGGCGGCAGCCCAGCCTGTCAAGGTGTACGTCACCGGTTTCGTGCGGGCGCCGGGCTTGTACGGGGGCTTGAGCAGCGACTCCGTGCTGTACTACCTCGACCAAGCAGGCGGTATCGACCCCGACCGTGGCAGCTACCTAGAAGTGGACCTGCTGCGCGGCGGGCAACTGCGCGCCAAATTCAACCTCTACCGCTTCTTGCTGGACGGCCGCATCGACCACGTGCAACTGCAAGACGGCGACACACTCGTGGCCCATGCGCGCAAACACAGCGTGCAAGTTCGCGGCGAGGTGCTCAACCCCTACGCTTTCGAATTCGACCGCCCCACCGTGCCTGCCAGCGAACTGCTGGCGCTGGCGCGGCCGCGGCCCGGCGCCACCCATCTGAGCATTGTGCGCAAAGTTGGCGAACAGCGGCGCAGTGAATACCATCCCTTGGACGCCGCTGCCCAAGTGATGATCGAAGACGGTGACGAAGTCACCATCACGTCCGACAAATATCCGGGCACCATCCTCGTGCGCATCGAGGGGGCTCACCTGGGCGAACGCAGCTTGGTGCTGCCCTACGGGGCGCGTCTCAAAGATGCCCTGGCCCGCCTGAAGCCAGCGCCCCAGGCCAATCTGAGCGGCATTCAGCTGTATCGCCGCTCGGTGGCTGTGCGTCAGAAAGAGATGCTCGAAGCCTCGCTGCGCAGCCTCGAAACCTATGCGCTGACAGCACGCAGCGCCACCAGCGAAGAAGCCGCGCTGCGCACCCGTGAGGCCGAGCTCATTCTGAAGTTCATCGACCGCGCCCGCAGCGTGCAGCCGCGCGGCCAAGTCATCCTGGCCCAGCGCGACCAAGCTGCGGATACCTTGCTGGAAGACGGGGACATCATCCGCGTACCCGAGAGCAGCAACCTCGTGCTGGTCAGCGGCGAGGTGCTCTTTCCCAACGCGCTGGTGTACGAGCCTCAGGCCACGGTGGACGACTACGTGCAACGCGCCGGCGGCTTCAACCAGGGTGCCGACAAGGCCCGCCTCATCGTGCTGCGCCAGGACGGCAGCGTGGCGCCCGGCACCGAGGTGGCCCGCCTGCAACCGGGCGACGAAATCATGGTGCTGCCCAAGATCGAGACCAAGAACGTCGAGATCACGCGCGGCATCACCCAGATCTTGTACCAGATTGCCGTGTCGGCCAAGGTGCTGCTCGGCCTTTGAGAACCCATAGGAAAGGATCATGAACAGGCACGAAACCTTCGAAGGCGGCCTCACCGTCATTGTCCCCATTCGCTGTTCCAATGACCGCCAAGATGCGATCCATAGACTTCAATTCTTGCTTCAAGCCGCCCCAATACCCCCTGCCGTTCAATTCCTGGTTGTTGACGACGGCTCCCCGCGGCAGATCGGAAAAGAAATTGAAGCCGCGTGTGACAGATTGGGTCTCGAGTATCTCAGACTCGAAAGCGAGCTTGAGACATTCTCGATCGGGCGCGCGAGGAATGCCGGCGTACAGCGCAGTCGAACCAAGTACGTGCTGTTTCAAGACGTCGATTTGCTGCCCTACCCTGGATTCTACTCCGACGTCTTGATCGAAATCGAGGTGCAGGAGCTTCATAAATACGCCGAGCGCTTTCTAATGTTCGGTGTGATCTATCTGACTAAAAGTGGCACGGATGAGTTTCTGTCTACGCCGCCAGCTGTGCGGAAGAGCAAATTTGTACAGTATCTTCTAGATGCCGATGCTTCAAGAATCGAAAAATTCTCGACAGGCACTTCAGTAACCGTCTGGCGGCGTGACTATTTCCTAGGAGCCGGGGGGAATGACCCGGAGTTCGAGGGGTGGGGGTATGAGGACCTGGAGTTCACATGTCGGGCTATCCGCCGGGCCCGTAGATTTCCTCTGCCGGAGGAATTCGGTCTTGACTACAAGAACTTCCAGACGATTAACGAATACAGAGGTTGGAAATCTATATATCGCCTCTTCGGCGATATTACTTTTCAGAAGGGATATGTTCTATTCCATGCTTGGCACCCCGTTGAAGAGGGCGGAATCTACGTCAAAGCAAAGGACCGTAATAGGCGTTTGTTCGAGGAGAAGCTGGAGAGGTTTCGGCTCCACGGCGAAGAGCCTGACCCTTTGCCTATGCCTGAGAGGGGGCGCTCAGTCATATTTAGAGCGAACCCATGGGTATATAACAGGTGGGCTGCCCCAATGTTGGGGGAGATTGTCTTCGCAGATGAAGACATGTTTACCCCGGACTCCTTCGTGGAATATCTTCGAGAGCGCGCCATTGACAGGGTCGTATTTCACAACCCCTACGCAAATGAAAGAATGCGCGCTATCTACGAAAGGGTTAGATCCCTTGACATCGAATATATCGTATGCGAACGGGGGGCGCTGCCAGGCTCTGTGTTCTTTGATCCCCTGGGTTTTAACGGGGAAAGCGGAAGCTACGATCCGGGCAAATGGCGGCGGGAGCTTTCACAAGAGGAAGTTGCACGCCTTAGTGCTTACGTGAGCCATTATAAGGTGGCGGGCGATAGCCTTGAAGACCAGCCTAAACGCATTGGCGCTCAAGGGCTCAAACGGAAGCTCGGTCTCGCGCCTGGCAGGAAGGTCCTTTTTGTCCCACTGCAGCGACCTACAGACAGTGTGATTGAGCATCTGTGCGGGCCGATAGGCTCCTATGAGAACTTTCTTCGTTTGATTCGCCGCCTAGTATTTTGCCTCCCTCCTGAATGGGTGGTTGTGGTCAAGAGGCACCCGCTGGAAGTGGAAAATCCGGATCTTCCCGGCTTTTGGGCTCTTCGTCATTTCGTGTGGAACCCAACAGTCACAATGACTCCTGGTCGTTGAGCCCGGTGGGCATGTGTGCAGGCCGCTGGCCGGCCTGTGCACATGTCCACGAGGCGTGTTTGATCAGGAGGATGAGTCCATGGGCATTGCCGTAGAAGCTCTGTTTACCAGCGCGCTGGGCTTGCAGCCGCCGTGGGTCGTCGATGACGTCAGGCTCGACACCGCCAAGCGGCGTATCGACTTCGAGATCGGCTGCCACACCAGCAGGCTCGCCTGCCCGGCATGCGGTGCGGCCACGCAACCGGTGCACGACCGGTT
>NZ_KB905975.1 GCF_000381125.1 Caldimonas manganoxidans ATCC BAA-369
GAGCACCCGTTTCATGTGCTCAAGCGCCTGTGGGGCTTTGCCAAGGTGCGCTACCGAGGCCTGGCCAAGAACGCCAACCGCGCCTTCACGGCGCTGGCGATGGTCAACCTGTACATGGCCGCACGGCGCGTGCCGGCATTGGTGCGCCCGTAATGGGCCCATCATGGCCCGGGCGGGCGCCGAAGGGCCCGCCAGTAAGGCCCTCGAGGCCGTAGAACGCGCCAAAAACGCTCCGTTTCGCCCCGCGCAGGACAATCTCGCCGCGGCGCGGGGCTTGATCAGCGTTTCCCTAGAATATAAGGTCATTCTTATGGGATCGACCATGGACGTGCACAAGGAAATCGACACCCGAGGGCTCAATTGCCCCCTGCCCATCCTCAAGGCGAAGAAGGCGCTGTCGGAAATGCACAGTGGTGAGCTGCTCAAGGTGGTGGCGACCGATCCGGGCTCGATCCGTGATTTCCAGGCCTTTGCCAAGCAAACGGGCAACGAACTGGTGGAACAGCAGACGCTGGACAATGAATTCGTCCACGTGCTGCGTCGCCGCTGAGCCGCGCGGTGGTCTGCGGATCATGAAAGAAGGGCTGCCAAGGGCAGCCCTCGTGTCTTGGGGCCGGGGGCTTCAGAGTTCCAGACCCTGCAGATAGGCGCGGAAGCTCGTGCCCAGATCTGGGTGTCGCAAGGCGAGTTCGACCGTGGCCTGTAAAAAACCTTCCTTGCTGCCGCAGTCATAGCGGACGCCGTCATAACGGTAGGCAAACACCTTTTCCCGGCGCAACAAGCCGCTGATGCCGTCGGTGAGCTGGATCTCGCCGCCCACGCCGCGCGGCTGGCGGCGGATTTCCTCGAAGATGCCTGGCGTGAGGATGTAGCGGCCGGCCACGCCCAGGCGCGAGGGGGCGTCTTCGGGGGCGGGCTTTTCGACGATGTGGGTCACGTCCATCAGGCGATCGTTGACCGGTGTGCCGGCGCAGATGCCGTAACGGCGCGTCTGCTCCGCAGGCACTTCTTGCACGGCCAGGATGGAGGCGCGCCACTCGCTGAAGATCTCGACCATTTGGCGGGTGATGCCTGGATGGCCGACCATCAGGTCATCGGCCAGCAGCACGGCAAACGGGTCGTTGCCCACCAGACGCTCGGCGCACAACACCGCATGGCCCAGGCCCAGCATTTTGGGCTGGCGCACGAACACGCACTCCATGTCCTCGGGCTTGATGGACTGCACCACCTTGAGCAACTCGTGCTTGCCAGCGGCTTCGAGCTCGGTCTCCAGCTCATAGGCCATGTCGAAATGGTCTTCGATCGGGCGCTTGGTGCGCCCGGTGACGAAGATCATCTCGCGGATGCCGGCGTCGTAGGCTTCTTCGACGGCATATTGGATGAGCGGCTTGTCCACCACGGGCAGCATTTCCTTGGGCTGTGCCTTGGTGGCGGGCAGAAAGCGGGTGCCGAGACCGGCCACGGGGAAAACGGCTTTGGTGATCATGGGCATGTTTGTACCTGTTTCATCCGTTGTGCGTCTGTCGGCCTCCCGCGGACAGGGGGCCCCCGAACATGGGGCCGACGGCGCTCAGCCCAGGCGCGCGAGTTGCTCGCGCAGCTTGCTCAGCGTCGCCCCGAAGTCGGCCAGACGTTGACGCTCCTGCTCCACCACGGCCGCAGGCGCACGCGCGACGAAATTCTCGTTGCTCAGTTTGGCGCTGGCTTTGGCGGTTTCGGCCTCCAAACGCTTGATTTCCTTGCCCAAGCGTTCGCGCTCGGCGGCCAGGTCGATTTCCACGTGCAGGGCCAGGTGGGCTTCGCCCAAGACCGACACCGGCGCCAGCTTCGTGGCCTCGGTGAAGGCGGCGGCCTGGTCGAACAGCTTCACGTCGCTGAGCTTGGCCAGGGCCTTGAGCAGTGGGGCGGCCGCCGAGATGAAGGCGGCGTCTCCGTGCGCATACAGCGGCACGCGCTCGGCTGGCGACAGGCCCATCTCACCGCGCAGGTTGCGGCAGGCGCCCACCAGGGCCTTGAGCTTGTCCATCCAGGCGTCGGCCTGGGCGTCGATGCGCTCGGGTTGGGCCACGGGGTAGGGGGCCGTCACGATGAAGGATTCCGTCCCGGGGGCCTTGCGGCCAGCCACCGGGGCCACTTTTTGCCAGAGTTCCTCCGTGATGAACGGCGTGATCGGGTGCAGCAGGCGCAGCACCGTCTCCAGCACGCGGATCAGGGTGCGGCGTGTGGCCCGCTGCTGGGCGGGGCTGCCGTGGGCGATCTGCACCTTGGCGATTTCGAGGTACCAATCGCAATACTGATCCCACACGAACTGGTAAATCGCGTTGGCCACGTTGTCCAACCGGTAGTCCGCGAAGCCCTGGGCCACGGCGGCTTCCACGCGCTGCAACTCGCTGACGATCCAGCGGTCGGCCGGCGAAAAATCGAGGTAGCCACCAGGCACACATGCCTGTGCGTCATGCTCGGCCAGCCCACAGTCCTGGCCCTCGCAGTTCATCAACACGAAGCGGGTGGCGTTCCACAGCTTGTTGCAGAAATTGCGATAGCCCTCACAACGCTTGCTGTCGAAATTGATGTTGCGTCCCAAGCTGGCCAGCGCGGCGAAGGTAAAGCGCAGCGCATCGGCCCCGTAGCCGGGGATGCCATCGGGGAACTCCTTCTTCGTGGCTTCGCGCACCTTGGGCGCGGTCTCCGGGCGGCGCAAGCCGGTGGTGCGCTTTTCGAGCAGGGGCTCCAGCGCGATACCGTCGATCAGGTCCACCGGGTCCAGCACATTGCCCTCGGACTTGCTCATCTTCTTGCCGTGGGCATCGCGCACCAGGCCGTGGATGTACACATGGTGGAAGGGCACTTTGCCGGTGAAGTGCACCGTCATCATGATCATGCGGGCCACCCAGAAGAAGATGATGTCGAAGCCCGTGACCAGCACGCTCGAAGGCAGGAAGAGCTCGAGCTCCTTCGTGTTTTCCGGCCAGCCCAGCGAGGAGAAAGGCACCAGCGCCGAGGAATACCAGGTGTCCAGCACGTCCTCGTCGCGCGTGAGCGGCCCGCTATAGCCGGCCTGCGCGGCGCGGGCGCGGGCCTCCTCCTCGTTGCGGGCGACGAAGAGCTCGCCGTTCGTGCCGTACCAGGCGGGGATCTGGTGACCCCACCAGAGCTGGCGCGAGATGCACCAGTCCTGGATGTTCTTCATCCACTGGTGATAGGTGTTCACCCACTGCTCGGGAAAGAATTTCACCGAACCGTCGTCGACCACCTCGATGGCCTTCTGCGCGATGCTCTTGCCGTCGGGGCCAGGCTTGCTCACCGCGACGAACCACTGGTCGGTGAGCATGGGCTCGACGATCTGGCCGGTGCGCTCGCAGCGCGGCACCATGAGCTTGTGCTTCTTCACCTCCACCAGCAGGCCCTGGGCTTCGAGGTCGGCCACCACCTTCTTGCGGGCCTCGAAGCGGTCCAGACCCCGGTAGGGGGCGGGCACTTCGTCGTTGGTTTTGGCCTCGAGGGTGAAGATCGTGATCATCGGCAGCCCATGCCGCTGGCCCACCGCGTAGTCATTGAAGTCGTGCGCGGGGGTGACCTTCACCACGCCGGTGCCGAATTCACGATCCACGTACTCATCGGTGATGACTGGGATCGTGCGGCCGGTCAGCGGCAGCTTGACTTGTTTGCCATGGAAGGCGATGTAGCGCTGGTCCTCGGGGTGCACCATCACGGCGGTATCACCGAGCATGGTCTCGGGGCGGGTGGTGGCCACCACCAAGCTCCCCGAGCCATCGGCCAGGGGGTAACGGATGAGCCAAAGATGGCCGTCTTCTTCTTCGCTGGTGACTTCCAGGTCGGACACGGCGGATTTCAGCACCGGATCCCAGTTCACCAGGCGTTTGCCGCGGTAGATCAGGCCCTGCTCATACAGCCGCACGAAGGTTTCGGTGACCACCTTCGACAGCTTGTCGTCCATCGTGAAGTATTCGTGGCTCCAGCTCACCGAGGCGCCCATGCGGCGCATCTGCCGGGTGATGGTGGAGCCCGATTCTTCCTTCCATTCCCACACCTTGGCCACGAAGTTCTTGCGACCCAGGTCGTGGCGCGACTGGCCGGTCTTGGCCTGAAGCTGGCGTTCCACCACGATTTGCGTGGCGATGCCGGCGTGGTCGGTGCCCGGCACCCACAGGGTGTTGTGGCCACGCATGCGGTGGTAGCGCGTCAGCGCATCCATGATCGTCTGGTTGAACGCGTGGCCCATGTGCAGCGTGCCAGTCACGTTCGGTGGCGGCAACTGGATGCAAAACGAGGGCTTGTTTGCATCGAGTGTGGGCGCATACAGACCACGCTGCTCCCACAACGGGCCCCAGTGGGCCTCGATGGCGGCGGGCTCGAAAGACTTGGCGAGTTCGGTCATGGGGCCAAACGTGCGTGCGAGAGGAAAACGAAAGCGGCGTCCCACGGGAGACGCCGCCAGACCTGGGATGCCGCAATTTTAGGCGCGGGCGGCTGGCATCGTTCACATGAACAAGTGCTCGCCGGCATTCTCGCCGCCGAGGATCACGTAATTCACCTTGCGCAAGTCGGCCAGCTGGCGCCCGCCGGCATAGCTGATGGCGCTTTGCAAGTCTTCCTGCATCTCGCGCAGCGTGTCGGCCAGTTTGCCCCGGATGGGCTCCAGGATGCGCTTGCCTTCGACGTGCTTGTACTCGCCTTTGTTGAAGTCGCTGGCCGAGCCGTAATACTCTTTGTACAGCTTGCCATCGACTTCGACGGTTTGGCCGGGGGATTCCTCGTGGCCGGCAAAGAGCGAGCCGATCATCACCATGGCCGCGCCGAAGCGCACGCTCTTGGCGATGTCGCCGTGGTGGCGAATGCCCCCGTCGGCGATGATGGGTTTGGTGGCCACGCGGGCGCACCATTTCAGCGCCGAGAGCTGCCAGCCGCCGGTGCCAAAGCCCGTTTTGAGTCGAGTGATGCACACCTTGCCCGGTCCGATGCCGACCTTGGTGGCATCCGCCCCCCAGTTTTCCAGATCGATCACGGCTTCGGGCGTGCCCACATTGCCGGCGATCACGAAGGTGTGGGGCAGCTTGTTCTTGATGTGTTCGATCATCTTGCGCACGCTGTCGGCATGGCCGTGCGCGATGTCGATGGTGATGTAGTCGGCCCCCACGCCTTCGGCGGCCAAGCGGTCGATCACCGCGTAATCGGCGGCTTTGACGCCCGAACTGATCGAGACGAACAAGCCCTTGTCGCGCATGCGCTTGGCGAAAGCCACGTTGTCCAGATCGAAGCGATGCATCACGTAGAAATAGCCGTTGGCCGCCAGATACTCGCTGATGCGCTCGTCGATGACGGTTTTCATGTTGGCGGGCACGACCGGTAGCACGAAGCGGCGGCCGCCGAATTCCACCGAGGTGTCGCATTCGCTGCGGCTGTTCACGCGGCATTTGCGCGGCAGCAGCAGGATGTTGTCGTAGTCGAAGATTTCCATGGTCAAGGCTCCGGATGGCAGAAGGGCCTGCCGATGCGGCGGCAGGCCACGCGGGCGGCGCGTTGAGGCAGTGCGCGGCCCAATGGCTGCGAGCGCTTGATTTGGAGCCGGCCGGGTCCGAGACCGTCAGCAAGGGCGGTGGACGCGACAGAACCGGGTTCCAACATTTGGGCCCGGTGACGCATTCTACGCCGAAGCGTCCGGATGGCGCACCCCCCTCTCCTAGAATCGATCCATGAGCCCATTTCGTTCCGATTCCGAGTCCTTGGCAGGCCCTGCTGCGGCCGGCTTGCTGCAGCACCTCAATCCCGAGCAGTACGCGGCCGTGACGCTGCCGCCACGCCATGTGCTGGTGCTGGCCGGTGCGGGCTCGGGCAAAACAAGGGTGCTGACCACCCGCATCGCCTGGCTGATTCATACCGGGCAGGTCGGCCCCGGCGGCGTCATGGCCGTGACCTTTACCAACAAGGCCGCCAAGGAGATGCTCACCCGCCTGAGCACGATGCTTCCCATTCCCGTGCGGGGCATGTGGATCGGCACCTTCCATGGGCTGTGCAACCGCTTTCTGCGCGCGCACTGGAAACTCGCTGGCCTGCCGCAGAGCTTCCAGATCCTGGATGCGCAGGATCAGCTGTCGGCGGTCAAGCGTGTCATCAAGGCCATGAACCTCGACGAGGAACGCTTCGTGCCCAAGCAGGTGGCGTGGTTCATCGCGGGGTGCAAGGAGGACGGACTGCGCCCGAAGGACGTCGAAGTGCGCGACGAGCACACGCGCAAGCTCGTCGAGGTCTACCAGGCCTACGAAGACCAGTGCCAGCGAGAAGGCGTCGTGGATTTCGGTGAGTTGATGCTGCGCACTTATGAACTGATGCGTGACCACGCGGCGCTGCGCGAGCACTACAACCGGCGGTTCCGGCACATTTTGGTGGATGAGTTTCAGGACACCAACCGGCTGCAATACGCTTGGCTGAAGCTGTTCGCCGGACCAGACAGCGCCGTGATGGCCGTGGGAGACGACGACCAGAGCATCTATGCCTTCCGCGGCGCCCAGGTGGGCAACATGGCCGACTTCGAGCGTGAGTTCCGAGTGCAGCAGGTCATCAAGCTCGAGCGCAATTACCGCAGCTTCGGCAACATCCTCGACGCGGCCAACGCGCTGATCTCCCATAACACGCGGCGCTTGGGCAAGAACTTGCGCACCGAGGCCGGCCCGGGCGAGCCGGTACGTGTCTACGAGGCCACCAGCGATTTTGCCGAGGCGCAGTGGCTGGTCGAGGAGGCGCAGCAACTGCACCGCGACGGCGTGCCGCGCAGGGAGGTGGCCGTGCTGTACCGCAGCAATGCGCAGTCTCGTGTGCTGGAGAGTGCGCTGTTCAATGCTGGCATTCCTTATCGCGTGTACGGTGGGCTGCGTTTCTTCGAGCGGGCCGAGATCAAGCATGCCTTGGCTTATTTGCGTTTGATCGAAAACCCCCATGACGACACCAGCTTCCTGCGCGTGGTCAACTTCCCCACCCGCGGCATCGGGGCACGAACGATCGAGCAGTTGCAAGATGCCGCCCGCGCCAGCGGACGCAGCCTGTACCAGAGCGTGGGGGCCGTGACGGGCAAGGGCGGTGCCAACCTGGCGGCCTTTGTGGCGCTGGTCGATGCCATGCGCGAGGCCACACAGGGCCTGACGCTGCGGGAGATCATCGAGCATGTGATCGAAGCCTCGGGGCTGGCCGACTTTTACCGCACGGACAAGGAAGGCCGCGAGCGGCTGGAAAACTTGGATGAGCTGGTCAATGCGGCCGAGGCTTTCGTCACGCAGGAAGGCTTTGGCAAGGATGCCGTGGCCCTGCCGTTGGACGAACAGGCCGGCGCGATCGCCGCTGGCAACCCGCCGGCGGTGGCCGCGGTCGATCTCACCCCCGATGCCGACACCGGCGAGATCATCTCGCCGCTGGCGGCCTTCCTGACCCATGCAGCCTTGGAGGCGGGCGACAACCAGGCCCAGGCGGGGCAGGATGCGCTACAGCTGATGACGGTGCATGCTGCCAAGGGGCTGGAGTTCGACGTGGTCTTCATCACCGGGCTGGAAGAGGGCCTCTTCCCGCACGAGAATTCGCTGTCCGATGCCGAGGGCCTGGAAGAAGAGCGTCGCTTGATGTACGTGGCCATCACGCGCGCGCGCAAACGCTTGTACCTGAGCCATAGCCAAACCCGGCTGCTGCACGGTCAAACCCGCTACAACTTGCCCAGTCGATTCTTCGATGAGCTGCCCGAGGGGGCGCTGAAGTGGATCACCCCACGTCACCGGGGCTTTGGCTCGGGCTTCGAGCGCGACGATCGCGCCGCCTGGCAGCGGGGCTCGGGCCTGGGCAGCATCGTGGGCGCTGCCCACCAGCCCGATGCGCCGCCGGCCTGGGCGGCGGCCAAGGCCGCAACCCGCGAGGGCCAAGCCCTGCGCGCCGGGCAAAGCGTATTCCACAACAAGTTCGGCGAAGGCGTGATTCTCACCCTCGAAGGCAGCGGCACCGAGGCACGCGCGCAAATCAATTTCGGCCGCCATGGCATCAAGTGGTTGGCCCTGAGCGTGGCCAAGCTCACACCCATCGAATCTTGAACCCTGAAGTTCTGCATTGCGGAACTTCGGTCTGCTCTACGTGCTCTACGGTTTGCAACTATCATGTGCGGCGGCCGCCGCGTGTTCGAGCGTGGGCGCACACGCCGGTGCCGCCCCCAGCGATGGGGCGTGGGCGACCCCGTGCAGCGTGGGCGGGCCGGATCGAAAGGAGCGTGAACCGCCGATGTCGAGCCCAAGCGAGCCCGTCGCCGCCCCTCGGCGAATCAAGGAAGACCGCCATTTCGTCACGGCATTGGCGCGTGGTCTGGAGGTGCTGGCCTGCTTCCGGTCGAGTGACCGCATGCTGGGCAACCAGGAACTGGCGCGGCGTTGCAAGCTGCCCAAGTCCACCATTTCGCGCCTGACCTACACGCTGACCAAACTGGGCTACCTGGAGTACGTGGAGGACACCGGTCGCTATCGCCTGGGCAGTGCCACGTTGTCGCTGGGCAGCACCATGCTGGCGCGCATGGATGCCCGTCAGATGGCGCGGCCGCTCATGCAGGAGTTGGCCGATGCCTCACAGGCCATGGTGTCTTTGGGCATGCGCGACCGACTGAGCATGATTTACGTGGAGAACTGCCGCAGCAAAGCCACGCTCACGCTCAGCCTGGACGTGGGCTCGCGCATTCCGCTGGCGACCACGGCCATGGGGCGTGCCTACCTGGCCATGTGTCCCCCGGAAGAACGCCGTGAATTGATGGATCGCATCCGGCGCAGTGACGAGGCGGCCTGGCCGCGCATTCGCCAGGGCATCGAACAGGCGATCCAGCAGTACCGCGAGTTCGGCGTGTGCGCATCCTTTGGCGATTGGCAGAAGGACGTCAACGCCATCGCCGTGGCCTTCTGGCCGGCTGGTGGGCGCTCGCTGATGGCGATCAACTGCGGCGGGCCGGCCTTCCAACTGAGCCCCGAATTCCTGATGACGCAAGTGCGCCCCCGGCTGATGACGCTGGGAGCGCGGCTGGAGTACGGCGGCCACTGACGGTGCGGGCGCAGCGGCCCTTCAGTCGTCCTCGTCATCCGACCCTGCAACGGCTTGGACGCCAGCTTCCACCACGGCCCCGGTCACGCGGATGCCGGTGCTCACGACGGCTCCCGTGACCGAGATGGCCGCACCGGCGGCGGCCCCAGCCACGCTGACCACCGCACACCCCCCAAGGGCGATGGCCACGGTTGCATATGCGAGTGCGCGTCCCGTCCCAGACGCTCCAAGTGACCAAGATTCATCGAAGAAAGGCTCTCAAAAGCGTCATCGTTGCGCCACACGATCGTTGCAGAAGTTTCACATGGGCTTCCTACCATGCCTGGGCGCCATTGTGTTGCAAATCATTTCAACCCGAGGATTCGCCCCATGAACATGCAGACCGATCTGTCTCGCGCGATGCACAACGAGGAGGACTCGAATACGTCGCCCAATCCCAGTTTCGATGCCGTCTTGTCGGCGCGTCTGAGCCGCCGCAGCCTACTGCGTGGTGGAGTCGGGGGAGCGGCCGCCGCGCTGCTGGGCGCAGCGGGCTTGAGTGCCTGCGGCGGTGGCGACGACGCACCGGTGGACGAGGCGCCGGCCGAAACCTTGTTGGGTTTTACCGCCGTGGCCAAGAGCGTGGCCGATGCGTTCACGGTTCCGCCGGGCTACAGGGCCGACGTGCTCATCGCCATGGGCGATCCGTTGTTCAGCAGTGTCGGTGCGTTCCGTAACGATGGCACCGATGCCGATTTCGACCAGCGCTGCGGCGAATGGCACGATGGCATGGAGTATTTCGGGCTGTCGGCCACTGGCGCGCGCGATGATGCGAGCAACAACCGGGCGTTGCTTGGCATCAATCATGAGTGGGTGACGCAAACCTTCCTGCATCCCAATGGGCCAAGCGCCGCACCGCGCCCGGATGCCGAGGTGATCAAAGAAATGCAGGCCATGGGAGTGACGATCGTGGAGATCGCCAAACAGCCCAATGGCCGCTTCGCTTACGTGCAGGACTCGCCGTTCAACCGCCGCATCACCACTGAAACGCCCATCGAGTTTGCCGGTCCGGCACGCGGCAATACCTTGTTGCGCACGAAGTACTCGCCTGATGGTACGCGCACGCGCGGAACGGTCAACAACTGCGGCACCGGCAAAACCCCCTGGGGTACGCTGCTGACTGGGGAAGAAAACTGGGCGGCCTTCTTCGCGCGCAATGCCGGCGACAACAACCAACGCAGCGCCAACGAAAACGTTGCGTTTGCGCGCTACGGCAAAAGCGTCACGGCCACGGCCGGGGTCAACCATGTCTACCGCTGGGATACTGCGCAAAGCGGCGACGAACGCTTTACACGCTGGAATGCCAGCGTCATCGGCGCCACGGCAGCCGACGACTATCGCAACGAGTTCTACTGCCAGGGCTATGTGACCGAGATCGACCCGTATTCAGCCACCTCGGTGATCAAGAAGCGCACGAGTCTGGGCCGCATGGCGCACGAAAGCGCGGCGGTGCGTGCGGTGGCTGGTCGCCGTCTGGCGGTGTACATGGGCGACGATGCACGCAACGAGTACATCTACAAGTTCGTGTCGAGTCAGGACTGGGACCCGTCGGATGCGAACCGTAGCGATCGCATGGCCGTGGGCGACAAGTACCTCGACAGTGGCACCCTGTATGCGGCCCGCTTCAACGACGATGGCACGGGGCAATGGGTCGAGCTGAGCTTGGACAATCCGGCGGTCGCCAACTATGCTGGCTACACCTTTGCCGACGCAGGCGATGTATTGATCCATGCGCGTATTGCTGCCGATGCGGCTGGCGCCACGAAGATGGACCGGCCCGAATGGGGCAATCTCAACCCGTCCAACGGTGAGCTCTACATCACGCTGACCAACAACAGCAACCGTCGGCTCAATCCGACAGGCTCGCAGCTTGCTCCCGACGCGGCCAACCCTCGCGCTTACGTCGATGTGCGCGCTGGCATCACCGTGCAGCAGGGCAATGTCAATGGGCACATTTTGCGCATCCGAGAAGACGATGGCGACCCGGCGGCCACCACCTTCACTTGGGATGTGTACTTGTTCGGCGCTGAATCCGACGCCTCGCCCACGCTGGTCAACTTGTCCGGATTGACCGACGATCAAGACTTTTCCAGCCCCGACGGTCTGGTGTTCACCCCGAGCACCGGCCTGTGCTGGATTCAAACCGATGATGGGGCCATGGTCGATGAGAGCAATTGCATGATGCTGGCGGCCATTCCAGGACAGGTCGGCGATGGCGGCGCCGTGACGCTGGACTATGGCGCGACCACGGTGACCACCCGCATGGGCAGGAAGCCCACGGCCGCCACGCTCAAGCGTTTTCTGGTCGGTCCGAAAGATCAGGAAATCACCGGGCTGGCCGAAACCCCCGATGGCCGGGTGATCTTCGTCAACGTGCAGCATCCCGGAGAAGAGACTGCCGCCGCCGACGTGGGTGAGCCGAGCAAATACACCAGTCATTGGCCTGGCAATGCCGGATACGGGCCGGGCGGCGCCAGTGCCCGCCCGCGCTCGGCCACGGTGATGATCACCAAGAACGACGGCGGACGCATTGGCACCTGATGCCACGGTGCCGCCAGGCCGGGCGCAACCCTGGCCTGGCTTGGTGAGCGTCAATCAAGTCTCTGGCGAGGCAACCTTGGGGCCGACGGGCATCGCGTCGATGAAACAGTCGTCGAAGGTGAAGTACAGCGAGGCATAAAACGCCGTCAGAAACATCAACGTCGCCGGGAAGGCCACCAGCGCCATCAGTTGGGGGGCCGACAGCAAAGTGAAGATCAGCGTGGCCACGACACCGAAAAACAGCACGGCCGCCGCCCACGTGAGGAAGTACACGATGAAGGCGCCCAGATTGCGCCAACAAGCCACCACGCTGAAGAACACGGATTGCACCGCACTGACGCCGCCCCAGTGCACCAGGGCCGGGGCATGCCAGAACAACAGGCTGACCGGCACGGTCAGCAACAGTCGTACCAGCAAAGCACTATGCATGGCGGGGTCGTCCATCATCTCGGCCGAGGCTTCTTGGCTGGTCATGGCACCCTGCAAGGCATCGATGCGGCCACCGTCCATCGCGTCGGCCAGCCACATCGTCAGCATCGACAGCACGGCATAGGCCAGTCCGATTTGCAGCAGTGCCATCACCTGCCGGCGCGGTGCGCGCAGGGGCTCGATGAATAGCGAGGGCAAGGGAAAGCCGCCTTGGGTTGCCTTGCGCGTGGCCAGCATGAAGCCCAGAGACACCAGCGGCATGAGTACCAACACCGCCAGCGCGCCCAGTTGGCGCATCGTGACGATCAGCACGAAAGCGGCAAACAAAAACGTGAAGAACAGTGCCGCATACGCCAGCGGCTGACGCAGAAAAACCTCAAAGCCACGGCGCACCCAGAGGATGCCTTGCAAGGGCCCAACGTGTCGCAGCTTCATGGTTCGGGGTGCCAAGGCGTATCCACGCGCGCGCGCAGGATGCGTTCGAAATGGCCGGGGTCGTGCGCTTTGAGCATGTGGGCATCGCGAGGCAGGTGGTAATCCCACAGGCGCGAGATCCAGAACCGCAGCGCGCCGGCGCGCAGCAAGGCAGGCATCAGCCGCACCTCGTCATGGCTGAGCGGCCGCACGGCCCGATAAGCGTCCACGAAGGTGGTCGCCCGAGCCTCGTCGAGGCGTCCGGAATCCAGATCCGTGCACCAGTCGTTCAGGCACACGGCGATATCGAACAAGAAGGTGTCCACGCCGGCGAAGTAGAAGTCGAAAAAACCCGTCAGCGTGTCGCCCTCGAACATCACATTGTCACGGAAGAGGTCGGCATGGATGGGTCCCCGAGGCAAGGCCAGGTAGGCCGCAGAACGGGCATGCGCGCATTGGAAAGCCAGCTCGCTTTCCAGCAACTGCCGTTGCGCGGCATCCAGGTGGGGCATGATGGACGGGGCCGTCTCGACCCACCAGTCCAGCCCACGCAAATTGGGCTGATAACGCGGGTAATCTCGGCCGGCCAAGTGCATGCGTGCCAGCATCTGTCCGACTTGGCGGCAATGCTCATGGCTGGGGGCCAGCTGATGCCCACCGCGCAAGCGGTCCACCACGGCAGCCGGCTTGCCGCACACGGTGTGCAGGATTTCCCCGTTGGCATCGGCCTTCGGGTCGGGCACCGGAATGCCACGGGCCGCCAGATGCTTCATCAAATGCAAATAGAAAGGCAATTGCTCGAAGCTCAGGCGTTCGAAGAGCGTGAGCACATAGTCGGTGCACTGGCCTGCACGTTCGGCGGTGAGGAAGTAATTGGTGTTTTCGATGCCGGAGGCAATGCCGCGCAGATCCACCAAGCGGCCCAGGTTCAGGCGCTGGACCAGGTCGGCGGCTTGTTCAGGCGTGACGGTCGTGAAAACGGCCATGGACGAAGGTTGCCGGCAAGCCCCGGCTCAGAAAGTCAGGAAGCGCCAAACGCGCTGACCCGAAGCTCCGCCAGCGCCCACCTGTGAGGGGTCGCGTCCGCCGTCCGGCGGCACGACCTCGTAGGTGCGTCCGCCCTTTTTGGGTTGCACGCGGATCTGGAGCGTCTGCCCGCGGACCCGCAGCTCATCGATGCGGGTGGACTCGTCCTCGACGCGGATGACCTGCACCGCCGGCTCCGGCAGGCCTGCAGCCGGGGTGGCCGCCTGCCCCCAGGCGGAGCAGGCCGCGGCACTCACGACGATGGCAAGGCAGGCTCGGTTGCGCATACGAGCATTGTAGGCGCAGCCCGTCGGGGTGCCGGTCGGATTGCCCCACAATCGCCCCATGGACGAGCACACCCCTACTGCACCGCTGTTGCTGCTGGTCGACGGCTCCAGCTACCTCTACCGTGCGTTTCACGCCCTGCCTGACCTGCGCGGGCCGCAAGGCCAGCCCACGGGCGCCGTGCACGGCATCATCGCCATGCTGCGCCGGCTGCGCGAACAGTATCCGGCTGCTCATGCTGCCTGCGTCTTCGATGCCAAAGGACCGACCTTCCGCAACGAGTGGTATGCGCCATACAAAGCCCAGCGCGCCCCGATGCCCGAAGATCTGGTGGCTCAGATCGAACCCATCCACGAAGTGGTCAAGCTGTTGGGCTGGCCGGTGCTGGAAGTGCCCGGCATCGAAGCCGACGACGTGATCGGCACGCTGGCCCGTGTGGCACGCCAGGCCGGTCATCGGGTCATCATCTCCACCGGCGACAAGGACTTGGCCCAGCTCGTCAACGAAGACGTCACCCTCATCAACACCATGAGCAACGAATCCCTCGATGTCGAGGGCGTCAAGGCCAAGTTCGGCGTGCCGCCGCAGTGCATCGTCGACTATCTCGCGCTCATCGGGGATGCGGTGGACAACGTGCCCGGTGTGGACAAAGTCGGCCCCAAAACCGCGGCCAAGTGGTTGGCTGAATACGGCTCGCTCGATGGGGTGATTGCTGCAGCCGACCGCATCAAGGGCGTGGCGGGCGAGAACCTGCGCAAAGCACTGGACTGGCTGCCCTTGGGCAAGCGCCTGGTCACCGTGGTGACCGATTGCGATTTGTCGGACCATATCCCGAGCTGGCCCCGGCTGGATGCCTTGGCGATGCGCGAAGCCGACACGCCGGGCTTGCTGGCCTTCTACACCCGCCATGGCTTCAAAACCTGGAAGCGAGAACTCGAGTCTCGCGCAGCCGCAAGCGCACCCGAGCCAGCGGCCGCGGCAGTGCCAAGCACACTGCCGCGCGATTATGAAACCGTGCTGGACTGGCAGCGCTTGGACGCTTGGATCGAACGGCTACGGCAGGCCCCGCTGGCCGCGCTGGACACCGAAACCGACTCACTCGATGCGATGCGAGCCCGCATCGTCGGCTTGTCCTTTGCCGTGCAGCCCGGTGAAGCCGCCTATGTGCCCGTGGGCCATGCCTATGCCGATGCGCCTGCGCAGCTGCCGCTGTCCGGTGTGCTCGAACGCCTGAAACCTTGGCTTGAAGACCAAACGTGCCGCAAGATCGGTCAGCACATCAAATACGACCTGCACGTCTTTGCCAACCACGGCATCCAGGTCCGCGGCTACGTGCACGACACCATGCTGCAGAGCTACGTGCTCGAAGCCCATCTGTCCCACAACTTGGGCAGTCTGGCTGAACGCCATCTGGGCCGCCGCGGCATCGAATACGAACAGCTATGTGGCAAAGGGGCGCATCAAATTCCCTTTGCCCAAGTCGATGTGCGTCGTGCCACCGAGTATTCGGGCGAAGACAGTGAAATGTGCCTGCATGTGCACCAGGTGTTGTGGCCTCGTATCGAGTCCGAAGCGGGCTTGCGCTACGTCTACGAGTCCATCGAAATGCCCATGTCGGTCATCTTGCAACGTGTCGAACGCAACGGCGTGAAAGTCGATGCACAGCTGCTGGAGCGACAAAGCCATGAACTGGCCCAGCGCATTCTGGCGCTCGAAGCGCGCGCGCATGAGCTGGCCGGTCAACCGTTCAACCTCGGCAGCCCCAAGCAGATCGGTGAGATCCTGTTCGGCAAGCTGGGCCTCCCCGTGGTGAAAAAGACCGCCAGCGGCGCCCCGTCCACCGACGAGGAGGTGCTGGAGAAGCTGGCAGCCGACTACCCGCTGCCCGCCTGCATTCTCGAGCATCGCAGCTTGTCCAAACTCAAAAGCACCTACACCGACAAGCTGCCGCTGATGATCAACCCACAGACCGGCCGCATCCATACCAATTACGCACAGGCCGTGGCCGTGACGGGCCGCTTGTCGAGCAACGACCCCAACTTACAGAACATCCCGATCCGCACGCCCGAAGGCCGGCGCATTCGCGAGGCCTTCGTGGCCCCGCCCGGCCGAGTCATCGTTTCGGCGGACTATTCTCAAATCGAGCTGCGCATCATGGCCCATCTGTCGGGCGACGCCAACCTGCGTCGAGCCTTCCAGGATGGGCTGGACGTGCACCGCGCCACCGCGGCAGAAATCTTTGGCATCGACCCGCAGCACGTCAGCAGCGAACAGCGCCGCTATGCCAAGACCATCAACTTCGGTCTCATCTACGGCATGGGAGCTTATGGCTTGGCCACCAGCCTGGGCATCGAGCAAAAGGCGGCCAAAGACTACATCGACCGCTACTTCCAGCGCTATCCCGACGTCAAGCGCTACATGGACGAGACCAAGATGCGGGCAGCCCAGCAGGGCTATGTCGAAACCCTTTTCGGCCGTCGCATCGTCTTGCCGGACATCCGTGGTGCCAATGGTCCACGCCGCAGTGCTGCCGAGCGGCAGGCCATCAACGCGCCCATGCAGGGCACGGCGGCCGATCTCATCAAGCTCGCGATGATCGCGGTGCAAGCCGCGCTTGACCAGCGCAGGAGCCAAACCCTGATGGTGATGCAGGTGCACGACGAACTCGTCTTTGAAGTGCCCGAGGCCGAGCTCGACTGGGTCAAAACCGAAGTGCCGCGCATCATGGCCTCCGTGGCCGAATTCTCCGTGCCCCTGGTGGCCGAGGTGGGCGTCGGGGCCAACTGGGATCAAGCCCACTGACCCTCCCCCCCCCC
>NZ_KB905976.1 GCF_000381125.1 Caldimonas manganoxidans ATCC BAA-369
AGGCGGTCGAGCCGGCCATCGGGCATGCCAAGCACGATCACGGCATGAAGCGCTGCTGGCTCAAGGGCGCTGAGGGCGACGCGCTGCATGCGGTGTTGTGCGCAGCCGGCTTCAACATCCGTTGGCTGCTGCGTGCCATCGCCCGGCGGGGCATTGCTCCAGCCTTTTTGCGCTCGCTCTGGCTGCTGTCAGCGCTCGCCGCGTTCGCGAGTCGACTCGCTACTCTTGCACCTCCGGCGCTTCTCGTCGGCACCGCGAGATGAATTTTGCAGGGCCGACGACTTCAGTAGATGGGCGGTCTCCAACCGGCTGTTGAAGGTGTCCAGCGACATCCCCACCGCATCGGGGGCATCCCGGCGCGCGACGACCGCGTGTGGTCGGCATCGTCGATGACCTGATCGATCACGGTTTTGAGCTTGTTGCGCGCCTCAGAGAAATTCACCACGCGCATGACGATGCGCCCCCTTTTGAGTGGGGCTTCAAGTACGAGTCTGCGGCGTCGCATGCGCATCTGCAAGGCAGGTGTCCATGCCCCTCGAACGACTCAGGCTGGCTGTGCGCGCAGGCCGTGCCGATGGCAGGATCGAGCCGCCATGCACCAATTTCTCCGCCAGTGGTTGCCCACCGAAGACCGTCTGCGCACGCACCCAGGGCTGCGCCGGATGGGCCCGTTGCTGCGTCGGACGTGCTGGGGACGCTGGCCGTATGGGGGCGTCGCCGCCGCCGACGCGCAGGACATGCGTTAACCTAGGCCCCCATGTGTGCTGCCCCTCTTTGCACTGGGTGGGGCGGAGGGCCCCTGCGCATGGGGCTGCCCGCCCTGGCCGTGATGTTGGCGGTGCTGGCCGGGTGTTCATCCACGCCGCGTGGCGGCGCCGTCACGCAGGACGGGCCCGGCCAGCGCTCGGCCGCCGAGCTCAATCGCATCCCCGATGCCGTCCCGCGCATCGAACCCTTGGCCAGCGGCCCCAACCGCCCCTACGTGATGTTCGGCCGGTACTACGTGCCGCAAACGGCCGACCTGCCGTACCGGCAGCGTGGCCTGGCCTCGTGGTATGGCCGGGCGTTTCATGGCCGCCCCACCTCCAGCGGGGAGCCCTACGACATGTACGCCATGACGGCCGCCCACCCCACCCTGCCCATTCCGAGCTATGTGCGCGTGCGCCATCTGGGCAACGGCCGGGAAGTGATCGTGCGCATCAACGACCGCGGCCCCTTCCGAGGCGAGCGCATCATCGACCTGAGTTATGCGGCAGCGCACCGCCTGGGCTTCGTCCAAGAGGGGCAAGCCGACGTCGAGATCGAACGCATCACCCATGCCGACATCCGCGCCGGGCGCTGGTCAGACCGCCCGGCAGACGCCCCCCGGCCCGAGCCGGCGCCGCCGGATCGGCCCGCGCCCACGGCCGAGGCCACCGCCCACTGGGTGCAATTGGGCGCGTTCCGTCAACGCGAGGGGGCCGAGCATTTCATGAGCCAGGTCAGGGCCCAGGTGGCCTGGCTGGCCACGCGCCTGACCATCGTCACCGACGCCTCCTTGCACCGGCTGCAAGCCGGCCCCTACGCCAGCCGCGACGAAGCGCTGGCTGCGGCCGAGCGCATTCGCGAGGCCTTGCAACTGGTGCCGGTGATCGTGCAGCGCTGACTCAGCCGCCCTCCGATCCGCGCAGCGCCAAGGCGCGGGCGTACAGCGCCTTGCGCGGCGCGCCGGTGTGCTCGGCCACCAAGGCCACGGCCTGCTTCAGAGGCAATGCCTCGATCAACGCGCGCAACAAGGGCTCGGCGCGTGCCAGCGCCTGGTCGTCCTGCGCTGCGGCCTCAGGCGGCTGGGCATGCAGCACGAGCACGAATTCGCCGCGGCGGCGGTGCGGGTCCTCGGCCAGCCACTGCGGCAGGGAGTGTGTCGGCAAGGTGACGATGGTTTCGAATTGCTTCGTCAGCTCGCGAGCCATGGTCAGCGGGCGCGACCCACAAGCCTGGGCCAAAGCACGCGCCAGCGTCTCGATGCGGTGCGGCGACTCGAAGATCACCTGGCTCATGGGGCTTGCTGCGATCGCCCGCACGGCATGCTCCAACTCACGCGGGCGTGCGGGCAGAAAACCCACGAAATGAAAGCCCGCGGCGTGCACATCGCCGGCGGCGCTGAAGGCGGCCGTGGCGCTGCTGGGGCCCGGGATCGGCACCACGCCACAACCGGCCTGCCGCACGGCCGCCACCAGACGGGCCCCCGGGTCCGAGAGGGCCGGCGTGCCGGCATCACTGACATAGGCTACCCGTTGGCCCGAATGCAGCCGCGCGATCACCGCCTGCGCCGCCTCGCGCTCGTTGTGCTCGTGCACGGCCAGCAGCGGCTTGTCGATGCCATAGTGACGCAGCAGCGCGGCCGTGTGGCGTGTGTCCTCGCAGGCCAGCGCCTCCACGGTGTGCAGCACATGCAGCGCGCGCAGGCCAAGGTCGGCCAGGTTGCCGATGGGGGTGGCCACCACATACAGTGCGCCCGCAGGATACTGCTGGGCCCCGGCAGCACGCTGGGCCGCCGCGCGCCACAGCGCGGCATCGGACCCATAGGAGGAAGAAGAAGTGTTCACGGCCAAGCACAAAGGAGACGCTGCCGAGCAGCGGGCCTTGGCGCATCTGCAACGCGCCGGCCTGGTACTCGTCGAGCGCAATTATCGGGTGGCGCGCGGCCCGCATGCCCATGCCGGCGAAGTGGACCTCATCATGCGAGAGCGCGACGGCACGCTGGTGTTCGTGGAAGTGCGCAGCCGCACCCACCCCACGCATGGCGGCGCGGCGGCCAGCATCGGCGCGGCCAAGCGGCGCGCCATCGTGCGGGCCGCCCAGCACTATTTGCTGCGCCTGGGCTCGGCACCGGCCTGCCGTTTCGACGTGGTGGCCTTCGAGGGGCCGCAACTGCAATGGATCAAAGCCGCGTTCGAAGCCTGGTGAGCGCCAGCGGCGCGCCGCCCGGCATGCCCTGGGCCGCGCGGCCACGGAACCTTCGCCCGGCAGCCGGCATCCATTGGGCTGCCGTATGATGCCGCCCATGCTTGAAACCCGCATCCAGCATCAGTTCTTCGAAAGTGCCGATCTGAAGTACCAGTGCGCCGACCTGCTCGCCCGGCCGATTGCCGAAGCCGCGCAAGCCGTGGTGGGTTGTCTGACCGCCGGGGCCAAGGTGCTGGCCTGTGGCAATGACGGCGCGGCCGGCTTGGCCCGACATGCGGCCTCGTTGTTCGTGGACCGTTTCGAGCGTGAGCGTCCCGGCTTGGCCGCGCTGGCGCTCAGCCCCGAGGCGGCGCATCTCGGCGGCCTCGGCGAGGACCCGACACTGATCTATGCCAAACAAGTGCAAGCCTTGGGACAGCCCGGCGACATCTTGCTGGCCTTGTCGGTCAGCGGCAGCGCACCCACCGTGCTGGCCGCCGTGCAGGCGGCCCATGACAAAGAGATGACCGTCATTGCCTTCACCGGCAAAACCGGCGGCAAGCTCAAGGACATGCTGGCCGAAACCGACGTGCACATCGCCGTGCCGCACGAACGCCCGGCGCGGGTTCACGAGGTCCACTTGCTCGCCCTGTATTGTCTGTGCGATGCCGTGGACACCCAATTGCTTGGAGAAGAGGATCATTCATGACATCGCAAGCCTTTCTTTTCCGTCGGCTGCGCCCGCTGGCGGCCGTGCTGGCCGCCGCCGGCTTGGTCAGTGCCTTGTCCGCCTGCGCCCCCTTGCTGGTGGGGGGGGCCGTCGTGGGCACCGTGATGGTGGCCACCGACCGCCGCAGCTCCGGCGCCCAACTCGACGACCAGGCCATCGAGTTGAAGGCCATGAACCGCCTGCGTGAAGCCTTCAACGAACAACGCGCGCATGTCAACGTGACCAGCTACAACCGCATGGTGCTGCTCACCGGCGAAGTGGCCTCGGAAGAAGACAAGCAGCGGGCCGAGCGCATCGTCGCCGCCGTGGACAACGTGCGCTCCATCGTCAACGACTTGGCCGTCATGGGGGTGAGTTCGCTGACCTCGCGCTCCAATGACGTGATCCTGGGCGGCAAGGTCAAAGCCACCTTCGTCGATGCACGCGACCTGCAGGCCCAGGCGGTCAAGGTGGTGGCCGAGCGCGGCACCGTCTATCTGATGGGTCGGGTCACCGAACGCGAAGCCAAACGAGCCGCCGAGCTGGCGCGCAGCGTCAGTGGCGTGAACAAGGTGGTGACGGTGTTCGAGCTCATCACCGAGGAGGAACTGGCGCGGCTGCAGCCCAACCGGCCACAGCCGGCGGGCGCCTCGCCGGGCCAGTGAATCACTTGAGCCGGCGAATCAGGCTCGAGGTGTCCCAGCGGCCGCCGCCTTGGGCCTGGATGTCGGCGTAGAACTGATCCACCAGGGCGGTCACCGGCAGCCGCGCGCCATGGCGCCGCGCTTCTTGCAAGCACAGCCCCAGGTCTTTGCGCATCCAATCCACCGCGAAGCCGAAGTCGAAGCGGTCTTCGATCATGGTCGGGCCGCGGTTGTCCATCTGCCAGCTCTGGGCGGCGCCTTTGCCGATGACCTCGAGCACGGCCTTCATGTCCAAACCGACCTTTTGACCAAAGGCAATCGCTTCGGACAGCCCTTGCAGCAAGCCGGCAATGGCGATTTGGTTGACCATCTTGGCCAACTGGCCCGCCCCTTGCTCGCCCAGCAAGGTCACGGCCTTGGCGTAGGCCATGGCCACCGGCTGCGCCCGCTCGAAGGCCGCGGCCTCGCCGCCGCACATCACGGTCAGCGTGCCGTTGAGGGCCCCGAGGTTGCCGCCCGAGACGGGAGCGTCGATGAACCACAGCCCGCGACGGCGGGCCTGCGCCCCCAGCTCGCGGGCCACCTCGGCCGAGGCCGTGGTGTGGTCCATGAAAATCGCCCCGGGCTTCATGCCGGCCAAGGCTCCGTCCTCGCCCAAGACCACCGAGCGCAAATCATCGTCATTGCCCACGCACGCAAAAACGATGTCGGCGTCTTGCGCGGCCTGGCGGGGCGTGGCCGCGCAAGCCCCGCCATATTCGGCGACCCACCGTTCGGCCTTGGCCGCCGTGCGGTTGTACACGGTGACTCGATGGCCGGCTCGGGCCAAGTGCCCGGCCATCGGGTAGCCCATCACCCCCAGGCCAAGGAAGGCCACGGTGTGGGGTGCCACAGGGGCGTAGGTCTTGGGACTGTTCATGGGGTCACACGATCGTCAAATGCTCGGTGCCTGCGGCCAGATCGGCACTGCGAGCCCGGTTGCTGTTGAGCTTGATCTGCAGACGCAGGTCATTGACCGAGTCCGCATTGCGCAAAGCATCCTCGTAGGTCACGAAATTGCCTTCGTACAGGTCGAACAGCGATTGGTCGAAGGTCTGCATGCCCAGCTCGCGGCTCTTCTTCATGATCTCCTTGATCTCGGCCACTTCGCCCTTGAAGATCAGCTCGGAAATCAACGGGGTGTTGAGCAGGATCTCCACCGCCGCGATGCGGCCCTTGCCCTCCTGGCGCGGCAGCAGACGCTGCGAGACCATGGCCTTGAGGTTGAGCGACAAATCCATCAGCAACTGGGCGCGGCGCTCCTCGGGGAAGAAGTTGATGATGCGATCCAGCGCCTGGTTGGCGCTGTTGGCATGCAGCGTCGCCATGCACAGATGCCCCGTCTCGGCAAAGGCCACGGCGTGCTCCATGGTCTCGCGGTCGCGGATTTCGCCCATCAGAATCACGTCGGGGGCCTGGCGCAGCGCGTTCTTCAGCGCTGCATCCCAGCCGTCGGTGTCGATGCCGACCTCGCGCTGCGTGACGATGCAGTTTTTATGCGGATGCACGAACTCCACCGGGTCTTCGATGGTGATGATGTGGCCCTGCGAATGTTCGTTGCGATAGTCCACCATGGCCGCCAGCGTGGTGCTCTTGCCCGAGCCGGTGGCCCCCACCATGATCACCAAGCCCCGCTTGGTCATCGCGATGTCCTTCAGGATGGTGGGCAAGCCCAAGCCGTCGATGGTGGGCAGCGCCTGCGGAATGACCCGCAGCACCAGGCCGACATGCCCTTGCTGCACGAAGGCATTGACGCGGAAGCGCCCAATGCCCTGCGGTGCGATGGCGAAATTGCATTCCTTGGTGCGCTCGAATTCGGCGGCCTGCTTGTCGTTCATGATGGCGCGCGCCAGCGCCATCGTGTGCTGGCCGGTCAAGGGCTGGGGCGAGACCTTGGTGATCTTGCCGTCCACCTTGATCGCCGGTGGGAATTCGGCCGTCAGGAACAGGTCCGACCCATTGCGCGCGACCATCAAGCGCAGCAGGTCGTTGACGAACTTGGAAGCCTGATCTCTTTCCATGATGGGATCCTCAGCCGCGCGACAGCAGGGCACTCAAGCGTGCACTGACTTGGCGCAGGCGCAATGACAGACGGCGCGCCAGCGAGGCCAACAAGGCCAGCCCCAAGCGCGGCTCTTGCATGATCATGCGATCGAGCCCCTGGGCATCGACCACGGCGAGCACGCAAGGGGTGAGGGTGGTGCAGGCCGAGAAGCGCGACCCGGCATCCAGCAACGACATCTCCCCCAACATGTCGCCAGGGCGTGCCTCGGCCAGACGCGCCCGAGCCCCCCAAGGCTGGATGCGGTCAACCGCGATCGAGCCCCCAAGCACGATGACCATGTAGTCGCCCAATTCGTCCTGACCGATGATCTCCTGGTTGGCATCGACCTCGACGAACTCGAGATACTGGCTCATGCGGGCCAGATCCTGCGGGCTCAAACTCGCCGCGTAGCGATCCACGCCCCAGAGCTGGGCGAACTTTTGCGCGCCACGCTCGCGGTCGTACGGCCTGGCGCCGATGCGTTGCGCTCGCTCACGCCAAGTCGCCTGGGGCAGGTTCTCCTCGGCGCGCTCTTGGAACATCGTCGAGAAGAAACGCGAGTCCGCGTCGGGTTCGGCGCTGCCCGTGTCGGCAGCCGGACCACTGCCTCCTTTGGCTTTGAGTTTGTCGATCAGCTTTTTCATGGCAATGACGGCCGTCGCCGCGGCGGTGCGAGTGTCCGGTTCAGCCCGGGAAGTTCTCGGGGAACTTGGCCTTGCTGCGCGCCTCGGCCGCAGAAATCACGTTGCGACGCACGAGGTCGGCCAAGCATTGGTCCAAGGTCATCATGCCCATGCTGTTGCCCGTCTGAATGGCCGAGTACATCTGGGCGATCTTGTTTTCGCGGATCAGGTTGCGGATGGCCGAGGTGCCCAGCATGATCTCGTGCGCTGCCACGCGGCCCGAACCGTCTTTGAGCTTGCACAGGGTTTGCGAGATCACGGCCACCAGCGACTCCGACAGCATCGCGCGCACCATTTCCTTCTCGGCAGCCGGAAACACATCGACGATGCGATCGATGGTCTTGGCCGCGCTGGAGGTGTGTAGGGTGCCGAACACCAGGTGGCCCGTCTCGGCCGCGGTCAGCGCCAGGCGGATGGTTTCCAAGTCGCGCATCTCGCCCACCAAGATGGCATCCGGGTCCTCGCGCAGCGCCGAGCGCAGCGCATTGTTGAAGCTCAGCGTGTGCGGGCCGACCTCGCGCTGGTTGATCAGGCACTTTTTGGACTCGTGCACGAACTCGATCGGGTCTTCGACGGTGAGGATGTGCCCGTATGCGTTCTCGTTGAGGTGGTTGATCATCGCCGCCAACGTGGTCGACTTGCCCGAGCCGGTGGGCCCGGTCACGAGGATCAGGCCGCGCGGCTTGAGTGCCAGCTCGGCGAACACCTTGGGCGCATTGAGCTGCTCGAGCGTGAGGATCTTCGACGGAATGGTTCGAAAGACCGCGCCGGCGCCGCGATTGTGGTTGAAGGCATTGACACGAAAGCGCGCCAGCCCCTGGATCTCGAACGAGAAATCGCATTCCAGCGTCTCCTCGTAAGCCTTGCGCTGGGCATCGTTCATGATGTCGTAGACCATGTCGTGCACTTGCTTGTGCTCCAACGGGTCGACATTGATGCGGCGCACGTCGCCATGCACGCGAATCATCGGGGGCAAGCCCGCAGACAGGTGTAGATCCGACGCCTTGTTCTTGACCGAGAACGCCAGCAGTTGCGTGATGTCCATGTCTGCCCTTCAGGCTCCCGAGGTGATGCGCACGGCGCGCAGTGGTACGAGGACGCGGCAATGTGCCGTAAGCTCGCGCCATTATGGCGACGATCACTCAGAACATACAACAAGTGAGGGACCGCATCGCGGCGGCCTGTGCAAGCGCGCAACGCGACGTGCAAAGCGTCACGCTGCTGGCGGTCAGCAAAACCTTCGGCGCGGCTGCCGTGCGTGAAGCCCTGGCCGCCGGCCAACACCGCTTCGGCGAGAACTACGTGCAAGAGGCGCTGCAGAAGATGGCCGCGCTGGCCGATGTGCGCTCGCAGATCGAATGGCATCTGATCGGCCCGCTGCAAAGCAACAAGACCAAAGCGGTGGCCGAGCATTTCGACTGGGTGCACTCCGTGGACCGCCTGAAGATCGCGCAGCGCCTGTCCGAGCAACGACCGGCGCACCTGCCGCCCTTGCAGGTGTGCTTGCAGGTCAACATCAGCGGCGAGGCCAGCAAAAGCGGCCTGCCCCCTGCCGAGGTGGGGGCGCTGGCGCGGCAAGTGGCCGCCCTGCCACGCTTGCGCTTGCGCGGCCTGATGGCCATCCCCGAGCCGTCGGACGACCCGCAGGCCCAGCGCCGGCCGCATCGCGCCTTGCGCGAGCTGCTGGCCGGCCTGCGCGCCCAGGGGCTGGCGCTGGACACCCTGTCCATGGGCATGAGCGCCGACTTGGAGGCCGCCATCGCCGAGGGCGCCACCATCGTGCGCGTGGGCACGGCCATCTTCGGCCCGCGGTGATCAGATCGGCAGCCGGGCCGTGTTCTTCACCTCCTCCATCACCGCATAGGTGTGGGTTTCGCGCACGCCCGGCAGCGACCACACCACCGTGCCGATCAGCTCGCGATAGGCCTGCATGTCGGCCACCCGGGTCTTGATGAGGTAGTCGAAGCCCCCGGCCACGAGATGACACTCGAGGATCTCGGGCCGGGTCTGCACGGCCGCCTTGAAGGCATTCATCACGTCTGGCGTGGTGCGATCCAGCACCACCTCGACGAACACCATCATGCCTGCGCCCAGCAACTGCGGGTTGAGCCGCGCCTCATAGCCGAGGATGTAGCCATCGCGCGTCAAGCGCTTGACCCGCTCCAGCACCGCCGTGGGCGACAAATGCACCGCCTCGGCCAACTTGAGGTTGGCGATGCGCCCGTCCTCCTGCAAGATGCGCAAAATCTTGCGGTCGATCTTGTCCAGGCTGCGTGGGGCGTCGGACTCGGTTTTCATCTTGGATGATTCACTAAATTGATGTCGAATCGGCAACTTTCATCCTAGGTAATTCGCCCCATACTCGCAATCCATACAAACGACAGGCCGTTCACAGGAGGATGCCGATGTCCCAAACCGTGCCCACCCAATGGATCGATCTGCCGCGCGACGGCCGGTCGCAGGCCGCCTACCTGGCCTTGCCGCCGGCCGGCCGGGGGCCGGGACTGGTGTTGTTCCAGGAAATCTTCGGGGTCAATGCGCACATCCGCGCGGTGGCCGAGCACTACGCGCTGGCAGGGTATGTGGTGTTGGCGCCCGACGTGTTCTGGCGCCAGGCCCCGCGCATCGAGCTGGGCTATGACGGCGACGACCTGCAGCGCGCACGCGCCTTGCTGGCCCGCGCAGACCCGGCCCAACTCACGCAAGACGCCGTGGCGGCCGTGCAGGCCCTGCGAGGGCGAGCCGAAGTCGTCGGTGGCGTGGGCGTCTTGGGCTACTGCCTGGGCGGCCGGCTGGCCTATCTGGCTGCAGCCCACACCGAGGTCGATGCGGCCGTGGCCTACTATGGCGGCGGCATCCAGGACCGGCTCGATCTGGCCGAGCGCGTGCGCTGTCCGATGCTGCTGCACTATGGCCAACGTGACGCTCACATCCCCCTGGAGGCGGTGCAGCGCGTGCGCCAAGCGCTGCCGCAGGCGCAGGTCCATGTCTATGCCGAGGCCGACCACGGCTTCAACTGCTGGGCGCGCGCCACCTATCATCCGCCCTCGGCCGCACTGGCACTGGCGCGCAGCCTGACCCTGCTGGCCACCACCTTGTTCTGAGGCAAGCACCTTCCGCACCATGAGCACCACTTCCACCCTGGCCTTCGTCGGCGGGGGCAACATGGCCCAGGCCATCCTCGGCGGCCTGATCCGCGCCGGGCACCCTCGCGAGCAACTGCTCGTCATCGAGCCCTGGGCCGAGCAACGCCAACGCCTGCAGCGCGAGCTGGGCCTGACGGCCCTGCCCGCAGCCGATGCCTCACTGCGCCGGGCCGACACCGTCGTGTGGGCGGTCAAGCCGCAGCTGTTCAAGGAAGCGGCCGCCCCGTGCGCCGCCCACGTCGGCCACGCCTTGCACCTCAGTGTGATGGCCGGCATCCGCACCGAGGCCCTGGTGCGCGCCACGGGCAGCGCCCGCATCGTGCGGGCCATGCCCAACACCCCGGCCCTCATCGGCCAGGGCATCTCCGGCCTGTATGCCCGGCCCGAGGTCGGCGCCGATGAACGCGCGCGCGTCGAGCAGCTGCTGGCGCCCACCGGCGCCACGCTGTGGGTGTCGCAAGAGGCCGACCTGGACGCGGTCACCGCGTTGTCGGGCTCCGGGCCGGCGTATGTCTTTTACATGGTCGAGGCCATGATGGCCGCCGCCCAGGCGATGGGCCTGAGCGCCGAGCAGGGCAAACAGCTGGCGCTGGCCACCTTTGCCGGCGCAGCCGAGCTGGCCCGCCGCTCGGACGATCCGCCCTCGGTGCTGCGCGAGCGCGTCACTTCCAAGGGCGGCACCACCCAGGCGGCGCTGCAGTCGCTGCAGGCCGACGGGGTGGCCGCGGCGTTCGTGCGGGCGCTGAAGGCCGCCCAGCAGCGCGCACGCGAGCTGGGCGACGAGTTCGGCGGTTGATCAGCCCCGCTTCTTCAGCAGCGCGTACAGCGCGATCGCGCCGAAGGTGGCGGTGCCGATGCCGCCCAGGGCGAAGTCGCCGATCTTCAGCGTGAAGTCGCCCGTGCCCAGCACCAGGGTGATGGCGGCCACGATCAGGTTGGTGTTGTCGGAGAAGTCGACCTTGTTGTCGACCCAGATCTTGGCGCCGGCCACCGCGATCAGGCCGAAGACCACGATGGACACGCCGCCCATCACGGCCAGCGGCACGGCCTGGATCAGCGCACCGAACTTGGGGCTGAAGCCCAGCACGATGGCGATCAACCCGGCCACGACGAAGATGGCCGTCGAGTAGATCTTCGTGGCCGCCATCACGCCGATGTTCTCGGCATAGGTGGTCACCCCCGTGCCCCCCGAGGCGCCGCTCACCATCGTGGCGATGCCATCCCCCACGAAGGCGCGGCCCATGTAGGGATTCATGTCGCGGCCGGTCATCGCGCTCACCGCCTTGATGTGACCGAGGTTCTCGGCCACCAGGATCACGGCCACCGGGGCGATCAGCAAGATGGCGTTGAGCTCGAACACCGGCGCGGCAAAGCCCGGCATGCCGAACCAGGGCGCGCTGGCAATGCCCGACAAGTCGATCGGCTTGCCCAGACCCAACCCGTTGGTGAGGATGGCGTAGACGATGGACGCGACGATCAGGCCCACCAGGATGAGCAGGCGCTGCACCATGCCCCGCGTGAAGACGGCCACCAGGCCCACGCAGACGAAGGTGAGGGCCTGCATCCACGCGTCGAACGGCGTGGGCGCCATGTTCTTCACCGGGATGTGGGCCAGGTTCAGGCCGATGACGGCCACCACCGAGCCGGTGACCACCGGGGGCATGAAGCGCTCGATCCAGCCCGTGCCCGCCCCCATCACGATGAAGCCGATGATCGCGTAGACCAAGCCACAGATGACGATGCCGCCCAGCGCCACCCCGAGGTTGGCATTGGGGCCGCTGCCGGCATAGCCGCTGGCGGCGATCACCACGCCGATGAAGGCAAAGCTCGAACCCAGGTAGCTCGGCACCTTGCCGCCGACCACGAAAAAGAAGATCAAGGTGCCGATGCCGCTCATCAGGATGGCGACGTTCGGGTCGAAGCCCATCAACAGCGGCGCCAGCACGGTGGCGCCGAACATCGCCACCACATGCTGGACGCCCATCGCCACCGTCTGGGGCCAGGGCAGGCGCTCGTCGGGGGCGACGACGTCCTGCGTGGTCTCGCGCCATGTCGGAAAAAGGCTCATGGAAGGAAGCTCCGTGTTGTGTGTTGTTGCACCGGGACGCCGCGCCTCGAGTGGGCACGGTCGTGCGCGAGTGTAGGAGCAGGCTGCACGCGAAGACCAGGGGGGCGTTGCGGCGCACCACAAAAAAAGAGCCCGCCATGCAATGCACGGCGGGCGGCGGACTCCGTTAAGGAAAGGCGGCCGGGGCTCTCGCTCTCTCAGACCCCGGCCGCCCCCTCTTCCCCCGACGTCCCTGGAAAACAGCGGTTCAGCGGCGACCCAGCCGCAGCGTGAGCTGGGCCGGCTCGGTGCGCGACTGCAGCACCTGGTACTGGCGCAGCCCGGCATGGCCGGCCTGGGCCGGCGGCGCCGACGGCCTTGCAGGCACAGCCTGCGGCGTCTGCGTGCTGGCCAGGTGCCGAGCCAGCACGGTGGAGGCAATGGCGGCAGTGCTGGCGCGGATCATGATTTCGTCAGCCACTGGCTGGGCGCGAAGTCGGTACACAAAAAGGCCGGCGCGCTGGGCACGGGCTTGCCCAGCCGGGCCAGCGCCAGGCTGGGCCAGCTCTGCGACGGCGAGGTCTCGCTCTGCAGCGGCGTCAGGCGCAGCATGGACGACAGCCCGCCGGGCCGGCGCGGCGCCAGGCTGGCAGGCGATTGTTGACGGCCGCGGCGCGCGATGTCACCCGCCTGGGAGCGGCTTGCCGCGCGACGCTTGAAGCTGAGCAAGGCCATGTCTGGACTTCCGGTGAAACAGCAGTGTCTGTCCCATGGCAGCTTTCATGCCAACCCCCGGAACGTAACGAAATATGGCCACCTGCGCCGGATGCGGAGATATCACACGCCCGGCCGCCCTCCGCTGACAAGGATTGTCACCCCAGGCCGCACGAACGTGCAGTCTGTGTCATGGTGCAGTGCGCCATGCGTGCACCGTGCGCACCACCTCGGCCACCACGGCCGGGTCCTGCAAGGTGCGGCGGTGGCCCAGACCGGAAGTGAGCATCAACCTGGACCCTGGCAGCGCGGCGGCCAGCCGCTCGCCGTCGGCGACGGGAACCGTCAGGTCGTCGCGGTCACGCCCCCCACCGCGCGGCCGACGGCCAGTGATCGCGCTCTCCAGGCCCTCTTGCGCCGCCATCAGCAAGGCGGTGTCGAGGATGGCCGCGCGCGTAAGCTTCGCTGCGATTGGTCTTGGCGTCCATGTTTGCAGGCCAGCACGATCGTGCGAAACATCAAGGCGTCGCAAGCTCCCGCCAGCTCAGGCCCTGCGGCTGCGGCCCGCACGGGAAGTGCGGCGGATCGGGCTGAGCGCACACCGCCAGGAAGTCGCGGCCCAGCCGGTGCCGGAACTCGCGCAGCCGGTGCACCACGTAAAGGGCCCGGTCGTCTTCGCCACGTTCGTGCAAGGCCTTGGCATAGGCGATCATCAGCCGCGCGTCGATCAGATGCCGCAGCGGCCGCTCAAACTGCTCGAACACCTCCGACGGTCGCGGCGCCGTGGTCACGGCGGCATAGTCGGCATGCACGGCGAACCAGTGGCTGCCCTGACCGATGCGGATGCGCTCACTGAGCGAGGCCCGCCCCGCCTCGCCCGAGGGCGTGAAGATCTGCACCACCCGCTGGTAGTCCACCATGGCATGCAGTGAGCCGGCCACCATCAGGCCGCCCGCGACGGGGAAGAGCCAGCGCGTCCATGCCGGCGCAGGAGCGGATGCACTGGGCCGTGGCGGCGCCCCCAGCCCGAGGAGAAGACCCAGCGCAAAGGCTGCCGGCAGCAGGAAGTAGGCGTACCACAGCGGGTACTCCAGCAGGCTGTGCCAGCCCAGCACCGCCAGCATCATCAGCGCCGAGCGCGCGGCGAGGCCAGCCTCCCCCGGCAGCGACAAGGCACCGCGCGCCCGCCACAACACCCAGGCCAGCGCGCCCAGCAGGGCCAGCGCGGCCGGGATGCCGAGCTCCACCATCAACTGCAGCACCAGGTTGTGGCTGTGATCGAAGAAGGCCACCGGCCGGTCGGGGAAAGGCGTGAAGGTCCAGGCCGCATTGAAATTCCCCCAGCCCACCCCCGTCCACGGGTGCGCCGCGATCAGCGCCAGCGTGTTCGACCAGATCGCAAAGCGCGAGCTGCTGAGATCGCCGCCCCCCTCCAGCCGCGTCTCGCCGTAATAGGCCGTGCCGCCCATCTCGCCCCAGCCCCACAGCCCCAGCCACCACGCCACCGCCACCGCCGGGGCCGCCCAGAACAGACGTCGCGCCCCAGCGGGCAAGCCGCGGTCGATCGCCGCCCACAGCGCCAGCCCCCCCAGGCCCAGCAGCCCGGTGCGCGAGCTGCTCAGCGCCACCCCCAGCGTCAGGGCTGCCAGGGCCGCCCAGGCCCAACGGCCCCGCCTGCCCGTCGCCAGCACGGGCAGCACGCACAACCCCATCAGCATCAGCGAGGCCAGGTGGTTGGGCTGGCGCAGGTTGCCGAAGGCCCGTCCCGGGGTGGTGGGCCGGGCGACCCAGACCCCGTCGGCCCAGGCGGGGGCGAAGTACTGCACCAGCGCGACGCCCACGTTCAGCAGCGCCGCCAGCAGCAGGCCCCAGGCCAACGCGCTCAGCACCGTCCGGGCCGCCGGCCCCCGCCACACCGGCCCGCCCAGCCAGCGGCCGAAAGCGGTCAGCGCCAGCGCCGCGGCCAGGCCGGCCCCGGCGCGAGAACCCTGCACGGCCGCCCAGCCCCCCAGCACCAGGGCGGCCAGCGCCCAGCCCCAGGCCGCATGGGGCACTGCCCCGTCGTCACGGCCCATCCGCCACGCCCCCAAGCCCAGCACCGCCCCCCAGCCCGCCATGGCCAGGGTGACGTTGTAGAACGACGAGAACGGGGGCTGGGTCAGGCCGATGGCCCAGCCGGGCACCAGCAAGAGGGCAAGGAACGAGGTCACCGCGAGGTGTCAGACGGAAGGGGACATGGGCGGGACTGTAGCGCCCCCGGCCTGCCCGTCGCCCCGACCGCGAAGCCCGGTCTTCAAGCGTCGCGCGGGTGGCCGGCCTCGGTGTCCCCCACCACGGTGTTGCGGCCGGCAGTCTTGGCGGCATAGAGCCGCTCGTCGAGCTCACGCAGCGTCTGGCCGAGGGGCTGAAGCGGCGCCATCTCGGTCACGCCGATGCTCGTGGTCGCCGGGATCGCCACGCCGCCCTCCACGACCACCGGCTGGGCCGCCAAGGCTTGGCGCAGGCGCTCGGCCACGCAGCAGGCCTCGCCCAGCGTGGTGCGCGGCAGCAGCGCGATGAACTCCTCACCTCCCCAACGCGCCACCAGGTCGGAGGCGCGGAACACCTGACCACACAGCCGGGCGAAGTGGCGCAGCACCTCGTCGCCTGCGGGGTGGCCGTAGGTGTCGTTGATGTGCTTGAAATGGTCCAGATCCATCATCAGCAGGCTGGCCGGCAGGCCCTTGCGGTCGATCAGGGCCTGCTCCTGCTTCAGACGGTCGTGGAAGGCTCGGCGATTGGCCAGTCCGGTGAGGGCGTCGGTGGCGGCCAGCACCTTGAGCTGCTCCTGCGTGCGCCGCAAATCCTCCAGCATCTGCGATTGCCGCGCGTTGAGGCGGCGCAGCTCCAGTACCGTCATGAGTCGGCCCTGCAAAATTCATCTCGCGGTGCCGACGAGAAGCGCCGGAGGTGCAAGAGTAGCGAGTCGACTTGCGAACGCGGCGAGCGCTGACAGCAGCCAGAGCGAGCGCAAAAAGGCTGGAGCAATGCCCCGCCGGGCGATGGCACGCAGCAGCCAACGGATGTT
>NZ_KB905977.1 GCF_000381125.1 Caldimonas manganoxidans ATCC BAA-369
GCACCCGTTTCATGTGCTCAAGCGCCTGTGGGGCTTTGCCAAGGTGCGCTACCGAGGCCTGGCCAAGAACGCCAACCGCGCCTTCACGGCGCTGGCGATGGTCAACCTGTACATGGCCGCACGGCGCGTGCCGGCATTGGTGCGCCCGTAATGGGCCCATCATGGCCCGGGCGGGCGCCGAAGGGCCCGCCAGTAAGGCCCTCGAGGCCGTAGAACGCGCCAAAAACGCTCCGTTTCGCCCCGCGCAGGACAATCTCGCCGCGGCGCGGGGCTTGATCAGCGTTTCCCTAAGCGCAAGTCATCGCTTCCGGGTACTCGTCCCACGTGCGGCCCCGGAAGATGCGGCCGTTTGCCTTCTTGTGGCGCTTGACACCGTCGGCACCCCAGCCGCCCCATTGCTTGAAAAAGAATGCCGCACCAGCAGCCTCGGCCTGGGCCTGTACGTTCGCCACCCATTCTTCTCGCATCGGCCGGGCTTTGTGCCCGGACTCGCCACCGACGATGACCCAGTGAATGTCGCGCAGGTCGATTCGTCCGAGGTCTTCCAGCAGCGGCTCGACGGACAAGAATCGAATATGCGCATCTACCTTGCGCAGGTGTGCGATGCGCGGAACACCGTACTTCTTGTCTTCGACCGACACTCCAAGCCAAACATTTCTCGGGCAGGCACGGCGAGCAAAGTACTCCGGTAACCGTTCCGCGCGCTTGGTGAGGATCTGGTACGTGTGGTGAGGGGTACGCTCGATGATCGAGAACACACGATCCAGGAAGGCGTCCGGAACGGCCTCGTGGAACAGATCGCTCATGCTGTTGACGAAGTACGTTGTCGGCTTTTTGCGCAGCAGGGGCTGTTCGAGCCGGGTCTCATGCAACGTGAGCTTGAACCCGTTCTCGTAGCCGGGCGCGCCCATGGCGTGGAGCCGGCGCGCCATCACTTCCGCGTAGCAGTTCTTGCACCCCGGTGAAACCTTGGTGCAACCGGTGGTTGGGTTCCACGTCTGCTCAGTCCACTCGATGGTCGATTGAGTCGCCACGTCAGCCTCCAGTGATCATTGAGGCGCAGCACGCGTAACGCGAGTCTGCGCGTGTTCGGACACAAAGGCATCCACCAACCGAGATAGCGCCAAGCGCGCCTGCCGCAGGTCGGGGTCCGCCAGGGCGGCGCGAATGCGTTCTGCCAGTTGGTCGGCGGTGGGGGCGTCTTCCGCGTTTGCCGCATGCACCAGCTGCATGCACTGCTCGATCACTCGGATCGGTGGGCTTGCCTTGCCGCTCTCGTAGCGGCTCACCGAGGACTGTTTCACGCCCAGGAAGGCAGCGAACTCCTTCTGGCTGCGCCCGTTGCGAGCAGCTTTGACCAGTTCTCCAACGCTGGTGATCGCCATTGCCTTAGCCGTTGATGCGTTAAGAGCATAATCTATCATGTCAATGCACGTAGCGCATACACGGCCATGCTCCCGGATCTGTTACCCGTGCACGAGAAGACGCGCCTCGGCTTCCCGTCGAGCAACAAGTCCTGGCAATACCCTCCCACCGCCGTACACCCACCGGCGAAGTTCAGCGGCGGCGGCTGACCAATCCCGCTGGTTGACCCGACGGCGTAGGGTCGACGTTTGCAGACGGCCCGCTCCCAAGTTGAAGGCGAAGTCGGTTATCGCGATCAGCCTCCCCTCCGACTCCGCGGCCAGCACCGGGCAGTAGCGCAACGTGGCGGCGAGCGCCACCTTCAGATCCTGGGCGAGGTAGGCCTCGGCCTCGCCTTCCGTGATCGGCGGCTGCTTGGGGTCGCACAGATGCCCGTAGCCGATCGTCGGATAGCCGGCCGGACAGATGTACGGATAGGCGCGGTTGGGATCGTGCTTTGGAACGCGGTGAAAGCCTTCGAAGCGTTTCGCAAGCTCGATCGCTTGAGGCGGCACGCGAATCACACGTGCGTCCATGTCGCGCCTGCCTTGATCATGCCGACGGTCGATTTGCCGATACCGTAGTCTTTGGCGATGCGCCGATGACTGCGGACGTCGGCACGAACCCGCGCTACCAAAGCCTCGTCGAGCCTGGCTTTGGGGTGTCTGCTTCCGCGCGGCGGGTTGTCTCGGAGCTTGTTGCGCATGTCCCGAAGGTTCTCCGCCTGCGTACCGACGAAGAGATGCTGCGGGTTGACGCAACCGGGGTTGTCGCAGCGATGACACACCACCAGCCCGGGAGAAAGGTCACCGAAGACCAGGCGATAGGCGATGCGATGCGCCAATTGGATGCGCCCGTCGTCATCGGCGATCTTGCCGTAGCCTCCCTCCTTGGTCGATGCGAGCCATTGCCAGCATTCATGCGGGGCGCGCACCTCGACCTTTTCCCAGAAGCGCTCTGCAAGCGGTCGGTGCTTGCGGCTCCACGACCGCACAGTCTCGTCCGACCGCCCCATCACCGCAGCCCCTTTTCCAGCGTGCGATTGAGGAACCAGTAGTTCAGGATGCCCGCAAGCAAGGCCTGATCCGCTTCCGACCAAGCTGCGAGCAACGCCGGCCCGAACCCCACGCCCGACTGAACCGAGCCGACGAAGGTCGAGAGCTTCACCCCGGCATACATCAGCACGAAGAGGTAGGTGACCACGGGCCTGACCGTGGTGGACAGCGCATCGGCCCACTTCACGCCCGAGGTTCGGCCCTGCGCGGCGACCGCCTCGCGCAGTGCCTCGACGGCGCCGGTGTTCCAGGCAGCATCCGCCCCGGCGCCGATCTCGGCCATGCGCTGCGCGCCGCGCAGCTTCTCGAACTCCAGCGCCTTGTCCTGCATGGCGAGTTCATGGCTGCGCTCGCCCTTGCGGTCCAGCCACTTGAGAACCTCGGGCGCCAAGCGGAAGGCTCCGCCCAGGAGGCCACCGAGCAAGGTCTCGATCATTGGCCACCTCCCATCAGCTTGAGCTTGATGGCGGCCCCGACCAGCAGTGCGGCGAGGATGGCGGTCGTCAGCAACTTGATGGTGGTCTGCCAGGCGGTCTTGCGCGCGTCGCGCCACGCCTCCAGCAGATCGCGCAGCTCGCGGAGGTCGCGGGCGGCGTGGCCGTTCTCGAGGCCGAGGTGCGCGAGCACCCGCTCGGCCCCGCGCTCGGAGGCACGGTCGAGCAGGTCTTCGAAGTCCTCGCGGCGCAGGAGCAGCATGTTCTCGACGAGGGCGGGGGCTTGGGTCGGTTCAGTCATGGGCGGTCTCCAAAAACGACGAACCCGCCACGCGGGCGGGTTCGGGGGTGACGGCGGGGTGTGGAGTCAGACGGAAATGCCGGTACTCCAGCCGCCCGCCTTGTAGACGGCGAGCCTGTCCTCGGCGGCAATAAAGGCGAGCCAGCCGACCTTGGGCGCGTGGTACTCCCAGGCGCCGTTGATCCGCACCGCGATCTGGTCGGTCCTGCCGGCCCAGGCGCCGGTGGCACCGGCCGGCACGATGTAGCGCTCGCCCTCGGCGGGACTGGCGGGCGGCGCGGCCGTAGTGCGGCTCGTCACCGACAGGCCCACGATGGCGCCCAGGCGCTTCAGGTTCGCGTCCATCTCGGTGTGCCAGCCGGACTCGCCCAGCGTCCAGCCGTAGGCGAGGCCCAGGTTCGGATCGGTCAATGGCATCGGTTCATCTCCTCAAGATGTCGAAAGACTCGGCAGTGCCCCCAAAGCCGTGCTGCGCCCGCGGCGGTGGTGCTGGTTCGGGTGCTGCCGCCAGTGGCGCTCGACGAGGGGCAGGTGCAGCACGCCGCCACGCCTGGCCACGAGGCGGGTGAGCAACCAGTCGGCGCCGGCGTCGAGATCGGCGATGCGTGTCAGCACCGGCTCGACGGCGCTTCGGCGCATCACGATCAGGCCGTGGACGTGGCTGGCCGAGTGGGCGTGCTGGAAGGCGCTGTAGGCCAGTCGCCGCACGCCGACGGGGCGGCCTTGCTCGTCGATCAGTGCCTCGTCGGTGTAGGCCAGCACCGCCGACGGACAGGCATCGAGGGCATCGGCCAGCAATGCGAAGGCGCCGGCCTCATAGCGGTCGTCGGGATCGACGAAGGACACGAGCGGCAAGGTCCCTCGCGCGAAGCCCGCCGCGCGGGCCCTCCCGACACGCCCCGGGATGCCGGGCAGCAGGTGCAGGCGGATCGGCGCGCCGGCGAGGCTGGCGATGCAGGCCTCGCGCCATTCGGTCGGCTCATCGAGCGTCAAGAGGTGCACGTCGATGCGCGCGCTCATCACACCCCGCCCCAGTACTGCCCCCAGCGCAAGCCGTAGCCGGCGCGCTCGACGGTGCGCACCTGCGCCTGCCAGCTCACGAGTCCGTCGCACTCGGCCTCGATCTCGACGGTGACGCGGTCGCCCGCGACGCCGGCGTCCAGGGCGGCACTGGCCACGTCCCAGGTCCAGGTGTTGCCGGTGAGGCCAGTCTCGCTGCGCACGAGGGTGCCGTTGCGGTCACGGAGGCGCACGCCGTAGGTCGTGCCCGGTTCGGGGCCGATGCCCCCCTCGTCCTGGTGCACGAGGTAGGCGGTCTGCAGGGTGCGGTCGCGGTGTGCCCAGGTGAGGGTGAGGTCGCCGGCGACCACGGCCGGTTCGCGCTGGCCGTTGAGCCGGATGCGCCCCGGCGGATACGGCCGCGCCTGGCGGCCCGCGAGCACGAGGGGCGCACCGTTGGCAGCCAGCACCGCATCCCCTTCGGCGCTGGCCGTGCGCGGGATGGCGGCGACGAAGACCGACTCGCCCGGCGCGCGCTCGATGGTCTCGGCGGCGAGCCACTCGCCCACGCCCACCAGCCGCGTGCCGGCCGCGTGGGCCTGCGGCGTGGTGTCGAGCACCCCGCGGGCGAGATCCACCGTGCCCGCGGTGGCATCGAAGGCGAGGATCGCCACGGCTTCGCGGATCGCGTCGCCGGCGTCGACCAGGTAGGCGTAGTCGCCGACCGCCAGGCGCTCGGGCTGGGCCATGGCCGTCACCGGCACGGCCAGCGCATCGGATTCGGTGGCCGGCAGCGCCTGGCCGAGCGTGAGCAAGGGCGCGTAGTCTTCCGGGGCTACCGCCTCGAGCTCACCGCTCGCGGTCCCGGTGGCGAGCTGCCAGTTCAACTGCCCCGTGCCGCCCGCACAGGCCAGGGCCCCCACGTAGGTGTCGGTGTCGGTGAGGGTGGCGAGGTCGGCCCGGCTCAGGCGCCGCGCGAGTTCCCAGTAGGGCACCTCGAGGGCCAGCACCAGGGCTGGCGGCAGCGGTTCGAGCGGCGGCTCCTCGAGGCGCGGTGGGGTGGGCGTGAGCACGGTCTGGCCCATGCCGAAGACGTCCTCCACGGCCTCGATGCGCCATTCGGTGGCGCCCAGCGTGCCGGTGTCGATGCCGGTCACGCGCACCACCATGCGCTCGATGCCGAGGCGTGGCCAATGCAGCAGGAACACGTCCCCCGGCAGGGGCGGACGCTCCAGGGCGCCGGGGGCGACGGTGAGCGTCATGCGCGCCAGCGGCGAGCCGAGTGCGCGCAGGTCGCGCAGCGCGAGCCGTGCGGCCAGCGGCCCGTGGTTCACGCCCGGATAGTCGCGCCGCTGGTTGATCACGCCGCCTTGCAGTTGGATCGCGGCGAGGTTTTGCACCGTGACGGTGGCTTCCTTGCCGGTGGCCCAGTCGGTGTAGACCACGGTGATCTCGTTGGGCAACTCGCCCCACTGCGCGCGCTCGAAGCGCTCCATGCGCACGATCTCGTCGGGGCCCAGAAGCGGCAGGCCCTCGATCCAGTAATCGTCGCGCAGGAGCTTGAGCTCGAAGCGGCCCCGTTCGGGGTCGAGGTAGAGGATGCCGCCGACGTGGTCGAGCACCTGGGCGATGAAGGCCTCGATCGGCTGCTGGCGCGTCCAGACCAGGTTCAGGCCGAAGCCTTCGGCTTCGAGCGCCCAGGCCGCGTTCCAGAAGCTTGCGCCGAGGGTGGACGGCGGATAGCCCATGCCCCAGTGCGGGTCGGTGAGGCACTGCACCAGGATGTGGGCCGGGTTCATGCCGACGGTGAGAGAGGTGCCGGTGTCGGCATCCCAGGTCCGCACCTCGGCGTTCCAGGGCATCCAGGGTTCGTCGTGCCAGCCCGCCGTGAAGCGCCGCACCCGCACCGCCCAGGGCTTGAGGTAGGGGTTGTTCGCGGCGAACAGGATCTTGCGTGCCACGATCGACAACACCCCGCGAAACGCCGGGATGGCCGCGCCCAGGCGGCTCATCAGGTAGTCGTTGCGGCCTTGCGTCGCATCGCCGCTGAGCACATCCACCTCACCCACCACGCCGCCTTCGCGTTCGTCGCCGCCGAAGAGCGTGGGCTTGTGGATCGAGAGCCGCCCCAGCCCATGGCCGATCGCCAGCGGCGCGCGGCTCGCATCGCCCCAGGCGGTGCGCTCGCCGACCTGGATCTCCTGCACCGCATCCACCGGCCCCTGGCACAGCACCAGGTGCATGCCGATGCGGTAGCGGTAGCCGACGGTCTGCTTCTTGCGGCGGCCGCCCATCAGCGCGGCTCCTCATGGCAGGCCTGCGCGACCTCGACCACGCGTGCGGCCATCGCATCCCCGGTGGCGAGCAAGCTCGAGGCGGGCAGCCCCCGGGCGAGGAAGGCCCGGAAGTCCAGGCCTTGGCGCGCGAACCAGGTGCGCGTGCCGTGCACGCAGAGCCCCGCGGCGCGCACGTGGGCGATGGTGACGAGGACGTCGGCGCTCATTTCTTGCCGCCCTTCTTCTTGATCGGTTCGGCCTCCAGGTCGCCGTACCACACGACGTTCGCCCCGCGCAGCAGCACCGCGCCGAAGACGACCGGGATCGGTCGGCCCTCCTCGGCCGTGGGCGCGTCGAGGTCGGAGAGTTCGGCGGGTTTCGGGGCGGGCGGCTTGGGCGCGAGGGCGACGGAGACCAGCGCCGCCACGACGATGACGACCAGGTACCACATGGGAGGATCTGTGCGTTCAGAAGACGCCCGTCGAGAACGGGTTCTTCGTCGGAATGAAGGGGAAGCCGCCGTAGTTGGCGAGGTTGTCAAAGCGCGCGGCGCAGGTGGACACGCTGTGATCGCAGCCGGCCACGAGGTCGACGGGCGTCTGCGGCGCAAGCCCCACCGGGTAGAGCAGTTCCACGCCTGCGGTCGATTCGCTCACGATCATGTGGCGCGCGCCTGCCGGCGTCTGCAACCAGCCGCCGGCGAGCATGCCGGCCACCTCGGGCGGCAGGCTCGCCAGTTCCACCTGGCGGCCTTCGGAGCGGATCACTTCGGCGGTGGCCAGAATCGGCGTCGCCCCGCACGCGGCGGAATACAACACGTGCGAGCAGGCACGGCTGTACAGGCGCCGCAGGCCGATGCGCTTCAAGCTCACCTGGGCGGACTCGCAGCGGATGCGCGCAGAGTCATCGGCCACCTCCACCCCGAGCACGCGGCCCATCCAGCGCGTGCCGGAAAGCCACCAGGCATCACCCCAGGCGTCACGTCGGGCGATACGCAGTCGCACCGCGGTCGCCTCGCCGGTGAGGGTCGCTTGCAGCAGATGCCGCACCAGCGCGTGGTTGGGTGGCAGCCTCAACTCCAGCGCTGACTTGGCCGCCTCGGCGCCGAGCGCCAGCGCGCTGCGCTCGAGGGGGCAGCGCTCGTAGCGCTCCCCGCCGATCTCCACGTCGAACTCGTGCGGGGTGAGCCGGAAGCTGCCGCTCGTGCCCTCGAACACGTAGAGCTCGACCTCGAACAGGGGGCTCTCGCTCATGGTCAGGACGGGGTGTACGTGATGAGATCGTTGCCGCGCGGCTCGGGCAGCCGGCGCAGGGTCAGGGGCATCTCGACCAGCTCGGGGGTGTGCCAGTGGAACTCCACCGCGTCGTGGTCGAGCCGGCAGCGGGCCAGACGCAGGACGCGGCTGCCGGCCGGGACGGGGGCTTCGAGCCCGGAGCGCAGCACCAGCACGCTGCAGCCGTCGCTGTCGCGATGGCAGGTGGCGGTGAGCACATGCTGGCGCTGGCCGTCGGGATGCACGATCAGCGCGCCCGCCGGACGGTGCCAGAAGGCCGAGAGGTCCTCACCTGTGACGCGCAGGAAGCCGTCTTCTCCATCGGCCTCACGCGTCACGCGCAACACCGGCGCCAGACCGTCGGGCAGCCAACAGGCACCGAGCCGCCCCTGGGCGCGGTACAGCCGCGCGCGCCACCGTGTGATGTCTTCACGCCCGGCAGCCAGAAACCGGCGCTGGAAGGTCGTCGTCGGCCACGGGTCGTCACGGCGGACCCAAGGGTCTGCGGGTGAGAGGTCCTGCCGGGTGACCACGCCCTGCGCCGTGACGGAAGGGTCGTCGCGCCAGTTGCCATCGGGCCAGACGGGCAGGCCGTCGAGCCAGGGATCGTCGAGCAGCCCTTCGTCGGGCAGCGGCTCGAAGGCGACCTGTGCGGTGACGCTGCCGGCAATGATGCCCGGCACCCACTGCGCGAACTCGGCCGGCTCCACCGCGAGGCCCTCGACCAGGGGCAGGACGGTCGCGCCCGCGGGGACGGCCCGCGCCAGCGGCTCGGTGAGCCACAGTCGATCCGGCTCCACCTCGGTGAGCGCCAGCACCTGCCAGCCGTCCGGGGCCATCAGCAGCGCGAAGCGCCGATCCGCAGGCCAGTGCAGGCCGTCTTCCTCCAGGCGCAGCTCTGCGGCGGCCGGCGCAAAGCCCGCTTCATCCACCGGCGTCACCGCCAACGCCCGTGCGCCGGTGTCCGCCGCCGAGGTCAGCCTCGCCACGTGCTGCGGCAGCGGCCACCACGCGAGCCGGCCCAGATGGTCGGCCAGCCACTCGGCCACCAGCGCGTCGCTCGCGCGCCCGTGGCCCACGCGGTAGGTCAGGAAGCGCCGCGGCACGCGTCGCAGGCCCTGTCTCGCCTCGTTGCCCGAGGCGAGCCGTGCCACGCCGGTGGCCCATTGCAAGCGCTCGACCAGGGGCTCGGCCCAGTCGTGGCGGAAGGCGAACACCCCGCGCTGGGCCTCGGGCCAGGGCGTCTCGCCGAAGGCGTCCATCGCTTCTGTGACCATCGCCGCCGCGGCGGTATCGCGGCGCAACACCTCGACCCAGAAGGCCGGGGCGTGCAGCGGCGGCGCGGGCTCGGCCAACGTCTCGGCCCACAGCGTCGAGAGATGGGGGGTCGGCAGCGGCTGGGCCGAGGTCTCGGCCAGCGCCGTGGCGGCCAGCGCCCCGAAGGCCGCGCGCGAGATCGCCTCGGCCCGTTGCTCGACAACGCTCACCCCCGGCGTGGGTTGGCCACCGACCTCGGCCACCACCTCAGGCAAGACCCGATCCGTCATGCCGACTCCAGCCCGAACTCGGCGGCGTTGAAGGCGCCTTCCGTCCACTGGACGTTGCCGTTCGGGTTGCGCTCGAACAGCGCCGTGTGCCAGGCCAGTTGCTCTTGCAGATTGATGTCGGTGCTCACGGCGGTCTGCGCGCCGCTCGCCACGAGCCCACGCACGCGGCCGGTGCCCGCATCCGTCTTGCGCGCGAGCAGGGTCACCTGCACGCCGTGGATCGCCGGGGTGGTCATCACGGGCAGCGCCTCGACGTCGAACGTCTGGCGCAGGCCCGCCGTGGCCGCGCGCAGCGCCGTCGTCTCATCGCCGTCGCTCACCGCAGCCCAAGCGGGCAGTCCCGCGGGCTCGACCGTCCATTGGTTCAGTGCCCCAGACGCTTGCGGCTTCAGCGCATCCACCCGCACGTCGCCGAGGAAGGTGTTGTTGATCGTGCCCGAGGTGTCCGCGAGATAGAGGTCGTCCACATCGACGGTGACCGGGCAGGGTTGGCCCGGCACGCTGCCTGCAAAGGCGGTGAGCAGCGGCCCGCCGCCCTGGGTGGTGTTCTGCGCCGACAGGGTGATCGCGAGCACGCCGTTGAGGCGCACGTTCAACGTGCCGTTGCTCGTGCCTTGCACGACCTGCAGTTCGACGTAGTGCCACCCCCGCACGGCCGCCGTCGTGACCGAGGTCGAGATCAACTGGTCCCAGCCGCTCATCCCCGATCCCGTCCGCCGGTAGAGCTTGAGCCGGCCGTCCTCGCCGATGCGCACGAGGTGCGTCACCTGCGCGGTGGTGTCGCGCACGCCGAGCAGCACCGGCTCCTCGCCGGTGTTCTCGAACGACGCCACGCGCACAGCGGCACCGACGATGAGGCTGGTGCGCCCGGTCTCCAGGTTCTTGACGTAGCCGCCGCCGGCACCTGCCGGCAGACGCAAGGCGTAGGACGAGGGTCGCCGGCCCTGGATGCGCGTGGCCTGCGGCGACAGATACGCCGCCTTGCCGCGCGCGAGCCACGGATCGCCGAAGGGGTCGAGTGCCTGCGGGTCGTAGTGATCGAAACCGTCGATGAACAGCAAGGCCATGGCTATCCCTGGAGCGCCGCGCGCACCGCGCGCGCGTTGCGCCCGATGATGTTGAGGATCACCCGCTCGCCGGCGGGGGTCTGCAGGTGGTCGTGGGTGACGCCCGGGTCGATGGCGTTGACGATGCGCACGGCCTGTTGCACCTGCGGCTGCGCAGGCGGCACGTTCACTTGCGGCACCAGGCCGCCGGCGGCCAAGGCCAGGCGCTGGCCGTCCCACGCGGGCGGGGCCTTGAGGCCATTCAAGGCATCCAGAAACGCCACGCCCACGCGCTTGACCGCTGCCGCGCGCACCACGTACTCGCCGGCCGACAGCCGCGCCGGGATCGAATCCGAGGTCGAGGTGCCGGGGCCGGTGACATAGCCGCCCACAGCGAACTTCTTGACCTTGCCCATCAGCGCCATGACGGCGGCCACCATCGCCGCCATCGCCGCGAGCGCCAGCCCCGGCCCCACGACGGGAATCGCGGCCTGGGAGGCGGCCGCGCCTGACCCGGCCTCGGCGGCATTGGCGCTGACCTTGGCCGCCGTCTCGGCCTGCTTGGTGGCCACCGACTGGGCGGCCGCGGCCTGCTCGATGGCCGCTTCTTGCTGGGCAAAGCCCAGCTTCATCGCCAGCATCCGCGCCTGCATCGCCACCCACTGCTGGAAGGGCTGGATGACCAGGTGCTGCAGGAAGGCCTCCGAGATGCTGCGGAAGATGTCGAACAACCCCTCGCGCAACGTCTGCGCCCCACTGACGATGCCCTGCACGGCCTGCCCGAACCCTTCGCCGATGCGGTTCCACACCGGCGCGAGTTCGTCGGTCACGAGCCGCGTGCGCTCCAGCTCGTTGCGCCAGGCCTGCACGCGGATCACGGCTTCCGGCCCGATCGCCTGCGCGGCCTGCTGCATCGCAGACAAGAGCCGCTGCATCTCGGCAGCCGATTGCTGTTGCAAGGCCACGATCTGCTGCCGGGCCTGGGCTTCGGTGAGCAAGCCGGCCTGCTGCTGGGTCTGGATCGCCTCCTGGGCGTTCCTCAGGCGCTCGGTGACGAGGCGCCACTGGGCTTCGAGCGCAGCGAGGTTGGCCTGCGCGGCCTTCACATCGATCAGCCGGTCGATGAGCGAGACGCCCGCGGCGTCACTCTCGGCGGCCAGGCGCGCGCGCAGATCCCGATAACTGCGCTCGATGGCCGCTCGCCGGTCGGCGTCGGTGGCCGTGCCGGTGAGTTGGGCCAGCTCCTCGCGCGCGGCGGCCAGGGCATCGGCCAGTTCCCGCTCGGCCCGGGCGGCGGCGCGGGCGTTGGCCTGCTCGATGTCGGCGCGGCGGTCGCTGAGGACGATGAGGTCGGCCTCGAGCTTGGCGATCTCCGCTTTGGCTCGCAGGCGGTCCGATTCTGATGCGCGCGGGTTGGTCGCGACGGCTTGGCTAGCTGCGAGTGCCAGCCGGCGACGGGCGATCTCGGCGTCGAGTTCGCGCTGCTCCAGCGCAGTCTTGCGGCCGTGGTAGTCGCGCACCGACAGCAGCCGGTCTTCCAGTGCTTGATCGAGCGCGCGCTGTTGGCGCTCGAGGCCGTCTTTGAGCAGGGCGAACTCGGCGTCCATCTGCGCCTTGCGCAGGGCCGCCAGGGCGCTGGCGGCCTCGCGGGCCTTGCCCGGAGCCGTGAGCCGTTGCAGCAACGCCGGGTCGGCCTGCACCTTGGGCGCCTGCACCTCGATGGGCTTGGGGTCGAAGAGGCTGTCCCGGAACTCGGCCAGTTCGTCCAGGCGCCGCACGAGGCTGCCCTTGAGTTCGGCGATGATGGCCTTGGCCCCGGCGGTGTTGCCTTGCAGGGCCTGCACGGCCGCGGCCACGCCGGCACCGATCGCCTCGCCCAGGGCGACGAAGGCCTTGCCGACCGTGGCGGCACCCAGCGCCAGGGTCTTGAGCACCAGCACGACGCCGTCCAGGATCGCGCGCAAGGCACCGCCCTGCTTGGCCGACTCGACCATCCCGCCGGCCATCTCGTTCAGGGCCGGCAGGAACGCCTCGATCACCCGGTTGGCCAGACTCGTCGCGGCGAGCCGCAGCTTGGCCAGCGAGTCGTTGAACACCTCGGCCTGCGCGGCGGTGTCGCCGCCGATCTGCACGCCGAGCGCTTCCATCTCGCCGGTCAATGCCGCGATGCCTTCGCGTCCCTGGTTCAGGAAGGGGATGAGCTCCGCGCCGCTCTTGCCGAACAGTTGCACCGCCAGCGCCGACTTCTGCGCCCCGTCGGGCATGGCCTGGAGGCGGTCGGCCAGATCGAGCAGCACCGCATCGGTCGCGCGCAGCGTGCCGTCCTGGTTCTTGAACTCCACACCCAGCGCTTTGAGGCGCCGGGCGGACTCCTCCGAGCCCGTGGCCGCCTCGAACATCGTGGTGGCGAGCTTCTTGAGCCCCGTCTCGAAGGTCTGCGCCGAGACACCGGACAGTTCCGCCGCCGGCACCAGGGTAGAGAGCGACTCCACCGTGATGCCCACGCGCTGCGAGAGCTTGTTGAGGGC
>NZ_KB905978.1 GCF_000381125.1 Caldimonas manganoxidans ATCC BAA-369
CCCGTTTCATGTGCTCAAGCGCCTGTGGGGCTTTGCCAAGGTGCGCTACCGAGGCCTGGCCAAGAACGCCAACCGCGCCTTCACGGCGCTGGCGATGGTCAACCTGTACATGGCCGCACGGCGCGTGCCGGCATTGGTGCGCCCGTAATGGGCCCATCATGGCCCGGGCGGGCGCCGAAGGGCCCGCCAGTAAGGCCCTCGAGGCCGTAGAACGCGCCAAAAACGCTCCGTTTCGCCCCGCGCAGGACAATCTCGCCGCGGCGCGGGGCTTGATCAGCGTTTCCCTAGTTTTCCTTTGAGATTCAAGGTTATCCGACCTCATCTTCGTTGAATCCGTCTTCAATGGCGCCTCTGACTTTTCTAGCATAGCGGCTCCGCATTCGATAACGACGCCCGCCATGACTTCTGCCGCCACCTCGCTGCCCTCCCCGCCGGCGCTCAGCCCGCTGGTGATGCTGTGCCTGGCCGCCACGTGGCTGGTCTGGGGTTCCACCTACCTGGCCATCAAGTATGCGTTGATCAGCTTCCCGCCCTTTTTTCAGATGGGCACGCGCTTCGTGCTGGCCGGCGTGGTGCTGGCCGCCTGGATGCGCTGGCGCGGCGCGGCCTGGCCCAACCTGCAGCAATGGCGCAATGCCTTGGTGGTGGGCACCCTGATGCTGGGCGGGGGCATGGGGGGCACGGCCTATGCCGAGCAAACGGTGGGCTCGGGCCTGGTGGTGGCCTTCATCGCCGTGGTGCCGCTGATGATCGCGGCCCTCAACCTGCTGTGGCGTGTGGTGCCCGGCCGCATGGAGCTGGCTGGCATCGCCGTGGGCCTGAGCGGTGTGCTGATGCTCACCCAGGGTGCGGGCTTCCAAGCTTCGCCCGCTGGGCTGGCGGCCATCGCCATGGCTTGCCTGACCTGGTCGCTGGGCAGTGTGCTCAGCCAGCGCAGCCTGCCGCTGGCTGCAGGCGCGATGGGCTTTGCCAGCGAAATGATCTGTGGCGGCATGGTGCTGATGGTGCTGGCCTGGGCCAGCGGTGAGTCGCCCACCTGGCCGCCCGCGCCACTGGCCGTGGGGGCATGGCTGTATCTCGTGGTGTTCGGCTCGCTGATCGCTTTCAACGCCTACATGCACCTGCTGGCACACACGAGTGCGGCGTTGGCCTCGAGCTATACCTTCGTCAACCCGGTGATCGCGATGGTGCTGGGCGTGGCCGTCGGCGGCGAGCACATCACCGGCACCGAATGGCTGGCCGCCGGCATCGTGTTGTGCGGCGTGGTGTTGATGCTGCGGGGCGTGAGCACGCAAGGCCGCTGAAACGCGCTGGGGCAGCGTATTACAATTTGTGATGTTGGTGCTCGCCCAGGCGATTCCGCCAGGCAGTTAAACGGGAAGCAGGGAGCACCGTCGGCCTCGCCGACGAGCCAACCTGCGCTGCCCCCGCAACGGTAAGCAGACGAAGGGACTTTCACCACTGACCGCCCTTCAGCTTCGGCATTGGACCACTGGCTTGGCCTTTTCGGGCCGCGCTGGGAAGGTGGCCGGAGTCGTTCTGCCAGCCCGGATACCGGCCAACAGGGGGGCGCGTTCGCGCGCTCGGTGGGTTTTGGCCTGCGGGGAAGCGGGCCGAAACGGTCTTCTCAATGTCCGTCATCGATGAACTCGTCTGTTCGTGCCCGTCGCGCTGCGCGATGGTTGTCCCTGCCCCTGGGGTGTGCTTTGTTGCCATGCGCGGCCGCCGCGCAAACGTTGTTGGCCTCGTCTGCGACGCTCGATACGGTGGTGGTCACGGCCACCCGTGTCGAGCAAAAGCTCGAGGACGTGGTGGCCGACGTGTCCGTGATCGAGCGTGACACCATCGAACGCAGCGGCGCCACGACGGTCGCCGACTTGCTGACGCGGCTGCCCGGCGTCGAGTTCGTTCGCAATGGCGGGCCCACGGCCAACACCAGCGTGTTCGTGCGCGGCGCCGACAACCGCCACACTGCCGTGTTCATCGACGGGGTGCGCGTGGACTCGCAAAGCACCGGCGGAGCCAACTGGAATGCCCTGCCGGTGGATCAGATCGACCGCATCGAAATTCTGCGCGGGCCAGCGGCGGCCATCTACGGCTCGGATGCCATCGCCGGCGTGGTGCAGATCTTCACCCGCCAAGGGACAGGCCCCTTCACGCCCAGCATCGGCCTGGGGCTTGGCAGCCACCGCACCCGCAAGGCCGATGCGGGCTTTCACGGCAAATCGGGCGCTGTGGACTACGCCTTGAGCGTTGGGCACGAAACCAGCGACGGCTTCGATGCCCGGCCCGGCGTTGGATTCGCCGATCGTGACGGTTATCGCAGCACCTCGGCCTCCGGCCGCCTGGGCTGGACGCTGAATCAGGCCCACCGGCTGGAAGCCACCGCGTTGTTCAGCGATGTCAACACCCAGTACGACGGCTTTGCCAGCACCGCCGACGACCGAGCCCTCAATGAAGTGCATACCCTCGGGGTGAGCTGGGATGCCCGCTGGAGCGACACCTACCGCATGCGGCTGAGCGCCAACCGCGGACGCGACCAGTACGAAACCCGGCCCTCCCCCTATCTCACCGACACCAAGGTGGATGGCTATCTCTGGCACCATGAGCTGCAATTCGGTGCCCATCGTTTCACCGCCGCGTTGGAGCGTCGGGTGGACCGCCTGGACAACTCCGGACCTCCGGCGATCGACGCCTCGCGCTCTCAAAACGCCTTGGCGCTCGGTTATGGATGGACCGACCGCACGCACACCGTGCAGCTCAATGTCCGCCACGACGACGACAGCGAATTCGGCGGCAAGACCACGGGAGCAGCGGCCTATGCATACGCCTTCGCACCGGGCTGGCGCGTGACAGGGTCGGCCGGCACGGCCTTTCGCGCACCGACGCTGTATCAACGCTTCAGCCAATACGGCGTGGCCGACTTGAAGCCCGAATCCTCGCGCAACCTCGAAGCCGGCCTGCGCTATGCCCAGGGGGCGACGCAGTTCGGCCTGGTGGTGTTCCGCAACGAAGTGACCGACCTCATCAACTTCGGAGCGGCCGGCCCCTGCGCCAGCACTTTCGGCTGCTATGAAAACGCCGGCAAGGCGATCCTCGAAGGGGTGACCCTCTCGGGCGAGCATCGTCTGGGCGGGGTGAACCTGTGGGGGTCCGTCGATGTTCAAAACCCGCGCAATGCCGACACCGACCGCATCCTCGCCCGGCGGGCTCGACGCCATGCCCAGCTGGGGGCCGACACCATGCTTGGCGGCTGGACGGTCGGCGCCGATCTGAAGCTGGTCGGCGAGCGCTTCGACAACGCCAGCAACACCGTGCGCCTGGGCGGCTACGGGCTGGTGAACCTGCACGCCAGCCGCACCCTGGCGCGAGACTGGACCGTGCTGGCCCGCGTGGACAATCTCGCTGACAAGGACTACGAAGTCGCGCGGACCTATGCCACCGGCGGCCGCATGGTGTTCGTCGGCTTGCGTTGGTCGCCGCGCTGAACGCCGCGACTCGACAGCCGATGCGCACCCCCCGCTCGCTGCCTGTGGTTTACGTGGCGCTGTTGGGCGCAGTGGCTCTTGCCTTGGTGATCGCGTTGGGCATGGGCAGCCAACGGTTGGACGCAGCCCAGGTGTGGGCAGCGCTGGCGGGGCAGCGGGACCACATCGGCGCCGACATCGTCCTGGGCCTGCGGCTGCCGCGCGCGCTTGCCGCTTTGGCTTGCGGCGCCCTGCTGGCCTTGGCAGGCGCGCTGCTGCAAACCCTGTTGCGCAACCCGCTGGCCGACCCTTACGTGTTGGGCATCTCCAGCGGGGCTTCGGTGGGGGCGCTGCTGGCGCTGTGGGCGGGCGCCGCCTGGGGCTGGGTGAACCTGGGCGCCGCCGCCGGGGCCTTGACGGCCACCGCACTGGTGTTCCTGCTGGGTGCGCGGGCCTTCCGCCGGCAGGCCGACAGCGCTCGCGCCGGCGTGCAGCTGCTGCTGGTGGGCGTGATCGTTGGCGCGGGGTTTGGCGCCATCGTGGCCTTCATTCTGTCCGTGGCGCCGGAAGCCCAGCTGCGCGGCATGATTTTCTGGCTGCTGGGCGATCTGAATGGCGCCGACCGCTGGCACTTGCCGCTGGCTGGAGCGGCCATGCTGCTTGCCCTGAGCCTGCTGCTGGCGCGCGACCTGAACCTTCTGCTGCTGGGCGATGGCCCGGCTCAGGCGCTGGGGGTGAACGTGCGCCGCCTGCGGCTGTGCGTGGTGCTGCTGGCCTCGGTGGCCGCCGGGCTGGCCATCACCGTGGCAGGCAGCATCGGCTTCGTAGGTTTGGTGGTGCCGCACGCGCTGCGTTTGCTCCTCGGCAATGACCAGCGCATCCTCCTGCCGGCCTGCGCCCTGGCTGGTGGTGCCTTCTTGGTCCTGGCCGACACCCTGGCGCGCACCGTGTTGGCTCCCCTGCAACTGCCCGTGGGCGTGCTCACAGCCTTCATCGGCGTGCCCAGCTTTCTGTGGCTGCTGCTGCGCCATGGGAGAGGCGGATGACTGCGGCACTGCTGTGCACCCGGCAGCTCAGCGTGCGTGCGGGCCGGCGCATCCTCGTCAAGGATCTCGACCTGCGTGTGCAACGCGGCCAACGGTGGGTCTTGCTGGGGCCCAATGGCTGCGGCAAGACCACGCTGCTGCGCACCCTGGCCGGTTTGCTGGACCCGGCAGGCGGCGAGGTGTCCATCGACGGTCGGCCCCTGCCCCGCATCCCCACCCGCACCCTGGCCCGCCTGCGCGCCTGGTGCCCGCAACACCATCACGACGTGTTTGCACTGACCGCGCTGGACGTGGTGCTGGCCGGCCGCCAGCCTTACGCCGGGCGCTTTGGCTGGCTGGCGCCCGAGGATGAGCGCATCGCCCGAGAACAGCTGGCCGCACTGGACGCGGCGCATCTGGCCGAGCAAGACGTGCGCAGCCTCTCCGGTGGTGAACGCCAGCGGGTGGCCATCGCGGCGGCACTGGCCCAGGCCACCCCATTGGTGCTGCTGGACGAACCGACGGCCCATCTCGATGTGCCGCATCAGTTGGCCGTCTGTCACCTGTTGGCTGGCTTGGCCGACCGCGCGGTGTTGATGTCTTTGCACGACGTCAACCTGGCCCAGCGCTGCTGCACCCACGCCCTGCTCTTCCTGCCGCCCGGCGCCGACGGGCTGCCCCGCCTGCTGGCCGGGCCGCTGGCCGAGGTGCTCACCGAAGCCCACCTGAGCCAAGCCTACGGTTGCCCCATGCGCGCGCTGCACATGGGCGGCCTGCGACACTTCCTGCCGGCCAGCGATGCCGTTTGCGAGAAACCCTCATGAGCGACCCGAACACCGACGACGATGCCGGCTTGAATGAACGCCACCGCCAGCGCATGCAGCGCAAGAAAGCCGTGGTCGATGCCAAGATCGCAGCGGCGCAACAAGAAGGCGGCGTGGTCCTCGTGCTCACCGGCAATGGCAAAGGCAAGAGCTCCAGCGCCTTTGGCATGGTGACCCGCGCCCTGGGTCATGGCATGAAAGTGGGCGTGGTGCAATTCATCAAGGGCGCCATGCCCAGTGGCGAGGAGCTCTTTTTCCGCCGATTTCCGGAGGCGGTGCGCTTCCATGTCATGGGCGAGGGTTACACCTGGAACACGCAAGACCGCGCGCGCGACGTGGCCAAGGCCCAAGCCGCCTGGGCGCTGGCGCGCGAGATGCTGACCGACCCATCGCTGGGGCTGGTGGTGCTCGACGAAATCAATATCGCGTTGAAATACCGCTATGTGGACGTGCAAGACGTGCTCACCGCGCTCGCACAACGCCCCGCGGCCCAACACGTGGTGCTCACCGGCCGCGCAGCGCCGCCCGAGTTGATCGAGGCGGCCCACACGGTCACCGAGATGGGCCTGCGCAAGCACGCTTTCGAACAAGGCTTTCGCGCGCAGCCAGGCATCGAATGGTGAAACCATGGTGCATGCCGTATTGATCGCCGGGCCTGCCTCGGGCCAAGGCAAGACCATGCTCACCTGTGCGCTGGCGCGCCGCCTGCGCGCCCAGGGCCAGCGTGTGCGCGCCTTCAAGGTCGGGCCGGACTTCATCGACCCCGGCCATCTGGCCGCAGCCACCGACGCACCGGTGCGCAACCTCGACCTGTGGATGGTGGGCGAAACCGAATGCCGCCGCGAGCTGGCACGTGCGGCCGCCCAGGCCGATTGGCTGCTGGTCGAAGGCGCGATGGGGCTGTATGACGGGTCCCCCAGTGCGGCCGACTTGGCCGCTCGACTGGGCCTGCCCGTGCTGCTCGTGATCGATGCCGGCGCCATGGCCGAAACCTTCGGCGCGCTGGCCCTGGGCTTGCAAATGCACGGCCACGCACGCGGTGTGCGGGTGATCGGGGCACTGGCCAACCGGGTGGCCAGCCCCGGCCACGCCCGCATGCTGGCCGGCAGCCTGCCTCCAGGCCTGCCCTGGTGGGGCCATTTGAGCCGCGCCAGTCGCACCTTGCCAGAACGCCATCTCGGGCTGGTGCAAGTGCAGGAATTGCAAGCCAGCCTGCCCGGCGTGTGGGCCGCACTCGATGCCGCGTTGGTGCTGGAAGCCCATGCCCTGACGAGCCTGACGGCCTGGCAGCCCCCACCGCTCGAGGCCGAGCCCATGATCGAGCCCTTGCTGGCCGGCCAGCGCATCGCCGTGGCCCGCGATGCCGCTTTTTCGTTCTGCTACGAAGCCAACCTCGACATGCTGCGCGCCATGGGGGCGGAAGTGCAGCCCTTCTCGCCGCTGGCCGACGAAGCCATCCCCGCAGATGCCGACGCCATCTATCTGCCCGGAGGCTACCCCGAATTGCACGCCGCAGCCTTGTCTGAATGCCAACGCTTCATGCACAGCCTGCGCGAGCACCACGCCATGGGCCGTCCCATCGTGGCCGAATGCGGCGGCATGATGGTTTGCGCCCGTGAGCTGCGCACGCTCGACGGCACGCACCACCCGATGGCCGGTCTGCTCGACGCCGTCGCGGTGATGGGCGAACGCCTGGCCGGCATCGGCCTGCATCACTGGGACACGCCGCTGGGCAGCCTGCGCGGCCATGTCTTCCACTATGGCCGCCTCGAAGCCGGCCCCGCGCTACGCCCCAGCCACCTCACCCAGCCACGCCGCTACGGCGGCCCCGAAGCCGTGTACCAGCAAGGCCGCCTCACCGCGAGCTTCTTCCATGGCTACTTCGCCTCGGCACCGAAGCTGGTGGCCGAGCTGTTCCTGCGCCGCTGACTCGTGCGCCAAACGGCACACCCTGCACCGGGAAGCAATGGCCGTGACACACGTCACTGGACGCTGAGTGTCGGCTGCACCCACCGCTCGGCCCACGCTTCGGCCTGCGCGAGCACCGTCCGCACCGCTGCATCCTGCAAGTCCGGTGGATAGCCGTATTTGCGCAGGATACGCTTGACCAACACCCGCATGCGGGCGCGGGCCGATTCGCGGTGCGCCCAGTCCACCGACACGTTGTCGCGCAAAGACACCAGCAGCTCATGGGCGATCACGCGCAGCTTCTCATCCCCCATGACCTGCACCGCGCTGTCGTTCTCGGCCAGGGCGTCGTAGAAGGCGATTTCCTCCTCGCTCAAGCCTTGCTCCTCGCCACGCTGGCGGGCGGCGCGGATGTCGCGGGCCAACTGGATCAGCTCTTGCAGCACTTCAGCGGTGGTGATGGCATTGGCGTGGTAGCGCGCCACCGCGGCCTCCAAGCGCTCGGAAAACGCGCGGGTTTGCACGACATTGACCTTGGCGCGCGAGCGGATGCCGTCGTTGATGAGCTTCTTCAGGGCTTCTAGCGCCAGGTTCTTCTGCTCCAGCTGCTGCACTTCGGCCAGGAATTCGTCCGAGAGGATGGAGATGTCTGGGCTCTTGAGCCCGCTGGCCTTCAGAATGTCCACGATCTCGGTGGACACCACGGCGCGGCTGACGATTTGCTGGATCGCCAATTCGCGCTCTTGCTGGGTCACTCCGGAGCCAGTGCTGCTCTTGACCAGCGCGGCACGGATCGCCTGGAAGAAGCCCACTTCCTCTCGGATTTGGCGAGCCTCGTCAGAGGCGGAGGCCAAGGCATACGCCTTGGACAAGGCCAGCACCGCATCGCCAAAGCGCCGGTGCGCGGCCTTCTTGCCTTGCGGCGTGGCTTCCTGCGCCGCCCACTGCTGCTGTTTGTCCAGAATCCACTCGATGGCGCCCGCCATCATCGCCAGCCGCGCCTGCGGCGAGCCCTCCAGCGCGGCCCGGTAGTCGAAGCCGTGGAACATGTCGCGCACGACTTCGTACTTTTCCATCATCACCGCAATCGCATCACGCTCGTCGATGCCGGTGTGTTCTCGGTCGCGCGGCGAGTACTGCGCCAGCGCGTTCTTCAGATTCTGCGCAATGCCGATGTAGTCCACGATCAGCCCGGCCGGTTTGTCGCGAAACACGCGGTTGACGCGCGCAATCGCCTGCATCAGCCCGTGGCCGCGCATGGGCTTGTCCACGTACATGGTGTGCATGCACGGCGCATCGAAGCCGGTGAGCCACATGTCGCGCACGATCACGAGCTTGAGTGGGTCTTTTGGGTCGCGCGCGCGCTTGGCCAAGAGATCGCGCCTTGCCTTGTTGCCGATGTGCGGCTGCCATTCCACCGGGTCGGCGGCCGACCCCGTCATCACGATCTTCACCGCGCCGGCGTTGTCATCGTCGCTGTGCCAGTCCGGCCGCAGCTTGACGATCTCATCGTAGAGTTTGACGCAGATGCGTCGGCTCATGCAGACGACCATTGCCTTGCCATCCAGCGCGGCCACGCGATTTTCGAAGTGCTGCACGATGTCCTGGGCCACCAGGGCCAGGCGCTTGTCGGCGCCGACCAGCGCCTCCACCGTGGCCCACTTCTGTTTGGTGCGCTCGCGGGTGGGCTCCTCCTCGTCTTCCAAAATGGCTTCGATCTCGGCGTCGATCTTGGGCTTTTCGTCGTCGTCCAGTTCGATGCGCGCCAGGCGCGACTCGTAGTAGATCGGCACGGTCGCGCCGTCTTCCACCGCGCGGCTGATGTCGTAGATGTCGATGTAATGGCCGAACACTGCCGGGGTGTTGACATCCTCGGCTTCGATGGGCGTGCCGGTAAAGCCGATGAACGAGGCGTTGGGCAGCGCGTCGCGCATGTACTTGGCAAAGCCATAGGAGACTTCGCCGGTCTTGGCATCCACCTTGGCCTTGAAGCCGTATTGGCTGCGGTGCGCCTCGTCGGCAATCACCACGACGTTGCGGCGCGTGGTGAGCGGCCCGTCCACTTCGCCGAACTTTTGCAGCGTGGTGAAGATCACCCCGCCGGCGGCCCGGTTGAGCAACTCCTTCAAATGCTCGCGCCCCTCGGCCTGCACCGGCGTTTGGCGGATCAGGTCGCGGCACATCGAAAACGTGGCAAAGAGCTGATCGTCCAGGTCGTTGCGGTCGGTCAGCACCACCAGCGTGGGGTTTTCCAGCGCCGGGTGCTTGACCAGTTGCCCGGCATAGAAGGCCATCAACAGGCTTTTGCCCGAGCCTTGCGTGTGCCAGATCACACCCACACGCCGGTCGCCGGGGCGCTGGGTCTTGGCCGACGGCAGGCCGTAGTCCGCCGGGTCTTCTTGCGCGACGTGCTTGGGCGGCAAGGCACGCACCGTCTGTTCCACCGCCTTCTTCACCGCGTGGAACTGGTGATAGCCCGCGATGATCTTGGCCAGCCCCGAACCGGTTTCGGCAAACACCGTGAAATCGCGCAGCAGATCGAGCAGGCGGCGATGCGCGAACACGCCTTCGATCAGGGTCGAAAGTTCCGGCGCGCCTTTCGGGGCAATGGCCGTGCCGTCGGTGGTGCGCCACGGCATGAAACGCTCCATATCCGCCGACAGCGACCCCACCCGCGCCGCGATGCCATCCGACGTGACCAGCAGCGCGTTGGTGTGGAAGAGCTGCGGAATCTCCCGCTTGTAGGTCTGCAACTGGTTGAACGCGCCCCAAAGATGCGCCCCGGCGCTGCCCGGGGCCTTGAGCTCGATCACGGAGAGCTGCAGGCCGTTGACGAACACCACCACGTCGGGACGCCGGTGGTTTTGGCCGTGGATCACCACGAACTGGCTCACTGCCAGCCAGTCGTTGTTCGCTGGCTCGTCGAAGTCGATCAAGCGCACCTTGCCCGCCCGCAAGGTGCCATCGTCCGCGTGGTACTCCACATCCACGCCTTCGGTCAGCAGCCTGTGCAGGCGGCGGTTTTCCTCCAGCAGATGGGGCAGCTCGGACTGCATCACCCGCCGCACGGCATCCTGACGCGCCTCCGCTGGCAAATGCGGGTTCAGCCGGGCCACGGCGTCCTCGAAGCGTTTTTTCAGCACCACTTCATCGTGGCTCTCCCGCTCCGGCCGGTGTCCATCGGGGCCGATGTCCTCCTCACGCGCGATGCCATAGCCCAGCGCGGCCAGTTGGTCCAGCAGCGCAGATTCGACGTCGGCTTCGGATAAAAAGGCCATTACGGTTCTCCAGATCCGGGCGGCATCCAACGCGATCCAAGCGCGGGATTCTCCGCATCCAGCGCCCATTGTCGCGGGTTGTTGGCGATGTATTCGCGAACGCGGGCGAGCGCGCCTTCATTGCGGATGATGTGTTCGTAATAGTTGCGCTGCCAGATGGCGCTGGGTCTACCCCGCAATCCGTTGATCCGTTTGGTGGTGACCGATTTGAATTGCCCAATGATGGCGCCAACGGAACCGGGGGCGGGTCCAGATGTAGGGGCGACGCGGCGTGTAGGGGCGACGCGGCGCGTCGCCCCTACTACATGGTCATTCCCCACGATCCAGATGATGCCGTGCACGTGGTTGGGCATCACGACGAATTCGGCATCGTGCAATCGCACAAACGGGCGTATTTGTGCGGTCTTGAACCATTCCTCACGCACGATCTCGCCCCACGTGTTCAACCGCATTTCTCCATCCACCACTTCACCGAACAGGCATTGCCGATCGTGCGTGCAGATTGTCACGAAATACGCGCCGGGCTGCGTGTAATCGTAGTCTTTCAGGCGGATGGAGCGACGGTTTCCAAAGCGGCCGGCCGCTGGCCCGCTGACATGGCCGTTCATCGCCCGCGCTCCTGCTCGGCCGTGAGCGCCTCGCCCGCGGCGGCTTTTTTCACCAGCGCCAACGCCGCTTCCAGCTCGGCAGCGTTTTGCTCAAAGCGCTGGCGGTCCAGGCTGTAGCCCTGGGTCAGATGCTCGCGCAGAACCCGCGTGGCCCATTGGCGAAAGCGTGTGGCGCGGGTGGAGTTGACGCGGTAGCCGACCGAGATGATGGCGTCGAGGTTGTAGTGTTTGAGCTGTCGCCGAACCTGCCGCCTGCCTTCGGTCTGAACTGCTAAGAAATCCTTAGTCGTTGCCGCCTCCTCCAGCTCGCCATCGCGGAAAATGTTCTTCAGGTGCATGAGCACGTTTTCCGGCGTGGTGGCAAACACCTCGGCCATCTGGCGCTGCGTCAGCCAGAGGGATTCGCCCTCCAACCGCACCTGCACCGGCTGTCCGCTCGACTCGAAAATGACGAGTTGGTTGAACGTGGTCATGGTGTTCTCTCCCTGAGAAACGTTTCGGCGTCTTTTATACGCAGTTTGCCAGAAAACAGCTTGGGCAGCAGGGTAAACCAGGCGCTCACGCCGCCGCCGCTTCCTGGAGGACTTTTAACGTACGCCCTTTTGCGTCCTTCCACTCTGTGCGCCCATTGGCGGAGCGCCCAAGAAAATACCCGCCGCTGTGGAAGGCGAGTTGAACGTGTAGTCCTCCGTCAAGCAGTAGAACTCACCTGCGTCTTGCAGTATTCCGTTCGCAAGCAGCGACTGACGCAGCTCGCTCAAGTACGCGTGAATGGACGGCACTTCTGTTTTGACGGCCTGCGAGCGAGAGCGCACGATGAAGCCTTCGGCACTTTCGATTCCGCGCGCCTCGATGCCCTTGGCACGTAGAAACAATTCCTGCTGACCGTTCGGCAAGTGCGCGGGTGCTTTCGACTTCTCGAAAACGGTTACACCGAATACGGGCAGACAGAGCAAGATGTCAGCCAAGAAGCCTTCCGCATCGGCCGCGTCAGCCTCGGACAACACCGGAAGCTGTGGGCTCCATGTCGTTTCGTGTGGAAAGCAACACCGTCACTGGGGCATCGCCGGCGCGAACGGGCTGGCCGGCAGGTGCTTGAGCTTGGACATGCGTAGGTAGGCGATGGCGATGAAGTTCTGGCTCGTCCTGAAGCCGCGCGCGGCGCGCTTGGCCTGCTGCAGCAGCCCGTTCATCGCCTCGACGAAGGCGTTGCTGCGGTGATCGACCATGCCGCGCACCACCGCGTCGAACCGCTCCTTGAGCGTGGCGGCCAGCTTCTTGAACGGCTCGAGCCGGCAGCGCCGCG
>NZ_KB905979.1 GCF_000381125.1 Caldimonas manganoxidans ATCC BAA-369
GACAATGGGCGCAAGCCTGATCCAGCCATGCCGCGTGCGGGAAGAAGGCCTTCGGGTTGTAAACCGCTTTTGTCAGGGAAGAAAAGCTCTGGGCTAATACCTCGGAGTGATGACGGTACCTGAAGAATAAGCACCGGCTAACTACGTGCCAGCAGCCGCGGTAATACGTAGGGTGCGAGCGTTAATCGGAATTACTGGGCGTAAAGCGTGCGCAGGCGGTTGTGCAAGACAGATGTGAAATCCCCGGGCTTAACCTGGGAACTGCATTTGTGACTGCACGGCTAGAGTGCGGCAGAGGGGGATGGAATTCCGCGTGTAGCAGTGAAATGCGTAGATATGCGGAGGAACACCGATGGCGAAGGCAGTCCCCTGGGCCTGCACTGACGCTCATGCACGAAAGCGTGGGGAGCAAACAGGATTAGATACCCTGGTAGTCCACGCCCTAAACGATGTCAACTGGTTGTTGGGGATTCATTTCCTCAGTAACGAAGCTAACGCGTGAAGTTGACCGCCTGGGGAGTACGGCCGCAAGGTTGAAACTCAAAGGAATTGACGGGGACCCGCACAAGCGGTGGATGATGTGGTTTAATTCGATGCAACGCGAAAAACCTTACCTACCCTTGACATGCCAGGAACCCTGCAGAGATGTGGGGGTGCTCGAAAGAGAGCCTGGACACAGGTGCTGCATGGCCGTCGTCAGCTCGTGTCGTGAGATGTTGGGTTAAGTCCCGCAACGAGCGCAACCCTTGCCATTAGTTGCTACGAAAGGGCACTCTAATGGGACTGCCGGTGACAAACCGGAGGAAGGTGGGGATGACGTCAGGTCCTCATGGCCCTTATGGGTAGGGCTACACACGTCATACAATGGCCGGTACAGAGGGCTGCCAACCCGCGAGGGGGAGCCAATCCCAGAAAACCGGTCGTAGTCCGGATCGCAGTCTGCAACTCGACTGCGTGAAGTCGGAATCGCTAGTAATCGCGGATCAGCATGTCGCGGTGAATACGTTCCCGGGTCTTGTACACACCGCCCGTCACACCATGGGAGCGGGTTCTGCCAGAAGTGGGTAGCCTAACCGCAAGGAGGGCGCTTACCACGGCAGGGTTCGTGACTGGGGTGAAGTCGTAACAAGGTAGCCGTATCGGAAGGTGCGGCTGGATCACCTCCTTTCTGGATGAGCCGAGGCACTGAGGATGGGGCTGCGCAAGCGGCTCGAAGCTTCAGCAAGCCTGGCGTACACAGAGAAAAGAGGCATTTCGAGTCAGGCGCCCACACTTATCGGCTGTAGCTGTTGAGAAGCAACAGTGAGTGGAACGTGAGCCGGCGCGATGGCCGAGCGCACATGAGCGGCGCCGTCCAGGCAGGCCCTGCGGTTCACGCAAGGACAACGCGGGGGTCTGTAGCTCAGTCGGTTAGAGCACCGTCTTGATAAGGCGGGGGTCGTTGGTTCGAATCCAACCAGACCCACCAGCGCGCGTTGGCGTGCGACGGGGGATTAGCTCAGCTGGGAGAGCACCTGCTTTGCAAGCAGGGGGTCGTCGGTTCGAACCCGTCATCCTCCACCACCGTCCACCACCGCCTCCCTGCTGGGAGGGGTGCTCGAGCGCTCATGCCAGCGCCCTTGAAGGGGGTTGGCATGAGCGATTCGAAGAAGAATCGGCTGTTGTTCTTTAACAATTCGTAGAGTCGAATCAGCGTTGTTGCTGGAGGCGCCTGAAGGCGCTGGGTCCAGCAACGACATTTGATTGCGTCACCAGACTTCAGCTTGAAGAGATTCAAAGCTTGAAGGACGGCACAACGCGACATACTCATGAAGCCGATCGCAAGATCGGTGCGTCCTTGACGGCGGACACTGAGGTGGACGTCAACGTTATAGGGTCAAGTGACGAAGTGCATGTGGTGGATGCCTTGGCGATTACAGGCGATGAAGGACGTGATAGCCTGCGAAAAGCTTCGGGGAGCTGGCAAATGAGCTGTGATCCGGAGATGTCCGAATGGGGAAACCCACCCGCAAGGGTATCGTTGACTGAATACATAGGTCAACGAGGCGAACCGAGCGAACTGAAACATCTAAGTAGCTCGAGGAAAAGAAATCAACCGAGATTCCGAAAGTAGTGGCGAGCGAAATCGGAGGAGCCTGCACGATTTAGCCATCGACTTATCAGAACGGTCTGGAAAGGCCGGCCATAGTGGGTGATAGCCCCGTATGAGAAAAGTGGGTGGTGGAACTAGGCGTGCGACAAGTAGGGCGGGACACGTGGAATCCTGTCTGAAGATGGGGGGACCATCCTCCAAGGCTAAATACTCGTAATCGACCGATAGTGAACCAGTACCGTGAGGGAAAGGCGAAAAGAACCCCGGGAGGGGAGTGAAATAGATCCTGAAACCGCATGCATACAAAAAGTCGGAGCCTCGCAAGGGGTGACGGCGTACCTTTTGTATAATGGGTCAGCGACTTACATTCAGTGGCGAGCTTAACCGAGTAGGGGAGGCGCAGGGAAACCGAGTCCGAACAGGGCGATTGAGTCGCTGGGTGTAGACCCGAAACCAGGTGATCTATCCATGGCCAGGATGAAGGTACCGTAACAGGTGCTGGAGGTCCGAACCGACTACTGTTGCAAAAGTAGCGGATGAGCTGTGGATAGGGGTGAAAGGCTAAACAAACCTGGAAATAGCTGGTTCTCTCCGAAAACTATTTAGGTAGTGCCTCAAGTATTACCATCGGGGGTAGAGCACTGTTTAGGCTAGGGGGTCATGGCGACTTACCAAACCTATGCAAACTCCGAATACCGATGAGTAGAGCTTGGGAGACAGTGCACCGGGTGCTAACGTCCGGACACGAGAGGGAAACAACCCAGACCGCCAGCTAAGGTCCCCAAAATTGGCTAAGTGGGAAACGAAGTGGGAAGGCTAAAACAGTCAGGATGTTGGCTTAGAAGCAGCCATCATTTAAAGAAAGCGTAATAGCTCACTGATCGAGTCGTCCTGCGCGGAAGATGTAACGGGGCTAAGCCAGTTACCGAAGCTGCGGATCGTGGCAACACGATGGTAGGAGAGCGTTCTGTAAGCCTGTGAAGGTGGCTCGTGAGGGCTGCTGGAGGTATCAGAAGTGCGAATGCTGACATGAGTAGCGTTAAAGGGGGTGAAAAGCCCCCTCGCCGTAAGCGCAAGGTTTCCTACGCAACGTTCATCGGCGTAGGGTGAGTCGGCCCCTAAGGCGAGGCAGAGATGCGTAGCTGATGGGAAACAGGTCAATATTCCTGTACCGATCTGTAGTGCGATGTGGGGACGGAGAAGGTTAGCTCGGCCGGGTGTTGGATGTCCCGGTTTAAGCGTGTAGTCGTGGCCCTTAGGCAAATCCGGGGGTCTGAGATGAGGCGTGATGACGAGGCGGCTTGCCGCCGAAGCGAGTGATACCCTGCTTCCAGGAAAAGCCACTAAGCTCCAGCTACAGACGACCGTACCGCAAACCGACACTGGTGCGCGTGATGAGTATTCTCAGGCGCTTGAGAGAACTCTGGAGAAGGAACTCGGCAAATTGACACCGTAACTTCGGAAGAAGGTGTGCCCTGAGTAGGTGAAGTTGTACAGACGGAGCCCAAAGGGGTCGCAGAGAATCGGTGGCTGCGACTGTTTAATAAAAACACAGCACTCTGCAAAGACGAAAGTCGACGTATAGGGTGTGACGCCTGCCCGGTGCTGGAAGATTAAGTGATGGGGTGCAAGCTCTTGATCGAAGTCCCAGTAAACGGCGGCCGTAACTATAACGGTCCTAAGGTAGCGAAATTCCTTGTCGGGTAAGTTCCGACCTGCACGAATGGCGTAACGATGGCCACACTGTCTCCTCCAGAGACTCAGCGAAGTTGAAATGTTTGTGATGATGCAATCTCCCCGCGGAAAGACGGAAAGACCCCATGAACCTTTACTGTAGCTTTGTATTGGACTTTGAACAGATCTGTGTAGGATAGGTGGGAGGCTTTGAAGCGGTGCCGCCAGGTGCCGTGGAGCCGACGTTGAAATACCACCCTGGTGTGTTTGAGGTTCTAACCTAGGCCCCTGAATCGGGGTCGGGGACAGTGCATGGTGGGCAGTTTGACTGGGGCGGTCTCCTCCCAAAGCGTAACGGAGGAGCTCGAAGGTACGCTAGGCACGGTCGGAAATCGTGCTGATAGTGCATAGGCAAAAGCGTGCTTGACTGCGAGACTGACAAGTCGAGCAGGTACGAAAGTAGGACTAAGTGATCCGGTGGTTCTGTATGGAAGGGCCATCGCTCAACGGATAAAAGGTACTCTGGGGATAACAGGCTGATACCGCCCAAGAGTTCATATCGACGGCGGTGTTTGGCACCTCGATGTCGGCTCATCTCATCCTGGGGCTGTAGCCGGTCCCAAGGGTATGGCTGTTCGCCATTTAAAGAGGTACGTGAGCTGGGTTTAAAACGTCGTGAGACAGTTTGGTCCCTATCTTCCGTGGGCGCTGCAAGATTGAGGGAGCCTGCTCCTAGTACGAGAGGACCGGAGTGGACGCACCTCTGGTGTACCGGTTGTCACGCCAGTGGCATCGCCGGGTAGCTAAGTGCGGAAGAGATAACCGCTGAAAGCATCTAAGCGGGAAACTCGTCCCAAGATGAGTCTTGCCGGGGCCTTGAGCCCCCTGAAGGGTCGTTCGAGACCAGGACGTTGATAGGCTGGGTGTGGAAGCGCAGCAATGCGTTAAGCTAACCAGTACTAATTGCCCGTGCGGCTTGACCCTATAACCTTGATGTTCCCCAACGAACCCCAAGGACAAGAGTCAGTCCCGTTGTGACCCCACAGTGCACGCAATCAAATCCCGCTGATCGCCTGTCCCGCAAAAAAACAGGCAGCGACTCTACGAATGCGCCAGGCTGAGTCCCCACAACTCCAGCCTCAGCCCGGCAACCAGTTACGCCTGACGACCATAGCGAGGTGGTCCCACTCCTTCCCATCCCGAACAGGACAGTGAAACGCCTCAGCGCCGATGATAGTGCGGTCTTCCCGTGTGAAAGTAGGTCATCGTCAGGCTACATCCCCTCAACCCCCACCCCCAACAAAGGCGGTGGGGGTTCGTCTTTTTAACCACCAATCTCCTAACCACCCCTCGAATTGGAGCGGCTCTCGCCCCTTCAGACATCGACGATCGTTTGGCCGTCGCGTCGCAGTGCGCCCGAGGTGCACAGGGCTTCCACGACGGATACTTGCCAGGCCGACCAGGCTTGCTCGGAGAAGTACCGCTGATGGAGCAGCCGGAGGTAAGGCGTGGCATCGAGCCAGGCGAGTAAGTCGGGCCAGGTCTGGCGACGGACCTCGAGCAGGTGGAACTTCACCAGCACTTTGGCGGCGTGCCAGGCGTGACGGATCGGGTCGGCTTCGAAGGCGGCCAGTTTGGCCAGCGCGCGGTCTATGGCGGCGTCGACATCGTCGAAGATGGCGCCGTGGCCGGGAAGAACGCGGCGTGCATCCAGGCGTCGGATCAGGCCGAGCGTGGCGCGCACATCGTCGAAACCGGGCTCGCCGACGAGCTCGGGAAAGACCACGCCAAAGCCGTTTTCCCACAGCGCATCGGCCGAAATCAACAGGCCGTCCTGCGCATCGAAAAACATCAAGGCATGGGGATCATGGCCCGGTGCGGCGATCACCTCCCAGCGGCGTCGGCCATGGCATAGGGTGTCGCCCGGTTTGAGTGCGCCGTGCGGCAGGAATCGCTCACAGCGTTGACCGGTGACTTGAAAGCTCAGGCGTTGTGGATCCCAGTCGCGGGCGGCCGGGTAGTCGGCGCAGGGCACGTAGATCGGGGCATGATGCCGCGCGCTGAGGAGGGCATTGCCGCCGCAATGGTCGGAATGCAAATGGGTGTTGACGATGCTGCGAAGGCGCCGGCCCTTGAGCGCTTGTTCGACCAAGGCAAGGGTTTGGTCGGCGTGGCTGCCATAGCCAGTGTCGATGAGGATCGCGTCGCCGGATTCATCGTCGAGCAGCAGGATGTTGTTTGACGACAACCAGCCGCGTTCGAACAGCTGGATGTCGTCAGGAAGTGGCCCCATGTCCTGGACGGTGATTCAACCGCGCAGCTCGCGGCGGAGGATTTTGCCGACGTTGGACTTGGGCAGATCGTCGCGGAACTCGATGTACTTCGGACGCTTGTAGGCGGTGAAGTTTTGTTTGCAGTATTCGATCAAGTCTTCTTCGACGAGGGTGGGATCCTTCTTGATGACGAAGAGTTTGACGGCTTCGCCGGATTTGGCATCGGGCACACCGACGGCAGCGCACTCGAGCACGCCCGGATGCAGGTTGACGACCTGCTCGATCTCGTTGGGATAGACGTTGAAGCCTGAGACCAGGATCATGTCCTTCTTCCGATCGACGATCTTGACGTAGCCGCGCTCGTCCATGACCCCAATGTCGCCCGAGCGGAAGAAGCCGTCGGCGGTCATGACCTTGGCGGTTTCGTCTGGACGGTTCCAGTAGCCGGCCATGACTTGTGGGCCGCGGATGCAGATCTCGCCGGGTTGGCCAAACGGCAGATCCCGGCCATCGTCATCGCGGATGACGATGTCGGTGGACGGGATGGGCAGGCCAATGGTCCCGGTGAATTCGTGGAGGTCCAGACGGTTGCTGGTGGCCACGGGGGAGGTCTCGGACAGGCCATAGCCTTCGACGACGGGGCAGCCGGTGATCTTGAGCCACTTTTCCGCCGTGGCCTGCTGGACGGCCATGCCGCCGCCGTTGCTGACCACCAATTCTGAGAAGTCCAGACGCGCGAATTCGGGGTCGTTGGCCAATGCGTTGAACAAGGTGTTGACGGCCGGGAACATGTTGACCCGGTGCTTTTGCAGCGTTTTGATGAAACCGGGGATGTCTCGTGGATTGGGGATGAGCAGGTTCATCGACCCGAGGCGGGCGCCCATCATGTAGCAGATCGTGAGCGCAAAGATGTGATAAAGCGGCAGCGCGCAGACGACGGTGAGGGGTTTGTCGCCGAGTTTGTCGAGCATGGGCTTGAACCAGGCCTCGGTCTGCAAGATGTTGGCGATCACATTGCGATGGGTGAGCGTGGCTCCTTTGGAGACGCCAGTGGTGCCGCCGGTGTATTGAAGAAATGCGACGTCGCTGGGCGTCATGGGGGGGCGGTGCAGGCTCATGCGCTGGCCTTCGGCCAGGGCCATGTTGAAACGGGTGACCGTGCGCCCTTGATCGATCGGCAGCTTGAACTCGGGCACCATCTTGCGCACGTGGCGCACGACGAAGTTGACGAGCCGCCCTTTCCAGAATCCGAGCATGTCACCCATGGCGGCCAACACGACATGCTGCACGGGGGTGCGGTCGATGACCTCTTGCAAGGTGTGCGCAAAGTTTTCAAGGATGACGATGGCTTTGGCGCCGGAATCCTTGAGCTGGTGTTCGAGTTCGCGGGGCGTGTACAGCGGGTTGACGTTGACCACGGCAAAGCCTGCGCGCAGCACGGCGGCGATGGCCACGGTGTACTGCAGCACGTTGGGCATCATCAAAGCGACCCGGTCGCCGCGTTGCAGGCCCTTGGATTGCAGCCACGCGCCCAGCGCAGCGGACATCTCGTCGATGTCGCGGTAGGTGATGGCCACGTCCATGCACATGGCCGCGCGCCGGGAGGCATGCTTGCGGAAAGACTCCTCCAGCAGCTCGGGCAGCGACTGATAGACGTCGACATCGACCTCGGCCGGCACGCCGGGGGGATAGTGTTTCAGCCAGGGCTTGGTCTCGAGCGCAATGGATACGGCAGACACGATGACTCCAGGTCTAGGACATGGTCCTGATTCTTGGGGGCTGGTCGCGCCATGCCAACGGTAATTGCACTAACGCACGGTCGTTCGCTCGATCTGGACTTGTCGCCCATGCGACAGCCGGGAGGGCCGACAAGCGCTCGTTCAGCGACGGCGCGCGTGCATCGATGCCGCGCAAGGCGTGCAAGCCGGCGTGGAGGGCGCGTTGCAGGTCGCCGAGGCAGGCGGCCTCGGCAGTTGCGCGCATCGTGGTTAGTGAAGGACCTCTAGGCCACGGCGCCGGGTCGGTGCCACACTGGCGCCGATGCAAAGACGGACTTTTCTTCGTGTGGGCCTGGGCTCGGCCTTGGTGCTGGGGAGTCTGGGGGCGGGGCTGTGGTGGTGGCGGCCGGGTTGGGCCGATGGGCAGTTCACGCCGGGGGCGCGGCGGGTGCTGGTGCGCCTGTGCGAGGCCGTGCTCGCCTGCACCTTGCCTGAAGAGGATGCCGCGCGAGCCCGCGTCTTGGAGGGGCTGATCGCCCGGCTGCAGGGCTTTGCCGCCGGCTTGCCTGCGGCCACCCGTGCGGAACTGGGCCAGTTGCTGGGCCTGATGGCCTTGCCGCCGGGGCGGCGCTGGCTGGTGGGATTGGCGCAGGACTGGGACCGTGCATCGTTGGCGCAGGTGCAGGCCGGTCTGGAGCAGATGCGGCAGTCTGCATGGGTGCTGCGTCGTCAGACCTATCACGCGCTGCGAGACATGATCAATGCCACGTATTTCTCGGACCCGGCACAGTGGCCGCTGTTGGGCTATCCCGGGCCGGCCGATCTGTGAGGAGGAATCGCGATGAGTCGGCTTCCTGACCCTGTGGCGCAGGGGCTGTCGAGAGGGTGGCGTGTGATGGGCGGCGCGCATGCGCGGCCTCCGGAGCGCATGGATTGCGATGTGGTGATCGTGGGCAGTGGAGCCGGCGCAGGCATCACGGCCGAGCTGTTGACGCAAGTGGGGCTGGATGTGGTGATCGTCGAGGAGGGGCCGCTGCGCAGCAGCCGCGACTTCCACCAGCTCGAAAGCGAGGCGTACACGCAGCTGTATCAGGAGAGCGCGGCGCGCAAGACGGCGGACCAAGCCATCAACATCCTGCAAGGGCGTTGTGTGGGGGGATCCACGACGGTGAATTGGACGAGTTCGTTCCGTACCCCGAAGGCCACTTTGGCTTACTGGCAGGAGCGTTTGGGTTTGCACGATCTGGACCCATCGGCGATGAGCCCTTGGTTTGCGCAGGCCGAGCGGCGCTTGCACATCGGTGACTGGCTGGTGCCGCCCAACGAGAACAATGACTTGCTGCGTCGCGGGGCGGTGCGCCTGGGGATGGCCGCCCCGGCGATTTTGCGCAATGTCAAGGGCTGCTGGAACCTGGGCTCTTGTGGTCTGGGCTGTCCGACCAATGCCAAGCAGTCGATGTTGGTGACCACGATTCCCGCGGCGCTGGAGCAGGGGGCCCGTTTGCTGGTGGAAACCCGTGCGCAGCGTCTGGAGCACGATGGGGAACGGGTCTTGGGCTTGCTGTGTGTGCCGGTCCAAGCCAATGGTGATGTGGCGCCAGACCGGCCTGCCACGCGCATCCGAGCCCGGCACTATGTGGTGGCCGGCGGTGCGATCAATTCGCCGGCGTTGTTGCTGCGCTCGAAAGCGCCGGATCCGCATGGGGTGCTGGGGCGCCGCACCTTCTTGCATCCGGTGGTGATTTCGGCGGCTCGTTTCGAGCAGCGGGTGGAGGGTTGGCAAGGGGCACCGCAGACGATCTACACGGACCATTTTTTGGAGTTGCACCCGATCGATGGCCCCATGGGCTACAAGATCGAGGCGCCGCCGTTGCATCCGGTGATCTTTGCCACGACGCTGTCGGGCTTTGGATGCGCGCAAGCCGAATTGCTGGCCCAGTTTGCCCATACCCACGCGTTGCTGGCGCTGCTGCGCGACGGCTTCCATCCGGATTCGCCCGGGGGGCGTGTGACGCTGCGGAGGGACGGCTCTGCGGTGCTGGACTATCCGCTCAATGACTTCGTGATGGACGGCGCCCGGCGGGCGTTGTTGAGCATGGCGCAGATCCAGTTCGCCGCTGGCGCTTTGGAGGTGATGCCGGTGCATGAGATGGCCCGGCCGTATCGCACGTGGCCACAGGCGCAGCAGGCGCTGCAGACCTTGCCGATGAAGCCTTTGCTCACGAAGGTCGTGAGCGCCCACGTGATGGGGGGCTGCGCGATGGCGGCGCGTGCCGCGCAAGGGGTGGTTCGACCCGACGGCCGGCATTGGCAACTCGAGAATCTCAGTGTGATCGACGGATCGATTTTTCCGACCAGCATCGGCGCCAATCCGCAGTTGTCGGTCTATGGGTTTGCGAATCGGCTGGCCACGGGTTTGGCCACGCAGCTGACCGGGCGCACCCCGGTGCTGGCCTGAGCTGGCGCGGCCGGTGAGCGGCATGGTGAGGCACAGCCGGTTGGCCCGCATGCAGCAGGGGCTGACATGGGGCTTGGTGAGCGTCGTGCTGGGGTGGGCCGTCGTGGCCGGGGCTCTGGGGCGACCGGCGTGGATGCCGTTGGGCGCCGTGATCGTCGTGGCGGGCTATGGGGTGTTGATGGCGCTGGAGTTCGTGCTGGTGGCATGCCTGCATGGACCTGATCCGGCCCCGCGTGCGACGGCCGCTCAGCTGTTGCGTGCCTGGTGGGGCGAGGTGCGGACGGCGCCCGTGGTGTTTTGCTGGTACCAGCCGTTTCGCTGGCATGTCGTTCCGGATCGGCTGGAGGGCGCATCAGGGCGGCGTGGAGTGGTGCTGGTGCACGGTTTCGTGTGCAACCGGGGCTTGTGGACTCCGTGGCTGCGCGAGCTGAGGCGGCAGGGCCATGCGTTCGTGGCGGTGAATCTGGAGCCGGTGTTTGGATCGATCGAGGCGTATGTCGACCTGATCGAGGCCGCGGTGGGACGGCTGGAGTCGGCCACGGGCTTGCCGCCGGTGGTGGTGTGTCACAGCATGGGGGGCTTGGCGGTGCGGGCTTGGTTGGTGCGGCGCGGGGCGCTGTCGCGGGTGCATCGGGTGATCACGATCGGCACACCGCATCATGGCACTTGGTTGGGACGCTGGGGGTTGAGCACCAACACCCGCCAGATGCGTCTGGGCAGCGCCTGGTTGAAGGCGCTGGCGCAGCAGGAAACGCCGGCCACCTATCAGCGGTTCACTTGCTTTTATGGGCATGCGGACAACATCGTCTTTCCGGCTTCGACGGCCACGCTGGAGGGCGCAGACAACCGGCATTTGCAGGCCATGGCGCATGTGCACATGGTCTTCCACCCCACGGTGTGGCAGGAGACGATGCGTTGGCTCAACGTCGAGCAGGCGGGCGATGGCTCGCCTCAAGAGGAGTCGCGGTGAGCTTGGCCCAGGGGCTGTTCCTCCTCGTCTGTCGCAAGGAGGGCGCAGCGGTCGTGCACCGTGCGGTTCTAGGGAAACGCTGATCAAGCCCCGCGCCGCGGCGAGATTGTCCTGCGCGGGGCGAAACGGAGCGTTTTTGGCGCGTTCTACGGCCTCGAGGGCCTTACTGGCGGGCCCTTCGGCGCCCGCCCGGGCCATGATGGGCCCATTACGGGCGCACCAATGCCGGCACGCGCCGTGCGGCCATGTACAGGTTGACCATCGCCAGCGCCGTGAAGGCGCGGTTGGCGTTCTTGGCCAGGCCTCGGTAGCGCACCTTGGCAAAGCCCCACAGGCGCTTGAGCACATGAAACGGGTGCTC
>NZ_KB905980.1 GCF_000381125.1 Caldimonas manganoxidans ATCC BAA-369
TGGGTCAGCCAGGCGGCTATCGACGGGCCGACACTGGTCAAGTTCAAGCTGCCCCTCCCGCCCCTACCCGAACAGCAGCGCATCGTCGAGGTGCTGCAAATAGCCGACTTTCAGCCCACTCTCGGGAGAATCGACCAAGCAAAACGCCTGCAATCCGCCCTGATCACCGAAGCCCTCTCCGGCCGCCTCACCGCCGCTTGGCGCGAGCAGCACGCGCAGGCTTTGGCCGAGGCCGCCCGTGAGCGCGACGCGCGGCTCGGGGCACCGGCGCCCCAGGTCACGGTGCGCATCACCGAACACGCCCCCACCGAGCGCCGCACCGACCTGGCCCGCCCGCGACGGCAGGCGGTGATCGAGCAGCTTTCCAGCTTCCAGCACGAAGTATGGAACACGCTGCGCTTCGAGTGGCGGGGTGCGGTGCTGGCCGACGACCCGTTGGCGTTTGAAGAGTTTTGCACCAGCCCGCAAACCGCCTGGCGCCTGGAGGGCTTTGCCGCCGGGCGCGAGGCGGTGCGGCGTGCCCTGGAGCAACTGGCCGCGATGGGCCTGATCCGCAAGATGAGTCTGCCGCGCCCCAACCCCAACACCGGCCGCACCGAGTACCTGACCGCCTTCCGCCCGCTGCGCGAGGCCGAGGACGGCAGCCGCCCCGAAGAAGACACGGCGCTGGCCGATGCCGAGCGGCTGGGGCGCGAGCTCGAGCGCCGCCGGGCGCCGGAGGCGCGTTGAATGCGGCTGCGCTACCTGCACCTGTCGCACTACCCGCCGCTGGCCGATCTGGCGGTGGCCTTCAGCCCGCGCGCACCCTGGGCCGCGTTCGAACCGCGGGGCGCCCCGGCCCGGCTGGCCATCCACTTCGTCATCGGGCAGAACGGCAGTGGGAAGAGCCACCTGCTGCGGGCGCTGGCTGAGAGCTTTCTCGCCCTGGCCGACGAGCGCCTGCCGCTCAGCCCGCTGAGCCTGATCTACGAACTGGGCCGCCCGGGCGAGCCGGGGCACCGCACGCTGATCTTCGACTGCCCCGGCGAAGCCCACGCAACCACGCTGTGGCAGGCGGAGGGCTGGGCCTTCCCCGACACGACGGACCGCGAGGCCTTCGCCCAGGCGATCACTTACTTGCGCACCGTCGAGCACGCGCCGGCGGGCACGCTGGCCGTGTTCAAGCGCCGCATCGCCCGCGGCGACTACCCGCAAAGCGTGCCCGATGCGCTGCCGCGCGCGCTGCTGGCCTACACCTCGGGCTGGATGGACCCGTGGCGCGCGGCCTGGCAGCCGCCCGTGAATGCCGAGGCGCTAGATGTGGTGACGCAGTCGCCCGATCACGACATCAGCCAGGAGCGCCCACCCGGCTGGACGGAGGAGGACGAGGCCAGCGTCGTGATCGAAGGCGGCACGTTCGGTGACGAGGCCACCCGCACCGGGGCTCCGGCCGAAGCGGACACCGCGCCCGCCGACCTGTTCCGCCGCCCGCTGCTGCTGGAACCGGTGATGCTGACCGCCGCGCTGCTTGCGGTGGCCTTGCAGGAGGCCGAAGCGCGCCGCCAAGGCCCGGCCGATGACGCGTTGGCGGACTTGTTCCGCAAGGCCGGCTGGCACCGCCTGGTGGGCGTGCGCCTGCGGGTGAATCTGGACCGCGCCCTGGCCGTGCCGCGCGCCTTGATCGAGCGCGTGCACGACGCCATCCGGCTGTGCGGCGAGTGCCTGGCCGAGCCCCATCCCGGCAAGGCGCTGCGCAGCCTGTACTTCGATCTCGACGGGGCGCTGCCTGCGAGCGCCGAGCCGCTCGACGCTCAGCGCTTCGAAGGGCGGACCACCCAGGGCCAGGCCTTGCGTGCCCTGCTGGGCGAGGAGGGCGACACGGCGTCCGAGCGCTTTGGCACCCTGCTGGGCTGGTGGCGGCACGGGGTGCTGGAAGACATCGAGCTCTTTATCCGCCGCAACGACAAGCCCGAAGAGGAGAGCCTGAGCGACCTCAGCGACCCGGGCGTGCTGCGCCTGAGCGAGTTTTCCGACGGTGAGAGGCTGGTGCTGGCGCGCTGGACGCTGTTCCACCTGCTCGCGGGGCAGGACGACGCGCTGCTGTTGCTGGACGAGCCCGAAACCCATTTCAACGACGCTTGGAAGCGCGAGATCGTGCAGGTGGTGGATGCAGCCATGGGAGCGGATGCCAGCCAGGTGCTAATCGCCACCCACTCGGCCATCGTGCTCTCCGACGTGTTCGATGAGGAAGTGGTTCTCATCCGCAAGGCGAACGGCCAATCCACCGCCGAGGGCGTGCCGGACCAAACCTTCGCCACCGACCCCAGCGCGCTGATGATGACGGTATTTGGCGCCGAAGACAGCATCGGGGCGCGAGCCCAAAAGCGCATCGAGGTCTTCTTGCGCGCTGCTGCTCAGAAAACGGACCCGACGCCGGATGACGTGCGGCAACTACAAGCACTTATCCGCCGCCTGGGTACCGGCTTCTATCGCACCGAGCTGCAAACCCTGCTCAACCGCTGGCAGCAAGCTCCCGACCTGCGCGCCATCGAGCAGGTGATCCCCACCCTGCAGTCAGACACGCTGAAGGACGAACTGCGCGCGCTGATCCTCAAGACCCGCGAAGCGAGCGGCAACGCGGAGGACAGTGATGCTTAAGCCCATCCACCGCGTGACGTGCTCACCGGCTCTGGCCGCCTGCCAGCAGCTGATGCGGCGCTTCGCACTGTGGCTGTGTGCCCCCCAAGTCTCCGGCGTTTCCATCACCCAAGCGAACCTTCGGTCAAGCATGGGCAGCGCCATCGAAGGCGATTGGCTGTGGCACTTGCTGGCCGGCAAGACCGGAACCAAGCCGTTGTTTGACAAGGCGAAGCGCATCGCCGACCTGTCACCGGCTGAGAAGACTGGGCTCCAGCAGTGGATTCAGGCGGTTAGTGCTCTGGCGCAGCATTTCGGCCCGACACCACCCGCCGCTCTGCCGGTCGCTCCGCCGAATCAATGGCGCAGCCAGGACGAGCACTGGAAAGCCTTCAAGACACTGATGGTGGCGTTCTACGAGGACGGCTTGCGCGGCGGCCTGCCTTACGCTGCCAACGGCGCCCCCACAACTGATGTCACGCTACGCGTGAGCTACGACCAATTCGTGCGCGAGTTTCGCGCCGCGCATCGCCCCGACCCCCACCCCGATGCGCGCGAGGTCTGCGTGCTCTGCGGCGGGCCGCTGGTGCAGCCCGCCGTGGACCACTGGCTGGCCAAGACGGCGTTCCCGCTGCTGGCCGTGTGCGCGGACAACCTGTTGCCGATCTGCGGCGAATGCAACGTGGCGCCGCAGAAGGGCCAGAAGGCCGTCCACACTGGCGGCGCGTTCTCCGATTGGTTCCACCCCTACCTGCGCCATGCCAACGGGGCAATCCGGCTGCGCTACGACGAAGCCACGCCGAGCGTTCGCGTCGAGAGCGCAACGCCTGCCGATGCCGTCAAGGTTCAGAACCTGGACATCCTGCTCAATCTTGGTCAACGCTGGACCCGAGAATTCAAAGCCGAGTACCGGCGACTGCAGCGCGAAGCGCAGCGCCGATACCGCGGCGACGTGCAAGCGCTCCAGCATCGCATCATGGACTACCGCCGAAGCCTGTCGGCAGCCGAACCGCACTACGAGATTCACGCTCTGCTGGCCGAGGCGCTGCTCGACCCCGCGCGCTTGCAGGCGTTTGCAGAGTGAATGCCGGGCAGGCTGCAGCAACCCGCACCAGTGCTCATAAGCTCGGGAGGCCAGTCAGCACACGGTCAACCGTCCGCCACCAATACCCCAAGGCCAACCGATCTCGGTTGGCCTTTTTTCATGCCCGCAACGCCAGTATTGGCGCGGTTTCCGGGCGGCGCCTTGCGGACGCGCACGCCGTCCGAGCGCCGTTCCCGCCCCGACAGCGCCTCTCTGTTCTCGGTTTTTCTCTGCGGCCCGTGGTGGGAACCAGAGGCCACCTCCTTGTCTGACAAGGACTTAGAGACCCCCGGTTGTAGTCAGAAACTGCCTTGCGGCGGCGACCCGGGCGCGACGAAGCGCAAAAAAGCCGCCCGCAGGCGGCTGCGGCGGCGGGCGGCGTGACGTCAGTCAAGCAACCGCACCTGCTCGCGCCAGCCGTAAGGCCAGGGGCGGCCCAGCACCTTCTCGACGGCGAGGTCGGGCGATCCGATCAGCCGCTCGACCACCTCGGGCGCGAGCAGCGTCAGCCGCATCAGGCGATGCACTTTGGATACATCCAGCCCTTCGGCCTGGGCGATCTCGGCCGCCGACGCCACCCGCCCCTCATGGAGCAGCCGTTGCCAGTGGTGCGCCAGCCCGAGCGCGCGCATCAACGCCGTGTCCTTGGCCTCGGTGCGCGCCGGGCCGGCCCACGTCGAGTGAACCTCCACACCTTTCGGTGCGCCGGGTGGCGCGATCACCGCGCGGCGGATGCCGCGCTGCACCAGCCGCCAGGGCACGAAGGTTTCCAGTTTCACGCCGCCCGCCGGCGTCGGCAGTTTCTGGGTGACCGGCGCTCCCTCGATGCGTCCCCGGTGCTTCGTGCTCACGCTTTCTCCTCGAAGCGCCGCACGATCTCGCGCTGGGCCGCCCAGTCCACCGGCAGCGGGTGGCGCTGGAACCAGATCAGGCTCATCCGGCGTGGCTGCCGCCCGGCCATCAGCATCTCGACGATGTCGGGCGCGAGCAGCGTCAGGCGCAGCAGCTCGTTGACCACCGAGTGGTGCAGCCCTTCGGCACGCGCGATGGCCGAGCCGCTGGGCATCGCGCCGCTGTCTAGCAGCCGTTGCCAGTGGAAGGCCCGTGCCATCCCTTCGATGAGCGTGCTGTCGTGCGCGTCCCGGTCCTCGGCCTGGTGCTGAACCAGCCGGCGCACGCCGCGCCGCCGCAGGGTCAGCGGCACGAAGGTCTCGAGCGTCCCGTCCTTCATGCCTCGACCTCCAGCAGCTCGGCGCCGATGCTCCTGGGCGCGAACTCGCCGATCAGGGCGTCCCAGCCCAGTTCTCGCCACTTCACCCGGATGCCCTGCCTCTCGGCGGTGTGGACGAGATCGATGCGCTCGATCATCAGGTTGGCGATGCGGTGCTGCTCAACCGGGAAGAGCTGATCCCACACGTCGTTGAGGCGCCCCATCGCCATCACGACCGTGGCCTCGTCGATCGGTGCGCCCTGGCGTTGGATGTGACGCACGACGGCGGCGATGGATTCGGGGCTGGTCAGCACAGTGCGGATCTGGGCCACGACCGCCGCCTCGATCTCGCGGGCGGGCAGGCGCTCGTAGCTCTTGCCCGGCGCGCCGAAGCGGCTCTCGGACTTGGAGACGTAGTACTGGTACTTGCGGCCGTTCTTGCGCGAGTACGTGGGGTACATGCGTTCGCCCGTCGGCGCGTACAGCAGCCCCCGCAGCAGCGCGTCGTTGCGCGAGCGGATCTTGGTGTCCACCGACCGCGCGTGGCTGTCGCGGGCCAGCACCGCGTGAACCTGATCCCACAGCTGGCGTTCGATGATCGGCTCGTGCACTCCGGGGTACCACTGGCCCCGGTTCGACAACTCCCCAAGGTATATGCGGTTGCGCAGCACCTTGTGGATGTACTTCTTGTCGATGCGCGTGCCGGTCCGCACCCGCCCGTCCTGCGTCGTCCACGCCTTGGTCGTGATGCCCTCGGCGGTCAGGCGCGCTGCGATCTGCGTGGGTGAGCCAATGGTCAACATCTCCTCGAAGATGCGGCGCACCACCGCCGCCTCGGCGGGGTTGACCACCAACTGGCGGTTGACCACGTCGTAGCCGATGGTGGGCACGCCGCCCATCCACAGCCCCTTCTTCTTGGCCGCGGCGATCTTGTCGCGGATGCGCTCGCCCGTGACCTCGCGCTCGAACTGGGCGAACGACAACAGCACGTTCAGCATCAGCCGCCCCATCGAGGTCGTGGTGTTGAACTGCTGCGTGACCGAGACGAAGGACACGCCGTGGCGCTCGAACACCTCGACCATCTTGGAGAAGTCGGCCAGGCTCCTCGTCAGGCGGTCGATCTTGTAGACCACCACGATGTCGATCAGCCCGCGCTGGATATCGGCCATCAGGCGCTTCAAGGCCGGGCGCTCGGTGTTGCCGCCGGAGTAGCCGGGGTCGTCGTAGTCGTCGGCCACCGGAATCCATCCCTCGGCGCGCTGGCTGGCGATGAAGGCGTGCCCGGCTTCCTTTTGCGCATCGATGGAGTTGAACTCCTGGTCGAGCCGCTCGTCCGACGACACCCGGCAGTAGACCGCACAGCGCTTGCGCGCCTTGGTGGAGGCGATTTCCGTCATCAGGCGCCTCCCTTCAGGCCGAAGAACAGCGGGCCGCTCCAATGCTGGCCGGTGATGTGCCGCGCCACGGCGGTCAGGCTCTTGAAGCGGCGGCCTTCGTATTCGAAGTGACCATCGGCGTCAACCGTCACCCGGTGCTCGCGCTCGCCCCATTCGCGTAGCAGCACGGTGCCCGGTGCGAAGTCGAACTTGCGCGGGCGCGCGCGCAGTTTGATCTTGGAGTGCTTCGCGCCGATGGCCTCAAGGCGCTGGCGCGTTTCGGGTGCGAGTCCGCCGAAGGCTTCTTCCTGCAGCTTGTAGGCGATACGGGATTCGACATGGGTGCGGTTCGGAAACTCCGGGCGCCGCTCGAAGTACCGATCCCAGAGCACCCAGAGTTCGGCCATCGGCAGGTGACTCAGCTCGGCGATCCGCGCCGCGACGGAAGCTTGTTTCTCGTTCATCACAACTTCTCCTGTTGAGAGGGGGTTGTATGAACGCGCTGGTCGGGCAAGAAGCCAAGGCGAACCGCGCTCTGTTCCAGCCCGGAAGACCCGAGGGTACGGACGATGGCGGCCGCAAGGATGGTGGTGATTTCGCCAGCACGGGCGCTGGCGCTCATCTCTGCCGGAGATGCAAGTTCGAGGTTTCTCATGACGGCTCCAGGGAATCGAAACCGCCAGGGATGATGTGCGCAGATTTCCGAAGCGGATCGCAACGCCGATCAATCGGCGCGGCGCGCTGACGCCTCAACGGCGGTCAGACGTCTTCGGTGACTGCTTCGATCGCAGCGCTGCGCGTGTCGCTGTCATCGACGATCACTCGATCGAGTGGGGTCAGCTTCAGCTGCCACGCCCGCGTGCCTGGGACCCTTTCGAGATAGTCGCGCCAGGGCGAGTGCTTGCCGGTGAAGAGGTTGGCCGGAGACGTGCAGCCCGTGCCGGCCATCAGCGCCTTCGTGTTGACGTGGGGCGTTCCTGCGGCCCAGGCCTCCACCAGCCGCTGCAAGACGGCGATCCTTGCTTTGCCCGTGACCCGCCACGGCGCCTTGCCCGGAAGGTACAGCGTCGCCGCGTGACCATCGGGGGCGACCTTGAGCGTCACCGTCGACCCGCCCATGGCCGCCAGTTGCCCGTGGCGATAGGCCACCTTCAGCCGGTCCAGGTCGATGGCGCTGCCGTTGCCCGCATCGGCGAGCACATCCTCGATGGGAATGACGACATTGGTGCCGGCGAATGGCAGCGGCGTCGAGGTCGTCGTCAACACCACGCCCGCCACCGGGCGCGGACGAAGCCTCAGCGCAGCGTCGACTTTCGCGTACGCGCGCTCGTGGGACATCCTGGAGGCGAAGTACAGCGCCACGGCATGGCCGTCGATGTCGATCTCGCCAAGGAACACCGGCTCGTCGTCGAAGTGCCGACTGCGGGGTCCTTTCAAGGCCGATCCCAGCGCCGTGATCAATTCCTCGCGCAACCAGTCCAGCTGCACCTTCCAGCGCCGGGCGAGACGGGCCGGCATGACCACGTCGTTGCCCGTCAGAGGATCGCGGTAGCGCACGGTGTCGGCATCGGCGCAGCGTTCGAGCACCACCTTCATCGGCTCGCCTTCGTCGACGGGGACCGACAGCTCGGCGATGCGCTCGCCTTCGATGAGGATGCCTTCGTCCTGCAGCCGCTCGATGTCGATGCCGAGCTTATGCAGTGCGAAGCCGTCCATCGGGCTGCTGGCGCTCTCCAGAAGCCGGGCCACCTGCGCGATCAGGCTCGGATCGTCCCGCCCGCAGCCCGGGTGCAGCGGTTTGCGCACCCCCAGGGCCTCGAGCAGTTGCATCCCGGCGCGGCGCAGGCGTTGGTCTTTCTCGCCAGCCAGGCTGCAGCGACCGGGCTCGGCCAGCACGATGGCCAGCGGGGTGGCCGCCGTCTCCCCCTCGAACACCAGTTCGGCCACCAGGGTCACACCGAGCAAGGCACCAGGCTGCGCGAAGGGGTGGTTGCCCCAGCGCTCGTCGATCACCTCGTGCAGTTCTGCGCCGCTGTCGATGTGCAGCGTGACGGCGTCCGTGGCATGCCCAAGCAAAGCCTTGGCTTCGGTCAGATACAGCCGCTCGATGCGGCCCCCGTCGATGCGCGGCTTGGTGTCCTTCAGTGGCCGCGCAAAGCGCGACAGGTCGTAGCGCGAGCGGTCCAGCGGACGGTTCGACAAGGGGGCCTTGAAGCCGTGCCGGGACAGCACGTTGGCCAGCGGCGCACGGGTGCCCAGCGTCGGGGCAAAGACTTCGACGAGCCCACGATGAGGCGCGTAGATGAGGGTGGCGTCGCGCGCCGGGAAGTAGAAGAAGCTCTTGCGCTGGCGGTTGCGCATCTCCACCGCGGCCACCTGATCGCCGGCGAAACGCACCACGAGGTAGTGTGTCGCCTGGGTCTGGCCTTGCCGGTTCGGCTCCTCCATGGCCACGTGGATGACCTCGCAGGGCTCGGCCAGCCGCATCGCCTCGGTGAGTTGCGCTTCCAGCCGGTCCTTGACCTCATCGTTCCACAGGAAGGGCGGCGCCTCGCCAGGCACGTCGAACGCGTCGTGCAGGCGTTTGAGCCCCTTCAGGTCCTGGGTGTTGACGATGGACTCGGCAGTGTCGAAGAGCTTGATCGAGGCCTCGCTGTGCGTGCGCATCCACACCGCGCGACCGACCTCGCCGCCTTCTTGCGCACGAAACCGTGCGAGCAGGTCCTCGTCGTAGAGCTGCTCGGCGACGGTGGCGAGGATGGCGGCCCCGCGCACGGTGCTCAGGCGCAGCACCCGCAAAGCTTCGCGCTCGGCCGGATCGCGCTGCTCCTTGCGCAGGTGCTTGATGTGCTCGATGAGGGCAGCGCTCAGCCCCTCGTCGGGCTGCGTCCAATCAAACCCGCGCTGCAGTCCCAGGCACTCGGGCAGGCCGGCGAACAGCTTGAGGACTGAGGCCGGCACGCGCTCGACCAGCTCCAGCAGACAGTGTGCGTTGGTCAGGGTCTTCTTGCCCATGCTCCCTCCGATACAGCGCGGTGCCTCACATGGCCATGACCCATGGGCGCATCACCGCCACCGATTGCGTCAGCCCCTGCGCCAGCAGGGTGTCCAGGTAGTCGTCCGCCGACTTGGGCGGGTTCTTCAGACTGCGGCGGTGGCGGGCGACTGCTTCGAGCACGCCGGCCGGGTGCAGATCCAGCAGATCGACGATGAAGTCGTCCGGATGCTGCGCCGCGAGGTTGTAGGGCTTGAGCGCCTCGGGCGGGAAGTCCTTGAGGTTGAAGGTCACGATGAGGCTGGCGCCGGCGTGGATGGCGGCCGCCACCACATGGCGGTCGCTGGGGTCGGGCAACTCGATCGAGGCAATCAGGTACTCGAAGCCGGTGACCAGGCAGTCGCGGACGTGGGCGTTCATCAGCCGCCGCGTGCGCTCGAGCTGTTCGACCGAGAGATCGGGACGGCTGGCCAGCACGTGGCGCATCCACTCGTCGTGAATCATGTCGCTCCAGCGCGCCCGGTACAGGTCCGACAGCGCCAGATGCATCAGCAGGTCGCGCAGGGGCGCGGGATAGAGCACGCAGGCGTCGTAGACGACGGTGAAGTGCGAGCTCATCCGCTCAGTACCCCATGCCGAGTTCCTGGGCCTGCGCGGCCAGTTCGTCGAGGGCCTTGCGGCGCTCGGCATCGATCCGGTGCTTGTAGGCGATCACGTCCTGGTAGCGCACCCGACGATGCGTGCCGATCTTGTGGAACGGGATCTCGCCTTTTTCCAGCAACTGCACGAGGAAGGGCCGCGAGACGTTGAGCAGGTCGGCCGCTTCCTGCGTGGTCAGTTCGGCGTGGATGGGGATGACGGTGACGGCATTGCCCTGGCCGATCTCGGTCAGCACGTCCAGCAGCAACCGCAGCGCCGTCGTCGGCAGCGTCACTGAGCGCACGGCGCCCTTGTCGTCGTGGAAGTCGATCTGCTGGGTCTCGGCGCGCGTTTGCAGCACCGTCGAGAGCACGCGCCCGGATTCCCGAGCCAGCGCGACGTCCTCGGCCGAGGGCAGCGCATTGGGGATGGTGGGGGTCGTCATGGGGCTCTCCTGGTCGGATCGGATGCGATAGGGGTCATTGTAAACGAAACAAACGAAATCGCAATAACCGAAAAGACATTGTTCTAACCATACAAATCAAAGACTTAAGACGCATGCCTGGCTCGCCACCGGTCGGGCCGCGCCCCGTGATCGCCTAAAAAGCACTCGCCCAAGCCCAAAGCGCCGGGCAATTCAATGAGGGCTCCCAAACAGAAGGAGCCCCGCCATGCAGAAACACCCTGCATCTGTTCGATCCACCCGGAACTTCTATCCGGCACCACCCGAAGGCACGACGCCGGTCGCGCTCAACGAGTTCGAACTCGCCGCCCGCTGGCGACTGTCCGTCCACACCCTGCGCCGCTGGCGGCAGGAGCAGCTGGGCCCGGTCTTTTGCAAGCTGGGCGCACGCGTCACCTACCTGATCAGCGACGTCGAGGCCTTCGAGCGGCGCGTCTCGCGCTACTCGACCTTCGCTCGGGCATACCAGTGAGGGGGCGGCCATGAGCGACCTCACCCTCTACCCCGCCGACATCGCCGCGATGTCCGTCGGCCAGCTGGCCGCGCTGCCGCCCGCCCAGAAGGCGGAGATCAGCCGCAACCTCGACGAAGCCCTCGACTGGCTCAAGAAGGCGCGCGCCAAGTTCGACGCGGCGCTCGATGCCGCCTATGGCGAACGGGCCAAGGCCGCGCGCATTGAGGCCGGCAAGGACTTCGGCGTCGTGCACCTGAACGACGGACCGCTGCGCGTGACGGTCGATGTCCCGAAGCGCGTGTCCTGGGACCAGGCGCAACTGGCCGCCATCGCCCGGCGCATCGCCGCCGCCGGCGAGAAGGTCGAGGACTACCTGGACGTCGAGTACTCCGTCTCGGAATCGCGCTTCTCCAACTGGCCGCCGGCACTGCGCGCCGGGTTCGAGGCCGCCCGCACCGTCAAGCCCGGCAAGCCCACGTTCCGGCTGGCCCTCGTCTCGGAGGAGTGATCCATGAGCACCGAACTGATCCCGTTTGATTTCGA
>NZ_KB905981.1 GCF_000381125.1 Caldimonas manganoxidans ATCC BAA-369
GACAATGGGCGCAAGCCTGATCCAGCCATGCCGCGTGCGGGAAGAAGGCCTTCGGGTTGTAAACCGCTTTTGTCAGGGAAGAAAAGCTCTGGGCTAATACCTCGGAGTGATGACGGTACCTGAAGAATAAGCACCGGCTAACTACGTGCCAGCAGCCGCGGTAATACGTAGGGTGCGAGCGTTAATCGGAATTACTGGGCGTAAAGCGTGCGCAGGCGGTTGTGCAAGACAGATGTGAAATCCCCGGGCTTAACCTGGGAACTGCATTTGTGACTGCACGGCTAGAGTGCGGCAGAGGGGGATGGAATTCCGCGTGTAGCAGTGAAATGCGTAGATATGCGGAGGAACACCGATGGCGAAGGCAGTCCCCTGGGCCTGCACTGACGCTCATGCACGAAAGCGTGGGGAGCAAACAGGATTAGATACCCTGGTAGTCCACGCCCTAAACGATGTCAACTGGTTGTTGGGGATTCATTTCCTCAGTAACGAAGCTAACGCGTGAAGTTGACCGCCTGGGGAGTACGGCCGCAAGGTTGAAACTCAAAGGAATTGACGGGGACCCGCACAAGCGGTGGATGATGTGGTTTAATTCGATGCAACGCGAAAAACCTTACCTACCCTTGACATGCCAGGAACCCTGCAGAGATGTGGGGGTGCTCGAAAGAGAGCCTGGACACAGGTGCTGCATGGCCGTCGTCAGCTCGTGTCGTGAGATGTTGGGTTAAGTCCCGCAACGAGCGCAACCCTTGCCATTAGTTGCTACGAAAGGGCACTCTAATGGGACTGCCGGTGACAAACCGGAGGAAGGTGGGGATGACGTCAGGTCCTCATGGCCCTTATGGGTAGGGCTACACACGTCATACAATGGCCGGTACAGAGGGCTGCCAACCCGCGAGGGGGAGCCAATCCCAGAAAACCGGTCGTAGTCCGGATCGCAGTCTGCAACTCGACTGCGTGAAGTCGGAATCGCTAGTAATCGCGGATCAGCATGTCGCGGTGAATACGTTCCCGGGTCTTGTACACACCGCCCGTCACACCATGGGAGCGGGTTCTGCCAGAAGTGGGTAGCCTAACCGCAAGGAGGGCGCTTACCACGGCAGGGTTCGTGACTGGGGTGAAGTCGTAACAAGGTAGCCGTATCGGAAGGTGCGGCTGGATCACCTCCTTTCTGGATGAGCCGAGGCACTGAGGATGGGGCTGCGCAAGCGGCTCGAAGCTTCAGCAAGCCTGGCGTACACAGAGAAAAGAGGCATTTCGAGTCAGGCGCCCACACTTATCGGCTGTAGCTGTTGAGAAGCAACAGTGAGTGGAACGTGAGCCGGCGCGATGGCCGAGCGCACATGAGCGGCGCCGTCCAGGCAGGCCCTGCGGTTCACGCAAGGACAACGCGGGGGTCTGTAGCTCAGTCGGTTAGAGCACCGTCTTGATAAGGCGGGGGTCGTTGGTTCGAATCCAACCAGACCCACCAGCGCGCGTTGGCGTGCGACGGGGGATTAGCTCAGCTGGGAGAGCACCTGCTTTGCAAGCAGGGGGTCGTCGGTTCGAACCCGTCATCCTCCACCACCGTCCACCACCGCCTCCCTGCTGGGAGGGGTGCTCGAGCGCTCATGCCAGCGCCCTTGAAGGGGGTTGGCATGAGCGATTCGAAGAAGAATCGGCTGTTGTTCTTTAACAATTCGTAGAGTCGAATCAGCGTTGTTGCTGGAGGCGCCTGAAGGCGCTGGGTCCAGCAACGACATTTGATTGCGTCACCAGACTTCAGCTTGAAGAGATTCAAAGCTTGAAGGACGGCACAACGCGACATACTCATGAAGCCGATCGCAAGATCGGTGCGTCCTTGACGGCGGACACTGAGGTGGACGTCAACGTTATAGGGTCAAGTGACGAAGTGCATGTGGTGGATGCCTTGGCGATTACAGGCGATGAAGGACGTGATAGCCTGCGAAAAGCTTCGGGGAGCTGGCAAATGAGCTGTGATCCGGAGATGTCCGAATGGGGAAACCCACCCGCAAGGGTATCGTTGACTGAATACATAGGTCAACGAGGCGAACCGAGCGAACTGAAACATCTAAGTAGCTCGAGGAAAAGAAATCAACCGAGATTCCGAAAGTAGTGGCGAGCGAAATCGGAGGAGCCTGCACGATTTAGCCATCGACTTATCAGAACGGTCTGGAAAGGCCGGCCATAGTGGGTGATAGCCCCGTATGAGAAAAGTGGGTGGTGGAACTAGGCGTGCGACAAGTAGGGCGGGACACGTGGAATCCTGTCTGAAGATGGGGGGACCATCCTCCAAGGCTAAATACTCGTAATCGACCGATAGTGAACCAGTACCGTGAGGGAAAGGCGAAAAGAACCCCGGGAGGGGAGTGAAATAGATCCTGAAACCGCATGCATACAAAAAGTCGGAGCCTCGCAAGGGGTGACGGCGTACCTTTTGTATAATGGGTCAGCGACTTACATTCAGTGGCGAGCTTAACCGAGTAGGGGAGGCGCAGGGAAACCGAGTCCGAACAGGGCGATTGAGTCGCTGGGTGTAGACCCGAAACCAGGTGATCTATCCATGGCCAGGATGAAGGTACCGTAACAGGTGCTGGAGGTCCGAACCGACTACTGTTGCAAAAGTAGCGGATGAGCTGTGGATAGGGGTGAAAGGCTAAACAAACCTGGAAATAGCTGGTTCTCTCCGAAAACTATTTAGGTAGTGCCTCAAGTATTACCATCGGGGGTAGAGCACTGTTTAGGCTAGGGGGTCATGGCGACTTACCAAACCTATGCAAACTCCGAATACCGATGAGTAGAGCTTGGGAGACAGTGCACCGGGTGCTAACGTCCGGACACGAGAGGGAAACAACCCAGACCGCCAGCTAAGGTCCCCAAAATTGGCTAAGTGGGAAACGAAGTGGGAAGGCTAAAACAGTCAGGATGTTGGCTTAGAAGCAGCCATCATTTAAAGAAAGCGTAATAGCTCACTGATCGAGTCGTCCTGCGCGGAAGATGTAACGGGGCTAAGCCAGTTACCGAAGCTGCGGATCGTGGCAACACGATGGTAGGAGAGCGTTCTGTAAGCCTGTGAAGGTGGCTCGTGAGGGCTGCTGGAGGTATCAGAAGTGCGAATGCTGACATGAGTAGCGTTAAAGGGGGTGAAAAGCCCCCTCGCCGTAAGCGCAAGGTTTCCTACGCAACGTTCATCGGCGTAGGGTGAGTCGGCCCCTAAGGCGAGGCAGAGATGCGTAGCTGATGGGAAACAGGTCAATATTCCTGTACCGATCTGTAGTGCGATGTGGGGACGGAGAAGGTTAGCTCGGCCGGGTGTTGGATGTCCCGGTTTAAGCGTGTAGTCGTGGCCCTTAGGCAAATCCGGGGGTCTGAGATGAGGCGTGATGACGAGGCGGCTTGCCGCCGAAGCGAGTGATACCCTGCTTCCAGGAAAAGCCACTAAGCTCCAGCTACAGACGACCGTACCGCAAACCGACACTGGTGCGCGTGATGAGTATTCTCAGGCGCTTGAGAGAACTCTGGAGAAGGAACTCGGCAAATTGACACCGTAACTTCGGAAGAAGGTGTGCCCTGAGTAGGTGAAGTTGTACAGACGGAGCCCAAAGGGGTCGCAGAGAATCGGTGGCTGCGACTGTTTAATAAAAACACAGCACTCTGCAAAGACGAAAGTCGACGTATAGGGTGTGACGCCTGCCCGGTGCTGGAAGATTAAGTGATGGGGTGCAAGCTCTTGATCGAAGTCCCAGTAAACGGCGGCCGTAACTATAACGGTCCTAAGGTAGCGAAATTCCTTGTCGGGTAAGTTCCGACCTGCACGAATGGCGTAACGATGGCCACACTGTCTCCTCCAGAGACTCAGCGAAGTTGAAATGTTTGTGATGATGCAATCTCCCCGCGGAAAGACGGAAAGACCCCATGAACCTTTACTGTAGCTTTGTATTGGACTTTGAACAGATCTGTGTAGGATAGGTGGGAGGCTTTGAAGCGGTGCCGCCAGGTGCCGTGGAGCCGACGTTGAAATACCACCCTGGTGTGTTTGAGGTTCTAACCTAGGCCCCTGAATCGGGGTCGGGGACAGTGCATGGTGGGCAGTTTGACTGGGGCGGTCTCCTCCCAAAGCGTAACGGAGGAGCTCGAAGGTACGCTAGGCACGGTCGGAAATCGTGCTGATAGTGCATAGGCAAAAGCGTGCTTGACTGCGAGACTGACAAGTCGAGCAGGTACGAAAGTAGGACTAAGTGATCCGGTGGTTCTGTATGGAAGGGCCATCGCTCAACGGATAAAAGGTACTCTGGGGATAACAGGCTGATACCGCCCAAGAGTTCATATCGACGGCGGTGTTTGGCACCTCGATGTCGGCTCATCTCATCCTGGGGCTGTAGCCGGTCCCAAGGGTATGGCTGTTCGCCATTTAAAGAGGTACGTGAGCTGGGTTTAAAACGTCGTGAGACAGTTTGGTCCCTATCTTCCGTGGGCGCTGCAAGATTGAGGGAGCCTGCTCCTAGTACGAGAGGACCGGAGTGGACGCACCTCTGGTGTACCGGTTGTCACGCCAGTGGCATCGCCGGGTAGCTAAGTGCGGAAGAGATAACCGCTGAAAGCATCTAAGCGGGAAACTCGTCCCAAGATGAGTCTTGCCGGGGCCTTGAGCCCCCTGAAGGGTCGTTCGAGACCAGGACGTTGATAGGCTGGGTGTGGAAGCGCAGCAATGCGTTAAGCTAACCAGTACTAATTGCCCGTGCGGCTTGACCCTATAACCTTGATGTTCCCCAACGAACCCCAAGGACAAGAGTCAGTCCCGTTGTGACCCCACAGTGCACGCAATCAAATCCCGCTGATCGCCTGTCCCGCAAAAAAACAGGCAGCGACTCTACGAATGCGCCAGGCTGAGTCCCCACAACTCCAGCCTCAGCCCGGCAACCAGTTACGCCTGACGACCATAGCGAGGTGGTCCCACTCCTTCCCATCCCGAACAGGACAGTGAAACGCCTCAGCGCCGATGATAGTGCGGTCTTCCCGTGTGAAAGTAGGTCATCGTCAGGCTACATCCCCTCAACCCCCACCCCCAACAAAGGCGGTGGGGGTTCGTTTTTTTAACCACCTCTCTCTTAACCACCCCTCGAATTCGAGCGGCTGCATCTGCCAGGAACCATCGATCGCTGGGCAGGCTCTCAGATTCTTTGTGTCGCGCTTCGCATGCCGAACATGATCTTTCGTCCAGTGCTTGAGCTGTTGCGCCCCTGGTTCGTCGGGACCTTGCTGTGTTTGACCGGCTGGGCGCCTGTGCTTGGTGCTTCGCCCAGCGAGGCGACCGTCACGAAGGTGACGGAAATCGAAGGGATTGCCGAATACCGGCTTGCCAATGGCTTGCAGATCTTGCTGGTGCCCGATGGAGGCAAGCCCACGACCACGGTGAATTTGACGGTTCGGGTCGGGTCGCGCCATGAAAGCTATGGCGAGACTGGAATGGCCCACCTCTTGGAGCACCTGCTGTTCAAGGGAAGCCAGCGGTATCCCGAGGCTTGGGCCGAGTTCAGCCGTCGGGGCATGAGGGCCAATGGGTCGACCTGGTACGACCGCACCAATTACTTTGCCAGTTTCGCCCATAACGACGACACCCTGCGTTGGTATCTGGGATGGTTGGCCGACGCGATGGTGAATGCGACTTTGGCGCGCAGCGCACTGGATGCCGAAATGACTGTGGTGCGCAATGAAATGGAGATGGGGGAGAACGATGCCGGACGGATGTTGCTCGAACGTGGCCTGTCGGCGATGTACCTCTGGCACAACTACGGCAAGAGCACCATCGGCGCGCGAAGCGACATTGAGAATGTCGATATCGACGCCCTGCGACGTTTCTACCGGACGCATTACCGTCCCGACAACGCGACCTTGATCGTCTCGGGCTTGTTCGACACGGCACAGGTGTTGCGTTGGATCGAAGCGTCTTTTGGATTGATTCCGAGGCCGGACCAGGCCTTGCGGCCGGCGCCGACCCTGGACCCCGTCCAAGATGGTGAGCGCACGGTGGTGCTGCGTCGCCCCGGTGGCGCGCCCCTGGTCTATGCCCTCTACCATGTGCCGGCGGGACCGCACCCCGATCATGTGGCCATGCGCGCGCTGGCGCTCATCCTGGGTGACAGTCCCGGTGGGCGGCTGCATCGGGCACTGGTCGAGCGGTCGAAGGCGGCAGCAGCGTTTGCTTTTGCGCCAGGGCTGGCGGACCCTGGATATGCATTGTTTGGGCTGCAGTTGCAGCCTGGACAGGATGTGCCCGAGGCCGAGCGCATCTTGCTGGACGAAATCGAGCAGTTGTCCCAACGGCCGATCACGGCGGCGGAGCTGGAGCGGGCCAAGGCACGCTGGCTCAAAGAATGGGACCTGTCATTTGCCAACGCCGAGACGGTGGGGGTTGCACTGTCTGAGTCGATTGCGCAGGGGGACTGGCGACTGTTTTTTTTGACTCGCGATCGCATGCGTGATCTGCGGCTCGACCAGGTGCAACGGGTCGCTGAACAGTATCTGCGCCGCGACAATCGGACCGTGGCGCGCTATGTCCCGACGCAGGATTTGCAACGTGCCCCCGCTGCGCAGCGAGTCGACGTGACCGAGGTGCTGCGTGAGTATCGGGGCGATCCGCGCTTGGCCGCGGTGCCGACTTTCGAGGCTTCGCCGGCCAACATCGATGCGCAAACCCGTGTGTCGAGCCTGGCCGATGGCTTGCAGGTCGCATTGTTGTCCAAACCCACGCGTGGGCGGCTCGTGCATGCGCGACTGGATTTGCGGTTCGGCACGGCGCAGGATCTGCGTGGGCAATCCGAGGTCGGCGCTTTGGTGGCAGCCCTGCTCGACAAGGGCACACGACACCGCTCACGCCAGGCATTGGCCGATGAACTGGATCGGCTGCGTGCGGATGTCTCCGTGCGTGAAGTCCTTGGCGGGGTCAGCGTGAGCATGCGCACGGTTGGCGAGCATTTGCCGGCGCTGGTGGGGATCGTGGCCGAGATGCTGCGCATGCCTGCCCTGGAGGCGGCCGCACTAGACGAGGTGAAGCGACAGTGGCTTGCGAGTCTGGAGGAGGCCCAACGTTCGCCGGAAGAGCTGGCTGACAACGCGGTGTTGCGCAAGCTGCGACCCTACCGAGAAGATGATGTACGCCATGTCCCAACGCTGGCGGCGCAAATGGACCGGGTGCGTGCGGTGGGCATCGAACAGGTTCGTGCGTTCCACCGTCGCTTTTACGGGGCCTCGTCGGCCCAGTTCTCGGCGGTAGGCGACTTCGATGAACAGGCGGTGCTGCAGGCTTTACGAACGCATCTGGCTGGATGGAAGAGCCCAGCCCCGTACCAGCGGGTGCCGTATCCGATGGTGACGGTCGAACCAGGGTTCGAACGCTTGCGTACACCGGATCAGCGCAACGCGTACATGCGGGCCAGCTTGCCGCTGCCGCTGAGTGATGGTGATCCGGATTATCCCGCTTTGATGCTGGCGAATTATTTGTTGGGTCAAAGCGGCAGTTCGCGGCTGTGGACACGGGTTCGCGAGACCGAGGGGCTGTCCTACGGCATCCAAACCCATGTGGAGTGGAATGCTTGGGAGCCGCATTCGGTGTGGTCGCTGTCAGTGATTTTCGCGCCGGAGAATCTCAGCCGCGTACGACGGGCGATCGATGAAGAGTTCCAGCGTGTGTTGACCGAGGGATTTACCGCCGAAGAGCTCGAGGCCGGCCGCAAGGGATTGTTGGCTTTGCGGCATTTGTCCCGGGCTCAGGATGCTCATCTGAGCGCGGCGCTGGTGGAGAACTTGCGGCTGGGGCGGCGTTTCGCCGTTTCGCAAGCCGTGGATGAGCGCATCGCGCAGTTGAGCGTGCAGGAGGTGAATGCAGCGCTGCGCAAGTATCTGAGGCCCGAGCGCTTCGTCTGGGCGGCTGCGGGTGATTTCACGGACGAGTGAGATCGGTCGTCTCGTCGGGGGCGACGCGAAATGGAAGGCGTTCGCGCAATTCGTCCACATAGGCGGACAACCCTTGTGCCTCTTGGTCGAGGAAGCGAGCCACGGCTGCGGCGAAGGCTGGCCGCGTCAACCAATGGGCAGACTGGGTCGTGACGGGGCGCAGGCCCCGCGCCATTTTGTGTTCGCCTTGCGCGCCGCCTTCGAAGCGATGGTAGCCCTGTGCGATGCACCAGGTGAGCGGCTGGTAGTAACAGGCTTCGAAATGCAGGCAGGGCACGGGCTCCAGGCTGCCCCAGTAGCGACCATAAGCCGTGCGTTGTTGGGGGTCGAGGGCGAGCAATGAGGAGGCGATTGGCCGCGAGTCTCGATGCGCGATGACCATGAGCCAGTGCTCGGGCAAGTCCTTGGCCATGTCGGCGAAGAAGGGCCTGGTCAGGTACGGGGTAGAGCGATGGGCACGGTACGTCGCCAGGTAGCATTGGTGAAAAAAATCCCAATCTTGCCCGGTGATCGCGCGACCAGTGCGTATTTCGAACGTGATGCCGGCCTGGGCGACACGGCGACGTTCCTGCAGGATCTTCTTGCGCTTGTCGCGGTGTAGATCGGCCAAGAAGTCGTCAAAGCTTCCATAGGGTTCGGGGCGTCGGTTGTGCCAATGGAATTGCACGCTGCTGCGCAGCAACCAGCCCTCGGATTGGGCGGCAATCCAATCGTCCTCAGACAAAAAGAGCACATGGACGGAGGACAGACCGAGTTGCTCGGCCTGCTGCCGCAAGGCGCGCAACAAGAGGCGCCGGGTGTCGGCCTCGCGCGCCAGTAGACGTGGACCGGGCACCGGGGTGAAAGGCACGGCAACGGTCAACTTGGGGTAGTAAGGCAGCCCGTAGCGCTCATGGGCTTCGGCCCATGCCCAGTCGAAGACGTACTCGCCATAGGAGTGTGACTTCAGATAGGCCGGGCAAGCTGCGACCAACTCGTCGTTGCGCCATACGGTCAGGAACTGGGGCAGCCAGCCGGTGTGCGCCGTGGCGCTGCCACAGCGGTGCAGGGCGGCCAGATAGGCGTGGCGCAGAAACGGCGTGCCTCCGGCCGTGCCCTCGACGAGCGCGTCCCAGGCTCGGGCCTCGATCTGCAAAGGGTCGTCCACGACCCGGATGACATAATCAGACATCGAATTCTTCCTGCATATGTCCACACACGCCGTCGTCAAGCTTGCAGTCGCGCAGTTCAATCCGTGGGTGGGAGACCTCACCGGAAATGTGGCCCGTATCGAGGCGTTTGCACGTCAAGCGTACGCGCAGGGGGTGCGTTTGTTGGTGACGCCGGAACTGTCGCTGTGCGGCTATCCGCCAGAGGATTTGTTGCTGAGGCCGGCCTTCTTGGAGGCTTGCGAGAAGGCACTGCAGCAGTGTGCCTCGCGCCTGGCCGATCTGGAGGGCTTGCATGTGGTCGTCGGGCATCCGCGGGCTGTGTTCGGTGCAGGAGATGTTAGGACCAAGTCCGTGATCGTGCCGCAGCGCGTCAATGCAGCATCGGTGTTGGCGGGGGGAGCGGTGCGGGCTACTTATGCCAAGCGCGAACTGCCGAACTATCAGGTCTTTGACGAGAAGCGCTATTTCGTGTCGGGGCGCGAGCTGGGATGGGGCCCTGTGGTCTTCGATGTGGGAGGGCTGCGGTTTGGCCTGAACATCTGTGAGGACGCTTGGTTCGCCGAGCCGGCGTTGAGTGCCAGACAGGCCGGGGCCCAGGTGCTGCTGGTGCTCAATGCGTCTCCCTATCATCTGGGCAAGGTTCAAGAGCGCGAGCAGCGCATGGCCGAGCGCGCGCGCGCCTGTGGTTTGCCGCTGATCTATGCGCACCAGGTCGGTGGTCAGGACGAGGTGGTTTTCGACGGGGCCTCTTTTGCGATTGATGCCGATGGCACGGTCACGGCCCGCGCTCCGATGTTCGAGGAGCACCTGCTGGTGCTGGAGGTCGCAGCCCGCGGCATCCGTGGGGAAGTGCACCCGTTGCCGTCGCTGGAGGCGCAGGTGTGGGCCGCATTGGTCACCGGGGTGCGCGACTACGTGGGCAAGAACGGATTTCCGGGGGCCATCATTGGCCTGAGCGGGGGGATCGATTCGGCGCTGGTACTGGCGGTGGCCGTCGATGCGCTGGGGGCCGACCGGGTGCGCGCGGTGATGATGCCTTCGCCCTATACGGCGGAAATTTCATGGCGGGACGCGCGCGACATGGCGCAGCGCTTGGGGGTGCGTTATGACGAGTTCTCGATCACGCCGATGTTCGAGGCCTTCAAGGCTGCGTTGGCCCAGGAGTTTGCGGGGCTGGCCGAAGATGCGACCGAAGAGAACATCCAGGCCCGTGTGCGTGGCACGCTGCTGATGGCTTTGTCCAACAAGCACGGCAGCATCGTGCTGACCACGGGCAACAAGAGTGAGATGGCCACCGGCTATTGCACGTTGTACGGCGACATGGCCGGCGGATTTGCGGTGATCAAGGATGTGGCCAAGACGTGGGTGTATCGCCTGGCGCGTTGGAAGAATGAGCAGCCCACGCGCCGGGCCGATGGCAGCATCGGTCCGGTGATTCCCGAGCGCATCATCACGCGGCCGCCTTCGGCCGAACTGCGGCCCAACCAAACCGATCAGGACAGTTTGCCGCCCTATGAGGTGCTGGATGCGATCATGCAGCGCTACATGGAAGACGATCAAAGCATCGAGGAGATCGTCGCCGCAGGCTATGCGCGCGAGGATGTCGAGCGTGTCACGCGGCTGTTGAAAATCAATGAGTACAAGCGGCGTCAGGCGCCGGTGGGCATCCGCATCACGCACCGCGCCTTTGGCAGAGACTGGCGTTATCCCATCACATCGAAGTTCCGCGCTTAAGGAAACGCTGATCAAGCCCCGCGCCGCGGCGAGATTGTCCTGCGCGGGGCGAAACGGAGCGTTTTTGGCGCGTTCTACGGCCTCGAGGGCCTTACTGGCGGGCCCTTCGGCGCCCGCCCGGGCCATGATGGGCCCATTACGGGCGCACCAATGCCGGCACGCGCCGTGCGGCCATGTACAGGTTGACCATCGCCAGCGCCGTGAAGGCGCGGTTGGCGTTCTTGGCCAGGCCTCGGTAGCGCACCTTGGCAAAGCCCCACAGGCGCTTGAGCACATGAAACGGGT
>NZ_KB905982.1 GCF_000381125.1 Caldimonas manganoxidans ATCC BAA-369
GCCGGCAGCCTCAGTCGCGTTCCGGGCGAAGCCGTGGGCAGCTATGCCATCCAGCAAGGCACGGTGGACGATGCCCACAACCCCAACTACGCCATTGCTTACGTCGGCGCGGATCTGACCATCCTGACCGCAGCTGGCGGTGGTTTCTCTGGCGGCTCGAACGGTAATGCCAGCAGCGAACCTTTGGGCGGTGCATTGGCCAGTGTGCAGCAAGTGCCGCGTCCCGGCACATACGACAACGACCGCACCTCCCCCTCTCCCATGCACACGCTGCCGCTGAAAGTTGTTGGCACCGGCATCCGCCTGCCCGAAGGCATCGGGAACGACGAATAAAAGGGAGAACCACCCATGCGTGGATTGAATCGTGCCTACCGCCTCATCTGGAATGACAGTCTCGGCGCGTTCGTCGCCGTCGCAGAATTTGTGTGCACCCGCGGCAAGCGCGCCTCCTCAGGCATCGTCGGTGCTCTCGTTGCGGCGGGGCTCATGGGCGCTTTACCCGTGCCGACTTTCGCCGCCAACTTGCCCACCGCCGGCCAGATCGTTGCCGGCTCGGGCAGCATCACGCAAAGCGGCACGGTGATGACCGTGACGCAAGACACGGCCAAGATGGCCGCCAACTGGCAAAGCTTCTCCATCGGCCAGGGTCATACGGTCAATTTCGTACAGCCCTCGTCTTCCGCCGTGGCCTTGAACCGTGTGCTCGGCTCCGACGTCTCGGTGATCCAAGGCGCCTTGAACGCCAACGGACAGGTGTTTCTGATCAACCCCAATGGTGTGCTCTTTACCCCCACCGCGCAGGTCAATGTCGGCGGCATCGTCGCCTCCACCCTGAACCTCTCCAACGAAGACTTCCTCGCCGGTCGCTATCGCTTCTCGGGCGACTCCACCGCGAGCGTCATCAACCAAGGCGCCATCCAGACCGCGCCGGGGGGCACGGCCGCCTTCATCGCCGCCAAGATCGAAAACACCGGTTCTATCACCGCGCCGCGGGGCAACGTCCTCATGGGCGCGGGCAAGACCGTCACCCTCGATCTGGGCGGGCCGGCGAAGATTCAGGTCGAAGAAGGGGCGCTCAATACCCTGATCGAACAAGGCGGCGCCATCAAGGCCGACGGCGGGCTCGTCTATCTCACCGCCAAGGCCGCGGAGAGTCTGACCACCAGCGTCATCAACCACACGGGTATTACCGAAGCCAAGAGCCTCTCGGTCGATGACAAGGGCGAGATTTACCTGATGGGCGACATGGCAAAAGGCGAGGTGCGCGTTGCCGGCACGCTCGATGCCACCCCCACCGAGGCGGCGGCCGCAAGCGGCGCCCCAGGCGGCTTCATCGAAACCAGCGCCGCCAAGGTCAAGGTGGCCGACCATGCCCAGGTCAAGGCCGGTCACTGGCTCATCGACCCCAATGACTTCACCATCGCCGCATCGGGCGGGGATATCACCGGAGCAGCCGTCGCCACTGCGTTAAACAGCGGCAGTGTCACGATCCAGACCACAAGCGGCGCAGCAAGCTGCACAGGCGTTCCTTGTAGCAGCAGCGGCACCTCCGGCAACGGCGACATCTTCGTCCGGGACGACATCACCTGGAGCTCGGGCAACACGCTCAAGCTTTCGGCCCACCGCAACATCGAGATCCTCGCCACGATCGATGCCTCCGGCGGCTCGGGCGGCAAGGTGGTGCTCGAATACGGGCAGGGGAATGCTCATGGTGTCATTGGCGGTACCGAGGCTACCTACTCCTTCGGCCTCACCGGCTCGGGCTTTACCGGCAGAATCAACCTGCAAGCGGGCAACAACTTCACCACCAAACGCGGCTGGTACAGCACGCCTATCTCCTGGACGGTGATCACCGCCTTGGGCAGCGAGGGCTCCACAACGGGAACCGACCTTCAAGGCATGCAAGGCAACCTCTCCGGCAACTTCGCTTTGGGGGCGAACATCAATGCCAGCCCCACCAGCGGCTGGAACAGCGGTGCAGGTTTTCAGCCCATCGGCAACTTCATCGGACGCTTCGACGGGCTGGGGCATACCATCAACAATCTCACCATCGACCGGCCTACGACCGATGACGTTGGCTTGTTCGGCGTTACCGAGGGCGAAGTGCGGAACGTCGGGATCGTGGGTGGCAGCGTAAAAGGCCAATGGAATACCGGAGCGCTGGTGGGCCACAACAGGTTCACCATCACTCAAAGCTACGCCACCGGCAACGTGCAAGGTTATAGCTACGTCGGCGGACTGGTGGGGCTGAACGGATGGCGCATGGCCGACAGCTATGCCACAAGTTCCGTGGAAGGCGAATCAGTGGTTGGCGGGCTGGTGGGCTATAACGAATATAGCGGCTCCATCGATCGAAGCCATGCGAGCGGATCGGTTAATGGCTCTGCTTCTGGCTTTGGCGCGACCGTAGCTTTCATTGGTGGTTTAGTGGGATGGAACAACTCCGGCACCATCACCCAGAGCTACGCTACTGGCAGCGTCACTGCTTCCCACTCCGGGACCTTTTCATATGCAGAAGGCGTGGGTGGGCTGGTAGGGTTCAACAGCGGCACCATCACCCAAAGCTATGCCACCGGAAATATTTCCGGGAGCGGAACCGATCTGCGAGGATTCGGCGGACTGGTGGGCTGGAACACCGGAGTCATCAGCCAGAGCTACGCGATCGCCAGCACAGTAACTGGCCAGAAGGACGTTGGCGGATTAGTAGGTTTAAACGACAATGCCTCCATCCTCCAGAGTTATGCAGGCAGCACCGTTCAAAGCTTTGGTGACAAGGTTGGCGGACTGGTGGGCCGTAACACAGCGGGTAGTTCTATTACCAAAAGCTACGCCACCGGCGGCGTGACGAGCTCAGGCCACTACGTCGGCGGCCTGGTGGGGATGAACAACAGCGCCATCACCGAGAGCTATGCCACAGGAAACGTTGATGCCGTGAATAGCGATTACGTCGGTGGGCTGGTGGGAGCCAACCTCAACAGCAGCACCATCGCCAAGAGTTACGCTACGGGAAACGTAAAGGGCTCCTCTAACGTAGGCGGACTGGTCGGCGGCCAAGTTTCCGGAAGCACTACTCAGAGCTACGCTACGGGCCACATAGAAGGCCACGCAGGTGTCGGAGGCTTGATTGGATACAACCTATACGGAGGCATCGGGGAGAGCTATGCCACAGGGCTCGTCACAGGCACAGGGAGCGGTCCAACTTATCTTGGCGGCCTGGTGGGATATAACTCCTCAGGCACCATCACGAATAGCTTCTGGGACATCGGCACCAGCGGCCAATCCACGAGCGCGGGCGGCACCGCCAAGTCCTCCGCTGAACTGAAGCAGCTCGCCACGTTCACCGCCGCTGGCTGGGACATCGATGATGCCGGCGGCACGGGCAAGGTTTGGCGTGTCTACGACAGCAACAGCTACCCGCTGCTGCGTTGGGCCTTGACGCCAATCACCGTCACCCCGACAAGCGGCAGCCACGTGTACAACGGCATGGTCCCCGGCACGCCAACCACGGTGAGCTACTCTACCACGCCCAATTTTGGCTACCTCCTCGGGACACCCAACGTGACCGGCGCCATTTCGAAGAATGTCGGCAGTTACACGCTCACCGCCTCCGGGCATTACTCCACCGACCAGAAGGGTTACGACATCATCTATGGCACGGGCACGCTGACGATCACCCCCAAGGCGCTGACCGCAGCCTACAGCGCGGCGAGCAAGGTCTATGACGGCACCACTGCCGCCTCCGTCTCCGCCACCAGCAGCGACATCGTCTCGGGGGATGTCGTCAGCATCAGCGCCAGCGGCAGTTTCGCTAACAAGAACGTAGGCACGGGCAAAAGCGTCAGCATCACTGGCGGCGCTCTTTCCGGTGTCGATGCCGGCAACTACACTCTGCAGAATCCCACTGGCAGCGCCACCGCCGACATCACGCCCAAGGCGCTCACCGTCTCCGGCATCACCGCCAACGACAAGACCTATGACGGCACGACGACGGCGGCGCTCAACTACAGCGCCGCCAACTTCGCCGGGATCGTTTCCGGCGACACCCTCACCGCCAGCGGCTCGTTTGCCGACAAGAACGTGGGCAATGGCAAGACGGTAGCGCTCACCTTTGGCGGCACGGACGTGGGCAACTACACCTTCGGCGGGCAGAGCACTGCCACCGCCAACATCACCCCCAAGGCGCTCACCGTCTCCGGCATCACCGCCAACGACAAGGTCTACGACGGCAACACGACGGCAAGCGTTACTCCTGGCACGCTCTCCGGCTTCGTCGGCAGCGAGACGGTAAGTATCGGATTGGCCACAGGCGTCTTCGCCGACAAGAACGTTGGCACCAGCAAAAATGTCACCGTCAGCTACACCCTGGTCGATGGCACGAACGGCGGACTGGCGTCCAACTACAGCCTGGCCAACGAAACCCTTCAAGCCGACATCATCCCCCGCCCGGTCACGGTCACGGCGGACGCCAAGAGCAAGACACAAGGCCAAAGCGACCCGGCGCTGACCTACACCACCGGCTGCGGCACGGCTTCGTCCCCCTGCGGTCTGGTCGCAGGTGACACCTTGGCCGGCAGCCTCAGTCGCGTTCCGGGCGAAGCCGTGGGCAGCTATGCCATCCAGCAAGGCACGGTGGACGATGCCCACAACCCCAACTACGCCATCGATTACGTCGGCGCGGACTTGACCATCCGGTCACCTACCCTCGACGGGGCTGCGGGCGACGCCCTCGCCGCCACGCAAAGCGGCGCCAACCTGCAGACCTTCCTCGCGGCAGCATCCGAGGACGGGTTCGCCCAGCCGCTCACGGGCTTGCTGGTGCGGGTCATCCCGCCTGGCATCAAGCTTCCCGAAGGCATTCTTCCCGAAAAAGAACAACAGGAGAAAAACCCATGATCCTGCGCTGTACCCTCATCGCGGCAGCCGTGCTCGCCGCCTATGCAGCCCACGCCCAGACACCGCCCGATGCCGGGCGCGTGTTGCAGGAAACCCGCCTCGGGCTCGAAGCCCCGAAGCCCGCGCCGAAGGTCGACCTGCAAGCGCCCGCGGAAGGTGCAGCGCTGCCCGGCGGCGCGAAGGTGACCCTTGCAGCGGTCAAGCTCACCGGCAACACCGTGTTCTCCGAAGCGGCGCTTCTTTCTGCACTCGGCGATTTCGAAGGCCAGACCTACGATCTGGCCGGCTTGCAGGGGCTCGCCCGCAAACTCACCGACTACTACCGGGCCGCAGGCTACCCCTTCGCCCGAGCCGTCATCCCGGCCCAGCGCTTCGAAGGCGGCGTGCTCGAAATCCGGATCGTCGAAGGGCGCTACGGCAGGGTGCAGGCCCAGGGCGAGAGAAGCGAGGAAGCCCAGCGGTTTCTCGCAAGCCTCACGCCCGGCGCGGTGATCGCAACCGAACCTCTAGAGCGCGCCACCCTGATTCTGTCCGACCAGCCGGGCATCCGCATCACCCCCATCATGCGCCCCGGCCAGGAGATTGGCACGGGGGATCTCATCGTCGATGTCACCCGCGAACCCATGTTCCATGCAGAGGTGGGCGCGGACAACCACGGCAACCGCTACACCGGACAAACCCGTGTGCGGGCGCGCGTGCAGGCCGACAGCCCCTTTTGGCTCGGCGACCAGCTTCTGGGGCAGCTTCTCTACACCGATGAGCACATGTGGCAAGGCGGTCTTTCCTACAGTCTGCCGCTGGGCAGCTCAGGGCTCAGAGGCCAAATCGGCTACGTCCATACCTACTACGAGCTCAGCAAGGACTTTGCCAATCTTCAGGCCCACGGCACCGCCGATATCGCAAGCCTCATGCTCTCCTATCCGATCCTGCGCTCGCATGCTGCCAACCTGGCCGTGGGTCTTGGGTACCAGCACAAGAGGCTAGAAGACCGGCAGGATGCGACCTCTACGCGCAATGACAAATCGAGCGACCTCGTGCCTCTCACCCTGCAATTCGACCGGCGCGACGCCTGGGGCCTCACGTATGGACAGGCGGCCTACACCGCCGGACGCTTGAAGCTCGACTCCATCCTCGAAGCGGCCGATATCGCTAGCGGCATGCACAGCCGCGGGCATTTCGGCAAATGGAACCTGGATCTGGCTCGGCTCAATACCACGCCGCTTGATGGCCTCACCCTCTTTGGAAGGCTCTCAGCCCAATGGGCCAGCAAGAACCTCGATTCCTCCGAGAGCTTCATTCTCGGCGGCGCCACAGGCGTGCGGGCTTACCCCAACGGCGAGGGCGCGGGCGATCAAGGCTGGCTGGCGCAAATCGAAGCGCGCTACAGGATTGGCCAGACCGAGCCCTTCCTCTTCTATGACGCCGGTCATGTGGAGATCAATGCCAAACCTGGCGGCATCACCCCGCCCGTGACCGACAACACCCGCTCGATCGCCGGCGCGGGGCTGGGCGTGCGCTACGCCTCGGGCGCTCTCAGCCTGGAAGCCACCGCCGCCTGGCGTGCCCATGGCGGCAAGCCGCAGTCTGACACGAAAGATGACAATCCGCGGCTGTGGCTCACAGCGGGGTATCGGCTCTGAAGCGCCGATCGAAAATCCGGCACAGGCAAAACGTCACCTGACAGGGGGCGCTACTCCCACTCGATCGTCGCCGGCGGCTTGGAGCTCACGTCGTAGGTCACACGGTTGATGCCACGCACCTCGTTGATGATGCGGCTGGAGACCCGCTTGAGCAGACTGTAGGGCAGTTCGGCCCAGTCGGCGGTCATGAAGTCGCTGGTCTGCACGGCGCGCAGCGCGACCACATAGTCGTAGGTGCGGCCGTCGCCCATGACGCCCACGCTCTTGACCGGTAGGAAGACGGCAAAGGCTTGGCTGGTGAGGTCGTACCAGCTCTTGCCAGTGGCTTCGTCGCGGGTGTTGCGCAATTCCTCGATGAAAATGGCATCGGCCCGGCGCAGCAGGTCGGCGTATTCTTTCTTCACCTCGCCCAGGATGCGCACCCCCAAACCAGGGCCAGGGAACGGGTGGCGGTACACCATCTCGGGCGGCAGGCCCAGGGCCAAACCCAGTTCGCGCACTTCGTCTTTGAAGAGTTCACGCAGCGGCTCCAGCAGCTTCAAGCCCAGCTGCTCGGGCAAGCCGCCCACGTTGTGGTGGCTCTTGATGGTGACGGCTTTCTTGGTCTTGGCGCCACCGGACTCGATCACATCGGGATAGATGGTGCCTTGCGCCAGCCACGCCACGTGGCGCTGGTGGGTCTGCTTGATTTTTTCGGCTTCGGCTTTGAAGACATCGACGAACAGGCCGCCGATGATCTTGCGCTTGGCCTCGGGGTCGCTCACGCCAGCCAGCTTGCTCAGGAAAAGCTCGCTGGCATCGACGCGCACCACTCGGGCATGCAGCTTGCCGGCAAACATGTCCATCACCATGTCGCCCTCATTGAGGCGCAACAAACCATGGTCGACGAACACGCAGGTCAGCTGCTCGCCTATGGCGCGATGGATGAGCGCGGCAGCGACGCTGGAATCCACCCCACCCGAGAGACCGAGGATGACCTCTTCGTCGCCCACCTGCTCGCGGATGCGGGCCACGGCCTCCTCGATGTAGTCGCCCATGATCCAATCGGCGCGGGCACCACAGATGTCGCGCACGAAACGGGTGAGTATCGCCTTGCCCTGCACGGTGTGCGTGACCTCGGGGTGGAACTGCACCCCGTAGTAGCCCCGTGTCTCGTCGGCCATGCCTGCAATGGGGCAACTGGGTGTGGAGGCCATGACTTTGAAGCCCGGCGGCAGCTCGGTGACTTTGTCACCATGGCTCATCCACACCTGCAACATGCCGTAGCCATCGGCCGTGCGGAAGTCCTCGATGCCGTTGAGCAGCCGCGTATGGCCGCGCGCACGCACTTCGGCATAGCCGAATTCGCGATGGTCGCTCCACTCGACTTTGCCCCCCAGTTGCACCGCCATGGTCTGCATGCCGTAGCAGATGCCCAGCACCGGCACGCCCAGCTCCCACACCACCTGCGGGGCGCGCAGCTCGTGGTCTTCATAGGTGCTGGCGTGGCTGCCCGACAGGATGATGCCTTTGGGTGCGAACTGGCGGATGAAGTCATCCGACACGTCGTTGGGATGGATTTCGCAGTAGACGTGGGCTTCGCGCACGCGCCGCGCGATCAGCTGAGTGACTTGGGAGCCGAAATCGAGGATGAGGATCTTGTCGTGCTGCACGGTTGGCGCCTGTTCTGAGAAGGAAAAAGGCAGCACCGAGTGCTGCCTGTCTGTGCCTGGGTCACCGATCATTCGACCCGGTAGTTCGGGGCTTCCTTGGTGATCTGTACGTCGTGGACATGGCTTTCGCGCATGCCGGCTGCGGTGATCTCGACGAACTCGGCCTTGCTGTGCATTTCGGGGATGGTGGCGCAGCCGCAATAGCCCATCGCCGCGCGCAGGCCGCCAGCCATTTGATGGATGATGGCCACCACCGACCCTTTGTAAGGCACTCGCCCTTCGATGCCCTCGGGCACGAGCTTGTCGGCATTGGGGTTGGTGGTTTCGTCGTTTTCCTGGAAGTAGCGGTCGGCCGAGCCGGCCTTCATCGCACCGATGGAGCCCATGCCGCGGTAGCTCTTGTAGCTGCGGCCTTGGTAGAGGATGACTTCGCCGGGCGCCTCTTCGGTGCCGGCAAACATGCCGCCCATCATGACCGAGCTGGCGCCGGCGGCGATCGCCTTGGCAATGTCGCCCGAGTATCGGATGCCACCATCGGCAATGATGGGCACGCCCGTGCCCTGCAGCGCGGTGGCCACATTGTCGATCGCGGTGATTTGAGGCACGCCCACGCCTGCCACGATGCGGGTGGTGCAGATGGACCCCGGACCGATGCCGACTTTGACGGCATCGGCCCCAGCTTCCACCAGGGCCAGCGCGGCCGCGCCGGTGGCAATGTTGCCGCCGATGACGTCCACATCGGGGTAATTTTTCTTGACCCAGCGCACGCGCTCGATCACGCCGGCGCTATGGCCATGCGCGGTGTCGACCACGATGACATCCACCCCGGCCTTGACCAGCAGTTCCACGCGCTCTTCCGTGCCCTCTCCCACACCCACGGCTGCCCCCACGCGCAACTTCCCTTGGGAGTCGCGCGCAGCGTTCGGGAAATTGGTTTGCTTGGTGATGTCCTTGACGGTCATCAGACCGCGCAGCTCGAACGCATCGTTGACCACCAGCACACGTTCGAGCTTGTGCTTGTGCATCAGGGCCTTGGCTTCTTCGAGTGAGGCCCCCTCTTTGACGGTGACGAGCCGCTCGCGCGGGGTCATGATCTCGCGCACTGGCACGTCCATGCGGGTTTCGAACCGCAGGTCACGCCCGGTGACGATGCCCACCACGGTCTTGCCCTCGAGCACTGGAAAGCCAGAGATGCCGTGCTGATCGGACAAGGCCTTGACCTCGCGCACCGTGGTGCCCGGCGAGATGGTGATCGGGTCGCGCAGCACGCCCGATTCATAGCGCTTGACCTTGGCCACCTCGGCGGCCTGCTCACGCGCAGAGAGGTTCTTGTGGATGATGCCGCAGCCACCTTCCTGGGCAATGGCAATGGCCAAGCGCGATTCGGTGACCGTGTCCATGGCAGCGGACACCAAGGGCAGATTCAGGGAAATGTGACGGGTCAGGCGGGTGGCCAGCGAGGTGTCACGTGGCAGGACTTGGGAGAACGCCGGCACCAGCAACACGTCGTCGAAGGTGAGCGCTTTACCGAGGAGGCGCATGAGGAGAACTCCAGACGCAAAATGAAATTATACGGAACCCCCCTTGGTCCCTTGGCGCCCCGGGCGTGAGCCGCGCAGGCTGCCGTAATGTGTGCGATACGCCACGAACTCGGGTTCAAAGGCCGCGTTGGCCAAGTCGCTGGCGCGGCCCAGGGATACACTTGCCGACATGGAAAAATCCACGAAATCCACGACTTGCAAGCGGTGGGCTGGTGTGGCGCTGGCGTTGATGCTGGCGTCGGCTGGGCCGGTGTGGGCTCAGTGGAAGTGGAAGGACAGCAGTGGCAAGGTGCAGTACAGCGACCGTCCGCCACCGGCATCGGTGCCTGATCGCGACATCCTGCAGCGCCCCTCCGGGCCGCGCAGCATCGCCCCCCCTCCTGCCGAAGCGCCCCCCGCGCCGGCAGCAGCCGCCTCGGCGCTTGGCGTGGACAAGGATCTCGAAGCCCGTCGGCGCCAAGAGGAACAAGAGCGCGAAGCCAAAGCGCGCGCAGAGAAAGAACGCATGGCCCAAGTGCGCGCCGAGAACGGCTCCATGTCGTTTCGTGTGGAAAGCAACACTGTCACTGGGGCATCGCCGGCGCGAACGGGCTGGCCGGCAGGTGCTTGAGCTTGGACATGCGTAGGTAGGCGATGGCGATGAAGTTCTGGCTCGTCCTGAAGCCGCGCGCGGCGCGCTTGGCCTGCTGCAGCAGCCCGTTCATCGCCTCGACGAAGGCGTTGCTGCGG
>NZ_KB905983.1 GCF_000381125.1 Caldimonas manganoxidans ATCC BAA-369
ACTCATCCCGACCAACCTGGCGCTGGCGCTCTACGGGCACAGCACTCAAGTCACGCCAGGCACGGTCACCGGCGAAGCCTTGCCCAACCCGGTCACGCCGGGGCACCTCTATCCGCTCACGATGCAAAACGTCTCGGCGGTGCAGGTGCAGGACTCGGACAGCCCGCCCAAGACGCTGCCGGCCAGCCAGTACAGCGTCAACGCCAAGCACGGGTCGCTGGTGATCCTGGATGCCACCACCGGCGGCCCGTACACCGAGCCCTTCACGGTGGACTATGCGTTTGGTGCGGCCAGCCACACGGCCATGTTCACGCAAGCCTTGCCCGAGCGCTGGATCCGCTTCGAGGGCCTCAACACCGCCGATGGCAACCGCGAGGTGGTGATCGACCTCTATCGCGTGGCCATCAACCCGGCCAAGGAACTCTCGATCATCACGGACGAGCTGCTCAAGTTCGAACTCTCCGGCCAGGTGCTGGCGGACCTCACCAAGCCGGTCGGCGGCGATCTCGGCCAGTTCGGCCGCCTGGTGCTGTTGTAAGGAGAGGGCGATGACCGATGACAAGGCCGACTTCCAGACCTTCCCGCCCGTGCCCAGGGTGGTCACGGTGGCCGGCACCGCGCTGGAACTGACGCCGATCCGGCTGGGCGAGTTGCCGCGCCTCCTCGCGGCGGTGCGGCCCCTCGCTGCGGATCTCTCGGCCGAGCCGGACTGGATCGACCTCTTGGCCCGGCACGGCGAGGCGGTGCTGGAACTGCTGGCCATCACCACCCGGCGCGAGCGGGCGTGGATCAACGACTTGTCGCTTGACGATGCCGTGCGACTGGCTGCCGCCGTGTTCGAGGTGAACGCGGATTTTTTCGTGGCACGCGTCGTGCCGGCGATCCAGGGCGCGGCGCAGCGGCTGGCCCCGACCCTGCGCCAGATGCAAGCTGGGACGACGCCGTCGCCCGCCTGATCCGTGCCGGGCACCGGCTCGATGACGTGATGCGCTACACGCTGCCTCAGGCGCGGGCTTTGCTGGAGGCCGACGCACGGATCGAGCGGCAGCAACTGGCCCTGCGGCTGGCCCTGCACGCCGTGGCCGCCCAGGGGGATCGCGCGGCCATCGAGCGGCTGCAGCGCGAGTTGTGGGAGGACGTGCGGCCATGAAACTGACGCTGGCCACCTCCGGACTGCTCGATACGCGGCAACTCTCGGCCTGGAGCGCGCAGCGTCGACGGGTGATCCACGCGGCGGTGGCCAAGGGGATGGCGGTAGGCGGCCGCGAGGTGCGGGAGGCCGCCCGTGCCCAGATGCGCAGCGCCTTTGCGGTGCGGCGCACGAGCTTCGTCTCGTCGATGCAGACCAAGCTGTTCGACCGAAAGCCCGAGCGTCTGCCCGCGCTGTGGGTGGGCAGCCGCATCCCCTGGCTGGGCATCCACACCCAAGGCGGCACCGTGAGCGGCAATCTGCTGATCCCGCTGCTGCCCGGTCGTATCGGTCCCAAGCGTTTCAAGGCCGTGATCGACGGCCTGATGCGCTCGGGCAACGCCTTCTTCGTCGAGAAGGACGGCCGCGTGCTGCTGATGGCCGAAAACATCCAGGAAAACGCCGCGCAGCTTGGCCGCTTCAAGCGCGCCGAGCGGCAGCGCTCCGGCGTCAAGCGCCTGCAGCGCGGCCAGGAGATCCCGATCGCCGTGCTGGTGCGGCGGGTGGATCTGAAGCGCCGCTTGGACCTCGCCGCCGGGGTGCAACGGGCGTTGCCGGCACTGGCGCGGGCGATTCAACAAGAACTGGACAAAGTCTGATGGCAAGCAACCGCGCCCAAATCCTCATCCGCGCCGTCGACGAGACGCGCGGTGCCTTCGACGCGGTCAAGCGGGGCCTGGGAGGGCTGGCCGATGCCGCCCGCAGTGTCAACGGCGTGCTCGCCGGGCTCGGGGTGGCCCTGTCGGCAGCGGGCCTCGGGGCCATGGTCAAGTCGGCGCTGGAGTCGGCCGATGCGCTCAACAAGCTCTCGCAGCGCGTGGGCATCACGGTGGAGGCGCTCTCCACCCTGGTGCCGGCGGCCGAACTGTCCGGTGTCTCGGCGCAGACCTTCGAGACCGGGCTCAAGAAGCTCGCCACCGCGATGCTCGAGGCGGCCACGGGCTCGGAGGAGTCCGCCCGGCGCCTCAAAGCGCTGGGCGTGGAGTTCAAAAACCAGGACGGCACGCTGCGCGCGACCGATGCGGTGCTGCTCGATCTGGCCGACCGTTTCAAGGCCATGCCCGACGGCGCGCAGAAGTCTGCGCTGGCGGTGCAGTTGTTCGGCAAGAGCGGCTCCGAACTCATCCCCTTCCTGAACCAGGGGCGCGAGGGCATCGCGGCCCTGACCGGCGAGATGCAAGCGCTGGGCGTGCAGATCGGCGGTCAAACGGCTGCGCAGGCCGAGGCGTTCAACGACGCCATGGCCAAGGTCAAGCTCGCCACCACCAGCATCGCCAACCGGGTGATCGAGGCCTTCCTGCCGGCGATGAACGCGATGGCGGGCGGCATGGTCGAGTCGGCCAAGCAAGGCGGCACCTTGCGCGCGATCCTGGACGGCATCGTGCTGGTGCTCAAGACCCTGGCGCTGGGCGCGGCCACCGTCGGCAAGGCCTTCGTCGCGCTGGGCGAAGCCATTGGCGCCGGTGTCGCGGCGGCGGTCGAAGCGCTGCGCGGCAATACCGCCGGGGCCAAGGCGATCATTGCCGACCTCAAAGCCAGCCTGATCAAACGACTCGATGAGTTGGCCGAGTTCCGCGACAGTCTGTTCGACCCCAAGCCCATCGAGGTCCAGGCGCCCAAGGTGCAGGCCGACCCGGCGCTGCTGCAGCGGCTCACGGCTCCGGGCAAGACCCGCGACACGGCGAGCGCCCGGGCCGAGTTGCTCAAGGCGCAGATGGATGCCGAGTTCACCCTGCTCAAAGACGGCTTGCGCCGCCAACAAACCGCGCTCGACGCCGCGCTCGAAGACCGGCTCGTTTCCCTGCGCGACTACTACGCCCGCAAGACCGCGCTCGAGCAGCAGGAGATCGACGCCGAGATCGCCCGCACGCAGCAGGCGCTGGCACGCAGCCGGCAGCTGGCAGCCGGCGGCAAGAGCGAGGAGGAGCGCCTGCGCGGCAAGGCCGAGGTCGCCAGGCTCGAGGCCGAGCTGATCGCGCTCAACAACAAGCGCGCCGACGTCGAGCAGAGCAATGCCCGCGCCGCGGCCAAGGCCGAGCGCGAGCTGGCCGATGCGTTGGCCGCCGCGCGCGAGGAACTGGCCAGGCTCACCGGCACCGACACGACGCAGGACCGCAGAGCCGCGATCGAGCGCAGTTATCGTGACCTGCGCGCGCGCCTGCTGGCCGAGAGCGATGCCGACGGCGTTTCGCTCATCGACCGGCTGATCGACGTCAAGGCCGCGCAGGCCAACCTCGAGGCGCTCGAAGCGCAGTGGCGGCAGGTCACCGAGCGGCTGCGCAACGCGCAGGAGGGCATCCAGATCCAGAGCCAAGCCGGGCTGCTCACCGAAGCCCAGGCGCGGCAGCAGATCGTAGCCTTGCAGCAGCAATCGGCGGCCGAGATGCAGCGCCTGCTGCCCGCGATGCAGCAGGCCGCGCAGGCCATCGGCCCGGAAGCCGTGCTGCGCGTGGCGGCCTTCCGCAACGAGCTTGCGCGCACGCGGCTGGTCACCGATGAACTCGCCCCGGTGTGGAACCGCATCGGCGAGGCCTTCGGGCAGGCGGTGCAGGGGATCGTCAGCGGCGCGCAATCCCTGCGCGAGGCGCTTTCCACCATCTTCCGCAGCATCGCGGACGCCTTCCTGCAAGAGATGGTGCTCAAGCCGTTCCAGCAGTGGGTGGCGATGCAGGCGCGCATGCTCGCCGTCAAGCTGGGCTTGCTCCAGCAGGAGCAGGCCGCCGAGACCGCCGCGGCCGCGCAGTCGGTGGCGACCAAGCAGGCCGAGGCGGCGGCCAAGGTCAGCGCCAATGCCGCCGAAGCCGGATCCGGGGCGGCCGCCTCGCAGGCCGCGATCCCCATCGTGGGCCCGGGGCTGGCGATTGCCGCGATGGCGGCGATGGTGGCGGCCGTCATGGCGCTGCTGGGCAACATCAAGAAGTTCGCCGCGGGCGGCTACGTCACCGGCCCTGGCAGTGCAACCAGCGATTCCATCCCCGCGCGGCTGTCCGCCGGCGAGTACGTGGTGCGCGCGGCGGCCGTGCAGCGCGTGGGCGTGGCGTTTCTGGATGCGATCAACGGCCTGCGCACCCCGCCCGTGTGGGACGGGCAGCGCCTGGCCTTCGCCGCCGGCGGGCTGGTGCCGCCGGTGAGCGCGCCGCCCGCGCCGCCACCGGTGCAGCAGGCCGTGCGCATCGTCAACGCCATCGACCCGGGCGTGACGCACGACCACCTGCAAACGCCCGCCGGCGAGCGGGTGATCCTCAACATTATCGGCAGGAACGCCCGCGCGGTCCGTGCCGCACTCCAGGGGTGACGCATGGCCTTGCTCTTCATCGACGGCTTCGACCACTACGACCCGCAGCAACTGGACGACTTCGGCCAGCCGTGGCTGGCACGCGGCAAGGCGGCGTATCTCTCGCCGCAGGCCATGCGCATCCCCGGCCGGCGGCCGTCTTCCTACGCCCTGCGCCTGCCGGAAGGCTCCGGCGGCGGGTATGTGAAGAACCTCGATGCCGGCACGCCCAGCCTGATCGTCGGCGCGGCCCTGCGGGTGGCGCCTTTCGAAAACACCTATCAAGAGCCGGTGCTGCTGGGCGTGCGCGATACGACGGCCGGTGTTGCGCATCTGGTCAAGATCGGCGAGGACGGGCGGCTCAAGCTCTACCGGCGGACGGGATCGGGGATGAGCGGCTGGGACCAGTTGATCTCGACCTCGGTCATGACGGCGGCCGTGCGGGGGTGGCACTACGTCGAACTGCAGGTCGTGCAGGGCACGAGCAACGGCACGTTGAACGTGCGCCTCAACGGCGTGCTCGCGATCACCCTGTCGGCGCAGAACACCACCCAGGGCGGCGGGCCGCTGCTCACCGCCTTCGTGGGCGCGGTGCCGGGTGAGCCGTGCCCGGTGACGGTCGATGTGGACGACCTCTACCTCGCCGACACCAGCGGCACAATCAACAACAACTTCCTCGGCGACGTTCGGGTCGATGCGCTCCAGCCCCAGGCCGACGGGGCACTCAACCAGTGGACCGTCGAAGGCGCATCCAGCGCTTGGGCTGCGGTGAGCGACGGCGATGAGGCCAGCGGCATCCGCGCGGATGCGGCCGGCCTGCGCCAGAGCTTCGACATCGCGCCGCTGCCGGCGATGGCCACGCCCGCCATCCACGGCGTGCAGGTGACGCTGCTGGCGCGCAAGACCGATGCCGGTCTGGGCAGCGTCAAGGGCTTGGTCAAGAGCGGCACGCAGATCGCCGTCAGTTCCAGCCTTGTCCTGCAAGAGCAACTGGCCTGGCACACGGCGCTGTTCGAGCGCAACCCGAACGGCAACGTGCAGTGGACGGAAGCCGCCTTCAATGCCGCCGAGTTCGGCGTGGAGTCGGCATGACCGAGCGCCTCGTCGCCGAGCAGATCTCGGAGCTGGGCAGCGCGCCAGTGCCTGGCAGCGGGCTGGCCGCCTTGCAGGGCGAGGTCATTTCCCGCGCGAGTTTCGGCGCGGGCGTCACCACACTCTCGCCAGAGACGGCTTCATCCCCGCTTCCGCCTGGTCTTGCGGCCCGCCTGCTGGCGGAATCCTTGGCCGGCTCCTGGCCGCCCATCGAGGCGCCGGCGTTGTGGATCGAAGTGTTGCGCCGGGATACGGCATCGAGCGCCCTTGTTGCCACCGGCATGGAGGTCTTTGGCGACCAGCCTTGGCCGGACGCCCCGCGCGGCGTGTTTGCCTTCCGCCACGACTGGGCCGAGCCTTTGGTCGAACGCTTGGAATGGCAGACGGCCGTCACGCGGCTGGCCAGTGGCAACGAATCGCGCCACGCTCTCCGCCGCGTGCCTCGGCGGCTGCTCACCTACCAGGTTGGCCACGCCCGGCAGGCCGATGCCCTGGTGGCCGACTGGCTGGCCGACCATCTCGGTCAAAAGGCGCTGTGGCCGCTGCCGCAGTACGCGGTGCCGTTGACCGCCGCCTGTGCGCGCGGAGCGGAGGCGCTGCCCGTCACCGCCACGGACGCCGCCCGCTTCGGGCCGCTGGCGGCTGATCTGCGCCTGCGCTTCTACGGCGTGCGAGGCTGGGACGGCGACGAGCGCTGGATCCTGATCATCGCTCTTGACGGCTGGCAGATCGCCCAACTCAGCGATGTGGAAAGCGATCTGCTGTGGCTCACGCAGCCCTTGGCGCGCGCCGCAGCCGTGGGCAGCACCGTCATGCCCCTGGTGTGGGGCAAGGCCCTCGAGCCGGCGGATCTCACCCAGTGGGTACCGGGCATGGCGGGCGGCAGCGTCCACGCCCAGCTTCAGCCCGCGCCGCCGCCCGACCCGGATTTCCTGGGCGACCCCTGGCTCGACGGCCTGCCGGTCTGGCCCGACGGGAACTGGCGCGAGGATCCGGCCGCCACCGCGCAGGCGACGATCACGCGCCAGGACCTCTCCCCCGCCGATCCGTGGGTGCGCCGCGACGACCCGTGGCCGACGACGACCTTCCAGCGGCGCTATCTGGCGGCCGGCGCAGAGGAGATCGAGCGCTGGCGCGCGCGGCTGTGGCGCACGCAGGGCCGCCTTAAAGCCTTCTGGCTGCCCGATGGCCTGGCGCCGGTGCTGCGGGTGACGGCAGAGGCTGACCCCGAAGACGGCTTCCTGCGAGTGACGGGCGAGGACATCTCTGCGTTCTGGCACCGCCCGGCGGGCGCACTGATCCTGCACCCGGACGGCAGCCGGCAGCACGCGCTGACCGCGACCTGCCACCGCGATCAGGGCGGCGTGCTGGTATTGCGCTCGGGGCTGGAGGCGCCGGTGCCAGCGGGCAGCCGCGTCCTGCGCCTGGCCCGCTGCCGCCTCGACCACGACGCCGTCGAGTTGCACTGGCACACCCCCACGCTGGTCGAGATTGCCATCACCGCGCGTCAACTGCCGGAGCCACGCGGCAATGACCGCGTCCTCTATGTCGGTTACTGACCATGAGCGAAACGACACTTTCCGAACTCGAGCTCTACGCCTTCGACAGCAACAGCGCGCAGTTCCACCTGACGCCGCACGAGTTCGACGTCGATCTCGACGGTACGGTGTACGTGAGCACGCCCATCGAGCGCAACGCGCTGGCGCTGGGCGCCGAGGCCGCCAAATCCGCACTGGAACTCAAGCTGCCACCGAACTGCGATCTGGTGCGCCATCTGCTGGCGGCTTCGCTGACCGGGGAGGCCACCTCGATCACCCTGCGCATCGCCCGGCGTGGCACCTGGGGCGACTACTGGTGGGTCGCCGGCACGCGCTGGATGGGCCGGGTGCTGGGCGTCGAAGTCGCCGACGATGGCGCACGCGTGCGCTGCGAGTCCGCGCAGGTCAGCCTCAAGCGCATCGGCCTGCGGCGGCTCTACAGCCGCAAGTGCTCGCACGTGCTGTATTCGGCGGCCTGCGGGGCCACACCGATCACGGCCAGCGCCATCGTGAGCAACAGCACGGGCCGCAGCGTCGATCTCGATGGCGGCGTGCCCAGCAGCGTCAGTGGCGGCCTGGCCGGCGGCTGGCTGCAAACCACGGAAGGGGCCCGCCACATGATCGTGAGTGAAATGGGCAGCGGCGTCGAGTTGCTCTATCCGGTCGCCATTGAAGCCGGTACCGAGGTTCTGCTGACGGTCGGCTGCGATCACAGCACGGCCACGTGCCAGGCGCGCTTCAACAACCTCGAAAACTACGGCGGATTCCCCGCCATCCCGAGCAAAAACCCGTTCTCGACGGGCGTGTTCTGAATCCCTGGAGACAGCGCCATGTGGTACCTCGTCGTCATCGTGGTGGCAGCCCTGGTCTCGGCCGCCCTCGCGCCGAAACCGCCCGAGCCCAAACCGGCGTCCCTCTCCGACATCGATGCCCCCACCGCAGAAGAAGGCCGGCCCATCCCCGTCGTCTTCGGCGCGGTGCTCATCCGGGGCGCCAACGTCGTGTGGTACGGCGATCTGGAAGCCGAGCCGATCAAGAAGAAGGGCGGCAAGAAATGAGCAGCGACGTCCTCGTCACCATCGCCCACGTGCGCGCCGCCGGGCTGTGCGTGCACGGCACGCGCACCTGGTTCGCGCGCCACGGCCTGGACTTCCGCGCCTTCCTGCGAGAAGGGGTGCAGGCCAATGTTCTGCTCGCCACCGGCGATGCGATGGCCCTGCGTGTGGTCGAGGTCGCGCGCCGAGGCCATGAGGAGCCGCGCTGATGGGCGGGCGCAGCAAGAAACAGACCGTCGGCTACCGCTACCGCATAGGCCTGCACCTGGTGCTGTGCCAGGGGCCGGTGGACGCCGTGCAGGAAATCCAGATGGGCGACCGTACCGCGTGGGGCGATGCCGACCGTGCGCCGCTGCCAAGCGGCCACGGGCTCACCAGCCTCTCGATCAACAAGCCCACGCTGTTTGGCGGCGACGAGCGCGAAGGCGGCGTCGTCGGCACCATCGATGTGCTTTCTGGTCATACCGGACAAGGACGCAACGACTATCTGATGAGCCGCCTGGGGCCCTCCATTCCGGCCTTCCGGGGCGTGATGTCCTTGGTGGCACGCAAGATCCTGTTCGCGGCCAACAACCCCTACATCAAACCGTGGGCCGTGCGCGTGCGGCGATTCACCGCGGGTTGGTTCGATGCGCCGTGGATGGCGTGGAATGCCGAGGTGCGCGCCTGGGATGAGATTGAGGCGCGCGAGATCAGCGTCGGCATGAACCCGGCGCACATCCTGGTGCAGTGCCTGACCGATCCGCACTGGGGCATGGGCTATCCGCAGAGCAGCATCGGCTGGAGTTTCTGGAACGCAGCGTGGGCGCTGTCGAGCGAAGGCTTCGGCCTCAATCTGATCTGGACGCGCCAGCAGCCCATCGAGTCGTTCATCGCCCAGGTGCTCGACCACATCGGCGGCATCCTCTACACCGACCCGGAGCAAGGCACGTTCGAGCTGAAACTGCTGCGCGACGACTACTGGATCGAGAGCCTGCCGCAGCTCAGCCCCGACGAGATCGTGCGCATGGAACGCTTCGAGCGCGCCCAGTGGGGCGAGCTGCCCAACGAGATCACGGTGGTCTACACCGGCTGGGCCACGGGCGCAGAGGCAACCGTCTCGGTGCAGAACCTCGCGGCCATCCAGTTGCAAGGCGGCGTCATCAACCAGCGCCGCGACTACCCGGGCGTCAACTACGGGCCGCTGGCCGCGCGGCTGGCCCTGCGCGACCTGCGCGCCCTGGGCTCGCCGCTGGCGCGGATGAGCCTGACCGTGGCACGCGACACGCTGGAGCGTGCGCCGTTGCCGGGCGATGTGTTCCTGCTGCACTGGCCACGGCTGGGCATCGAGCGCATGGTCGTGCGCGTCACCGGCATCGACACCGGCACCCTGGGCGCGGCCGAGTGGCGCATCGAAGCGGTGGAAGATGTGTTCGGGATGAGCAACACCGTGCTCTCGCCCCCGCCACCGCACGTCGAGGAGCCACCGCTCGAACCGGTGCCGCCCGCCCTGGTGCTGGCCGTCGAGGTGCCGTACTGGGAACTGGCCCGGCGCCTGAGCCGTGCCGAGCTGGACTACCTGACCGATACGGACACCTACGTCGGGGCGCTGGCTGCCGCCGGTGGCCAAGGGCAGCTCAACTGGCAACTGGCCACCGGCGCATCCAGCGGCGATCTCGCGCCCGTGGTGGGCGAGGACTATG
>NZ_KB905984.1:0-6160 GCF_000381125.1 Caldimonas manganoxidans ATCC BAA-369
GCGGTGTCGAGCCTGACGTCATCGACGACCCACGGCGGCTGCAAGCCCAGCGCGCTGGTGAACAGAGCTTCTACGGCAATGCCCATGGACTCATCCTCCTGATCAAACACGCCTCGTGGACATGTGCACAGGCCGGCCAGCGGCCTGCACACATGCCCACCGGGCGCGACGACCAGGAGTCATTGTGACTGTTGGGTTCCACACGAAATGACGAAGGACCCCGCCGGCGGCATTGGTCGGGTCCACGATCCGGTATAGCTTGGCCGGACCTCGAATTTCACTTTGACGAATAGCGTTCTTCTCAAACGTTTGAATGGTATCGGCGCCAATTTCAGGCGGTGCCCCGAGCCCCGCCTTGCGCTGTTGAGAGACGACGGTAGCCAACTCGGCCGCTTTCGCCTGTGCCTCTATCGGGTCCGGCCCCGGATGCGGCATCCTTCCCAACCTCACCCACTTCGGCGGATGCTTGTTGATCAACTGCGCCGCCCCTTGCCGGCTCATCGGCGCGATCCAGCCCTTGTTGTGCGTCTGGGTGAAGGCGATCCACGCATGGTCGTCCAGCCGCTTGGCGGTGACCTTGAGGATGGTTCGAATGGGTTGGGTGAACTGCCCCAGGCCGTTGGCCAGCCGGTCCTTGTGTTGCCCCAGGTACTGCAGGAAGTCGTCCAGCTTTTCGCGCGTGCCCCCCGGCACGATGTACTTGATGCGGCCCAGCAGCTTCTCCACCGCCTGCACGCCCTCGAGGAACTTCGCCTTGAGCCGGGCGCCGTCGACCTTGGCGGCCAGTTCGTTCAGGTGCTTCGCGCAGAAGCGAAAGACGTCGGGCACGCCTTGCTTGGTGGCCCACTTCACGACCCTCGACTCGTTGAGGAACTGCGCGATCTTCGGCAGGGCGGCGTCCAGTGCGGCGTTTGTCGCGCGCCCCAGCTTGGTCGCATCGAACAGGTCGTCGGCGCGTTTCAAATAGCGCCGCACATAGACGAAGGCGATCTTCACCACGCCCTTGATCACCGAGCCGACTTCGGGGAAGAAGCCGACCACGGTGAGCGCGATGAAGAACAGCGTCAGCTTGTTGTTCGGGTCCTTGCGGTACGCCCGGATGTTGGCGCACAGGTCCCGGATGTCGCAGATCGTGTCGACGATCGGGATCAGCGAGATCGCCATGTCGGCCGCGATCTGCCCGGCGGTTCGGTCTTGATTGAAGTCGCCCTGAATCGCTTCCCACAGCCACTGGCCGACGCCTTTGTCCTGCGGCTTGGCCTGCCCGTGAACCTGCGCCCAGGCCTGTGCGGTTTGTTCGGCTCCGGCCATCAGGCGTCTCCCTGCGCAGCGCCTTGCAGCGAGGCGAAGCGCTGTTCTTCTTCCGCAATCAGCGGCTCGGTCAGTGCGATCAATTCGTCGAATCCCGGCCGTGGCACATCCGTGGCGGAAGGCTTGTTCTTGTAGACGAGTTTCGCTTCGCCCCAGGGCACGGCTTCCGCACGCTGCTGTGCGCTGCCGTCCAGCGCGGCGCTGCGCTTCGTGCCATCCGCGAAGGTCAGCTCGTACTCGATCCCACGCATCGGCGTGCCATCGTGGCCGTACAGGCTCAGCTCGATCCAGTTCTTGGCAAGTTCCGGCGCCGGCAAGTTGGGCAGCTCCGCATCGCTCTTTGCCGCCCCCTCCCACTGATGCGTCGCCGCCTGCACGGTGAAGGCGCCCGGGCAGGTGAAGGTGATGTCTCCGCCGTCGAGCACGATGCGGCTCGATCCGCAGGTGAGCTCGATGCGCGTTTGAGCCTGGACGTGGATCTCGTCGTGGGTGCTGGTGATGGTGGCCTGGCGATCGGCGTGGATGGACAGCGTGTCGGTGTGCGCGCGCAGGCTCAGCGCCCCGGCGGCAGCCTTGAACTGCAGGCCGTGGTCGTGGGCGTACCAGCTCACCGTGCCGCCGGCAATCGTGCTGGCGGTGTGGGCGGCGGTGTGTTGCACGTCGCCTTGGGCCACCCAGCTGTGGTCTTGCCCGGCGAAGGCCACCGCGCTGGCTTCGGTGCTGAACAGGGCGCTGGCGGCGGCATCGAAGAGCATGAGCGGCTGCGCAAACCGCGGCACCGGGTCGCCCGGGGCGCGGCTGCCGGGCTGGGCCTGGCGCGGGTCTTGGCCGCCGACCGCTTGCGTGTAGCCCAGCTCGGCCAGACGAGCGGTCAGTCTTGCTGCCTCGCGTCCCACTGCCAGATGGTCAGGCCGTAGTCGGCGTGCAAGTCGGGCATGATCTGACCGGCCTGGAAGTGACGGCGGCTGTCGGCCTTGGCGGGGGTGAACCACCAGCCCGTGCGCGGGCAGGGCTGGCCGGCGTCGCACTTGAGCCGCAGCGCCGCCGGCCCGGCCTGCGGCAGCCAGTTGCTGCCGCCTTCGTCGGCCACACGCTCGACCAGCGTCCACACGGTGGGCTCGCGGCGGCTTTGCGGCATGGTGTCGTCCGGGTCGCGCAGCAAGTCCTCGGCGTTTGTGCACACCTCGGTCTCGATGGCCTTCTGGCCCTCAATGAGCAAGGCTGCGGCGGCGGGCCCGGCCTCGGGCAGGTAGATGCCCGTCTTCGGCACCTTCTCGCCGCTGCGCACCCGCACCGCCTCGTGGAGCCGGTACACCGGCCAACTGGCCGGTGGGTTCAATGGGCCGCGTGACGGTTCGTGATACGCAAAACTCAGATCCCCGAAATCCCAACTCCCCTGCTCGGTATGGGAGATGTTGGAGGCCATTTTGCTGGCCAGCCGCTCGGCTCGATCGTATTGGTCTTGGAAAGGCTGCGGCATCCACTCGATGTGATAGTCGCGGTTGATGGACGCGAAGGTCGTCACGACGTTGCCCGCACAGCCGAGGCCCCATAGGTCGCCATGCGACAGGTTGATGTAGGCCCCGTTGAGCGTCTTGAGCGCCCACTGCATGTTGGGAATCACCCGCTCGCCCCACACCGCGTCAGGCTGCTGGTGCAGCGGGCGGCTGCGGTAGTCGGGCGGAATGCGGCGCATGAACTCTGCGAGCGCGTCTTCGGCCGCCTTGACGCACGCGGCGAAGTGGTCGCGCATCTGGCCGAAGTACTCGAGCGAGCTGTAGCGCTCCAGCAGATAGATTTCTTGCGGAATCAACGGGATGGTCATGTTCACTTGGCCTCGTGCCAGTGGTGTTGCAAGATGGGCACGCCCACCAGATCGACCTGGATGCCGCCCTCGTCATAGCCCCAGCCGGTGAACTGGCGCGGCCCCAGGTGCTCTCGCTTCAGATCCGCCGGGTTGACCACGATCTGCTCGGCGCCGCCGTCGAGCCAATACAGATCGCCTTGTTCGTTGGCCAGCACCGGGCGGCCTTGCTGGTCGTTCAGATGCTGGCGCGCCGTGGTCCCCCGCTTTACTGCTTGCCTGCGGCGCAACGCCGCAACTGGCGGCGAGCCTCCGGAATGGTGTCGATGCGGTTGGGGTTGCCCAGGCAGTCGTCTTCTTGCGTGATGCGCACCCGCCCGTCCTCCTGAAGCTTGAGCCGCAGGGCCACGGTCATGCGGCTCCATCCCTGCCCCACCTCGGCGATGGTGCTGGCGTGCTTGCGGTCGATCGGGAAGTACTGAACGGTGACCAGCACCAGGTTGTGGGCGGCATCGCCCACGCCGATGGCGGGCACGGCATTGCAAAAGAACTGATAAGGTTCTTTGACCTCGATGCGGTGGTAGCCCACTTCCTCGAACTTGTCGTTGAAGATGAGCACATGGCAGTCATTGGTGTGCCGCTGCCCTTCGTCGCATCGGTAGGTCGGTTGGCCTGTGTAATCAGAAGGCGTGCACACCTCATCGGGGTGGCTCTTCGTCATGAAGAGGATGGGCTCCAGGTAATGCTGCCGGCCGTCCAGCATCATCTTGAAGCCCATGGCGTTCCAGAAATCACGTTGGGGTGGTTTGGTGATGTCGATGGCAGCCGCGCGTGCCGTGGCGGATCGAGCGGCTGCGTCGCGGACTTTCTGGCTTTCGGTGCGTGTGCACACTGGCTGTGGGCGCCGGCCTTGCTGGATTTCCGCCAGTTCGATGAGGTTGCGTGGAGAGCCGGTGCAGGTGTAGTTCCTGTCCCAGTCGCTCGACAGCTTGATGTCGGCGTGGGCCAGCATCGGCAGGCTGAGCCAGGCAGCCGCCGTCAACACCTGGGCGAATGCCCAATCAAGCCTTCTTGGCTTCGTTGGCTTTTTTGTACGCTTCATACGCGCGCTCCAATTTGAGGTGGTACTGGTTGGTTTCATAAGCACGGCCGTTGTAGTAGAAGGCAATCACACGCCAGTTCTTGGTCTTCACGGCATCCCACAAGGAGATTTCTCGGCCCAGCGCCTTGTTCTTGGGGTCTTTCCACGCGGCCGGCTTGTTTTGAATGAAGCTGGCCAACAAGCCCAGCTGCGCAACCTCCGAGGTGCACATCTTGTTGACGAACTCATCGAGGTTTAGTTCGCCACACAGCCCGTGGTTGGCGCCCATGATCTGGAACTTGCCCCAGGAGCAGGACTGGAGGGCCGCATCGGGGTCCAGCCGGTAGGCGTTGAGCAGCCGCAGGTACGACGTGGCGTAGCTGGCATAGATGTCGTCATCGTCCACCCGGCCGTCGTGCATCTTCTTGTCTTCCTTGCCCAGCTGCTTGCGCAAGCGGTAGCCCGTGGGCCAGGAGATGTCCGGGTGGTCTTTATCGTATTGGCCACCGGTCAAACGGCTGAAGTAGTGGCGCTCGTACAGAAGAGCAGGCACGTGTCCGCCCTGGCCATCGGCCAGACGCCAGAAGGCGCTGCGGCCGCCGCTTTCGACTTTGGCGATGGCCTGGAGCACTTCCGGTTCGCATTCGAGGCGACCTGCCACGTTTTTCCAATCTTTGGCGGTGATATCGCCGCCCTTGAAGTGCTTGAAGTGATCCATCAAGGTTTGGGGCAAGTCCACGCCGATGACGATGGTGGGCATGCCCTGGGGCCCCTTGCCCGTTTTGGTGGTGACGGCGGGGTTGTTTTTCGAGGGCGCCCCGCTGGGCTTGACGGGGGGCTTCGCTTGGGTCGTGGCCGTGGCGGTGATTTCGCGCTGCTTCGAGAGGGCCTGAGTGGCTTGGCCCGAGACCGCCTCGAGCGTGGTGGGCACCACGATGGCCCCGCTGACCAAGGTGATCAGCTTGTGCCCATACCCAGAGACGGTGCTCACCAGCTTCTGCCACTGGCTGTGCGCATCTTGTATCCACAGCACGACTTGGGATTGCGCCGCCTGGGTGACTTGGGTCGGGATCTGCCCTTGGGGGCCTGTCTTGCCCACCACGGTGCGGCCATCGACCTCCAGCCTGTAGGGCAGGTTGGCGATCGGATGCCGCAAGGCATCCAAGAAAACGAAGCTGACCCCGAAGGCGCTGGCCTCGGAGAGGTACAGCACCTGCCCGACCTGGATCTTGTGGGGATCGCGCAGGCCGTTCCAGCGCTGAAGGGTGGCGACACTGACCCCCGTTCGCCGGGCGATGCTGGACAAGGTGTCGCCCGGTCGGACGCGATACGGATCGGGCAGCCTGCCTGACGCCAGACTCGTGCCCTTGCCTTCAGAGGTCTGCATCGTCTTCGCTCCTGTCTTCGTCGTGCAAGGGTGAGTCATCCAGCGGCTGCCGAACCACCTCGCTGACCTGCCATGCCGAAGAGGACCACAACCGCAGCTGCAGGTCTGCCGGCTGATCGAGCCTCAAGGGCTCGCTGAAGACGTCCTCCCGGGGAACACCAACATCGGCCAGTGTTTCGTTCTTGTGTAGGCCGTTGACCCGTTGAGCGATGGCGCGCGGCAACCATTCCTGGGGCACCTCTTCCAAGCTGACCGTACGGGCATAGACTTGCTGAAGCGGCGATAAAACAGCCTCGATTGGCTGGATGCCCTGCGGCAGTGGATTCAGCATGGCCGGCGCACTGCTGCCCCCGCCCCAGTCATGCGTGGCTGCCTGCACGGTGAAGGTGCCCGGGCAGGTGAAGGTGATGTCCCCGCCGTCGAGCACGACGCGGCTGGCGCCGCAGCTCAGTTCGATGCGGGTTTGGGCTTGGATGTGGATGTCGTCGTTGGTGCTGGTGATCGTGACTTGGCCATCGGCGTGCAGGCTCAGCGTGTCGGTGTGCGCGCGCAAGGATAGTGGCCCGGCGGCGGCTTT
>NZ_KB905984.1:6260-9916 GCF_000381125.1 Caldimonas manganoxidans ATCC BAA-369
ATGGTCATCACCGAGCCTCATACCAGTTGTGTTGCAAGATGGGCACGCCCACCAGATCGACCTGGATGTCGCCCTCGTCATAGCCCCAGCCGGTGAACTGGCGCGGGCCCAGGTGCTCGCGCTTCAGATCGGCCGGGTTCACCACGATCTGCTCGGCACGGCCGTTGCAGCCAGTACTTCTGGCCCCAGGGTGGGGGCGGCTGTGGTCAATCCAACCGGGGCACGGGCGGGTCGCGGTAGGCCTCGTCGATCGGGATGCCCCGGGCGCGCAACTCGGCTTCGGCTTGCGCTCGCATTGCGGCCTGCTTCTCCAGTCCTGGCCCAACGAACTCCTTCCAGCGATGACGCTGCTGCGGCGGTGCATAGTCCCGGAAGTAGTCCGTCTCCGTGCGCACCGTGAAGCTCAACAGATAGGCCCCGGGCTTGTGCGGGTCCATGCGTTGCGGGTCACGGCTGAAAGCGACCTTGACATACCAGCCATCGGCGTAGAACTCCCACGGGGTGCGCTGCTCGATGCGCATCCACTCTTCCAACGTGGGCAGATATGCGGGATCGAGCCCGTTGAGGTTGCTGGTCGCCAGCGTGTGCTCGAGCCGGTGCCGCCCTCGCAAGCGCGGACGGCTTCTAGACACCAGAGGTTGCCAGCCGGCGTTCAAGAAGCGTTGGAGTAGGTGGTGAATCTTCAACCTCGCTTCATCGTGCAAGATGTCGCTGGACTCGCTGACGCCTGCGCTGATGTGAAAGTTGTACAAACCTTCCCCTGCGTAGCGCCCGCTGAGGTCTTCCGAGGTCTGTACGCTCATCACATGCTGGAGCGCCACCGCATGTCGCCCATGATCAAGACGCACGATCCCCAGCGATGCTTCCGGCCAGATGATGCGGTAGTCCTGCACCACGTTCGGGATCGATTGCCAACTGCGCAACAAGGCACCGTGTCGGCGCGCGAACTCTGTGCCTGATTCTCCGAGGCGGATGAGCACTTCTGTATTCATCGAAGGTTCTTTCTGTTCAGTGGCCAATGCACTCGCCGCATGGGAAGCAGCGCTGGGCGCGGTGGACTTGCTCGGCGAACAGGCCGCCAGCAGGAGGATCCCCGTCAGAACCACAAAAATGGTTGTAGAGGTTCGCTTCATTCATCGATCCGCCATGCTCACCCACGCCGCCATGACCTCGAGTTCTCGATGCATTTCCTGGGGATACTCCTGCATGCGCTTGTGAAAAAGCTCCGCTGCGAGCTGGATCCATTGCATCCGACTGCGGAAATCCTCCAACCTCGTCCCTTTCGGTGCCACCGACTTCAGTGCCGCATCATCGGTCTCGCAGGCGCTGGTGAAGACCAGCTGCAGGCCCGGTGAAAACCAGCTGGCGGGCGGTGTGCGCTGCGCTCGCACCCAAAACGCAAAATCCGGGTCATCGTAGATCAACGGCTGCAGGATGACGCCTTGTTCGTGGTGTGCAATGGCCAGCAAATGCTCCATCTGGATGGTTGGCCGGACCAGCGGATCCTCCTCCCTCTCGAACTCCTGTACTTTGTCAAAGCCCTTGCGAATGTGCTCCGACACCTGCAGGTGCCGGATGATGGGCAGCGCCTTGTCCTGCCAGGGCAGTTTGGCGAGTTGATCTTTCACAGCCGTCACGAGTTGACGTGTATCTCGGGCGTCGCGGCACAAACGGAAGCTCTCAGGAAACCGACAATAGTGCCAATGCCAGCCGGCGATGTCGCCAAAGAGCCAGAGGTTGCCCATGGCCAAGCGATCGCGCACGGTACTGAGCATGTTCACGCGCACCATCTCCAGCGAGCAGGCCACGGTCTTGCTGGCGAAAGCTCCGAGAGCCATCCAGTAGAAGCGCCCCTTCCATTGCGGCTTGCCACCGTCTTCGAGCTCCAGATAGAAGCGCGCGTAGGTGGCTGCAATGCGACGTGCCCGCACGGCCGGGTGCTTCACGAAGCGGTAAGTATCCCTTGCGACGGGTTCACTCAGCCGCACATAGCAAAACTGTTGAGCCAAGGACCACATCGTGGCGCAGTCGCAGCGCACCTCCACGCAACTGTTGGGCGTGGTGTTGGTCATGGCGGTGACAGTGGTAGCGTCGCTCATGTCTGCAATTGGGTCCAGCGCAATTCGAACTTCACAGGTTCGCCCGCATCGGTGAAGATGCGGTTGCTGTGTCCGGTGGCGTCGGTCTGGGCCACCTCCACACCATCGGAAGTGGTCACCTTGATCGGCATGTCGGTCAGGGGTTGACCTGAAGGATCTATCAAAGCAAAGCGTTCATCGAAGCGCCGCTCCTGCCCGCTGGGAAGGCGGGCCATCTCCGCCGCCGCACTGCTGCCCCCACCCCAGTCATGCGTGGCTGCCTGCACGGTGAAGGTGCCTGGGCAGGTGAAGGTGATGTCCCCGCCGTCGAGCACGACGCGGCTGGCGCCGCAGCTCAGTTCGATGCGGGTTTGGGCCTGGACGTGGATCTCGTCGTTGGTGCTGGTGATCGTGACTTGGCCATCGGCGTGCAGGCTCAGCGTGTCGGTGTGCGCGCGCAAGGATAGTGGCCCGGCGGCGGCTTTGAATTGCAGCCCGCCGTCGTGGGCGTACAGGCTGACGGCCGCCCCGGCGGCGATGCTGGCCGCCTGCGCGGCGCTGAGCTGCATGTCGGCTTGGGCCACCCAGTGCTGGTCTTGTGCGGCATAGGCCCCCAGCGGGCCTTCGGTGCTGTACAGCGCCGAGGCGGCCGCATCCCACAGCATGAGCGGCTGGGTGAAGCCGCCGCCGGCCTGGGCCGAGCCGTCCAGCGCTTGCACGGCCTCGGTCCAGGCCGCCGCCTCGGGCGCCGGCACCTCGGGCAGCTGGGCAGCGGCAACCTGCTGCAGCCGCTGCTGCAGGGCTTGCGCGGCGCGCAGCTGCGCTTGGGCTTCTTGGCCGTCCATTTGCGCGCCGTGCACACTGTCGCCCTGGGCCGCGCGTGCGGTGCTGCTCAGCAGCAAGCCTGCGGCCGCGCGCACGCAGGTCCAGCCGTCGCTGGCCAGCTCGAAGCCGCTGCCGCGTGCCGGCCCGCGCTGCGCGCCACAGGCGGCTTGCTGGATGAGATGGCCCAGGCCCAGCTCGCTGAGGGGCTGGGTGCACATGAAGCGCATGCGCAGCTGGCCGCTGGCATCATCGAGGACCCAGGCGTTGTGATGCCCGCCGTCCAGCCCATGGCTGAACCAGCCCGAGAGGGTGCCCGGGTGGTTGACCCCGGCGTCCTGGCCGGCCGCATAGGGCGGGGGGTCGAGCTCGTTGTAGAGCTGCCCGATGATGAGGGGGCGGTCGATGTCGCCGTCGATGAAGTCGACCAGCACTTCCGAGCCGATGCGCGGCAGCATGACGGCACCCCAGTTGGGGCCGGCAACGCTCTGGGCCACGCGCACCCAGGCGCTGGCGCGTTCGTTGCCGGGGGCCGCGCCTGCGGGGTCGGCCGCGCTGGGGTGAGGCAGCCCGCCGGGCAGCGGGCGCAAGCCGCGCTGCCAGGGGAACTGGATCTTGAGCCGGGCGTTGCGCTCGGTGTGGAGGGCCGCGCCGTCCACGCCGGTGACCACGGCGGCTTGCACGCCGCTGGCCCGCAGCTTGGGCCGCAGCGGCGGGCGCCAGGGTTGTTCGGCCGCCATGGCTTGGAATTCGTTG
>NZ_KB905985.1 GCF_000381125.1 Caldimonas manganoxidans ATCC BAA-369
TGCAGCCAGGCCTCGAACTGGAAGAAGTCCAGGTGCCGCCAGGATCGGCGCAGCCGGTCGTGCACCGGTTGCGTGGCCGCACCGCATGCCGGGCAGGCGAGCCTGCTGGTGTGGCAGCCGATCTCGAAGTCGATACGCCGCTTAGCGGTGTCGAGCCTGACGTCATCGACGACCCACGGCGGCTGCAAGCCCAGCGCGCTGGTGAACAGAGCTTCTACGGCAATGCCCATGGACTCATCCTCCTGATCAAACCCGCCCGGTGGACATGTGCACAGGCCGGCCAGCGGCCTGCACACATGCCCACCGGGCTCGACGACCAGGAGTCATTGTGACTGTTGTGTTCCACACGAAATGACGAAGGACCATCCAGTGAGTCCGTGTGCAGCGGGGCTACAGCGTGCGCCTGCGGGGGCAGCGTGAAACGGACAAACGCCCGAAACTTACCGCTCTGGCACGACGGATTACGAAGGAGTTTGGGGAATGAGTTCGAAATCGGTGGTAGACTGCACCACCATCCTTCCACGCCCAACCGCCCTCGGTTGGGCGTTTTGCTTTGTGCGGGGCGCAACACCACGCGGGGTGGTGGGCCATTCTGCGTGTGTTGCGCGGTGGTGGCGCGGCGTCCTGAAGTGGCCCCGTTCGACGCTCTTTCGCTCTCTCTTCTCTCTTCTCTCAAAACCGGCGCCAACGTCTTCGCCCAAGCACACGCAAAAGGCCTTGCGTGGCAGTGACTTGCACGTGCGTCACAACGAGCGGTTGTCCATCGGGCTTGGATGAGCAGGATCAGCAGGAAGTCCACAGCAGGCGGGGAACGTAGACGCGGAGCTTCTTCGGGGGGGGGGCTGCACGAAGCGGGTCAGCCCGGCGAGCAACCGGGCCCCAGCGCCAGGCTGACGATCATGCTCAGCACCACACGGACGTGAATGAACTGCGCTGGATCGATGGCGGGTTGGGGTCCATGCATCACTTCCTCTGTGAGCGACGGGTGCTTCCTGGCGCGCTAAGATGACACCGGGCCTCGTTCCTCCCGCAAGGACACCAGATGCTCCCCTCTGCTGCGTTTCTCATCGAAGGCGGCTGCGACTGCCGTGCGGTGCGCTACCGCATGGAAAGTGCCCCGCTGTACGTCCACTGCTGCCATTGTCGCTGGTGCCAGCGAGAGTCGGGTTCGGCGTTTGCGTTGAACGCCTTGATCGAGGCCGACCGGGTGGCGAACCTGGGAGAGCCGCCGGAACAGGTGAACACTCCGTCGCAAAGTGGCGCTGGCCAGCTCATCGCACGCTGCCCGAAGTGCAAGGTGGCGGTATGGAGCCACTACGCTGGCGCCGGTCCGGTGGTGAAGTTCGTGCGGGTGGGCACTCTGGACAACCCCGACCTGTTGCCGCCGGACATCCACATCTTCACCGCCTCGAAACAGCCCTGGGTGGTGTTGCCGGCAGGGGTACCTTCGGTGCCGGAATACTACGAGCGAGAGCGCTACTGGCCGCAGGAGAGCCTGGAGCGGCGCCAAGCCGTCCTGCCGCTGATCGAGGCGTATCAGGCGGCGAAGGCGGGCGGGCGGTGAGGCTTGAGGTGCTCTTTGCGCTTGGATGGCCAGTCCTCGACATGTCGAGCATCAACGTGACAGCGTCCGGGTGGGTATTTCTCTACCGGTGGCATCTCAGATCGGTAATCGTTTCCCGCCAGTACGGTTTGCGACCCTCCGGCGTGACCCAAGCCACTTCGCCCTGAACCGGGGGCAGCATCCCGTCGCGCCGCTGTGAATTTGCTTTCATCCGGGACTGTGCTGCGTGACACGCTCCTGCTGGTTGCTGCTCGAGAGCGTCCACGTGGCTTGGTGGCTGCCACCGGCAAAGCTCAGGTTACAGATAGGACGTGACCGCCGGCGCCGCATCCCAGCGGTCGTGTGCCCCGTCCACGTAGGTCACGGGCAGTGCTGCGAGTCGCTCGGGCGTAAGTTCGTCGAGGCAGTTCACGCTGATCGCCACACCGCTGCCGTCGGAGGCCATGCCAAACGGTTTGACGCCGCAGACGCTGCAAAACCGATGACGGATACGCTGGGCGCCAAAACGATAGTCGGAGAGTTTTTCTTCCCCTGCGAGCAGGCGGAAGCGCTCGGCCGGCACGAAGACCAACCAGAAGCGCGACCGAGTACAGATGGAGCAGTTGCAGCGCACGGTGCCGGCGTTGAGATCCGCGTCGGCTTCGAACCGGACGGCGCCACAGTGGCAGTGTCCGCGGTAGGTTGCGAGTGGCATCGTAGCTTCCTTCACTAAAGTTGATGGCGTGTCGCTCAGTCGCGCACGTAGCGCAGGTGGGTGGCCGTGTCATCGTGCAGCACGCGCTCGATGCGCCAACGCGGGAAGGGCTCGGCCAGGTGCTCGAACAGCCGGCGCCCCCCGCCGAAGAGCACCGGGGCGAGCGCGATCTCCAGTTCATCGACGACGTCGAGATTGAGGTACTGCTGGATGACGTCGGCACCGCCCGAGATGCGGATGTCGCGGTCGCCGGCCGCTTCGCGCGCCAGCGCCAGCGCGCGCTCGGGCCCGTCGCTGATGAAGTGGAAGACCGTACCGCCAGGCCGCACCCAGGGTTCGCGCGGCTGATGCGTGAGTACGTAGACCGGGGTGTGAAACGGCGCCTCCTCCGGCCAGCCCCTCTCGCCGCCGTCGAACATGCGTCGGCCCATGATGTGCGCGCCCGTACGTTCGAAGGTGTGGCGCAGCGCATCGTTGACCGGGCCGGTTTTTCCGCCTTCACCGAGTTTCAGCTTCTCGCGCAGATAGCGTTGCTCGAGCGCCCAGGTCATGAGCGCGCCCCACTTGGCGCCCCAGTTCTTGTAGCCGGGGTCGGCGAAGTGCGCCATGTCCATCCCGTCGGGGGCCAGGTAGCCGTCCAGCGAGAGGGCGATGTTGACGAAGACTTTGCTCATGTTGGCTCCTTCGTTTGGCGTTCGATCGAAAGATGCCACACTGCCGTGCGCGGCATCGCATCGGTGCCGATCCGGTCATCGGGCTGGCGGAGGGGTGCGTGTGGCGTTCGCCGCGACCACGCCGTCGTGACCGCGGGCAGCCGCTTCGGCATGCTGCCGCAGCGCGTCCAGATGGGCAGCCCAACCGGCGCGATGTGCCTGGGCGAGTACGGCGCCCGCCGTTCCCAGCGCACTCCAGCCCGAATGACAAAGCGTCAGCCGGGTCGAGGTGCCACAGGACTCCAGCGCGATCGAAACGCGCGTTGCGACGGGCCAGTCGTCGTCTTGCCACGAAAGGTCCAGCCGGTGTGGCGGTTCGATGTGCAGCACGGTGCCGCGCGTCGTCACCGCTCGGTTGCCGTTGCGCCAGGTTTCGATGAAACCACCGCCTGCGCGGGCGTCCAGATGCATGTGCGTGCCGAACCACTGCGCCAGTGCATCGGCATCGGTCAAGCAGGTCCAGACAAGTTCGATGGGCGCGGCAATGTCCTGCGCCAGATCGATCGTCATGACCGCCCTCGCTTGGCCTTGCCGTCGGCGAAGGTTTCACGCTTCTCGACGGAACCATCGCGGGCGAAGCGCAGCCACTCCCCGTGTTTCAAGCCATCACGGAAATGGCCGACCTGCCAGAGTTCGCCCGTCTCGCGCCAGAAGCGCCACTCGCCCTGCATGACGCCGTCGATGGAAATGCCCTCGGCCTTCTTGAGGCCAGTCTTGAAGAAATAGGTGAGCCGCTCGCCGGTCTGGACGAAAACCGGCTGGCCGTTGGCGTAGTGGGTCTTGCCTCGCACAGCACTCAGCCTGCGCGGGTGGCGAAGGCCGCGTAGCTGTCGAGGATCGCCTGCCAGCCCTGACGCTGCATCTCGATGGAGTGCGTGCCCTCCGGGTCGAAGGTGGTGGTGACCCGAGTGCCGGCGCCTTCGGGAGTGAAGGTCGTGCGCGCAAGACGACCATCGTCGAGCCGCAGCGCGACGACGTGGGGCGCCTCGACCTCCTCGTAGGTGCCGGCGTAATCGAAACCGAAGGAGCCGTCGCGCGCCTCCATCCGGGCGACATGCCGCCCGCCGACCCGCAGGTCGACCGTCGCTCGGGGACAATGCCAATCAGGCGAGGCCTGGTTCCATTGCGTGATCGCCACGGGGGAATTGAATGCCTCCCAAGCCCGCTCGGGCGGGACGGGAACATGTGTCGAGATCTCGATCGGTGGCGTCATGGCGGATCTCCTTCAATGCGTTTTAGTCATCCGCGCCGCGCCGCATCGATCGCGGCGTGGTCGATCTTCTTCATCGTCATCATCGCGGCGAAGGCGCGTTCGGCCTCGGCCCCACCCGCCGCCAGCGCCTCGGTGAGCGTGCGCGGCGTGATCTGCCAGTTCACGCCCCAGCGGTCCTTGCACCATCCGCATTCGCTCTCGCGCCCGCCGTTGCCGACGATGGCGTTCCAGTAACGGTCGGTCTCCTCCTGCGTGTCGGTGGCGATCTGGAAAGAAAAGGCCTCGGTGTGCGGAAAGATCGGCCCGCCGTTTAGCCCGATGCAGGGGATGCCGCAGACGGTGAAGCGCACCACCAGCACATCCCCAGCCTTACCGCCCGGATAGTCGCCTGGCGCACGGCTGACCGCGGTCACGGCGCTGTCGGGGAAGACCGATGCATAGAAATGCGCGGCTTCTTCGGCCTCGCGGTCGTACCAGATGCAAACGGTGTTCTTCGGAGTCGGCATGTCGGTCTCCTGAATGGCGAGGATCTGGGGGCGAACGCGGGACGTGGGGACTGTGGACGATCTACGTTGATATCAACATAATTGCGAGTGTGCGTGACACCTTTCCCCATGTCAAGACCGTCGAAGTAGCCCAAGCGTGTCTGTGCCTGCACGCGCAGCGGGCGGCGCGGGTGCTCGCCCGTCACTTCGACGAGGTGTTTCGCCCGCTGGATCTGACCAACGGGCAGTTCTCACTGCTGATGGCACTGAACCGCCCGCACGCGCCCACCGTGGGCGAACTCGCCCCGTTCCTGGCCATGGACCGGACCACGCTGACGGCGCTGATCAAGCCGCTGGAACGACGGGGGCTGCTGGCGGTGATCGCCGATGATCAAGATCGCCGCAAGCGCCGCGTGCGCTTGACGGCCTCGGGGCATGCGCTGCTCAAGCGGGCCTATCCGCTGTGGTGCGACGCCCATGCCACGCTCGAACGGCGATTCGCGGATGCGCCTGTCCTTCGGGACCTGCTGAGCCGGATGACGTCGCTGCCGCAGACGTTGCGAGCTGATCGGAAGACGCTGGAGGATCGGCCTTGACTTGCCAGCAGCGCTGGGCTGATGCAAGCGGTGCTGATGGCCTGTTACGACAACCACGCCTCCGCTGGCGAATCCGATCTCACGACAACGCGCTCGAGGACTCGGCCCCGTCCGACGCTCTTTCTGCTCTGTCCCCTTTCAAAACCGGCGCCAACGTCGTCGCCCAAGCACACGCAAAAGGCCTTGTGTGGCAGTGACTTGCACGTGCGTCACCACGAGCGGTTGTCCATCGCGCTTGGATGAGCAAGGCATCAGGCCGATGAAAAACTCGACGTCGCCGCGCAGGGCATCGCGTACAAACCCGCGCGCCGCTGCGTCACCACGAGGGCTCGATAGGCCAAGAGTGGTCTCTCGAGAGACCGTGGAGCGACACTCAGGTGCGTTTCTGATGCGGAAATATCAGTGTAAAGCGCGTCAGACCTTGCGCAGAGGTCACACTAGCCTGGCCACCATGCGCCTCGACAATGGCTTTGGTGATGGCCAAGCCGAGCCCTGCGCCATCGGAGGTCGGATGGGCACGCGCGGGGTCGGCGCGGTAGAAGCGATCAAACAGTCGCGGCAGTACCTGGGGATCGATGTCTTCGCCAGTGTTCTCCACACAAACTTCAGTGCCATCTGGCCGCTCAGCCAAAATAATCCGGACGGAGCTGTCCGGCGGGGCATGGCGTAGCGCATTCGACAGCAGGTTGCTCAATGCGCGACGAAACATCAGGCGATCCCCCTTGATGCTGCCGTTGCCCTGCACCGTGAGGCGGATGCCCTTGTCGTCCGCCACCGCTTCGTAGAAGTCGAGCAAAGCGTTGGCTTCATCGGCCGCCATGAAACGTTCCTTGTGCGGCAGATCCACACCCCGTTCGGTTTTAGCCAGCAGCAGCATGTCGGCCACCATGCGGGCCAAGCGCTGCAATTCTTCGGCATTGGAGGCCAGGATGTCACGGTAAGCGGCGTTCTCGCGTGGGGTCGCCAAGGTCACCTGGGTCTGCGTCAGCATGTTGCTGATCGGGGTGCGCAGCTCATGGGCCAAATCCGAAGCAAACTCTGACAAGCGCCGAAAGTCGTCCTGCAGACGCTCCAGCATCTGATTGAGTGTCTCAGCCAGATCGGCCATTTCCGCAGGGACAGCCTGCACCGGCATGCACGCCTGCAAGCGTTGCGCGGTCACGGCGGCCGCATGCGCCTTGATCGCACGCAGAGGGGCCAAACCGTAGTAGACGGCGGCCCATCCGAGCAGCCCGCTGACCAGAATGGCAGCCAGCGAATACGCCGCAAAGGTGCGCAGCAGCGCATCCAGAAAACGCCGGTGGTGCGTCGTATCCATGGCCAAGGTGATCACCAGGGGGGCCTCGGGCGCATACTGCGCCTGGGCACGGAACTGCTGCGTGCGGTATTGCCGCCGTCCACTCTGCCCTCCTGTCAAGGCATGCAGGAGCGTTTCGTGCTCGGGAAGCAGCCAGCGATCCGGTGCGGGAAAGCCCTCGGTCTGATACAGGGTCCGGCCTGTCGCAGTGGTCACGCGGACGAACAGCCCGTGATGATGATTGAGCGCCTCAGAGAGCCCCCAACGCAGGTCCTCGGCAGAATTGGCGCTGGCCAGGATGTCGTCGATGAGGTGTTGCTTGTCTTGCAGCACGCTGCGATCCAGATCGATGAAATGACGATCCGCTGCGGTCATGAACAGTCCGCCCAAGCCCAGCACGATGCTGGCGGCCACCAGCGTGAAGAACAACGTCAGGCGGTGGGTCAGCGATAAACGGGAAAGCGATAAGCGGCGCAACATTCACGGTTCCTGCGCGGCTTCAAGCACATAACCCATGCCCCGCACGGTCTGAATCAGTTTGACGGATTGACCCTCGTCGATTTTCATTCGAAGTCGGCGTATGGCCACTTCGATGACATTGGTGTCGGAATCGAAATTCATGTCCCATACCTGCGAGGCGATCAACGAGCGCGGCAGCACTTCGCCTTGACGGCGCATCAGCAACTCCAGCAGACCGAACTCCTTGGCCGTCAGGTCAATGCGCTTGCCGCCCCGCGTGACGCGGCGGCGCAGCAAGTCCAGCTCAAGATCGGCCACGCGCAGGACGTTGCTGTCCAGTCCGCCGCCTCGTCCACGCCGCAGGATGGTGCGCACGCGGGCCAGCAGCTCGGCGAAAGAAAACGGCTTGACCAGGTAATCATCTGCGCCAAGGTCCAGCCCCTTCACACGGTCTTCCACCTGATCGCGGGCGGTCAGAAACAGCACTGGCATATCCAGCCCGCGCCGCCGAAGAGAAGCCAGCACCTGCCAGCCATCGAGCCCCGGCAGCATCACGTCCAGAATCACCAGGTCGTATTCGCCATGCAAAGCCAAATGCAGCCCATCGCTGCCATTGGCCGCCAAATCGGCCACAAAGCCGGCTTCATTCAAGCCTTGACGTAGGTATTCGCCGGTTTTCGGTTCATCTTCAACGATCAGGATCTTCACGGGTCTGCTCCATCTATCGCCCCCCGTGAGTTTGACAGCCATGCGACTCGATGGCGGCAAGATGACAGAAATGTCATCTTCGACTCACCTTCCTGACAGGGGCGGGGAACCAAACTCGCTTCGTGTGAACCCCAAAAAGGATCCCTTAACCATGATCAAGTTTCATGCTCCACTGCCGATGATGCCCTCACGGCGGCGTTTCGTGCGCGGCTTGGTCGCCGGCGGAGTGATGGTCGGCCTGTCACCCTGGGTGCGTGCTGCGGCGCAGGGGCTGGCCGACACGCGCACGGGTGCGGCGCCCGTGCTCAGCGGCACGAACATCGACCTGGTGGTTGCCGAGTCGCCGGTCAACTTCACCGGCAGGCCAAGGATGGCGACCACCATCAACGGCTCCATCCCGGCGCCAACGCTCAAACTTCGGGAAGGCGACACGGTCACCATCCGCGTCACCAACCGCCTGCGCGAGGCCACCTCGATCCACTGGCACGGGATCATCCTGCCCTACCAGATGGACGGGGTGCCTGGGGTCAGTTTCCCGGGCATCGCCCCTGGCGAAACCTTCACCTACCAGTTTCGCCTCGAACAAACCGGCACCTACTGGTATCACTCGCACTCCGGCATGCAGGAGCAGACCGGCATGTACGGGGCCTTGATCGTCGAGCCGCGTGAGGCAGACCCCATCCGCGCCGACCGCGACCATGTCGTGCTGCTGTCCGACTGGACCGACGAAGACCCCATGCGGGTGCTCGCCAAGCTCAAGGCGCAAAGCGACTACTACAACTTCAATCAGCCGACGGC
>NZ_KB905986.1 GCF_000381125.1 Caldimonas manganoxidans ATCC BAA-369
GACGGTCCTCGAAGTCGGTGCGGTGTTTCCACTTGAGCACCGTCATGGGCGACACCCCGTAGCGCTGTGCCAGCGTGGCGATGGGGTCGTTGCTGGCGGCGATTTCGGCTCTGACGCGCGGTGTGGTGCGGGCGCACTTGTGCAGTCGAGTGATCATGTGTGGAACTCCCCGGTATCAGACCGCCTTGCTGCTGCGCCGCGGGCCCAAAATCTCAGCCAGAACGCTGCGCGCGAGCAGGTAGCCGTGGCGTGACGGTAGTATATGATCGTCCGGGATTCGACATATAGCTGCTACAATCTTGTCCTCCATGCGTCGCTTGTTTATGATTTTTCTGCTGGTATTGATGCCGCTGCAGCTCAGTTGGGCAGCGATTGCATCCTATTGCCAGCACGAAACTGGGGCCGCAGCCAAACACTTCGGTCACCATGACCATCAGCACAAGGCTACTGATGGTAAAGAGACAGCACCCGATCCAGCCAAAACCGGTGGCGGTGACCCTGATTGCGCATCCTGCCATGCGGGGTGTTCATCAGCCCTGCCTGGGGAGGTGACTCTCCCGCCGATGTTCAGCTCGTCCCTAGACATAGCGGACTACTGGCTGCATCTTACGTCGCCCCCTTTCGAACGCTTAGAACGCCCGCAGTGGCGTGTCCTCGCCTGATCGGCGGGGAGCGCGTTCCTTCCCTCGTCGTCACTAAAGCAGTCGCGCTTGGTGCGTGACCGCACAAAGCCGCCTTTGCGCCGCTGACGTGACGATGTAGCAGGCGATCATTTGGATCGCTCTCCGCCGATTTCCTCGTGTCTTTGAAATCACTGGAGAATCGGATGTTGAAGAGTATTCACAAGCAAAAACGACGGGCGTCACTTGCCGTTCATAGGGCTACAAAAAAGGCAACTGCAGCGGGCCTGCTTATTGCGCTCACCGCAGGGGTATCTTTTGCCCAATCGCTGCCTGCTGCGCAAGCCAACCGCACAGCCCAATCTGAGTCGCAGGCCGATGTGGCGACGCTTCTGACGTTGCAGAGAGCCATCGCGTTGGCGCTCGACGGCAATCCAGACCTTACCGTCGCAAAACGTGAAATTGAGGCTGCTGAAGGTCAGGTGCTTCAAGGGCAAGCGCGCCCTAACCCAGAGCTTGCCTATTTACTGGAAGACCAGCGCGCACAGACCCGTACACAAAGCGTGCAGATCAACCTTCCCGTTGAAATGGGCGGCAAGCGCGCGGCCCGTATCGCGGCCGCCGAGCGAGGGCGCGACATCGCAGTGGAAGAACTGAATGTGCGGCGCATCGAAATCCGCGCCGCTGTGGTCGCCGCCTTCTTCGAAACGCTGGCAGCCCAGGAGCGTGTAGCACTGGCTCTTGACAGTGTCGATTTGGCGAGAAAAGCGACCGACGCGGTTGCCAAGCGCGTGGCAGCGGGTAAGGTTTCTCCCGTCGAAGAATCAAAGGCCCGGGTGGCTGAGGCCGGGGTGCGCGTTGAACTCGCCCAGGCGCAAAGCGAGCTGCGCAACGCTCGGGGACGTCTTGCCAGCTTGCTGGGTGCCAATCCACCTCGCTTCACCCTCGTCGCGGGCAATGTTGAAGCGCTCCCGCCCGTTCCAAGCTTCGACAGTGTCCAGCAACGCCTGTCTGTCTCGCCAACCTTGCGTCGTGCGCAGCTAGAGATGGAACGCCGCAGATCACTGGTCGATTTGGAGCGCAGCAAGCGGGTACCCGATGTCACCTTCAGCCTGGGAGTGAAGCGCTCCAATGAGCTGCAGCGTGATCAGCTGCTGTTCGGCGTCTCCGTGCCGTTGCCGTTGTTTGATCGCAATCAGGGCAACTTGCTGGAAGCGCTGAAGCGCGAAGACAAAGCCCGGGACGAACTCCAGGCGTTGAACGTGCGAGTCGGCACTGAAGTGATGCAAGCCCGCGAGCGGCTGGACGCCATTCGCAGGGAAGTCGAGGTCTTGCAACGGGACGTACTCCCCGGGGCTAAGAGTGCCTACGACGCAGCCACCATCGGATTCGAGAACGGCAAGTTCAACTTTCTAGAAGTGCTAGACGCGCAGCGCACCTACTTCGCCGCCAAGTCCCAATACCTCAAGGCACTGGCCGAAGCGCATCGCGCGGCGGCGGACATTGACCGGGTGCTCGGCGACTCCACCCCGAATGCCGACAAGCCATCCAATCAGGAATGAATATGAAAATCGACACAAAAAAACTGAACATCAGCAAAAAGCAGTTGGTCGCCATCGCTGCAATTGCCGTGACTGGCGTAGTGCTTGGCACCGCCATTCTGAGCAACAAGACAAGCAAGACGGCGGAAGATGATGGCCACGGTCATGGCAGCCACGTTGAAGCGAAAGCGCACAGTGATGGTGAGCACCACGGCAAGACGAGTGGCGATGGGCACGATCATGACAAAGGCCACGCTGACGGCGAGCACCACGAAGGCCCCAGCAAGGGGCCTCATGGCGGCAAGCTGTTCAAGGAAGGAGATTTTGGGCTGGAGGCTTTGCTGGCCGAGGACGGAGGCGAACCACGCCTGCGGATCTGGCTGTTCAGCAAAGATAAGCCGCTTCCAAACAATGCAGCCAAAGTCAGCGCCACCATCACGCGCTTGACCGGAGAGACGCAGACCCTCAACTTTGCACCTGACAAGGACAGCCTGGTGAGCCGTGAGGTGGTGCCCGAGCCACACGCGTTCGAGATCAGCATCGTTGCCCAGACTGCCACCGAGTCCTTCATGTTCGTCCTGAACCAAGAGGAAGGGAAGGTCGAGCTTAGCGATGCACAAATCAAGGCCGCATCCATTGGCATCGACACGGCAGGTCCTGCGCGCATCAAGTCTGTTTTGCAATTGCCAGGCGAAATTCGTCTGAATGAAGACCGGACTTCGCACATTGTTCCGCGCATTGCGGGTGTGGTCGAGAGTGTGCAGGTCAGTCTGGGGCAGGCGGTCAGACGAGGCCAAGTTTTGGCCGTCATCGCCAGCCCGGCGGCATCAGAGCTGCGCAGCGAGTTGCAGACAGCACAAAAGCGATTGACCTTGGCCAAGACCACGTATGAGCGTGAAAAGCGGCTCTGGGAGCAGAAGATCTCTGCCGAGCAGGACTACCTGCAAGCCAAGCAAGCCTTACACGAGGCAGAGGTCGCCGTGGCCAACGCCCAGCAGAAGCTGTCCGCCTTGGGTCTGACATCAGGATCTTCGGGGGGGCTCAATCGCTTCGAGCTGCGCGCGCCATTCGACGGCTTGGTGATCGAAAAACATCTCAGCCTCGGTGAGGCAGTCAAGGAAGATGCCGCCGTGTTCACAGTATCTGACCTGGGACAGGTCTGGGCCGAGATCAACGTGCCCGCGAAGGATTTGCCGCTGGTCAGGGTTGGCGAGAAGGTCACCATCAAAGCGACGGCCTTCGATGCCAGCGCGACCGGAACCATAACTTTTGTGGGTTCGTTGATCGGTGAACAGACTCGCATGGCCAAGGCCCGCGTGGTCTTGTCCAACCCCAAGGGCGTTTGGCGTCCTGGTCTGTTTGTCAGTGTGGAGGTGACTGCATCGGAGGCGGAAGTACCCGTGACTGTGGCCAGTGACGCCATTCAGACCTTGGGCGACAAGCCCGTGGTGTTCCTGAAAGTGAACGGAGGCTTCATTGCCCAGCCCGTGCAGTTGGGCCGCAGTGATGGCAAGCGGGTCGAGGTGGTGCAAGGACTCAAGCCGGGGGCTCTCTACGCGGCAGCAGGAAGTTTTGTCGTGAAGTCTGAGCTCGGCAAAGCTTCTGCCGAACACACCCATTGATACCGGAGCCACGCACATGTTTGAAAAACTTATTCGAGCAGCCATCGAACATCGATGGTTGGTGTTGCTGGCAGTCATCGGTATGGCGGCCGTCGGCGTATTCAACTACCAGAAGCTCCCCATCGATGCCGTGCCGGACATCACCAACGTCCAGGTACAGATCAACACCCAAGCGCCGGGGTACTCACCGTTGGAGACCGAGCAACGGGTGACTTACCCGATTGAGACCGTGATGGCGGGCCTTCCCAACCTGGAGCAAACCCGTTCCCTGTCCCGCTATGGACTGTCACAAGTGACTGTGATCTTCAAGGACGGCACCGACATCTACTTTGCGCGCCAATTGGTCAACGAACGCATCCAGGAGGCGCGCGACAAGTTGCCCCCCGGAATTACCCCGACCATGGGTCCGATTTCGACCGGCTTGGGCGAGATCTACCTGTGGACGGTCGAAGCCAAGGATGGTGCGAAGAAGCCTGATGGCCAACCCTATACGGCCACCGATCTGCGCGAGATTCAGGACTGGATCATCAAGCCGCAGTTGCGCAACGTGCCCGGCGTCACAGAAATCAACTCGATTGGCGGCTTTGCCAAGGAATACCAGATCTCGCCGATACCCGAGCGACTTGCCTCGCTGGGCATCACCTTACAGGACATCGTGACGGCATTGGAGCGCAACAACGGCAACGTGGGCGCGGGCTATATCGAAAAGCGTGGCGAGCAATATCTGATTCGAGCGCCCGGTCAGGTCAAAACCTTGGAGGACATCAGCAACGTGATCGTCAGCAGCGTCGGTGGTGTGCCGATCCGGGTGCGTGACGTGGCCGAGGTTGGGCTGGGGCGTGAACTGCGCACGGGTGCCGCCACAGCCAACGGGCGCGAAGTGGTGCTGGGCACGGCCTTCATGCTCATCGGGCAAAACAGCCGAACGGTTTCCCAGGCCGTCGACAAAAAAATGAAAGAAATCAACCGCAGCCTGCCTGAAGGCGTGCATGCGGTCACCGTTTACGACCGTACCGTGTTGGTGGATAAAGCCATCAGCACGGTGAAGAAGAATTTGTTGGAAGGCGCGATCCTGGTGATCGTGATCCTGTTCCTATTCCTGGGCAACATTCGAGCGGCCATCATCACGGCGACCGTGATTCCCTTGTCAATGCTGTTCACCTTCACGGGGATGGTGACCAACAAGGTGAGTGCCAATCTGATGAGCCTCGGGGCACTGGACTTCGGCATCATCATCGACGGTGCGGTTGTGATTGTCGAGAACTGTGTCCGTCGTCTCGCGCATGCGCAAGCTCAATACGGCAGGCCGTTGACGCGGGCGGAACGCTTTCACGAGGTGTTCCTGGCATCGAAGGAATCACGCCGCGCGCTGCTGTTCGGGCAACTCATCATCATGGTGGTCTACCTGCCCATCTTCGCCCTGACGGGGGTGGAAGGGAAGATGTTCCACCCGATGGCGTTCACGGTGGTGGCTGCACTCGTGGGGGCCATGATCCTGTCGGTGACCTTCATTCCGGCTGCGGTCGCACTGTTCATCGGCAACCGCGTCAGCGAGAAGGAAAACTGGCTGATGGTGCAAGCCAAGCGCTGGTACGCCCCCTTGCTGGACCGCGTCATGGCAGCCAAGGCTGTTGTCTTGACAGCCGCCGCAGTAGCCGTGGTGCTTTGCGGCTTGATTGCGACCCGCATGGGCAGTGAGTTTGTGCCCAGCTTGAACGAAGGCGATTTCGCCATTCAGGCCTTGCGCATTCCTGGCACCAGCCTTTCGCAATCGGTGGCAATGCAGCAGCAGATCGAGGCGACGCTCAAAGCCAAGTTCCCCGAGATCGACCGCGTTTTCGCGCGCACCGGCACGGCTGAAATCGCGTCCGACCCGATGCCGCCGAACATTTCCGACGGCTACATCATGCTCAAGCCGGTGTCCGAGTGGCCGGAGCCGCGCAAGTCGCGCGACGAATTGCTGGCGGCCATTCAGGAGGTCGTGGGCAAGGTGCCGGGCAACAACTACGAGTTCTCGCAGCCTATCCAATTGCGCTTCAACGAACTCATTTCAGGGGTCCGCAGCGATGTGGCGGTGAAGATCTTCGGCGACGACATGGACGTATTGAACAAGACAGCCGAAGAAGTCTCGTCCATGTTGCAGAAGATCCCCGGTGCGTCTGAGGTCAAAGTTGAACAGACCACAGGATTGCCGATGCTCACGGTCAACATTGATCGTCAGAAGGCCGCCCGCTACGGGCTGAACGTGGCCGACATCCAAGATGCAGTGGCCACGGCCATCGGCGGGCGCGAGGCCGGTACGCTGTTTGAAGGCGACCGTCGATTCGACATCGTGGTTCGGTTGCCAGAATCCCTGCGCAACGACTTGGAAGCCATGAAGCGCTTGCCGATTCCTTTGCCGCGCGGAACAGGTACGGGAGGTCTTGAAGGCCGAACCAACTTCATTCAACTGGGTGAAGTGGCGAGCTTCGAGTTGGCACCCGGCCCGAATCAGATCAGCAGGGAAAATGGAAAACGTCGCATCGTTGTAAGTGCCAACGTTCGTGGTCGAGACGTGGGCTCGTTCGTCGCGGATGCAAAAGCAGCTCTGGCACAGGTCAAGATCCCTCCTGGGTATTGGACGAGTTGGGGCGGAACTTTTGAGAACCTGCAGTCGGCAACACAACGCCTGAAGATCGTTGTTCCAGTCTCTCTGCTCCTGGTGTTCGTCTTGCTCTTTGCGATGTTCGGCAACGCCAAGGATGGTTTGCTGGTTTTTACCGGCATTCCGTTCGCGTTGACGGGTGGAATCCTGGCGCTGTGGCTGCGCGACATCCCCATGTCGATCTCGGCGGCAGTGGGCTTCATCGCGCTCTCAGGCGTCGCCGTACTCAATGGCCTTGTGATGATTTCCTACATCCGCACCCTGCGAGAGGAGGGAATGCCTCTGGACGCGGCCATTCGGGACGGCGCGTTGACCCGTTTGCGTCCCGTGCTGATGACGGCCCTGGTGGCGTCTTTGGGTTTCATCCCGATGGCGATTGCCACTGGAACCGGCGCAGAAGTTCAGCGGCCCTTGGCCACTGTGGTGATCGGCGGCATCGTGTCTTCCACATTACTGACGCTACTCGTACTCCCCATTCTTTATCGTCTGGCCCATCGACCAGACGAGCAAGAAGAGGATACGTAGTTCGCTATTGGGGTGATGGACACCATCCGCTGGATATTTCGGTCAATGGCGGGACTGCGATGGAAACTGTTCCGAACTCAATGATCCGCCTACGGGTAAAGGCTGGCAGCCATCGAATCGCCTTCAGTGCTGGCGGGAAGTCGTTTGACCGAACAATTTCCGGCATGGCAGGAGAGGTTCGCTTGGTGGGCATTACTGGCACAGACTGGTCTTGGGGTAGCGGCGGGCGCGCCGCCGGATGACAGTCGCAATGAAGGGGGCGCATTGGTGCTCATCTGTTCTGTCCTAAAGCTCTGACTGGATTGGAAAACCTTCTAGCTACGGTAGAGTCAAGGGCGTCCGGGAAGACCCTGTGGCAAGTTCGTTGCATCTGCGCCTTGACTCTCCAGCCGCTACAGGCTTCAGCATCCATCGATTTGGAAGGAACAATGCATGGCTGAAAACCACAGAAATCACGAAAACGACGAGTTGGACCGCCTAGATGCGAGCGATGCGAAGGACCGAAAGATTCTTCTGACTGTGTTGCTGATCAACCTGACGCAGTCCGCCGCCGGCATTGCCCTTGGCATCTGGGCTGGCTCTACGGCGCTGATGGGCGCCGGGTTGGACAACCTCGCCGATGCGTCGGTCTATGCGGTTAGCCTGTATGCCGTCGGTCGTGCGGCAACGGTCAAGGTGGGCGCGGCCCGCTTGTCGGGTTTCTTGCTAATCGGCCTGGCCGCGCTGCTGCTGTTGGAAGTCCTACGCCGCTTCGCTGGAGGGGAAGAGCCTGTCGGCCCAGCCATGATGGCCATGGCCGCGCTGAACGCGGCTTTGAACCTAGTGTGCCTCAGACTACTGCGCCGCCATCGCGGGGAAGATGTGAACTTCAAGGCGTCAGCGATCTTTACCAGCAACGACTCCATCGTCAATGGTGCGATTGTGCTGTCCGGGGTGCTGGTGATGGGGTTCGGGTCGAACATCCCGGATCTGGTGCTGGGCGTCATCGTGGCCGCAATCGCAGCGAATGGGGGGCGGGAAATCCTGCGCGAAGCATCGGAAACAGCTCGCCGTAAGGCGGGCACATAAGGCATGTTTTCGCCCAGTTCATCCCGAGGTTTACCTCTGCAAAAGAGGTAGTCCAGCCTTTGGGCTACGGCCTCGGCTGCAGCCGAGCGTACCATTGGCGATGGCCGCGCGATAGGCGGGCATGCCGTTCTCGACCTCCGTCTGCCGTACAGCAGCGGTGCGCAAGGTTGAGGGTGCATGTCGTCTCTCCTGTTCGTGTGGCCCAGGGGCTCCATGTCGTTTCGTGTGGAAAGCAACACCGTCACTGGGGCATCGCCGGCGCGAACGGACTGGCCGGCAGGTGCTTGAGCTTGGACATGCGCAGGTAGGCGATGGCGATGAAGTTCTGGCTCGTCCTGAAGCCGCGCGCGGCGCGCTTGGCCTGCTGCAGCAGCCCGTTCATCGCCTCGACGAAGGCGTTGCTGCGGTGATCG
>NZ_KB905987.1:0-2645 GCF_000381125.1 Caldimonas manganoxidans ATCC BAA-369
CGCACCGCAGCCGGCCGCTACCGCGTGCACTTCGCCAGCCCGCTGCCGGACGCGAACTACTGCTGGGTGGGCGTCGCACGCAGCAACACCAACACGGGCACGCAGCGGCTGCTGATCGTGCGCTCGACCTTGGATGAGAAGACGCCGACGCACGTCGATGTGGGCTGCGCGACCACCGCGGCGTCCTTCGCCGACTCCACCGAAATCAACCTCGTGGTCTACCGCTGATGGCCTATACCCAAGCCCACCTCGAAGCCTTGGAAGCGGCGCTGGCCAAAGGCGAAAAACGCGTGAGCTTCGGCGACAAGACCGTCGAGTACCGCAGTGTCGAGGAACTGCAGGCTGCGATCGCGGCGGTCAAGCGCGACCTGTTCGAGCAGGCGGCTGCCACGGGGCTGTGGCCCGGCGCGCCGCGGCAGATCCGCCTTCACACGACCAAGGGGACGTGATGGGCTGGCGCACCTCACAAACGCCAGCAAGCTGGCTCAGCACCCTCAAGCGCCGGCTGTTCGGCACGAACCCCACCTACGACGGCGTGGGCGGCGGCCGCCGGGCTGTGGCCTGGCAGGTCGGCAACCCCGGGGCGGTCGCGGCGCTGGCCTACACGCAACACGAACTGCGCGCCAAGAGCCGCGATCTCGCCCGGCGCAACGCCTGGGCGGCTGCCGGCATCGAAGCCTTTGTGGCGAATGCCATCGGCACCGGCATCAAGCCGCAGAGCATGGTGACGGATGCGGCCGTGCGCGAGGCCATCCACGCGTTGTGGTGGGATTGGGTGGAGGAGGCCGACGCGGCGGGCCTGACCGACTTCTACGGCCTGCAGGCGCTCGCCTGCCGGGCCATGCTCGAAGGCGGCGAGGCGCTGGTGCGCCTGCGCTGGCGCCGCCCCGAGGACGGTCTGCCCGTGGGGCTGCAGCTGCAAGTGCTCGAGCCAGAACACCTGCCGGTGACTCTCCACCGCGATCTGCCCTCGGGGAACGTCATCCGCGCCGGCATCGAGTTCGACCGGCTCGGGCGGCGCGTGGCCTACCACCTGACCCGCTCGCACCCGGGCGACGGGAGTCTTGCGCCGATGTCAGGCACGGGGGCTGCCGCAGGAGGGCTGGACACCGTGCGCGTGCCCGCAGACGAGGTGATCCACCTGTTTCGGCCCTTGCGACCGGGACAGATCCGCGGCGAGCCCTGGCTCGCCCGCGCCTTGGTCAAGCTGCACGAACTCGACCAGTACGACGACGCCGAGCTCGTGCGCAAGAAAACCGCCGCGATGTTCGCGGGCTTCATCACACGGCTCGCCCCCGAGGACAGCCTGATGGGCGAGGGGCTGCCCGATGCCCAGGGAGTGGCGCTCGCGGGGCTCGAGCCCGGCACCTTGCAGATCCTGGAGCCGGGCGAGGACATCAAGTTCAGTCAGCCGGCGGACGTCGGTTCGAGCTACGGCGAGTTCATGCGCCAGCAGTTCCGGGCGGTAGCCGCCGCCATGGGCATCACCTACGAGATGCTCACCGGCGATCTCACCCAGGTGAACTACTCCAGCATCCGTGCGGGGCTGTTGGAGTTCCGCCGCCGCTGCGAAGCGATCCAGCACGGGGTGATCGTGCATCAGCTCTGTCGCCCGGTGTGGCGGGCCTGGATGGAGCAGGCGGTGCTGGAAGGCGCCCTGTCGCTGCCGGGCTTTGCGCGCCGGCGCCGAGAGTTCCTCGCCGCCAAGTGGATCCCGCAGGGCTGGCAGTGGGTCGATCCGCTCAAGGAGTTCAACGCCTTGAAGCTCGCGATACGCGCCGGGCTGATGAGCCGCTCGGAGGCGATCTCGGCCTACGGCTACGACGCCGAGGACATCGACCGCGAGATCGCTGCGGACAACCGGCGCGCCGATGAACTGGGGCTGGTCTTCGATTCGGATCCGCGGCACGACCAAGCATCGAGGCTGGTGCCGACACCTGCGCCCGACACCGACCTTCAGGACTGACACCGATGCTGCCTCATCTCGCCGCCCGCCTGTTCGGCACGCCCCTGCTCGTGCAGCGCGCCAAGCTCGATGTGATCCTCGCGGTGCTCTCCGAGCGCCTCCATCTCGCCGTGCCGGACGTCGAACTCGCGCCGCCGCTGCCTCGGCCCGCGAACCCTCCGTCTTATCCGGAAGCTTCGATCGCGGTGCTGCCGATCCACGGCACGCTGGTCAAGCGCACGCTGGGGCTGGAGGCGGCCTCGGGGTTGACCAGCTACGCCGAGATCGGCGCGCGGCTGGAGGCGGCCCTTGGCGACCCGATGGTCGCCGGCATCGTGCTCGACATCGACTCGCCCGGCGGCGAGACCGGCGGCTGCTTCGAGCTCGCCCGCCGTGTGCGCGAGGCGGCAGCCGTGAAGCCCGTCTGGGCCGTGGCCAACGACGCCGCCTTCTCCGCGGCCTACGCCATCGGCTGCGCCGCCGAGCGGCTCTTCGTCACCGAGACCGGCGGCGTGGGCTCGATCGGCGTGATCGCGCTGCATGTCGATCAGTCGGTCAAGGACGCCCAAGAGGGCTTGCGCTACACCGCGATCACCGCGGGCGCGCGCAAGAACGACTACTCGCCACACGCGCCGCTGGCCGATGCCGCACGCGCTGCACTGCAGGCCGAGGTCGATCGGCTCTATGGCCTCTTCGTCGG
>NZ_KB905987.1:2745-7070 GCF_000381125.1 Caldimonas manganoxidans ATCC BAA-369
GGGGTTGACCAGCTATGCCGAGATCGGCGCGCGGCTGGAGGCGGCACTTGGCGACCCGACGGTCGCCGGCATCGTGCTCGACATCGACTCGCCCGGCGGTGAGACCGGCGGCTGCTTCGAACTCGCCCGCCGCGTGCGCGAGGCGGCGGCCGTGAAGCCCGTCTGGGCCGTGGCCAACGACGCCGCCTTCTCCGCGGCCTACGCCATCGGCTGCGCCGCCGAGCGGCTCTTCGTCACCGAGACCGGCGGCGTGGGCTCGATCGGCGTGATCGCGCTGCACGTCGACCAGTCGGTCAAGGACGCCCGGGACGGCTTGCGCTACACCGCGATCACTGCGGGCGAGCGCAAGAACGACTACTCGCCGCACGAGCCGCTTGCGGACGCCGCCCGCGCGGCGCTCCAGGCCGAGGTGGACCGGCTGCACGCGCTCTTCGTCGCGCACGTGGCGGCGATGCGCGGCCTGCCCGAGGACGCGGTGCGCGCGACCGAGGCCGCGCTCTTCTTCGGCCCGCAGGCTGCTCGAGCCGGGCTGGCCGATGGCGTGGCCACGCTCCCCGCGGTGCTCGCCGAGTTCGACCGACATCTTGCGGCCACGCGGCGTCCGTCTTCCCCGCCGCGCCAAGCCCCGACCGGGAAGGCGACCGTTCTCCGAGGAACCCCCACCATGACCGATACCCCGTCCGAGACCCTCGGCGTGGATGAGGCCGCCGCCCTGGTGGCCGAAGCCCGCCGCGAAGTGGCGCAGTCCGCGAAAGTGATCGCGGAACTGTGCCTGATCGCCGGCTGCCCCGAGCGCGCCGCCGAGTTCATCGCCGCCGGTCGCACCGAAGATGAGGTGCGCCGTCTCCTGCTCGATGCGCGCGCCGCCCACAGCATGGCGTCCGCCGTGCGCTCGACCCACGTGCCCCAGGACTGGGCCACCCCCGGCGCCGATCCGGCCGCCTCGCCCGTGGTCGCCGCCGTGAAGAAACTCGTGACCCGGGAGTGAACCATGCCCACGCTCACCCAAGCCCCCACCCTCGGCGACCTGCTGAAGTACGAGGCGCCGAACCTGTATTCGCGCGAGCAGGCGACCGTGGCCGCCGGGCAGAACCTGCCGCTCGGCGCCGTGGTCGGCCGCGAGACGGCCACCAGCAAGCTCGAGGCCCTCGACCCCGCGGCCGGCGACGGCAGCGAAGTCGCCATGGGCGTGCTCGCGCTGGCCGTCGATGCGACGTTGATCGACCGGGAGGACGCGATCCTGATCGCCCGCCACGCCATCGTCGCGCGCCACGCGCTCGTCTGGCCCGCGGGGATCACCACCGCGCAGCAGCTCGCTGCGATCGCCCAGCTCGAAGCGCGCGGCATCGTGGTGCGCGACAGCGCCTGATTCGGCCCCTCCCCACACCTCGGACGACCCGCCATTCGGCGGGTTCGTTGCTTCTGGAGACCCCGATGCTCAACCCCTTCGATGCCCCCGGCTTCTCGATGGCCAGCCTCACGGCGGCCATCAACCTCATCCCCAACCGCTACGGGCGGCTGGAAGCCTTGAACCTGTTTCCGGCCAAGCCCGTGCGCACGCGCCAGGTCGTGATCGAGGAGTACGCCGGGCGCCTGAACCTCTTGCCCACGCGGCCTCCGGGCGCGCCGGGCACGGTGGGTGAGCGCGGTCAGCGTCGGCTTCGTTCCTTCATCGTCCCGCACATCCCGCACGACGACGTGGTGCTGCCCGAGGAGGTCCAGGGCATCCGCGCCTTCGGCTCGGAAACCGAGATGGAAGCCATCGCCGGCGTGCTCGCGCGGCATCTGGAGACCATGCGCAACAAGCACGCGATCACCCTCGAACACCTGCGTATGGGCGCACTCAAGGGCCAGATCCTGGACGCCGACGGCAGCACGATCTACGACCTGTTCACCGAGTTCGGCCTCACCCCGCAGGTCGTTGCCTTCGACCTCGGCAACGCCGGCACCAACGTGAAGGCGAAATGCCTGTCGGTCCTGGCCGCGATCGAGGACAACCTCAAAGGCGAGTTCATGACCGGCGTGCACGTCCTCTGTTCGCCCGAGTTCTTCCGTCAGCTCACCGGCCACAAGTCGGTCAAGGAAGCCTACGCGCAGTGGCAACAGGGCGCGATCCTGATCAACGACGTGCGCGCCGGCTTCGTCTTCGCCGGCATCACCTTCGAGGAGTACCGCGGTCAGGCCAGCAGCCCGGATGGCACGGTGCGCCGCTTCATCGCCGCGGGCGAGGCGCACGCCTTCCCGCTGGGCACGGTGGACACCTTCGCCACCTACTTCGCGCCGGCCGACTTCAACGAGACTGTGAACACCCTGGGCCAGCCGCTGTACGCCAAGCAGGAGCCGCGCAAGTTCGACCGCGGCACCGATCTGCACACCCAGAGCAACCCGCTGCCGATGTGCCACCGGCCCGGCGTGCTGGTGAAGCTGACCGTCTGAGGGTGCCTGTCCGATGGTCCGTGTGGAGGATCTGTACGACGCCGCCGAGCGCGCGGGGCTCTTGACGCCCGTCGTGGTGGGCACCACCACCGTGTACTGCGCCTTCCGTGCGCCGGACGAGACGGTGCTCGACGGCCTGGCGCTGGCGCGCGACTTCGAGCTCGAGTACGCGGCCTCGCGCCTGGCGCTCGCACCGGGCGACGTGGTCACCATCGCCGGCGAGTCCTACCGCGTGCGCGAGGTGAGGGCGCTCGGCGACGGCCGCGAGTGCCGGGCGAGGCTCGCGAGGCTGCCATGAACTCGGTGCGCGAGCGCCTGCTGCGCACCCTCGTCGATCGGCTCACGGCGGCCCTGGCCCCGGCGCCCGTGCTGCGCCAGCCGGCGACACCGCTGCCCCGCGAGGCCGGCCCTGCCTTGCTCCTCTTCGTCGAGGGCGACGCCCTCACCGCGCATGCCAACCGGCTGGTGGACCGGGCGCTCACCGTCCGCCTGGTCGCGCTCGCGCGCGGCGCGGACGCCTTCGACGCGGCCGACCGGCTGATCGTCGCCGCCCACGCCGCCGTGCTCGCGGACCCGAACCTGGGCGGCCTGGCGCTGGCCGTGCGCGAGCTCGACGCCGACTGGGACGCCGACGACCTCGATGCCGGCACGGTGACGCTGCCGGCGCGCTACGAGATCCGCTACCGCACCACGCTGACCGACCTCACGACCACGGGATGACCCATCCAATGCACATCGAACTGCTCCAAGCCCACACCCACGCCGGTCGGCGCTTGAGCGCCGGCGCGCGGCTGGACCTGCCCGAGGTCAGCGCCCGCTGGCTGATCGCCCAGGGCGCGGCCCGGCTCGTCACGCCGGACTCCCCGACGCCTGCCCCGTCCCTCAAACCCTCGCGCCGTGACGGTTCCGCCGCCGCGGCAACCTCCACGGGAGACTGACCATGGCCTACTTCTGGCTTCGGCCGCTTCGCTTAACGCCCGCTACGCGGGCATTAGCCTTCGCCGCAACGCGCCGACACGGCGCGTTGTCCGGACCCATTGCTGATCGCTGAGGAGGCACGGCAATGGCTTACTTTTCTGGACAGGGACGCGTCTACATCGGCGCGCGCGACTCGGCCGGCAACCCGGCCGGCCTCACCTTCGTCGGCAACGTGCCGGAACTGAAGGTGTCGCTGTCGGTGGAGACGCTGGAACACCAGGAGGCGCAGTCCGGCCAGCGCCTCACCGACCTGCAGCTCATCAAGACCAAGAAGGGCGAGTTCGCCTGCACGCTGGAGGAACTCAGCAGCGGCAACCTCGCGCTCGCCCTCTACGGCCACTCGACCACGGTGGCACCGGGCACGGTCACGGGCGAGGCGCTGCCCAACCCGGTCACCGCGGGCCACCTCTATCCGCTCGCGCACCAGAACGTCTCGGCGGTGCAGATCCAGGACGGGAGCAGCCCGCCCAAGACCCTGCCGGCGACGCAGGTCCAGGTGCACGCCAGGCACGGTTCGGTGCTGATCCTCGACGCCACGACCGGCGGCCCCTATGTCGAGCCCTTCACCGTGGATTACGCCTACGGCGCCGCGCAGAGCACGGCGATGTTCACCCGGCCGCTGCCCGAGCGCTGGATCCGCTTCGAGGGCCTGAACACCGCCGACGCCAACCGCGAGGTGGTGATCGACCTCTATCGCGTGGCCATCAACCCGGCCAAGGAGCTTTCGATCATCACTGACGAACTACTGAAGTTCGAACTCTCCGGCCAGGTGCTGGCGGACCTCTCCAAGCCCGCCGACGGCGAACTCGGCCAGTTCGGCCGCCTGGTGCTGCTGTGAAGGAGGGCGCGATGACTCAAGGCACCGACGACTTCGCGACCTTCCCGCCTGTGCCCCAGGTGGTCACGGTGGC
>NZ_KB905988.1 GCF_000381125.1 Caldimonas manganoxidans ATCC BAA-369
TGAACCCCTACGGCGTCCCGGCCAAGGACCGCTCCGGCCAGCTCGAGTTGCTGGAGCCGCCGAACCTGCGCGCGCTGATCGACAAGTGCGCCGCCGCCACCCGCATCCCGCCATCCCCCACCGCATCCCAGGAGTAAGCCATGACCGCCTGGAACGATTTCAACGACGCGCAGCAGCAGCCCAGTTTCGACCTGATCCCCAAGGGCACGCTCGCCCGCGTGCGCATGACCCTCAAGCCCGGGGGCTTTGATGACCCGGCCCAGGGGTGGACCGGCGGCTACGCCACGCAGAGCTTTGAGACCGGCTCGGTGTATCTCGCGGCCGAGTTCGTCGTGCTGGAGGGCGAGTACGCCCGGCGCAAGCTGTGGACCAACATCGGCCTGCACACCCCGAAGGGCCCGACCTGGGGCCAGATGGGGCGCAGCTTCGTGCGCGCCGTGCTCAATTCCGCCCGCAACGTCCATCCGCAGGACATGAGCCCGCAGGCCGCCGCCGCGCGGCGCATCCAGGGCTTCCACGAGCTCGACGGCATCGAGTTCCTCGCCCGCATCGACGTGGAGAAGGACGGCCGGGGTGAGTTGAAGAACGTCATCCGAAACGCCGTCGAGCCCGACCACCCGGACTACGCCCGCCTGATGGGGCTGCCGCCGAAGAACCCCGGCACCGGCAACGGTGGCGCCCCGGCGGCGATCGCCCCGCCCCGTGCGATGCCCACGCCTGCCGTTTCCCAACGCCCCGCCGTGCCGGGTAAGCCGGCCTGGGCTCAATGAGGGGGACACGTGAAATGCTGGGTCTGCAAACGACAGGCGCGCGGCTTTGGCCACACGGACCTTCGGCATCCGGTGGGCGACGCCCGGCGCTATCCGATCGACTGGGTGTTCTGCTCGCGGCGCTGCCAGGAGGCGTTTCACGCGCTCTACGGCCACTGGCTGCGGGTGCGCGAGGGGCGCACCGACATCAAGGAGGTCGCCATGATCGATCCGTCTGACGTCGAACTGGCCGCGATGAAGAAGTGCCTCAAGGCCTTCGGCGAGGTCGCGGGCGAGATCGGCTTTGCCAAGCCGCTGGGCGAGTATTCCGAGGCCGAGGCGCTGCAGGTGATCGACGCGATCGTCACCGGCTACACCGAGGCGATGGTCGCGCACCACGAGGCGAGCAAGTATCCGCCGGTGCGGGGACTCAAAGACCCCGTGTCCGACCCCTTCGCGGATCTGGAAGACGACCTGCCGTGGGAGGAACCGGAGTCAGCCTCCAAAGCGGCACGCAAGGGCGCACCACAGGAGGCGCGGCGATGATGGACTTCAACGCCTCCAGGAGCTTCTCGGGCCAGATCACGGCGCTGATCGATGCGGCCATGCAGCAGTCGCGTGCGGCCCAGCCGCGCCGCACTTATCTCGGCGCCTCGCGCCTGGGGGCGGCCTGCGAGCGGCAGATGCAGTACGAGGTCGCCGACGCCCCGGTCGATCCGGGTCGCGAGACCGACGGCCGTCTGCTGCGCGTCTTCGAGCGCGGCCATGTGATGGAGGACTGCATGGCCGCCTGGCTGCGCGCCGCAGGGTTTGAGCTGCGCACGCGCGACGATGCCGGCGAGCAGCTGGGCTTCTCGGCGCTGGACGGGCGCCTGCAGGGCCATGTGGATGGTGTCCTCGTCGCCGGGCCGGATCTGGGCCCGGGCTTCGGGTATCCGGCGCTGTGGGAGAACAAGTGCCTGGGTGCGAAGCCCTGGCGCGAGCTGGACAAGCACCGGCTCGCGGTGGCCAAGCCCATCTACGCCGCGCAGGTGGCGATCTACCAGGCCTATCTCGGCCTGCACGCGCAGCCGGCACTGTTCACCGCGGTCAACGCCGACACGATGGAGATCTACGCCGAGCGGGTGCCCTTCGATGCCCAGCTTGCGCAGCGCATGTCCGACCGGGCGGTGAAGGTGATCACGGCCACCGATGCGGGCGAACTGCTGCCGCGCGCGTTTGCCGACCCCACCCACGTCGAATGCCGGATGTGCCCTTGGCAGGACCGGTGTTGGAGGACCGTGGCATGACCAACACACCGCTGCACCAGGTGCTCGGAGAGCGCCTGATCGACGCCCGTGAGGCGGCGCACGCGCTCAACCTGCCGCTGTACTGGCTCACCCACGCCAAGGAGCGCCGGCGTCTGCGCCTGCCGCATTACCGGGTCGGCAAGCTGCTGCGCTTCAAGCTCACCGAACTCGTCGCCTGGATGCAGGACGCGCAGGCCAGCGGCATCGCGCAGCGCCGTCATGGGGAGGAGGCCGATGTTGGACTTCCATGATCCCGCTCCCCAGGGGAAAGCCGTGGCCGCCGAGCGGCGCGAGGCCGTGCGCAGCGCCTTGCACGGGCGTTTGGAGGGGCTGCTGCCCTTGCTGTTTCCTGCCGGTCGCATGCGCCGAGGCAAGTTCCTCATCGGCGACGTGCTGGGCAGCCCGGGCGACAGTTTGGAAGTGGTGCTCGCAGGCGACAAAGCGGGCCTGTGGACCGACCGGGCCACGGGCGAAGGCGGCGATGTCTTCGACCTCATCGCCGCCCATCACGGGCTCGATGCCGAGCGCGACTTTGCGCACGTCCTCGATGTCGCGGAGGGTCTCGTCGGTCGCGTCCCCGCGGCCCCGGCGTCCCAACGCCGTCGGGCAAACCGGCAGACGCCTCTGGACGAACTCGGCCCCGCCACCGCCAAGTGGGACTACCTCGACGCGCAGGGGCGGCTCATCGCCGTCGTCTACCGCTACGACCCGCCCGGGCGCAAGAAGGAGTTCCGGCCCTGGGATGCCAAGCGGCGCAGGATGACCCCGCCCGAGCCGAGGCCGCTCTACAACCAGCCGGGCATGGCCAGTTCCGCGCAGGTGGTGCTGGTCGAAGGCGAGAAATGCGCGCAGGCCTTGATCGAGATCGGGATCGTGGCCACCACCGCGATGCACGGGGCGAAGGCCCCGGTGGACAAGACCGACTGGTCGCCGCTGGCGGGCAAGGCGGTGCTGATCTGGCCCGACCGCGACAAGCCGGGCTGGGAGTACGCGATGGCCGCCGCGCAGGCGGCGCTCGCGGCCGGCGCCGCCACCTGCGACGTGCTGCTGCCGCCCGACGACAAGCCCGAAGGGTGGGATGCGGCCGACGCCGTGGCCGAGGGCTTCGATGTCGGCGCCTTCATCGCCGCGGGCCCGCGCATGAGCATCAAACCCGCACTTGGGCAGCCCACCCAAGAGCCCTCCGTCTGGGCCACCGATGACGCGCTGGCGCTCGCCTTCACCGCGCGCTACGCCGAGGACTGGCGCTACTGCGCCGCCTGGGGCAAGTGGCTGGTGTGGGATGGCCGGCGCTGGCAGGCGGATGAGACGCTGCTGGTGCATCACCTCATCCGCGCCATCTGCCGCGAGGCCGCCCTCGAGGCCGATTCGCACCGGCTCGCGGCCAAGCTCGCCGCCAGCAGCACGGTGGGCGGCGTGGAGCGACTCGCCCGCACCGACCGGCGGCATGCCTCCACTTCCGAAGAGTGGGATGCCGATCCCTGGCTGCTGAACACGCCGGGCGGCGTGGTCGATCTGCGCACCGGGCGGCTGCGCCCGCACGAGCGCGCCGACCGCATGACCCGGCTCGCCGCCGCCACGCCCCGCGGCGACTGCCCGCGTTGGCGGGCCTTCCTGGCCGACGTGACCGGCGGCGATGCCGAACTGCAAGCGTACCTGCAACGCATGGTCGGCTACTGCCTCACCGGCTCGACGGCGGCGCATGCGCTGTTCTTCCTCTACGGCACCGGCGCCAACGGCAAGAGCGTGTTCGTCAACACCGTGGCCACGATCCTGGGCGACTATGCGGCCACCGCCTCGATGGAGACTTTCGTCGAGACACGCCATGAGCGCCACCCGACGGACCTCGCGGGCCTGCGCGGGGCGCGCTTCGTCTCCGCCATCGAAACCGAGCAGGGGCGGCGCTGGGCCGAATCCAAGGTCAAGGCCATCACGGGCGGAGACCGCATCGCCGCGCGCTTCATGCACAAAGACTTCTTCACCTACACGCCGCAGTTCAAGCCCGTCATCGTCGGCAACCACAAGCCCGCCATCCGCAACATCGACGAGGCGATGAAACGGCGGCTGCACCTGATCCCGTTCACGGTGACGATCCCGCCGGACAAGCGCGATGGCCGGCTCACCGAGAAGCTCCTGGCCGAACGCGACGGGATCCTGGCTTGGGCGGTCGAGGGGTGCCTGGCCTGGCAGCGCGAGGGGCTGCAGCCCCCGGCCAGCGTGATGTCGGCCACCGCCGAATATTTCGACGAGGAGGACGCGATCGGTGACTTTCTCGACGAAGAAGCGCAGCGCCATCCGCAGGCCCGCGTGTCCGTGGCCGACGTGTTCCAGCGCTGGCAAGAGTGGGCTGCTCGGCGCGGCGAATACGTCGGCACGAGCCGCTGGCTCGCGCAGCAACTGGCCAACCGCGGCTTCGAACGCACGCGGTTGCACGGGGGTGCCAAGGGGCTGGCGGGGCTGTCCCTCAAACCCAAGGACTTCGGTGCACGACTCCCATACCGCGACGACTGAACCCCAAGGGTGACCGAAGGTGACTGGCCTGCCGGTAATTCCTCTACACGTGCGCGCGCGCACGTGAGAGCCGATATACGGCACGGCGGTCACCTTCGGTCACCAGACACCGATGAAAGGATGAACCGATGATCTCCACGATCCTGGCCCTGGACCTGGGCACCACCACCGGCTGGGCGCTGCGCGACCGCAGCGGCCACATCACCAGCGGCGCGGAGAGCTTCCGCCCGCAGCGCTTCGAAGGCGGCGGCATGCGCTTCCTGCGCTTTCGGCGCTGGATTTCTGAAATTCAGTTTCTGTACTTCGAGGAGGTGCGCTGCCATGCGGGCGTGGATGCCGCGCACGCCTACGGCGGGTTCCTGGCCACGCTCACCGCCTGGTGCGAGCACCACGGCATTCCCTACCAGGGCGTGCCGGTGGGCACGATCAAGAAGCACGCCACAGGCCGTGGCAACGCCCGCAAGGACGAGATGCTGGCCGCCGCCCGCGCTCGCGGCCACAGCCCCGCCGACGACAACGAGGCCGATGCGCTGGCCTTGCTGCACTGGGCGATCGAGCGCCACGACGCGGCGCAGGAGGGGTGAGATGCACATCCCGACCCCTCGCTACCGGTGCCCGCTGGCACGCCTGCAGCCCGAGCCGATGGACGTGGAAGCCGTCAAGCGCCAGGGCTGGCGCGAGCAGCGCCTGCTCGTCGTCGGTCTGGACGATGAACGGCTCGACTGGGCAGAGCGCGAGCTGATCCGCCGCATCGGCGAGCGGCTCTACGGATCACGGGATGGAGCCCCGGAGGCGCGCCATGGCTGAGTGGACCGTCGAGCGTGTGGCCGAACGCTTCCGCGAGGCGGCCATCACCGCCCACCGCCTGCCGTCCGTGCGGGTGCAGGGCTACTTCAACACCTGGCCCGCGATCCGGCGCATGCCCTGGGAGACGCTGGGGGCCGAACCCACGATCCGGCGCTTCCCACCCACACCCGAGACCATCGAGCGCATGCTCGAGACCATGCGCTGGGTCTTGTGGCTGGAGGAAGAGGAACGGCATCTCGTGTGGATGCGCGCCGAGCGCCACCGCTGGCGCGACATCTGCGCCCGCTTCGGCTGCGACCGCACCACGGCCTGGCGGAGGTGGCAGCGGGCGTTGCAGACCGTGGCTGACACCCTCAACGGCAAGCGAGAAGCAGACCGCCTGCCCAGCCGTTCGCTTGACAAGACGGGGCTGCAGGAATCCAATAACAGTTACTAACAGTTATGATGCAAACCCATGCCGACGAGCGTCGCCCTCAGCCCCCATTTCGAGGCCTTCATCAAGGAGCAGGTCGCCTCCGGTCGCTACAACAACGCCAGCGAGGTGGTTCGCGCAGGCCTGCGCTTGCTGGAAGAGCAAGCCCAGCGTCACGCCCTGCAGTTGGAAGAACTGCGTGCGGCCATCACGGCCGGCCGATCCAGTGGTCCGGAGCAGCCGGCCGAAGAGGTCTTTGACCGACTGGAGACGAAGTACCGGGATCAGGCGAAGCGCCGCACGAAATGACCCGGCTCGTCATCACCCCGCTGGCCGCAAGCGACATCGAGGAAATCGGCGACTACATCGCCCAGGACAATCCGAGCCGAGCCGTCAGCTTCGTGGCAGAACTTCGCATGCAATGCAGCAAGATCGCCGCGGCGCCCCAGGCGTACCGGCTGCGCCCCGAGCTCGGCGAAGGCATTCGGTCCTGCGCTCATGGCAACTACGTGATCTTCTTCTGCGCGTCCGACGATGAAGTGAGCATCGTGCGCGTCTTGCACGGCGCACGGGATATCGGCGCCCAGTTCGGTGGCCAGGACAGGCCAAGTGGGCGTCTTGGATGGCCATGAAGAAGCGCCACGACCGGATCCTCGAAGCCGTCCATGAGACGGCGCGTGACATGCATCGCCTGGGCTTCATCGACAAGCGCAAGATGCGCAAGTACGACGCGCTGTGCCGGGTAGCCAAGCGCAACCGCAAGTCCCCGCCAGTCGCTTCCCGTCTGCGTGTTTTGGCGTGATTTGGCGCGCGGGGTCGGGCATGAGCGCGCATCTGCGGGAAACCGCGACTCGAGCCGCTGCAACAGAGCTGCCGTTTCGGGGGTAGGATTTCGGCTAACTTCTGGACAGCGGTGACGCCCGAACAAGCTGCCCGGCGATCGACGGGTCCTTCCTGGCCAAAGCGCTATGCGGGGGGCGCGAGCGCGGCGCTTCGCCACCGTCAGGATGCAAACCGAGGTTTGCAGGGTTTGCGGTTTGCAGCCCTCCAGCCCGAGACCTTCTCCCCGACACCCTAGCCCGCCCACGGTCCGCCGTCGGCGGGTTTCTTCGTTTCCAAGACACCGATTCTGGACACGCTCGCCGTCACGTACCGCAAGGTCGAGACGCTGATCCCCTACGCCCGCAATCCGCGCACGCACAGCGACGAGCAGATCGCGCGCATCGCCGCCAGCATCGCCGAGTTCGGCTGGACCAACCCGATCCTGGTCGATGGCGAGCACGGTGTGATCGCCGGCCATGGCCGGCTGCTGGCCGCACGCAAGCTGGGGCTCGCCGAGGTGCCGGTGATCGAGCTTGCGCACCTGACGCCTGCGCAGAAGCGCGCCTACGTGATCGCCGACAACCGGCTCGCGC
>NZ_KB905989.1 GCF_000381125.1 Caldimonas manganoxidans ATCC BAA-369
TGCTCGGGGCGGGTGCACACGGTGTCGGCCGAGGGCACCTCAAAGGCCGGGTGATCTGGCCCCAGCAGGTGGGCTTCGGGGGTGACGCGCCAGCTGTACCACCGATCGGTCTTGGGGATGTACAAGTGCACATAGCCGGCGCGCAGCAGGCGCAGCACCGGGCGGCTTTGCGTCAGCCCCTCAGGCACGAAGGGCGCCACCAGCTCCGGATCCACACGGGTGTGGGCCGCCCCCGGCGGCTGCAGCGCGCTGTGCAGCGCCAGCGGGCTGGGACGCAATAGCAGCAGCGACAGTCCACTCTTGTGGCAAAAGCGGCAAGGAGCAGCAGCAGCGCTCATGGGGATGGTCCTTCCTGATTGAGTGCGTTTTTGTGTGGCCGCCGACGACATTGCGGCGCGGCCGAAGCGATCGTACCGAGTCGGCTGCGCACAGGCTGTTTCAAAGCGTTGCAATCGAGCGGGTGAAGCCACGCTAGACCAGCGGGGCAGGGAGTAGGGGGGCCGTCAGGATTTCTGTGTGTGAGGCGGTTGGGTGAATTGGCTGTTGGCTGATTCTCTTGGTGTCTTCAGGCCCCTGCCAGGCCGCCGGAGGCGCCCCGGTTGAGCCATGTACTCATGGTTCAACCCCTCAGCGGCCGGCGTGGGCCGCCGTGAACCGCTCTTCGTAGAGTATCGCGAACTGGTTCATCGCCTCGCGCCACTGCTTGGCCGCGCGGCCCCAGTCGGCCGTGATGTTGCGCAGCGCCAGCCAGATGAGCTTGGTGGCCGCGTCGTCGCTGGGGAAGTGCCCGCGCGTCTTGATGATCTTGCGCAATTGGCTGTGGATGCTCTCGATGGCGTTGGTGGTGTAGACCACGCGCCGTACCGCCGGCGGGAAGGCGAAGAACGGGATCACGCGGTCCCAGGCCCGTCGCCAGGAGGCCGTCACCGTGGGGTACATCTGCCCCCAGGCGCTGCGTTCGAACTCGTCCAGGGCCTGGGCCGCGGCCTCGGCGCTGGCGGCCGTGTAGACCGGCCTGAGTGCTGCGGCCAGCAGCTTGCGGTCCTTCCAGCTCGCGTAGTCCAGGCTGTTGCGGATCAGGTGCACGATGCAGGTCTGCAGCGTGGTGGCCGGGAACACCGCGCCCAGCGCCTCGCCGATGCCCTTCAAGCCGTCGGTGACGGCGATCAGGATGTCGGCCACGCCGCGGGTCTTCAGGTCGTTGAAGACCTTCAACCAGAACTTCGCACCCTCGGTGTTCTCGATCCACAGGCCCAGGATGTCGCGCGTGCCGTCGGGCAGCACGCCCAGCGCCAGGTAGATGGCCTTGTTGCGCACGACGGCGTCCTCGCGGATCTTCACGCGCAGCGCGTCGAAGAAGACCACCGGGTACATCGGCTCCAGCGGCCGGGCCTGCCAGGCCGCCACCTCGGCCATCACGGCGTCGGTGACCGAGCTGATGAACTCCGGCGACACCTCGGTGCCGTACTGCTCGGCCAGGAAGGCCTGGATCTCGCGCACGGTCATGCCGCGCGCGTACATCGCCACGATCTTGTCGTCGAACCCGGTGAAGCGCCGCTCGTGCTTGCGGATGAGCAGCGGCTCGAAGGAGCCCTCGCGGTCGCGCGGGACCTCGATGCGCACCGGGCCGCCCTCGGTCAGCACCGTCTTGCCGGTGCTGCCGTTGCGGTGGTTGGCGCCGTCCTCGGGCTTGGGCGCGCCGGGCGGGTAGCCCAGGTGATGCGTCAGCTCAGCGCCCAGCGCGCGTTCGATCAGCGCCTTCTTGAAGGCCATCGAGACGGCCTGGACCGCCTCGGCGCTCATCGGCCCGGTCACGAACTGGTCAATGATCTCCTTGGTTGGGCTGCCCGCGCGAGCGGGGATCGACCAAGTCGATGAGCGGCCGCAACACCCGTCCAGCCGGCTGCCCCGCGCGAGCGGGGATCGACCTCCGGGGATTGGGTTTTTCCAGCCCAACATGCAGGCTGCCCCGCGCGAGCGGGGATCGACCCAACCTGCTCCCTCGGAATCAGCGCCAGCACGGGGCTGCCCCGCGCGAGCGGGGATCGACCCGCCAGCGGCAGGCCGACATTCGCTCGGCCGTGGGCTGCCCCGCGCGAGCGGGGATCGACCTGAGCGCCTCGGCCTGCTCGTCGTACATCGCTGGGCTGCCCCGCGCGAGCGGGGATCGACCCCACGGAATGCCGCGCCGCTGCTCTGGCCGGCTGGCTGCCCCGCGCAAGCGGGGATCGACCGCCGAGCTGGCTCATGGGCTTGCGGTTCGCGGCGGCTCCTCCGGGCGATCTGGGTATCGACTTCACCAACAGATACGGTGACATCGCTCACAGAGCCTCTTGGCTGCCGCCGTCCGAGAGGGTGACCGAATGCGGGCCCACGCCAAAAGCGGGCGCTCCACTCTCAAGCCGGCTTGTGGCGATTGCCTCGAGGGTCACGTCTCTCGCTTGTGCGATCCATCGCACAGCGGGGCGTTTGCGGTGGATTTGCAGCCGCAAAACCACACCGTGGTATCTTGGGTTGCGCTGTACTTCACGGGCATGAAAACGCCTTGGGCCCGGTGCGAGCCGTCGCAAAACGGCTGGTGCGTGCTCAGCCCGCAGGCGCACCACCAGTAGTCTTTGCCCGCTTCCACCTGCACCGCAAATGGGCCGTTGCTTGCGCGAACGGGTGTGGCCATGATGCCCTCCTGACGTGGGTTGAAGGCCGTGCCTCATCTTGGCACGCTTTGAGACGGACCGCCAGGGGCCCCGTGCGAGAAGACTCGCAGACCCCAAGGGGGGCCGCCTGCAGGGCACTGGGGCTGCCGGTTGACGAGTCGGTGACACACATCGACCCAGCCCTGGGCTATCCTCGGCTGCCATGAACCTGCTTGCACAGATCTTCGCCCAATTCGCTCCGGAGAAAGCCGTCGGCTACATGCTCGATACGCTGCGTCAGCGTGCGGGCTTGCAGCGCAAGTCCATCACCCTGCCCGGTGGGCTGCACTATGTCTATCTGGAAGGGGGCGAGGGCGAACCGCTGATGCTGTTGCACGGTTTTGGCGGCAACAAGGACAACTTCAACATGATCGCGCGCTACCTCACGCCGCACTATCGCGTGATCGTGCCCGACCACATCGGCTTTGGAGAGTCTGCCAAGCCGATGGATGCCGATTACCACACCGAGGCCCAGGCCGAGCGTTTGATGGCCTTGGCCCAAGCCTTGGGAGCCCCGGCACTGCACTTGGGCGGTAACTCGATGGGCGGGCATATCGCTTTGGCCTTCGCAGCGCGCTTCCCGCAGGCGGTCAAGAGCCTGTGGCTGCTGGCGCCCGGTGGTGTGTGGAGTGCGCCGCCGAGCGAGCTGGCGCAAATCGTGCAGGCCGGCGGTGACAATCCCTTGCTGGTCAGAAGCGCCGAGGATTTCGCCCGCACACTGGCTTTTACCGTGGCCAAGTTGCCCGAGGTGCCTATGCCTTACATCCGCGTGATGGCCAAAGAACGCATGGCCAACCATGCGTTGGAGCTGCGGGTGTATCAGCAGATCAAGGCCGACCCGATCGAAGAGCGTGCCCGCACCGTACAGGCCCCCAGCCTCATCGTGTGGGGTGAGGAAGACCGTGTGCTCCACCCCGAGGGCGGAACCATTTTGCAGCGCCTGATGCCGCAGGCCGAGCTCATTCGCTTGCCCGGCGTGGGGCATTTGCCGATGATCGAGCGGCCGCAAGAGTGCGCGGCCGACTATTTGCGTTTTCGGGCTCGGCTGGCGGCCTGAGCCGGCTTCACTCCTGCTCGTCTTCAGGCTTGATGTGCCCAGCACGCTCTCGTTTGGTGGCCAGATACCGTGCGTTGTGCACCGTGGGTGGCGCATGCAAGGCGATGCGATCGACCACGTCGATGCCTCCACGTCGCAGTGCTTCGATCTTGCGCGGATTGTTCGTCAACAACTGGATGCGGGTGATGTCCAGTGCCTTGAGCATGGCCACGGCGGCTTGGAAGTCGCGCTCGTCGGCGCGAAAGCCCAGATAGTGGTCGGCGTCGATGGTGTCCAAACCGCTGTCTTGCAATCGGTAGGCGCGCAGTTTGCTGCCCAGGCCGGTGCCGCGGCCTTCCTGGGCCAGGTAGAGCAGCACGCCGCCGCGCTCGGCCAAGTGGGCGATGGCGCGCTGGAGTTGGTCGCCGCAGTCGCAGCGCAGGCTGCCCAGCAGGTCGCCGGTCAAGCACGATGAATGCAAGCGCACCGGCACAGGCTGGCTGCGGTCGGGCTGGCCCACGATGATGGCCACATGCTCGGCATCGCCGTTGAGTTCCCGGAACAGCACCAGCGTGCAGTCGTCGTGCGCATCGATGGGCACGTGGGCGTCGCTGACGCGACGCAGACTCAGATGCCCTTGCTCGCTGACCTGTCTGACCTCGGCTTCGCTGACGACTTCGAGCTGGGCCGCTTCCAGCACCTCGTCGCCCACGGCACCGATGTCGACCACCACCAAAGCGGGGATCAAACGGGCCCGCTTGGCCAAGGTCAGGGCTGCCAGCATCACGGCGGTGGCGGGTTGCGGCGTTCCCAAAGACGCACGATCAGGCGCCGCCGAAGGCAGGCGTACGCGGCCTGCGGTATCGAATTCCAAGGTCACTGCACCCAGCGCCTGCAGTTGTTCGACGCTGGCGCCCGCAGGCAGCGGAAGACTCACACTGCCGGCCACGCCCAGGCCGAGGGCCGCGGCCCGCTCGGCGGTGAACAGCAGTCGCAGAGGCATGCCCAGGCTGGTCAGCCAGGCCAGGCGGGGCGGACTCAGGGTTTCGATCGTGGCGGCCAGCAGCACCGAGCCGGCGTCCGAGCGCAAAGCCAGCACACGGCCGTGCTTGAGTTCGGTCTGGGCCCGGTCCACGCGGATGGCCGCGCGTTCCGAGGCCAGATCCTGCGCCGGCAAGGTGGCAAGAGGGGAGGTCAGTGCATTCATCAGGCTGTTAGCATAGCCGCGATGGCGGGGCTCTACCGGCGCAGGCCCATCCAGCGCTTTTCGGCCGCTGCCGCCCGTGCCTGTCCACTTCCTGATGCGGAGGCTTCGATTTGACCCTCGAGCAGCATCATGGTCCGAACATTTTGGCCCTGGGCCGCACGGCAGCGCTGGCCTGTGAAGCCCTGTGGCCGTTGCTGCTGCAGGCCGCCGACTGGCGCCGCCGCCAGGGCGCAGGGCCTGCACCGCGCCTGAGTGCTGCGCACGATCCCCGGCTGGGCATGCACCTGCATGACGGTCAATGGCAGCTCCACGGAGCCTGGCCGCTGGCAGCGCACGAGCTGGCCGGCCCCTTGTTGCCTCTGGTGGCCGAGGTGCCGGCGGGAACCAGCCGGGTGGTCGGCCAACTCGGTCAGAGCCTGGACGGCCAGGTCGCCACCCAGGGTGGCGATTCGGGGGCGCTCAACGGTCCCGAGGCCCTCGTCCACTTGCACCGGCTGCGTGCGCTGAGCGATGCGGTGCTGGTGGGTACCGGCACGGCGGTGGCCGACAACCCACGGCTGACCACGCGGCACGTGAGCGGGCCCCATCCCACCCGGGTGGTGCTCGACGTGCACCTGCGCGTACCGCCCGAGGCCGGTGTGTTCACCGATGGCCTGGCGCCCACGCTGCTGGTGTGTGATGCTCCCGACCGCACCCGCGCGGCCCAGCGCGTGGGGGCGCACCAAGTGCTGGCCGTGCCGGGGTTGGTCGATGCGGCCGGCCAAGTGGTCTGGCCGGCCCTGCTGGCGAGCCTGCGTGAGCGGGGGCTGGCCGTGCTGCTGGTCGAAGGCGGGGGGGTGACCGTGTCGCGCTGCCTGGCCCAGGGTGTGCTCGACCGCTTGCACTTGATGGTGGCGCCAGTGTTGATCGGACAGGGTCGGCCTGGCGTGCAACTGCCTCCGGTGCAACATATGAGCCAGTGTCTACGCCCCCGCGCTCGGGCCTACCGCCTGGGTGAGGATGTGCTCTGGGATCTGGACCTGCGCAGCGGCTGAGCCCAGCGCAGGCGGCGCATGCCGTCGGGATACTGGCTGACGCTTTCCTGGCTGACGCTTCTTGCCGAGCGTCGCTGTCCTTGTCACACCCTGTTTCCAAAACCTGCTGGTTTTGCAGGGGTGGGGCTTGCTAGCATCCGGCGGCCGTTTTGGAAGGCCCAAGGACAAGAGGGTCAAGGGCCACAAGGCCGAGGACGAGACAGGGAGGAGTTGCATGTCCGAGCCGAAGGAGATGGCGGCGCTGGCGGCGGGCTGGATGGGCTGGTGCGAAGACGCGGGCCGGCTGCACCGCGTGCAAGGGCCACGCCTGGGGGGTGTGCTGCTGGAGCACTTCGTGGGCTGGGAGGCGCTCAACGAGCCCTACGCATACCGCGTGCAAGTGCTGTCGCTGCGGGCAGATCACGTGCTGGAAGACTGGCTGGACAGCCGAGCCGAGGTGCTGACCGTGGGCGCGCAAGGGCAGCTGTACCGTGTCAGCGGCCACATTGCGCAGGCGCGCGCGCTGGCCAGCGACGGGGCGCTGGCGCGCTACGAACTGCTGATCGTGCCGTGGCTGTGGCGGCTGCGGCTGGGCGGGCGCCAGCGCGCCTGGCAGCATTGCAGCCTGCGCCAAATCATCGACGACGTCTTTGCCCAGTACCAGCCCCAGGCGGCCTGGCGCTGGAGCCCCGAAGTCCAAGCCCACCTCCAAGCCCTGGGCCCGTGGGACTATGTGGTCCAAGGCCGAGAAAGCGACCTGGCTTTTGTGCAGCGGCTGCTGGGGCGCGCCGGGCTGGGGCTGCGCTTCGAAGAAGTCGACGGCGTGCACGACGATGCGCCGGCCCTGGGCCACCGCGCGGTCATCTTTGCGCACAGTCCCGACGAAGCCGCCTGTCCCCAACACCCCGACAGTGCGCGCGGCGGCGGCATTGCCTACCGCAGCGCCCACAGCCAACAGCCTGGCGACGGCGTGCAGACCTACCACGAACACGCCAGCCACACGGCCGCGCAGCACACCGCGCTGGGCTGGCACGAGCGGGCCAAACGCGCCCTTGCGGCCCA
>NZ_KB905990.1 GCF_000381125.1 Caldimonas manganoxidans ATCC BAA-369
CAGCGCCACCGCCGGGCGCTCGCTGCTTTGAGTGTGGTCATCTTGACTCCTGGGGCATCCAATGTGCCGCGCTTTGCAGGGCTTGGCGTACGCGGGCCAACCGTTGGCCGAGTTCCTGCACGGCGCATCGCTGCGCCTCTTGCAAGGCTTTGCTTGCTTGCGCATGGCGCCATGAGGCACGCGTGGTGCGCCATACGTCCTCAAGCTCGCGTTCGAGCATGGCCAGCATTTCGTCAGGCTCGCTGTCGTCGATCAGGGCTGCCACCTGCTGGGGGGTCAATGTCGGGGGGGAGGCCGATGCCGCCGGCAACGGACCGCCTTCGCCCAGGGGGAGGGTTTGCCAGTGTCCATCGCGTCCGATGCACCACCAGGCTTGGGCCAATCCGATGAGCGCGGTGCGCTGCTGAGGTTGCAGCACTTGGGCAAGTTTGGGCAGGCGACGGGTGTCGCCCCAGCGCAGGTGGAGCAAGGTACCGGCTGCGTCCACGATTGACCATTGGGCCAGCCGATCGGCTAATTCTTCGGGCGACTCACGGGTGTGCACGGCCGTCACCATGGGTCGAGTGCTGCAGGTGGTTTGCAGCAGCGTCTTCAGCGCTGCATGGCCACTGCAGTAAGTCAGCACCAGCGGCGAGACCGCCAGGGCTTCGGGGCTCATCGAGGAGGGAAGTCGGCTCCACACGAGTTCCGGTGAGCCGCCTGCTTGACGGAGTTGCTCGGCCAATCCAGGGGCAAACGCGGCATCGAGCACCAAGAGCACTGCGAGGCCTTGGGGTGTCTGCTGAGCGTGGCGGTCCAGCTCGTCCAGCCAATGCGGGTCAAAGGCGTCGATCCAGCTCATTCATTCGACTTGGGTGAAGGCTGGCGCGGCGGCCAGGGATTTTTTGAGGCATTCGATGCACACGGTCTTGGGCATGGCTGGCAAGGCCCGATCGAGGCGGGCAGGACCGTCCATGCAGATGCGAGCGGCGCGGATGTGCAGGGTGCCTGGACATTCCACGGTGATGCCGGAGGCTTGCAGGGTGAGGCGCGCGCCGCCTGCGGTGGCCAGGGTGATCTTCTTGGCTGCGGCCGCGTCAATGTGGGCGCTCTGGCTCTGGATGTCCAGCGCCTCCTTGGCAGCGATTTCCAGGCGGTCGCTGTGGGCCTGCAGTTGCACCTCACCTTGGGCAGCGATCAGCGTCAGGCCGGTGCCGGCGGCCTGGCTGCCGGGTTCGATGGCGCCGGCCAGCACGCCGAGGGCCTGGCCGGTGTGCAGGCGATAAGCGCCACCGGTGGCGCCGTGCTGGTCCTGGCCGGCGGCCAGGTGCACCACGTCATCGGCGCTGACGATCACGTCCTGCCCGGCCACCCAGGCCAGGCCCACCTTGGCCTGGGCTTGCAGCAGCGGATCGCTGCTGTGCGGCAGCTCGCCCTGGGGGGTGCCGGTGTGGCGGGCCGCAGCATCGTCCTGCGCCTGCGGCCAGCGGGGGGAGACGGCGCCCTGCACGCTGGTGTGCAGGGCGGGCAAGGGGGTCTGCTCGGGGTTCAAGGTGCTGGCGTTGGCCTGGGTGCTGCCCCGCTGGCTGGCCAGGGGGATGGCCTGGTGGGTCTGGGCGGCGCGGTCGAAGGCTTGCGCCAGGGCCGTGGCTTGCTTGAGCAGGGCCAGCCCGGGCGTGGGGTCACCGGCCGGCTCCTGAGGGGCTTGCGCGTAGGTGCTCAGCAGCACACCACGGCCGCCGCGCACGGCGCCGTAGGCGTCGGTGCGCAGCTCCAGGCCCAGGCCGAGGGGCTGTCGCTGCAGGTGGGGCATATGGATGTGGTGGGCTGCTTGTAGTCGGGCCAGCGAACAGGGCTGAAAACCTTCGCACCACGTCACGCCGGCAATGCCTCCGCATGACGCGTCCCGGGCACCGACGCGTAGCGCTTCTTGGCATCGCCTCCGACATAGAGCACCCGCGGATCACTCGGACGAGTATTGTCCTTGTCAAAGCCAGCCAGCGAGTCGTGTACGTACTGATTGAAGAAGCGATAGATGGCTGAATCAGTCGCCATGCGCCGGCCTTCGACCACCACCTCTTGATAGGCCTCCGCAAGCGCTTGATAGTGAGGCCGCATGCGGCGTCGAGGCTGTTCCTGACGCCACCGATGGAGCAGTTGCGCGTCCTCCAGCAGCCACGCGTCGTACTTGTCGAGATTGGCAATCAGTTCAGCATCATTGGGAGCCGTGTCCAGCTTCGCCTTGGCGCGGCGCGCTTTGTCATGGGCCACCTCCTGCTGCTCGCGCAGTTCCTTGGCTCGCTGCTCCAGAGCAGGTACCTGGTTTTGCAGCACCGCGTTGGATCGCGCCGCCTGCAGGGCCTGTTCGGCGCCATCTCGCAACATGGACACGCGTACGTACTCGCTTTGGGCTGTGCGGTATTCCTCATCCAGTCGAGCACGATCCTGGGCAAACGCCCGCTCGTTGTTCCGGATGGTCTGCTGCTCGTCGGTCAACGTCCGCGGCCTGCCTGGCCGGCCTCGGGCGTTCCTGCGGGCAGCATTGGCAGGGTCGCTGCGCTCCAGTGCCACAGTCAGGCGGTAGCGCCAATAGACCGCCATATGTGCCAGCACCTCCGCCCCAAGCGGCCGACTGCCGCCAAAGGATCGCATGTATTCGCGCCACAGGATCATCATCGCGGCGTAGTCGCGTGCGCCTTGGTCGTCGAGGGCGAAATCGGACTTCCGATTAGATGGCATGCTGTCCAACGAATAGAGAGGAACCCCGGCCTCGATGGCCGCCTGCAACATCGCTCGCAAAGGCACACGCGCCAGCATCGCGCTCTTCCCCCCTTCACCTTCGCGATAGCCACCGCCCACATCGGAGTGCACCCCGGGGTAGATCATCTCGCTCACTCCCGGCGGATAGGCCGTGCCGTCAAGCGCACTGTCCAGAGGGAAAGAGTTGCGCATCTCGTGAGCTGCCACCATGTGCACGCAGCGGCTCACTATTGGAGGAATCTGCAGACCGTTGGCCCAGCTGGCATGCCCGTCAGCGCTGCCGGGTGCCGGGTCCGCCCCGGGGGTTCCAAAGGCCAGGCGTTCCAGATCCTGATCAGCACTGGGCGCGAGAGGGTGGCCGGTGAAGTCGCGCCAGCCCAGGCCCGATCGGCGTTTCTGGTGAAAGTTGTTGGCCGACATGGGCAGACCCACCGAGGCTACGGTATCGAAGAGGCCGAGGAAATACACCTCCACCGGATAACCCCCCTTCAAGGCGATGCCCGAGCCGGGCAAAACGCCAGCACGCAACCTATGCCGACCACCCGCTGGCTCGCAGCGACGCTGCAAGTCCCGGCAGAAGGCGCGCGCCAGGGCCGCCCCGCGAGAAAAGCCGAACACGGCCAGCTTCACCTCTGTGATGGGGTTGCTCGGGTTGCTGGCTCGGGCCTCTGCTCGTTGCAAGAGCTGCGCCAGTTCCTTGAAGACCCAGTCCAGTCGAGCTTGGCCGTAAGATCCTGCGCCGCTGCCCGTCAACGTACCACCCGGGTCGCCGATGTCGCGGAAGTAGGTGCCGAGGCCGGGGACGTAGCGGGCGTATATCTGTGCGATCGGGTCGTCAAAAGGATGAGCGCGAAACAGCCTGGCGACGTTGCTGTGCTCATCGGTGGGCTCGTCTGCATCCAGGTTGTTGCCGGTGCCGTCAAAGAAGATCGCCAGGGTAATGCGCTGGGCGCAGCCGTTCGGGCGCAGCTTCGATTGGTGGGCTGCACTAATGGATGCCGATCCAGGCCCGGGTGCACGCGGAACGCTGGCTGCGCATACCCCCTGCTGAATCTGCTCAGCCGCTCCGGCAGATGTCGCCAATGCTTGCGGCGACTGCACTAGGGGCAGCGTCTTACGGTCGGCCATGGGTGCACTCCGAGAGTTTTTCGTCGTTGTTCACGTTGCCTTCCGCGTAACGCATATCCGGGTTGTGACGAGGCACCCTGACACGTGGCGGGCTCGGAAAGTCACTGATCGAGACCTCGATGCGGCCATCCTGATAGAAATGCACCTCAAAGTAGTTGGCAGGCTCACGCACCGGCCCCTCAAGCAGGACTGTCTGCTTGCACCACGGGCCTCGACGAATGTCTCTTGTCCAGGTGATCTCCACTGGCGCCGGCAGCGGCATGTCCGCGCGAACTGGGGCGCAGCAGGTGCCCTTTCCTCCTCCCGCTGTTGGGGTGGAGACTTCCAAATTCCCTCCGCCGGCACCATTCACCCGAAAGCTGTCGATGTAGGTATCGGTGTAGTTGTAGCCGACGATCGTGAGCCCCTTCATGCCTTTGGGCGTGCGATGCGGGCCGGTATACAGCTGGCGGCCGTTCAGCATCGGCGGCGTGTAGGCTGTGGCCGCGGGCTCACCGGGACGCGCCGATGCGCCGTCTCGGCCGCAGCCTGTCATAGCCAGGATCGCGATGACAAGAACTGTGGCCGTTTGGATCCCCCTCATGCTTCCTCCCTTCGAGCCTGCTCGATCGCCTGGATGAACGACATCCGACCTTCGCGCACCTGTTGCAAGGCGGATTGCCAGGGCTCCGCCTGCGAGAATGTGCGACCCTGAGACAGGCCCAGCGTGCAATAGGCCGAGAGATCGGTGGTCCCGTCGAGTCCCCAAGCCTTGCCCTGGGCCAGCAACTCACGAATCGCCGGGTAGCGCTCGCCGTATGGCAGCGCCAGTAGCGCCGGTTGCCCCTGTCGCGTCAGCAGGTCGATCATCGCATCGGCCTCGCTGGCGTCCAGCAGGGCGTGTTCCTGCTCAAGACTCAAGTGCCAGGGTGCCTGAAAACGCTCCTCGCCGGGCCAGTCCAGGACGTTCATCGACACCCATTCGCCCCCACGGTTGGCAAACCACCAGGCGCTCGTGCACGACACGAGATCCTGCATCTGGGTGGGGCGCAGCACGTCGCACATGGCGGCCAGCACGCGTGTGTCGAAGTAGCGCAGCAGCATCTCCTGGCCGTCGCTCAGGCGCGCCAGGCAGCGTTCGCTCAAGGCGTGGGCGAGGCCTTGCAATGGCAGGGGCGAGTCGATCAGATGCAGAGCGCAGGCCCATTGACCCGTCTGACACACCGCGCGCAAAGGCCAGGCACGGGCCCCTTCGTCCGGGCGGCCGTCGATGCGTATGACGAAGGGTGTGGCACCATCCCCGCATGCGTCACCGCCTTGCCCAAGCAGGGCTTGGCGCGGCAAGGACCGGAGGTCGCGGATCACCGTGCGGTGGGCATTCCATGCGGCCTGGTTCACGAGGAGGTAGCGATGCTGGCCGTCTGCGGGTGGCGGCATCGCGCACCAGCCATCCCACAGGTTGTTGATCGTGGCGGAGGGATGGATCATGGTCATCGCGTCGCAAAAGGCGCTCCGGCCGCCTGGGCACTGAGCAAGCACTCCACACACACCTGCTTGGGCATCAACGGCAGGGGGTACTCCACCCTCTGCGCCCCCACCATCCGCTTCTGCGCGGCCTGCACCCGGATCGTGCCGGGGCATTCCACGGTGATGCCGGAGGCTTGCAGGGTGATGCGCGCGCCGCCTGCGGTGGCCAGGGTGATCTTCTTGGCTGCGGCCGCGTCAATGTGGGCGCTCTGGCTCTGGATGTCCAGCGCCTCTTGGGCAGCGATTTCCAGGCGGTCGCTGTGGGCTTGCAGTTCGATGGGGCCTTGGGCGGCCAGCAGGTGCAGCCCGCCGGGCTGCTGTGGCAGCGCTGCTGCGCCGGCCAGCACGCTCAACGCCTGGCCGCTGTGCACCCGCCAGGCCCCGCCGCTGTGCTGGCTGTGGTCTTGCCCGGCGCCCAGGTGCATGCTGTGCTGGGCGCTGGCCACCAGGTCTTGGCCGGCCACCCAGATCTGCTGCGCGCGCGCTTGGGCTTGCAGCACGGGCGTGGCGCTGTGGGGCAGTGTGTGGCCCGATGGCGGCGCATCGGTTGCTTGCGCCGGCCAGTCGGTGCCGACTTGGCCTTGCAGGCTGCGCTGCAGCTGTTGCAAGGCGTCTTGCGTGGCGCTGAGGGCGGCGGTGCGGTGACGGCCGCTGGCATGGTCCAGCCGCTGGGCCTGGGTGAGCGCTTGGTGCAGCAGCGCCAAGCCAGCGCTGGGGTCGCCGGCGGGCTGCTCAGGGGCTTGGCCGTAGCTGCTCAGCAGCAGTCCGCGCGCGCCGCGCAGCGCGCCGTAGGCGTCGCTGCGCAGCTCCAGGCCCAAGCCGCGGGCGCTGCCGCGCCGGTTGCCGGCTTGGTGCACCAGGTGGCCCAGGCTGAGCCAGCTGGCCTGCGCGCTGCTGGCCGCTTGCACGCGCAGCTGGCCCGCGCTGTCGTCGAAGACGAGCCGGTTGCCTCCCCGGCCGCTGCCCAGCTCGCGGCTTTGCACGCCGCTGAGCGC
>NZ_KB905991.1 GCF_000381125.1 Caldimonas manganoxidans ATCC BAA-369
TGGAAGCCATGGCGATGTCCTGTCTCGAATCGACTGTCAGTGTAGGAAAACAGACTGCAAGTATAGCTGCGAAATACCAAAAAGCGCCAGACGTGCCGCGATGATTGACAAGCGGAATTGGGCGGGACACAATCGCGCTGTATCTCGCTGCTTTACTCTGGCGAGATCCCCGTTCGGTAACCCCGTCGCCGGCCCGCGTGCCCGATCCATCGGTCCGCAGCCCTCGACACCTCTTGCGGAAAGGACCGAGAAGATGAAGAAGACCTTCGTCGACGTGCTGCTCGAACTGCCGGTGGACGCGACCCTCAGCACTTTCCTGGCCTCGCACGGCCTGCCCGTGGCCGCCGATTTCGACTGGGAGGACACGCCGCGCACCTCGCAGGCACTGGTGGAGGCCGTTCGGGCCTGGCCCGACGTCGCCGCCCGCGACCGTCTGATCGGCAACCTCATGGCCAGCGTCCAGTTGGCCGACCCGGCCGGCAAGCAGGCGATGTTCCAGGCCGCCGCCGGGGACGGCGCCGCGCTGCTGGGCCTGGTGGGATGCCGGAGCGACACCCACCGCTCCTTCTGGCTGTATGCCCGCCACCCGGCGCTGTTCGAGCGGGCCTGTGAGTTCGACTACCTGGAGCGCCACGGATCGCAAGCCCAGCAGCACGACCTCGGCGTGAAGCGCCGGCCGAACACCTCGGATGCCGCACTGACCGCGCTGCGCCAGGCCATCTCGGCCTTCTATCAGCGCGAACTGCAGTGCGGCGACGGCAGCGTGGCTTACCTGGTGGAACGCAGCCCCGGCGTGTTCCTGCTGACGGTCCACGTCAAGGACCTGGCCATGCTGCGCCTGGAGTTCGAGGGCGCCCATCTCACCCGTCGCGTCGGCAACCCGAACATCCACATGGTGTTGGAGTACGCCGTCGCCACCGGGGTCGTTCGCACCCTCGTGCGCGGTGGCGCCAAGTACCACCAGATGCTCGTGGACGCCTTCGCCGAGCACCTGCTGGGCGTCAAGGTGGACGCGCACCGCATCAAGCCGCCGACGCTGGACCTGTCGGTCTTGCGCCTGGGCTTCGACGTGCCGCAGGCCGTGGCGGACGGTTTCGTGGCGCTGCAGGTCAAGTCCATCTCGGTGTTGAGCCCGAGCACGGCACTGAAGCTCGATTGCACGGCGATGGCCTCCAGCGAGCAGCGCTGCGTCACCGAACTGCTGCGCGAGGAGTTCCCTGGTGAGGACCCGCTGGCCCGCGGCTGGTTGATCACGGCGGCACGCATCAACCTGTACTACCCGCCCGAACCCGGAAAGGCGCGTTCCAAGGTCGTCACGGTGGAGGTGACGCGTCGCGGACGGCTGAACCTGCACAAGTTCGATGCCGCGTTGCAGGCGCAGTTGGAGGGCTACCTGGTCTCGCTGGGCATCTTGCAGCCCGGGCAGACGCTGAACGTCCGGGAAGCGCCGCCGGAAGCGGGAACTGCCAATCCTGAGCCGCATCCCTCCTCGATTGGCGAGGACTGATCGGTGGCCACGCACGACGCCTGGGCCTTGGTGTGCCGCTTGTTCGCGGGCGGCACGCCCATCCTTCGAGCCGCGCTCTCTCCCCGCGAGAGCGCCGCCTTGCCGGCCCTCGGGCAGGCGGTGAAGCCCACGGCCCTGGACCAGCGGTTCGTGCTGTGCCCCTACTGCCACCAGCACCGGGCGCAGGTCTGGGGTGACGGTCGCGGCGGCCGCACGTGCCATTGCCCGGAGTGCGGGCCGGTGGCCGTCGCGGCCGACGACGCGGTCGCGTTGAGGTTGGACGAGGACTGGCTGCGCCGAAAGCTGCGGCTGGCGCTTTCGATCGAGAGCCGCGACGGCATCGACGCCCTCGGCGATGGCGTGTGGCGCCTTGGCGATTCCCGGCGCTCGCCAGTCCTGTTGGCGCGCGATCTGATCCGGCTATGGCGCGAGCCGGCCCTGCTGGAGCGGGTGCGGGTCGCAGGCGGGCCGATCCGCGTCATCACGCCGAAGCCGCGCGAGACGCACGGGGCGCCCTTCGGCCCGGGCGTGGAGTGGTTGGCTCTGGAGGATCGCTTCGCCTTCTACGGAGGCGGCATCTCGTTCATCGCCCCGACGGGAGAGCCGCCGGCAGCACAGGCCAGCGATCCAAGGACGCCGGTGAAGGGGCCTTTCTCGGCGGATTTCCGCTGGGTCACGCTGCCCGACTGGCCGGACGGGCCAATCCGGCTCACCGATGGTCAGACGAAAGTGTTCAAATCCCTTTGGTCTTTGAAGGGCGAGCCCGCCACGGCAGAGCGCATCATGCAGCGTGCCGGCCTTGATAGTGACAAGTTGGTCGACGTGTTCAAGGTTAAGGCCAGAGATAAACACAAGGCGGATGCTGCGGGAGCGAAACACGCCTACGACACGCTTGTTTCCAAGAGGAGACGAGAGGGACTGTATTGGATGCCGTGCTCAGATGAGCACGCGGAGCAGTAAAAGGAGTCGACATGTATCGAAGCGACCGCAACTACCTCTTTTCAGAGGGCGACCTTGCAGGGGTACTGGATGCGAATAAGTGTCGTATCCGCGAGTTGGTCGAGGCCATACCCCGAGAGCAATTCTTGGCAACAAGCACGGACACGCTTTGCGAGCACATCGTGGCCCAATTAGCAGTCGCCCCACTGGTGCTGCACGAAGACAAGATGACGATGGAGCATGCAGAGACAAAAATCGACGTAACGCACCGCTTTGAGTACGGTGGATCGCTTGATGGTCGCCCCGTCATGGCCGACGGTCACTTGCTGAAGTTCTACGTCCCATTTTCTGGCGACCACGATCTTTGGCGACTTCGGCCTAGCACCTTCAGCTTGAATCCACCTCGTGGTGATATCGACGCGAGACGAAAGCTGCTGACGCTGTCCTTCGCCAATACCAGTCAGACAGAACAGACTTGGTTCAAACAGCAACTGGAGAGCACGTTGGCCAGCATTCGTCAAAGCATCGCTACGCAATCGAACCAGATTCAGAGGTACAACGCCTCTTTGCCCAAAGCGGTACAGGAGGCGGTTGCGTACCGCCGAGATCAGATCTCCAAGCTACACGGACTGGTTTCTGCGTTCGACATCCCTCTGGTGCGCAAGCCGGGGATGCCGGAATACAAGCCCGTTGACGTAAGCCCGCGAAAACAGATCCAGCTGCCCAAAGTGCCGGTGGCGGGGTTCAAACCAGAACCAGCAATAGCCGACGATCTGTATGAGGCGATCCTCGCCAACATTCGCCACATGGGGGCAACCTTTGAAGGTACGCCCCAGACGTATCAGGCGCTTGGTGAAGAGGGCCTGAGAGACATTCTCTTGGCTAGCCTGAACAGCGTTTATCAAGGACGCGCTGCCGGAGAGGTCTTCCGTCACTACGGCAAGACCGATATCCGTATAGAAGAAGAAACCCGTTCAGCGTTCGTGGCCGAGTGCAAGCTGTGGGGAGGCGAACAAGTGCTGGTAAGCGCGCTTGAGCAATTGCTGGATTACCTGACATGGCGCGACTGCAAAGCATCGCTCGTACTCTTCAACAAGGGGGTCGCTGGATTTGCAGGCATACAGGAGACGATCACGGCCTCGTTGAGAGCCCACTCGAACTTCTTGCGGGAAAAGTCGGGACAGCCTGCCGGCGAGTGGCGCTTCGTGTTTCGATCCCGCGAAGATGCCGGACGGGAGGTCACAGTCCACGTTTTCTGCTTCAACCTCTTCGTTGCCCCTGCCAAGGCGGGACGGCGGCGTTAGTGCGACTCTGGCGACTCTCGGTTCACATGAGGCTTTGCATCACCAAGCGTGCCGGGCAACCTCCCGCAACGACGCATACACAGGTCATTGACGCGCAAGGCCTTCTGCGTGCGCTCCGGCGAGGAAGTTGGCGCAGGTTTTGAGAGAAGAGAGGGCGGATCAGAGTCGAACCTGCCCCATTCAGGCGCCCCCGGCAATGGGACGCAGCACACGCAGAACCGGCCTGAACCCCGCGCCGCGGCGGGGGCTCGCAAACGAAAACGCCCAACCGGAGAGGGTTGGGCGCTGAAAAGTGGTGGTGCAGACGCGACCGGAATCCAACCCACTCTCTCAACGATTGAGCAATCCCGGGCAATCCTGCGGGTTGTTGTGGACGCAATGGCCTCGGCAATGAACGCCGGTCAGTCAGTGCAGGGCGGACTCTCACCTTGTGCGGCGCCGATTGACCGGTAGCGTCGCAGCCTACCATCGAGTGGTTAGCCCCAGCTATGACCGATGGCCCGCCAGCGCGTGTTGGTCAACGAGTTGGCCCGACATCCGCTGGCGTGCAGTTCACGAATTGAATCGAGTAGTCAACCGCCGGAATGACCCTGACGGAGAAGACCATCGAGTCGAGCGACCTCGTTGCCGTTGGCTGTAATCTTCTGGCCATCGACCGTTTCGAGCGATTGCCCCTCTTTCAGGTTGATAGCCCGTCCGAACTTGTCTTCCAGCGCCGTCTTGCCGTCCTCGAATACATACAGGGTTCCACCGTCCTTGAGGAGGAACATTTTCTTGGCGCTGGCCGCTGCCGCGTCACCAGCGAACGATGGGGTTACGATGGCGCTCAGCACGGTGGCGGCGACAACAGCGGTAATCCTGGCTTTCATCTCTACACTCCTTTCAATCAAACGTGAAGGCATTTCTGTCAATGCCTTGTGCGACTGCACAGTATGTATTCTGCGAAGCCACCGCTGACGGGAAGATGAGACGGCCGTTACGTATATGTCAGATTCCATTCGGGATGGGATCGGGATTAATCGTGTGCCAATCTCAATGCATTCCTGCTCACCAAGGCGGGGCGCGGACTCATCGCCACATCGGTGCAAGTGCTTATGGCGATGCCGACTGGGCGCCAAGTGCGGTATCGGTGTGAGGCGGCTCAGGTGCCGTGGTCGAGAGCATTCCAGGCCTCGATAGGGATCAGGTGTCCAACGTCGGGTGGCAACCGATACGACAGACCCAGCGATCTGGGAGTGCAACCAGCACCCACCACGGCACGCGCGACGATCCTCGTGTTCAGACAAGACGGACGCCGCGCAAACGCAGCGCATTGCCGATCACCGATGCGGAGCTGAAACTCATCGCCAGGGCGGCGATCAACGGTGAAAGCAGCCAACCGGTGAGCGGATACAGCACGCCGGCCGCAATGGGAATGCCCAGTGCGTTGTAGAGAAAGGCGAACATCAGGTTCTGCTTCATGTTGCGGACCGTGGCCACTGACAAGGCGCGCGCCACCGCAATACCGCGCAGGTCACCCTTGACGAGCGTGATCTGTGCGCTGTTCATCGCCACGTCGGTGCCGGTGCCCATGGCGATACCGACGTCGGCCTTTGCCAAGGCCGGGGCATCATTGATGCCGTCACCAGCCATCGCAACGATACGCCCCTCGCGCTGCAGCCGCTCCACCAGTTGCAGTTTGTCGGCGGGCTTGACCTCGCCATGCACCTCATCGATGCCCAAGCGCGCCGCCACGGCCTTGGCCGTGGTCAGACCGTCGCCCGTGGCCATGACGACGCGCAAGCCCTCCGCGCGCAACGACGCCAGCGCTTGCGGTGTGGTCTTCTTCACCGGGTCGGCGACGGCCAGGACTGCGGCGAGC
>NZ_KB905992.1 GCF_000381125.1 Caldimonas manganoxidans ATCC BAA-369
GCTCGCCGCAGTCCTGGCCGTCGCCGACCCGGTGAAGAAGACCACACCGCAAGCGCTGGCGTCGTTGCGCGCGGAGGGCTTGCGCGTCGTCATGGCCACGGGCGACGGTCTGACCACGGCCAAGGCCGTGGCGGCGCGCTTGGGCATCGATGAGGTGCATGGCGAGGTCAAGCCCGCCGACAAACTGCAACTGGTGGAGCGGCTGCAGCGCGAGGGGCGTATCGTTGCGATGGCTGGTGACGGCATCAATGATGCCCCGGCCTTGGCAAAGGCCGACGTCGGTATCGCCATGGGCACCGGCACCGACGTGGCGATGAACAGCGCACAGATCACGCTCGTCAAGGGTGACCTGCGCGGTATTGCGGTGGCGCGCGCCTTGTCAGTGGCCACGGTCCGCAACATGAAGCAGAACCTGATGTTCGCCTTTCTCTACAACGCACTGGGCATTCCCATTGCGGCCGGCGTGCTGTATCCGCTCACCGGTTGGCTGCTTTCACCGTTGATCGCCGCCCTGGCGATGAGTTTCAGCTCCGCATCGGTGATCGGCAATGCGCTGCGTTTGCGCGGCGCCCGTCTCGTCTGAACATGAGGACCGTCGCCGTGCCGTGGGCGGTGCGGGTCGCCACCCGGATCGCTGGCTCTGTCGCCTCGGTTGCCACCCGACGTTGGATGCCTGATCCCTATCGAGTCGCCCCTGCAAAAATCCATCTCACGGCCCCGACGAGAAGCGCCGGTGACCTGCCGGGCGATTTTCGGTCCAGTTGAAAGTTGAGAGGATGGCTCCCGACGAAGACGAGGAGCCGCCAGCGCCAAGTCCCGATTCACCGAAGAGCAGATGGTCAAGATCCTTCGGGAGGCCGACCGGTCCCCCGTGGCAGAAGTGGCCAAGAAGCACGGCGTCAGCGAGCAGACCCTGTACCTGTGGCGCAAGCGCTACGGGCAACTGGAGGCGGCGGACGTGAAGCAACTGCGCACCCTGCCGCAGGAAAATGCCCGACTGAAGAAGCTGCTGGTCGAACGCGACCTCGAGATCGAGGTCATGAAGGAGATCACCGCAAAAAAGTGGTGAGCGCGCCGCAACGGCGCGCACTGGTTCCGAAAATGGTCGAACGTGGCATCAGCGCCCGGCGGGCCTGCTCGCTGCTGGGCGTGTCGCGCTCGACGTTGGGCTTTTGGGCTATGAGGCCCAAATGCCCCAGAAGGACGCCCCGGTGCTCGAGCGGATGCGGCACTACGCCGCGCTGTACCCTCGGTTCGGCTACCGGCGCATCCATGTCTACCTGGAGCGGGAAGGCATTCAGATCGGCTGGGATCGCATGCTGCGGCTCTGGTGGCAGGCCAAGCTGCAGGTGCCGAAGAAGCGGACCCGGTGGCGGGTGTCGGCTTCCTGGCCCCGTCCCGTGCCGGCGATGGGATCGAATCAGGTCTGGGCCTACGACTTCGTCTTCGACGCCTGCGCCAACGGCCAGCCACTGAAGTGCCTGGTCGTCACCGAGGAGTGGACGCATGAGGCCTTGGCCATCGAGGTCCAGGGCAGCATCCGTTCCAGCCGGGTCATCGATGTTCTCTCGCGTCTGGTGAGCTTGCACGGCGCACCGCGCTACCTGAGGTCGGACAATGGCCCCGAGTTCGTCAGCCATGCCATCCTGAAGTGGCTGCAGAAAGCGGGCATCGAGACCGCGCTGATCGACCCGGGCAAGCCCTGGCAGAATGGCACGGCCGAGAGCTTGAACGGAAAGTTCCGGGACGAGTGCCTCAACATGGAATGGTTCCGGAACCGGATCGAGGCCCGGGCGATCATCGAGACGTGGCGACGCCACTACAACGAGGATCGGCCGCACTCGAGCCTTGGATACCGGACGCCGAAACAGTTCAAGGACGAGTTCCAGAAGCAGCAATCCGCATCAACCCACCGAGTGGCCTTCCTCGTGAAAGAGCTTCTACATCAGCATCGTGACAAAAGAACCGTAAATAAAGCGGCTCGATGTACGTCTTGCGTTTGAGGTTGAGGGGGTTCTCGATGGTGATGCCACCTTCCCCCTCATAACCGGGCTTGGGCCCAACGGCCCCATACTCAGCCACAGATGGCACCTGAAGCTTGATCCGACACCCTGGCCCCATGTCCAGCACCGCTGTTTTGGTGGGCTCCTGGGGGGCGGGTCTCACATCGGCCGTCGCGGCACTGGTGGCAAGCACCGTGCATGCGGCCACCATCCATCGCTTCACCACCATCTTCTCCTCGTATAACCCTCGGGGTACCACAGTGTGGCGAGCCCGCGCTCGTCGGGCAGCCTCAATTCGGTCAGTACCGCCAAGGCCACGCCATAGGCGCAGCAGCGTGAATCAAAGCCGTTGAGCACCGGGCTGTACAGACGGTTCACCGCTGCTGGCAGGCGGCACCATCACGGGCACGAAGAAGTCTTCGCCACAGCACCCCGCCGATTCACTGCGACGCCGCCGGCGCGGCCGGGGTGGTCGCGTCGTCGATGAACTCGATGCTGCGCAGGATCTTCAGTGCATAAGGTGTCAGGTCATTCTTCGGGTTGCGACGGATGTCGGGCACATAGCCCATCCGGGTATCGAAGCTGCTGCAAACGGCTTTCTTGTCGTGAAACAAGCAATAGTCCAACACCCGACGCCGCTTGTTTTCATCCCCGATCACGTCATCTTGAGTCACTGCAAAGCCGCTGGCGTTCACCGATCTCAGTTCGTAAAAACGCACACCTCTTTCCAGCGTCTTCTTAAAGTCATCGTCTAGCTCGAAGCCGTTGCTTTCATACAAATTTTGCATGTCACGACGCCAGACATTTGCATGAGGGTCGAACCGCACCGGCAAGCCTTTGCTGAGCGCCTGCGGATCGGCGTCATAACAAAAGAATCGTAAATAAAGCGGCTCGATGTACGTCTTGCGTTTCAGATTGAGGGGGTTCTCGATGGTGATACCGCCTCGTCCGGGAAACCCGCTTTCGGGTGGAATGCCTCCGTAGCCTGCCTTCTGCGGCACCTGAAGCTGGATCCGACACCCTGGCCCCATGTCCAGCACCGCGGTCTTGGTGGGCTCCTGGGGGGCGGGTCTCACATCGGCCGTCGCGGCACTGGTGGCAAGCACCGTGCATGCGGCCACCATCCATCGCTTTACCACCATCTTCTCCTCGTATAACCCTCGGGGTACCACAGTGTGGCGAGCCCGCGCTCGTCGGGCAGTCTCAATTCGGTCAGTACCGCCAAGGCCACGCCATAGGCACAGCAGCGTGAATCAAAACCGTTCAACGCTGGGCTGTAAAGACGGTTCACCGCTGCTGGCAGGTTTACCGCGGCGCTGGCACGCCAGAAGGCCGGGCTGCGGTAGTACACCCTCACGCCCTGTGTCGTGTGTACAGCTTGGCGCTCTACGGCGTGTTCCTCGTCCGCATAGCGCGCCATGCCCGTCTTGAGCCAGTAGAAGCCAGCGCTGTCTGCTGGGGCGTAGAGATCATCGGAGACCGGGGCTTGAGCATCACCCCCCTCCACCGATCGACGCCAAATGACCATTTCCTGCGTCAACTGCGCAAAGTGGGCATCTCTCAATCGTTCACTGGTGCGCTGTGCCCCAGGCAGCCGGTAGGTGGCGTCGTAGGCTTGCTCCAACGCACGCTGCAAGTCCTGTGGCACGTGGCGCCCGCGCCAACGCCAGTACTCGCAGTAGTGGCCCGGGCCGGTCAGTTGCAGGAGGCCCCGGCCATACCAGGGCGCGTACCACAGCCCATTGCCCCCGGTCTCCGCCAGATTGCGCAGCCAGCCCGTCTCCTGGATCGCGTTGCCAAAGAAGCAGGCCTGCCGCAGCGGCGTGTCGATGCCGTAGGTGCGCAGCATCTTGTTCATGGCAATCCCATGGTTGCGTAACAACGACTGCTCTGGTGCAAAGACAACCGCCTCCCACACCGTCACGCGCTGCCGGTTCTGCGTGGCCCGCACCCGGATCGTGCCGGGGCATTCCACGGTGATGCCGGAGGCTTGCAGGGTGAGGCGCGCGCCGCCTGCGGTGGCCAGGGTGATCTGATCTTCCTGGCCGCCGCCCAGTCGATATGGGCGTGGGCGCTGTGGGCTTGCAGTTGCACGTCACCTTGGGTGGCGATCAGCGTGAGGCCGGCGCCGGTGGGGCGGGACTCGGCATCGTCTTGCGCCTGCGGCCAGCGGGGGCGTGACGGTGCCCCGCACGCGGGTGGGCAAGGGGCCTGCTTGAGCAGCGTCAGACCGTCGGTGCGGGGTCGCCAGCTGGTTCGTGGGTCGCTTGGCCGCAAGTGCTCGGCAGCACGCCGTTGCTTTGGTCCTACAGCGCCCCGGGCCGCGGCCGCAGCGTGGCCGTGATCGCATCCCACAGCGCCAGCACCTGGCCTTCGCTCAGGGTGGCGCGCGTCAGATCCGGAATCTTGGCCTTTTCCTCCAGGCTGCGCGGCGGCGAGGGGATGTAGTGGCCGTTGTAGAACTCGATGGTCAGAAATGGGCGTTCGAAGCCCTGAAGCGATTGGTCCGTCTGAACGATGGCTGTGTGGCCTGGAACTCGGGCCGATGTGACTTTGGCCGGCTCCCTACAGACGTATTCCTCGTAGCCATCATTGCCAATTGCGCGTGCTGAAAACCTCAAAATATCGATGCCTGATCGACGCGAGTCCCGCTCGATCTGCGATCTTCTTTGCATCAAACCAGTGTCGGGACGCGGCACATTTCCGTCACCGCTGATGCTGCTGACTTGCAAGAACACATCCGGCGCATCCTTGAGGTGATAGTTCACGTAGAACTCAGCCGCTTCGGCCTGCGCCCCTGTCCACAAGCCATGAGCAAAGCAGTCCCCCGGCTCGCTGGGGATCTCCTCGTCGCGCCGGCCGCGCACTCGGCGGTACACGTTGAGCAGGTGGGTGTACTTTTCTTCGACGTCGGAGGAATCGGTAGGTTCATTGCCTAATGGCTTGTCCAACGAATAGTCGAAGGCCTTCACTGATGCGTTAATCAAGAACCCATTCTGCCAAACCATCAACTCCCAAACACGCGCAAAGGCATAGTTGTCTGCACGGTTGAAAATCTTGCCAACACCTTCCGGCACGTCTCGAACATCCATCAATGAAGGAATCTTTTCGATCCCGACGACCTCGTTGCGCAACGCCTCGGTCCTGCGCTCCAACTGGTAGTCGAAGACTGGACGCGGCAGCGGCCGGATGCTCACTTCCACGCCTTCGATCTCCACCCGATCCACCGGGTTGAGCTCAAACGCCTCGGGCAAGTCGATCAGGTGCCGGCCTATGCAGCGCGTGCGCATGCGCGCGGTGAGTTTGTGGACGAGATGGGCTTCTTCAGGGGTCATGGCAGGGGTGCGGGGGGAGCAAGCGGTTGATGACAGGACCCAGGGCGCGCACAGCGCCCCCAGGATCCAGCGGCGTCGGTCCGGTCTCATCAAAAGTCCTTGTACATCATGCGGGACGACTCGCGCACGCGCTGGGCGATGCGCACGATGGCGCGCAGCGTGAACAGCAGCGCCTGGCGGCTGGCCGGTCCTGCGTCGGGGTTGAAGGCCGGCTCGTGCTCGACGGGCACGCGCAGGAAGCCCTGGCAGTGTGGCTGGGGCGCCAGGCCCG
>NZ_KB905993.1 GCF_000381125.1 Caldimonas manganoxidans ATCC BAA-369
CGCCGCGCAAACGCAGCGCATTGCCGATCACCGATGCGGAGCTGAAACTCATCGCCAGGGCGGCGATCAACGGTGAAAGCAGCCAACCGGTGAGCGGATACAGCACGCCGGCCGCAATGGGAATGCCCAGTGCGTTGTAGAGAAAGGCGAACATCAGGTTCTGCTTCATGTTGCGGACCGTGGCCACTGACAAGGCGCGCGCCACCGCAATACCGCGCAGGTCACCCTTGACGAGCGTGATCTGTGCGCTGTTCATCGCCACGTCGGTGCCGGTGCCCATGGCGATACCGACGTCGGCCTTTGCCAAGGCCGGGGCATCATTGATGCCGTCACCAGCCATCGCAACGATACGCCCCTCGCGCTGCAGCCGCTCCACCAGTTGCAGTTTGTCGGCGGGCTTGACCTCGCCATGCACCTCATCGATGCCCAAGCGCGCCGCCACGGCCTTGGCCGTGGTCAGACCGTCGCCCGTGGCCATGACGACGCGCAAGCCCTCCGCGCGCAACGACGCCAGCGCTTGCGGTGTGGTCTTCTTCACCGGGTCGGCGACGGCCAGGACTGCGGCGAGCGCGTGATCGACGGCCAGATACATGACGCTGGCCCCCTCGGTGCGCAGCGCCTCCGCCCGCTCGGCCAATGGCCGCACGTCCACACCGAGCTGTTCCATCAGGGCCGTGTTGCCCAGTGCCACGGCATGTCCATCGACGCGCCCGCGCACGCCGATGCCTGAGTGCGAGTCGAACTCCTCGGCGCGTGAGAGCGCCAGGCCTTGCTCGCGCGCGGCCGAGACGATGGCTTCGGCCAACGGGTGCTCGCTGCCCTGGTCGAGGCTGGCAGCCAGTCGCAAGGCCTCGTCGGCGGTGAAGCCTTCGGCTGCGATCGTCGTCTGATAGCGCGGCCGGCCTTCGGTCAAGGTGCCGGTCTTGTCGACGATCAGGGTATCGACCTGGCGCATTTTCTCGATCGCGGCGGCATCGCGAAACAGCACCCCCTGCGTAGCCCCTCGCCCGGTCGCCACCATGATCGACATGGGCGTGGCCAAGCCCAGCGCGCAGGGGCAGGCGATGATCAGCACAGCCACGGCGTTGATGAGGCCAAAAACCCAGCGCGGTTCCGGCCCGAACAGGCCCCAGGCAAAAAAGGTCAGCACGGCGATGGACACCGTCGCGACCACGAAATAGCCCGCCACGACATCGGCCATGCGCTGCATCGGCGCCTTGGACCGCTGCGCCTGCGCCACCATTTGCACGATCTGGGACAGCATGGTCGCCGCGCCGACACGTTCGGCGACCATGACGAGCGCGCCACTGGTATTGAGTGTCGCGCCGATGACCTTGTCGCCTGCCTGCTTGGTCACGGGCAGGGGCTCGCCCGTCAGCATCGATTCGTCCACGGCGCTGCGGCCCTCGAGGACGGTGCCATCGACCGGAACCTTTTCGCCGGGTCGAATGCGCAGTCGATCGCCGACATGGATGTGCGTCAGGGGCACGTCCTCTTCCGTGCCATCGTCGCGAAGGCGCCGGGCGGTCTTGGGGGCCAGTCCGAGCAAGGACTTGATGGCGGCCGAGGTCTGCGAACGCGCCTTGAGTTCCAGTACCTGCCCCAGCAGGGTCAGGGAAATGATCACCGCCGCCGCCTCGAAGTACACCGCGACCCGTCCCATGGACACGAACGAGTCCGGGAACAGTTGTGGGGCCACGGTCGCCGCCACGCTGTAGACGAACGCCGCCCCGGTGCCCAGCCCGATCAGGGTCCACATGTTCGGGCTGCGATGGACCACGGACTGCCAGCCGCGCACGAAGAACGGCCAGCCCGCCCACAGGACGATGGGCAGGGACAGAACGAGTTCGATCCAGGTCTGTGTGCGCGCCTCGAACCAATGCAACTGGTGGCCGAACATGGCCAGCACAGTGACCATGACGGTCAGCGGCAGGGTGCACCAGAAGCGGCGCTGGAAATCGCGCAGCTCGGGACTCTCTTCTCCTTCGAGATCCGGCAGCACCGGCTCCAGCGCCATGCCGCACTTCGGACAATAGCCGGGGTGATCCTGCCGGATCTCGGGGTGCATGGGGCAGGTGTAGATCGTGCCTGCCGCCAGCGCCGGCGCTTCGACAGACGAAGGCTCATGGCCGCTGTAGGCATAGCGCGCCGGCTCGGCGACGAACTTCGCCCGGCACTTGGCGCTGCAGAAGTAAAAGAGTCGGCCTGCGTGCTCGACGTGGTGCTCGGACTGCGCGGTAACGTCCATGCCGCAGACAGGGTCCTTCAGACCTTCGGCCCACTGCAGTGCGCTCGGGTGGTCATGGGCGTGTCGGCGGTGTTCGTGGTCTGATCGCAGGTCCATGACTTCACGCCTCCCTGTTGGCGGGTTTGTCGGGCGGCGCACCATGCCCGCCATCGCCACCGTGGCCATGCAGCAGGTGCATCAGCGGGCACGCCAGCAGCAACAGGTATACCCAATTGCCTGCGACATGGATCCAGTGCTCGCGCAGCAGGTAGAAGCCGCCGATGAGGGCAACCATCAGCAACGCGATCCTGACACGCCGGCTCAGGCCGGACGAGCCACGCGTGTCGGGGTGGTGATCATGATGCGTCGCGCTCATCGCCGGGTGAGGGGTTTCTTCATGGATGGGAACTGAACACTTGTGCCGACCCGTCTTTCCCAACCAGCAAGACCTGGTAGGCATCACGTCGGCCGCCATACACCGGCCCGTCCATGCCGGGTGAACCAATGGGCATGCCCGGCACCGCCAAGCCCAGGGCTTGGGGCTTTTCCTTGAGCAGCCGCTGGATGTCCGTGGCGGGTACGTGGCCTTCGATCACATAGCCCTGGATCAGGGCCGTATGGCAGGAACCGAATTTCTGCGGCATCCCGAGGCGAGCGCGGGCTGCGCCGTTGCCCTGGTCGACGGCACTCACGCGGAATCCGCTTTTCTCCAGGTGGGCAATCCAGTCCTTGCAACACCCACAGTTCGGGTCCTTCCACACCTGCACGGCAAGCGTCTGCGGTGCGGCGGCTGGTGCCAGGGAGGGAAGACTCAGCGCAAGCACCGCCAGCAGCAGCCTGCGCCGCCGGGGGAACGGTTGATCAACGGTTTGGTGCATGACAAGGACCCCCGGTGACGCTGCTTATTCGACGACGATCTTGCCCACCATGCCCGCTTCCATATGGCCGGGGATGAGGCAGGCGAAGTCCACCGTACCGGGCTGATCGAACTGCCAAACCAGCCCGCCGCGCTGGCCAGGCTGGAGCGTCACCATGTTCGGCTCGGCATGCTGCATCTGGGGCATCTTGCGCATCATCTCGGCGTGTTCTTTGAGCTCCTGCAAGGAGCCGACCACCATTTCATGCGGCACCTTGCCCGCGTTTTTGACAAAGAAGCGGATCGTCTCGCCCTTTTTGACCGTGATGGTGGCGGGCGTGAACCGCATCGAGTCGTCCATGACCACCTCGATGGTGCGGTCGACCTTGGCGGGATCGCCTGGTTTGCCGACGTTGGAGTGTGATGCGCCACCGTGCATCGAACCGTGCATGCCTTGCATGTCGTGCCCGGCCATGCCATGGCCGCCCTGATGATTGCCGGCGGCCAGCGCCAACACAGGCAACGCGCTCAGCGCCAAAACGCTCAAGGTTTTCTTCATCATTGGATGCTCCTGATGGGATTCGTGAATGAGATCGTGGTTGTGCGTGGGCGCTGCTAGAACCACAGGCGCACGCCCGCCACATACCGCGTTTGCCGGGTGCGCTGCCCTTCGGCGCGCGCAAAATCCGCCGTCTGTCCAAACTTGCCCGCCCATTCGACGCCGACATAGGGCGCGAACTGGCGCGAGAATTCGTAACGCAGGCGCAGCCCTGTGGTGGCATCGGCCAGCCCACTTCCCAGGCCACGCGCTTCATCGCGCCGGCCATACAGATTGACTTCCATGCGGGGCTGCAGAATCAGGCGCTGGGTGAGCAGGAGCTCGTACTCGCCCGACAGGCGCAGTGCCGTGCGTCCCGCGCCGCCGACGTAGGCCGTGGCATCGACGTCGAACCAGTACGGGGCGAGCCCTTGGATGCCCACAGCGAGCCAAGTCCGGTCAGGGCCGGCGCCGCTGTCCTGCCGCACCCCGAGTTGGGTGTCCCAGAACGGAGCCACCGCGTGGCCCCAAAGGACCTCGGTGCGTGCCTCCTCCAGTTTGCCGTCGGCGACGTCCCCTTCGGCCTTGAGGACCAGGCGGTCGTAGGTGCCGCCGAACCAGGCTTGCGCCTCATAGGCGGTGGCGTTGCCGTCCTTCGTGTCGACGCGCTCCAGGCGATCGAGGAGCACGCTGCCAAACGCATGTTCATCGGACAGCCGCAGTTGCCGTGGCCCAGGAAATGCGTACGGGCCCGACTCCAAGGTCAAGCCATTGGCATACGCGTGCGGATCGCGGGCATCGGCGGGGGCGGCTCCGCCTTGCATGTTCATGCTGCCGTGGTCCATGGTGGTGCTCGCGCTCGATTCGGCTCGCGTTGGGGATGGAGCCGTGCGCGGGTGCCCGGCATGGCCGCCTTCCATCGGTGTTTGCGCCCAGACGGGTGCCGCACCGAGCAACACCAGCGCCGCAGTGAAGAGAGAACCGGGTTTCATGGCGAATCTTTCTTTGATGAGTTTCATGACACGACCACCACACGGAACATGCCCATGTCCATGTGCAACATCAGGTGGCAGTGCCAGGCCCAACGCCCCAGGGCGTCGGCGGTCACGAGGAAGCTGACGCGCTGCGCGGGCTGCACCGGGATGGTGTGGCGACGCACCAGGAACTGCCCGTCGGGTGTTTCCACCTCGCTCCACAGCCCATGCAAATGCATCGGGTGCGTCATCATCGTGTCGTTGTGCAGGATGATGCGCACCCGCTCGCCATACTTCAGATGCACCGGCGTGCTCTTGCCGAACTCGAGGCCGTCGAGCGACCAGGTATAGCGCTCCATGTTGCCGGTGAGGTGCAGCTCGATCTCGCGCTCGGCCCCGCGAGGATCGAGAGGGCCGCCGATCGTTTTGAGGTCGGCCAGCGTCAGCACGCGCCGGCCGTTGTTGCGCAGGCCAATGCCCGGATCGTCAAGATTGGTGCGCGGCATGTCCACCCGCATATCCGTGCTTGGGCCGTATTCCGTGCGTGCGTGACGGACCGTGGCGCTGGGCTTGGCCATCGCGCCGCCTGTCATGCCATGCATCGCGTGCTGGCCGTGATCCATGGCCATCGCGCCATGGTTCATGCCGGACATGTCGTGCTTCATGCCCGGCATGTCGTGGCCCATCGCGCCGTGGTCCATCGCGCCCATGGCCGAGCCGCCATGCCCCATCGCGCCGTGGTCCATCGCGCCCATCATGTCGGCCATGGTGAGCCATTCGACGGGATCGAGAGCAGGCACGGCGGCGTTCAAGCCCTCGCGCACCGCGAGCGTGCCGCGGGCGAAGCCGGTTCGATCCATCGATTGCGCGAAGATCGTGTAGGCGTCCTCTCGGGGCGT
>NZ_KB905994.1 GCF_000381125.1 Caldimonas manganoxidans ATCC BAA-369
GCCTTCCGCCGTCGCGCGCCACTCGCCGTGCTCCAGCATCCAGGTCTTGTGGTGCTCGGCGATCGCCGTCTCGCATGATTCGCACACATACGCCGCCGTCTCGGGCCGTCCCTTCTCCCAACGCAGTTGCTCGAAGCGCAGCCACTGCCGGTGCGAGCAATGCGGGCAGGGCACGAAGTAGCGGCGCTGGTCGCTGGCCTCGTACTCACGCTCGATGGCCGAGGCGCCCGCGATCGTCGGCGTCGAGACGATGAAGATCTTGCGCCGCGCAAAGGTGCGCGTGCGCGCCTCAGCGAGCGAGATCGCATCGCCCTCCCCCTCGACGTCGAGCGGGTAGGCGTCCACCTCGTCGAGGAACAGATACCGCACCGGCATCGAGCGCAGGCCCACCGCCGAGTTGGCGCCGGTCATGACCAGCACGCCGCCGCGAAACTCCTTGGCCAGGATGGTGTTGCCCGAATCCCGGCTGCGCGCCGGGGCGATCCGTTCGGCGAGCACGGCCGACTCCTCGATCAGCGGGTCGATGCGCTGCTTCGAGTTGCGCTTGGCCATTTCCACCGTCGGCCACACCGCCATCATCGGCCCGGGGGCGTGGTGGATCACGTAGCCGATCCAGTTGCTGCCCATTTCGGTGGCGCCCAGTTGCGCCGCCTTCATGAACACCACCCGCTCGATGGGCGAGGTCGGCGACAGGCAATCCATGATCTCGCGCAGGTAAGGCGTGCGGCTGGTGCGCCAGCGCCCCGGCTCGCTCGACGCCTTGCTCGAGAGCACCCGATGCCGGTCGGCCCACTCGGAGACGGTGAGCAGCGGATCGGGCGTCAGCCCCTCGCGCCAAGCGCGCTCGATGACGTCCCAGCCCTCATAGGCGAACTCGTCCATCAATCGACCCGAACCTTGAGTTCCCCGAGCTCGGCGAGGTGCTCGCGCACGGCGGCATCCAGGGCCACGTGCAGGGTGTGAGCCTCCACGCCGAGCCGGGCCGCCATCTGCGCCGAGATCCGCGCCGGCCAGTTGAGCCAAGCGTCGCGCTCCGTACGGGCGAGCTTGAACACATGCGCGATGGCCTGGTGGCGATCGACCAGTTCGCCCTTGAGGCGGGCCAGCCGCACCTTGTTGGTCTGCGCCTTGACCACCTCGTTGACCGTGCGCGCCTGCACGAGCGTGGTGCCGCCTGCGGGCAGGCCGGTGGCGAGGTTGGGGGCCGGATCCTCCGCCACCCGCACCTTCACGGTCCGGGAGCCCGTTCCCGCCTTCGGCGGCTCGGAGTTCCGGGTCCAGTCGCGGTCGGCCCGGTCTGGGTCGATGGTGCCGTCCGCCTCGGGCGTGATGCGCCCGGTGCGGATGGCCTTGTGTACGGCGGTGTCCGATACCCCACGGTGGCGGGCGTAGGCGCGAATCGAGATGCCCATGGCCCTCTTCGATCAAGTCATCGTCAGTTCTTGGCCAACACCCGCAGAAAACGCTTGGCTTCACGGGCGAGAAGCGCGTTCATCACGTCACCCCGAACCACCCGATCGAAAGGACGCCCGATGAACCCCCACATCCCCGACCTTCTCGCCACCAAGCTCGCCGAGGCCGCCCTGACCGTGCTGGTGCGCACTTGCCGCAAGGAGGTGGCCGCCGCCAGCCGCGACGAGCTCGAAGCCGCCTGCGCCGCGATGCGCGCCAAGGCCCGGCCGGTCATCGACCGCTTGTTTGACGACGCAAGGGCTGCGCCCTGGGTCGGCGAGATGGCCTTCCACGCCGCCGCGCTCGAACTGGCGCAGGCCGGCATCTCGGTGTTGCGCAAGGTCTGACGAGCAATGCGAAGCCAAGCAAGAACGCTTGGCTTCTCACGCGAACAGCGCGTTCATCACCTCACCCAATCACCACGCACCAAGGAGCAGACCATGACCCTGCGCATCCGCCAACCCCAGGTCACCGACACCAACGGAAACGCCCTCGGCACCCGCCTGATCCGAATCGAGTTCGACGAGCAAGGCCCAGCGACCGTGATGCACGACGGCCAGCGTTACGACTTCACCGGCAAGACCGGCACCCACCTCAAAACCGGCTTGGCGGTGCGCGAGATGGCCACCGCGCGCGATGCGCGCCTGTGGATCAGCCTCGATGGCGAGCACCTCTGGGAAGACTGACTCGCGCCGATCCATCCCTATCCAGGAGCAGACCATGAGCACCATCACCCTGACCCCCGCCCAGCACGCGATCCTGGCCCATGCGCTCGAGCACAGCGACGGCCGAATCGACTGGTTCCCCGAGCACATCCAAGGCGGTGCCCGCCGCAAGGTGCTCGACGGCCTGGCCAACCGCGCCCTGATCGCCCGCCAGGGCGAGGTCTGGGTCGTTGCCGACGCAGGCTACGAGGCCTTGGGCGTGCCGCGCCCGGGTGCCCGCACCGCCCAGCGCCAGTCCTTCGTTGCGAAACTCGATGCGGTGATCGCCCGGGCCGAGCAGGCGCAGACGGCGCGCGACGAGGCCGACCTGGAGGCGGCGGTGAACGCCGCCGAAGCGGCCTGGGCGCAGGATGCGCATCGCAGCGCCGAGCCCCGCCGCCCCCGCGCCCACAGCAAGCAGGCGCAGGTGATCGCGATGCTGCGGCGTCCCGAAGGCGCCACCCTCCGCCAGATCATGGACAGCACCGGCTGGCAGGCGCACACGGTGCGCGGCACCTTGGCCGGGGCGCTGAAGAAGAAGCTGGGCCTGACGATCGTCTCCGAGAAATCCCCGGGCGGCGAGCGCGTCTACCGGCTTGCCTGAGTCGCGATGGGGCAGCACATCCCGCGCGGGCTGCCCAATCTGACCGGGTTCGTGATTCACTGCGCGATCGCCGACGAGTCGCTCGCCGCCTGATCGAAGGCCAGGCCATCCGCCTCGCGGGTGGCTTGCTGGCCCGTCCAGTCCTGCCAGCGCCGCACGATCACGTCCGCATACTTCGGGTCGAGCTCGATCAGCCGCGCCACGCGCCCGGCCTTCTCGGCGGCGATCAAGGTCGTGCCCGAGCCGCCGAAGGGGTCGAGCACCACGTCGCCGGGGCGGCTGGAGTTGCGGATGGCCCGCTCGACCAGATCCACCGGCTTCATGGTCGGGTGCAGGTCGTTCTTCTGCGGCTTGTTGAAGTGCCATACGTCGCCCTGGTCGCGGTCGCCGCACCAGTGGCGCGTCGCGCCTTCGGGCCAGCCGTAGAGGATCGGCTCGTACTGGCGCTGGTAGTCCGCGCGGCCCAGCGTGAAGGTGTTCTTGGCCCAGATGATGAAGGTCGACCAGTGCCCGCCGGCGGCGCGGAAGGCCGCTTGCAGCGTGTCCAGTTCGCTGGAGGACATGGCGACGTAGATCGCGCCTCGGGTGTGCGCCATGATCATCGCCAGCGCGTCGTAGAGGAAATCGTAGAAGCCTTCGCCCAGCGCATCGTTGAGGATGGGGCGGTGCTTGCCGCGCAGCTTGTCGCGGGCCGAGTTGGCGTAGTTGACGTTGTAGGGCGGATCGGTGAAGACCATGTCCGCCCGCTCGCCGTCCGGAAACAGGCGCGCGTAGGCCTCGGCGGTGGTCGCGTCGCCGCAGACCAGGCGGTGCGGCCCGAGCCGCCAGACGTCGCCCGGCCGGGAGACGGGTTCCTCGGGCACGTCGGGCGCGGCATCGTCCTCCGTCCGGCCCTCGATCTGTGGTTCCTCATCGGCCAGCAGTTCTGCCAGTGCATCGGCGTCGAATCCGGTGAGATCGAGATCGAAGCCATCGTCCTGCAGCGCCTCCAGTTCGATGCGCAGCAGGGCATCGTCCCAGGTCGCGAGTTCCGCGAGCCGGTTGTCCGCGAGCACCAGGGCGCGGCGCTGGGTCGGCGTCAGATGATCGAGCACGACCACCGGCACGGTGGGCAGGCCCAGCTTGCGCGCGGCGGCAAGCCGCCCATGGCCCGCGACCAGCACACCGTCGGCGCCGGTGAGAATGGGATTGACGAAGCCGAACTCCGCGATGGAGGCCGCGATCTGGGCGATCTGCTCGTCCGAGTGCTGGCGGGCGTTGCGCACGTAGGGCAGCAGCTTGGTCGTCGGCCAGTGCTCGATGCGATCGGCCAGCCAGCTCATGCAGTGACCTCCGCCGTCTCGCCCAGCCGCTCGGCGGCGACTTCGGCGAAGGTCCGGCCGCTGCCCTCCAGCACCGGCACCGTGCCCGGGTGGTGCTGCAGCCAGCGGCGCAGCGCGACGTCCACGTACTCTGGAGCGAGTTCGATGGCGCGTACCGGGCGGCCGGTGAGTTGGCCGGCCAGCAGCGTGGTGCCCGAGCCCGCGAACGGCTCGAAGACGATCTCGCCCGCCTCCGTGTAGGCCTCGATGAAGAACTTCGGCAGGCCCAGCGGGAACACCGCCGGATGATCGATGCCTTCACCGATGCGGCCGCGCTGGCGCGTCACCTCGACGACCGAGTCTGGGATGCGGAACTCCTGCGTGGGCTGTCCGGCATGGTTCCAGGCGCCGACCTTGCCGTCCTTGCCGCGCATCGCGGTGGATGACCCAACTCCGCGATGGAGGCCGCGATCTGGGCGATCTGCTCGTCCGAGTGCTGGCGGGCGTTGCGCACGTAGGGCAGCAGCTTGTCGATCGGCCAGTGCTCGATGCGATCGGCCAGCCAGTGGGCGTTCATTTCCTGTACAATACTTCTGTCCAATTCCAGAGGTGCCGCCATGACCATCGAAACCACCTACAGCCAGGCGCGCGAGCAGCTCAAGGCGCTGATGGACCGCGCCGTGGACGATCGCGAGGTCATCGTGGTGCGCCGTCGCTCGGGAGGAGCCGTGGCGATGATCGCGGCCGATGAGCTCGAAGGCTTGATGGAAACGGCGCACCTGCTGCGCTCGGCCAAGAACGCCGAACGGCTGCTCACGGCCCTCAACCGGGCACGCACGACAAGCCTGAAGCCCACGACGCTCGCCCAGCTCAAGCAGGACGCCGACCTTGAAGCGTGAGGCCTCGCGGCTTGCGGTCTGCCATCCGGAATTTCTCGAAGACCTGCGTCATTGGGTGGAGACCGACCGTCGCACCGCCCGCCGCTTGCTCGAACTCGTCGAGGCGGTGCTGCGCGATCCCTTCGATGGCATCGGCAAACCCGAGCCGCTGAAATACCTCGGCCCGGACGTCTGGTCGCGACGCATCACCCAGGAGCATCGCTGCGTCTATCTGGTCAAGGCCGATCGCGTCGAGTTCCTCCAGGGGCGCTACCACTACTGACGGTACGTTCGGCCGCCACCTCGTCGAAGGTCCGACCGCTGCCCTCCAGCACCGGCACCGTGCCCGGGTGGTGCTGCAGCCAGCGGCGCAGCGCGACGTCCACGTACTCGGGGGCGAGTTCGATGGCGCGTACCGGGCGGCCGGTGAGTTGGCCGGCCAGCAGCGTGGTGCCCGAGCCCGCGAACGGCTCGAAGACGATCTCGCCCGC
>NZ_KB905995.1 GCF_000381125.1 Caldimonas manganoxidans ATCC BAA-369
GCCGTCGGCTGATTGAAGTTGTAGTAGTCGCTTTGCGCCTTGAGCTTGGCGAGCACCCGCATGGGGTCTTCGTCGGTCCAGTCGGACAGCAGCACGACATGGTCCCGGTCGGCGCGGATAGGGTCTGCCTCACGCGGCTCGACGATCAAGGCCCCGTACATGCCGGTCTGCTCCTGCATGCCGGAGTGCGAGTGATACCAGTAGGTGCCGGTTTGTTCGAGGCGAAACTGGTAGGTGAAGGTTTCGCCAGGGGCGATGCCCGGGAAACTGACCCCAGGCACCCCGTCCATCTGGTAGGGCAGGATGATCCCGTGCCAGTGGATCGAGGTGGCCTCGCGCAGGCGGTTGGTGACGCGGATGGTGACCGTGTCGCCTTCCCGAAGTTTGAGCGTTGGCGCCGGGATGGAGCCGTTGATGGTGGTCGCCATCCTTGGCCTGCCGGTGAAGTTGACCGGCGACTCGGCGACCACCAGGTCAATATTCGTGCCGCTGAGCACGGGCGCTGCACCCGTGCGCGTGTCGGCCAGCCCCTGTGCCGCAGCACGCACCCAGGGTGACAGGCCGACCATCACGCCGCCGGCGACCAAGCCGCGCACGAAACGCCGCCGCGAGGGCATCAACGGCAATGGCAAATGAAACGGACTCAAAGATGACATGGGCTTCTCGCGATGAGTTACTGAAGTCGTGGGTGAGATGCTATGGAGCCAACCTGTCAGGATGCTGTTCGTCCGATTACATTTTTGTTATCTTCATGTCAGGTGCACCCAAAATCGTCACACTAGCGGCTATCCGATATGGCCGAGCACCCTCATGAAGATACTGATCGTTGAAGATGAGCCCAAAACGGGCGACTACCTGCGTCAAGGCTTGAGCGAAGCGGGTTTCGTGGTCGATCTGGCGCAAGACGGCGCCGACGGTCTGCACCTGGCCTTGCAGGGCGAGTACGACCTGGTCATCCTGGATGTGATGCTGCCCGGCCTCGACGGCTGGCAGGTACTCCAGTCCTTGCGCCATCGCGGCCTGCAGATGCCGGTGCTGTTCCTGACCGCACGCGATCAGCTGGAAGACCGGGTCAAAGGCCTTGAACTCGGTGCGGACGACTATCTGGTCAAGCCTTTCTCCTTTGCCGAATTGCTGGCCCGCGTGCGCACGATCCTGCGTCGAGGGCGCAGCGGCAACGAGAGCACCGTGCTGCGCGTGGCCGACCTCGAACTGGACCTGCTGCGCCGACGCGTTTCACGCGGCGGGCGACGAATCAGCCTGACGGCCAAAGAGTTCGCCTTGCTGGAACTGCTGATGCGCCGTCATGGCGAGGTCCTGCCCCGCTCGCTGATCGCCTCGCAGGTCTGGGACATAAATTTCGACAGCGACACCAATGTGATCGAGGTGGCCATCTGGCGCTTGCGCGCGAAGATTGATGAGGGGCATGAGGTCAAGCTGATCCACACCGTACGTGGCATGGGTTACGTATTGGAAGCGCCGGAGGAGCACTGAATGTTTCGCTCCCTGTCACTGACGACCCGGCTCACCCTCTTCTTTACGTTGGCGGCTGCGGCTGTGGTGTTTGGCTTGGCCTTGTTGGTCATCGCTGCATCCGATCGGCATTTCATCGAGCTGGATCACATGGCGCTGCAGGACAAGCAGCACCTGATCGAGGATATTTTGGCGCGATCCAATTCGGCCGAGGACGCCAAGTGGCTGCTGCGTGAGGCATTGAGCCACCATCACGGGCTGTACGTCAGCGTCCATGATTCGAAAGGTGAAACGCTCTTCCAGTCCGAAGGATTTCGCCTCCCGCGCGAACTGTCACCGGCGGATGAAGGCAACGGCAACGACGCGCTGATCCATTGGGCCGACGCAGGGCAGGCGTTTCGCGGGATACTTGTCCGGGTTATTCCAGCCTATGACGCAACGACGCGGCTGGACATCCTCGTTGCCATGGACACGGCGCATCACACACGGTTCATGCTGAAGTTGCGGCGCACCCTGATGACCTATGCCGTCGTGACGATCGTCATCTGTGGCTTGCTGAGCTGGTTTGCCGCGTACAAGGGGCTGGCGCCATTGCGTGCCATGAAATCCAGAGCCACCACGCTCACGAGCCAGCAGCTGCACCAGCGCATGCCCGTCGAGGCGGTACCCATCGAAATGGCAGATCTGGCTCACGAACTCAACAAGATGCTGGACCGGCTGGAAGACGCGTTCACGCGACTGTCGGAGTTCTCGTCGAATCTGGCGCATGAGCTGCGCACCCCCCTGAGCAACCTGCTGACCCAGACCCAGGTCGCGTTGGCTACCCGGCGGGATGCCGATACCTACCGGGAGATTCTGGCTTCCAATGCCGAGGAACTGCAGCGTCTGGGCCGCATGGTGTCCGATATGCTGTTCCTGGCCAAGGCCGAACGCGGGATGATGCTGCCGAACCGGGAACGTTTCTCGGCAGCCGAGGAAACGCACGCCCTGATCGAGTTCTATGAGGCGGTCGCCGAGGAGAAGGGCGTCAGACTGGCTCAGCGTGGTGAGGGCGAGATCGTCGGTGATCGCTTGATGTTCCGCCGTGCCCTGAGCAATCTGCTTTCGAACGCGCTGCGCCACACCCCGCCACATGGCGAGGTCACGATCGAGATCAGCCAGTCTTCCCAAGCCACCCGGGTGAGCGTCGAGAACACCGGCGAGGACATCGACCCGAGGGTACTGCCGCACCTGTTCGATCGGTTTTACCGTGCTGACCCATCGCGGTCACATCCGGAAACCGACGGCGCAGGGCTGGGATTGGCGATTACCCGCGCCATTATGCAAACCCATGGAGGATCGATCAGCGTGACGTCCGCGCAGGGCAGGACCCGGTTCTGCCTGGAGTTCCCAGGCGGAACCTGATGAGGTGAAGCAGTTGGGGCGAGCCAGCCCAAGTGCCTTTGGTCTGTGCGCTTTCGCAGAGGCAATGGCCCCGATCGCTGTTGAACCGACCGGGCTGACGGCTCCCGATCACGGATCAGCGTGAACGCTACGAAGAGTTTGAGAGAACTCGAGGGCGTGATCATGCGCCGGGGCCCGGTGCCATGGAGCGGCTTTGCCGTCATGTACCGAGGTGGCCTTGCTCTTGGCGATCCACGTCCTGACCGAGATCATGACTCGGACATGCGCTTTGCAACCACCTGCGCGCGAAAACCTCGGCCGGCTCCGGACGGGCGAAGTAATACCCCTGTGCTTCGTCGCAACCCAATGCCAGCAAGTGTTCCGCCTGCGCTGCCTCTTCCACACCTTCGGCCAGGGTCTTGAGGCCGAGGCTCTTCGCCATGGCAACGATGGCGGACACAATGGCGAGATCGTTGCGATCGGTCAGCATGTCCCGCACGAACGAGATGTCGATCTTCAGTTTATGAACGGGAAATCGCTTGAGGTAAGCCAGTGAGGAATACCCGGTGCCGAAATCATCGATGGACAGCGCAAACCCGGCCGAGGTCAGGGCGCGCGTGACCCTCCATCACCGAGATCGCGGCAGCCGAGAGCATTGACCGGGGGCATGCAAGTCGGATCGCGCAACTGACCCGGCTTGCACCTGACATCGTCGAGGCGTGCGTGGTGGAAAAGGCAGTCGGGCTTGTGCTGGAGCGCCTGATCCGGCGAGCCTTGCCATTGGATTGGGCAGCGCAGCGTGAAATTCCAGGGCGGGAATTCAGTCGTTGATATTGCCGGGGCGGCATGTCCCGCGCTCGCTGCTTCAGGCACCGAGGCGCAGGATGCGCCGCGCACCGTTCAATACCAGCAGCGCGATGAGCGAGCCAATCACCAAATCGGGGTAACGCGATCCTGTCCAGGCGACCAACGCCCCGGCCGCGATCACCCCCAGGTTTGCCAGCACGTCGTTCGTGGAGAAAATCCAGCTTGCCTTCATGTGAGCGCCGCCTTTTCGATGACTGGAGATCAAGACAAGGCAGGTAACGTTTGCAATGAGCGCAACGAGCGCGATCCCCATCATGAGCGGTGGCTCGGGCTCGCTACCAAAGACGAAGCGGCGCAGCACCTCGGACATTGCGCCGAGCGCGAGCAACAGTTGCAGCCAGCCTGACAACCGCGCCGCCTTCAGCTGGTGCCCGGTAGGACGGCCGACGGCGTAGAGCGCGAGCCCGTAGACGGCGGCATCCGCGAACATGTCCAGTGAGTCAGCCATGAGCCCCGTGGACTGCGCAATCCACCCGGTCGTCACTTCGACGACAAACATGGCGGCGTTGATGGCAAGCAACCATTTGAGAGCGCGAGACTCTTGCTCGGAGGACGGCTGGCTGTCGCTTTGCCCATCGACAGTGTGCGGGCCATTCGATTCAGTTGACGCAATGAGACGGGCGCCCAAGCCGAGACTTTCAAGCTTGCTTGCAATGGGTTCGACGGGGCCGTCGTGAAAAACACGCAACTCGCGCTTGCCAAGATCGAACTCGAGTGCGGCCAGCCCGCTCGTATTCTCGAGCGCGAGCCGGATCATGCGCTCCTCCGAAGGGCAGTCCATCTTCGGCACCGAGAACAGACTCATCCTTCCCGTCCCGGTCGGCGTGGCACCCGTCATGGACTCCGCCTTCCGCTCGGACGCACATCCGCAGGATTTCTGGCATTCATCAGTCATAGTCATTGGTCCTTGATTCTTCTCGTTCCTGATCCGGCGAGGCTCTTGCAGAAACCAGCAAGCATCCGGAGGGTATTTTGAGATTTAACACTCTATAGCTACTATAGAGTCAAGTCGATGATAAAAAGGGGTTGCAGCTATGCAGATCGGAGCGCTTGCCCGGCAAACCGGGTGTCCGATTCAAACGATTCGCTTTTATGAGCAGGAAGGACTCCTGCCGCCCCCGTCCCGGCTCTTCGTCATTTCGTGTGGAACACAACACTCACAATGCTCCCCTGGTTGTTGAGCCCGGTGGGCATGTGTGCAGGCCGCTGGCCGGCCTGTGCACATGTCCACGAGGCGTGTTTGATCAGGAGGATGAGTCCATGGGCATTGCCGTAGAAGCTCTGTTCACCAGCGCGCTGGGCTTGCAGCCGCCGTGGGTCGTCGATGACGTCAGGCTCGACACCGCCAAGCGGCGTATCGACTTCGAGATCGGCTGCCACACCAGCAGGCTCGCCTGCCCGGCATGCGGTGCGGCCACGCAACCGGTGCACGACCGGCTGCGCCGATCCTGGCGGCACCTGGACTTCTTCCAG
>NZ_KB905996.1 GCF_000381125.1 Caldimonas manganoxidans ATCC BAA-369
CAGCCGAAGCGGGCGCAGATGTCGCGCCAGCGGTGGCGCTCGGCGCGCATCCACACGAGATGCCGTTCCTCTTCCTCCAGCCACAAGACCCAGCGCATGGTCTCGAGCATGCGCTCGATGGCCTCGGGGCTGGGTGGGAAGCGCCGGATCGTCGGCTCAGCCCCCAGCGTCTCCCAGGGCATGCGCCGGATCGCGGGCCAGGTGTTGAAGTAGCCCTGCACCCGCACGGGCGGCAGGCGGTGGGCGGTGATGGCCGCCTCCCGGAAGCGTTCGGCCACACGCTCGACGGTCCACTCAGCCATGGCGCGCCTCCCGTGCACCGTAGAGCCGCTCGCCGATTCGGCGGATCAGCTCGCGTTCCATCCAGTCGAGCCGGTCGTCCTCGAGGGAGACGACGAGCAGGCGTTGCTCGCGCCAGCCGCGGCGCTTGACGGCTTCCACGTCCATCGGCTCGGGCTGCAGGCGCCCCAGCGGGCAGCGGTAGCGAGGGGTCGGGATGTCCATCTCACGCCTCCTGCGCCGCGTCGTGGAGCGGGAGGGCCCAGTGCAACAGCGCCAAGGCGTCGGCCTCGTCGTCGTCCGCCGGGGCGTGACCCCGCGCACGCACGGCCACCATCATCTCGTCCTTGCTCGCATTGCCCTTGCCGGTGACGTGCTTCTTGATCGTGCCCACCGGCACGCCCTGGTAGGGAATGCCGTGGTGCTCGCACCAGGCCGTGAGCGTGGCGAGGAACCCGCCGTAGGCGTGGGCCGCATCGGTCGAGACGTGGCGGTGCACTTCCTCGAAGACCAGCGCGTCGATCCCGTCGGCGTGGGCCTTCAGTTCGGTGAGCCAGCGCTTGAAGCGCAGGAAACGCATGCCGCCGCCTTCGAAGCGCTGCGGCTTGAAGGATTGGCTGCCGCTGGTGATGCGGCCGGTGCGGTCGCGCAGCGCCCAACCGCTGGTGGTGCCCAGGTCGAGGGCCAGAATCGTTGCTGTCATCGTTGCAGTCCTTCGTTCGTGTTCTCATGCCGGTGACCGAAGGTGACCGCCGTGGGGAATATCCCTTCCGCCCGCGCGCGTACGCGCGTAAAGAGATTCAATCCTTGGACCAGTCACCTTCGGTCACCGTGGGTGGTCAGTCGTCGCGGTACGGGAGCCGTACGCCGTAGTCCTTGGGCTTGAGCGACAGGCCCGCCAGGGCCTTGACGCCGCCGTGGATGCGCGTGCGCTCGAAGCCGCGGTTGGCCAGTTGCTGGGCGAGCCAGCGGCTCGTGCCCACGTACTCGCCGCGCCGGCCGGCCCAGTCCTGCCAGCGCTGGAACACGTCGGCCACGGCCACGCGGGCCTGCGGGTGGCGCTGGGCCTCCTCGTCCAGGAAGTCGCGCACGGCGTCCTCCTCGTCGAAGTACTCGGCGGTGGCCGACACCACGCTGGCCGGGGGCTGGAGCCCCTCGCGCTGCCAGGCCAGACACCCCTCGACCGCCCACGCGAGGATCCCGTCGCGCTCGGCCAGGAGCTTGTCAGTCAGCATGGCGTCGCGCTTGTCGGGCGGGATGGTCACCGTGAACGGGATCAGGTGCAGCCGGCGCTTCATCGCCTCGTCCACGTTGCGGATCGCGGGCTTATGGTTGCCGGCGATCACCAGCTTGAACTGGGGCGTGTACTCGAAGAAGTCCTGGCGCATGAAGCGCGCCGAGACCTTGTCGCCGCCGGTGATGGCCTTGACCTTGGACTCGTTCCAGCGCCGGCCCTGCTCGGTCTCGATGGAGGAGACGAAGCGCGCCCCGCGCAGGCCCGCCAGATCGGTCGGATGGCGGTCGCCGCGCGCCTCCATGAAGGTGTCCATCGGCGCGCTGGTGGCGTAGTCGCCGAGGATCGTGGCCAAGGTGTTCACGAACACCGACTTGCCGTTGGCGCCGGTGCCGTAGAGGAAGAACAGCGCGTGCGCCGCCGTCGAACCGGTGAGGCAGTAGCCCACCATGCGCTGCAGGTAGGCCTGCAGGTCGGCATCGCCGCCGGTCACGTCGGTCAGGAAGGCCCGCCAGCGCGGGCAGTCGCCGCGGGGCGTGGCGGTGGCGAGCTTGGTCATCCGGTCGGCGCGGTCGTGGAGACGTAGCCGCCCGCTGCGCAGGTCGACCACGCCGCCCGGCGTGTTGAGCGCGAACAGATCCGCGTCCCACTCCTGCGAGGTGGAGGCGTGCCGCCGGTCGGTGCGCGCCAGCCGCTCCACGCCGCCGACCGTGCTGCTCGCGGCGAGCTTGGCCGCCAACCGGTGGGAGTCGGCCTTGAGGGCGGCCTCGCGGCAGATCGCGCGGATGAGGTGGTGCACCAACAGCGTCTCGTCCGCCTGCCAGCGCCGTCCGTCCCACACCAGCCACTTGCCCCAGGCGGCGCAGTAGCGCCAGTCTTCGCTGTAGCGGGCCGTGAAGGTCAGCGCCAGCGCGTCGTCGGTGGCCCAGACGGAAGGCTCCTGCGTGGGCAGCCCAAGTGCTGGCTTGATGCTCATCCGTGGGCCCGTGGCGATGAAGGCGGCGACGTCGAAGCCTTGGGCGACGGCGTCGGCCGCGTCCCACCCCTCGGGCTTGTCGTCGGGCGGCAGCAGCACGTCGCAGGAGGCGGCGCCGGCGGCGAGTGCGGCCTGCGCCGCGGCCATCGCATAGTCCCAGCCGGGTTTGTCGCGATCGGGCCAGAGGAGGACGGCCTTGCCCGCCAGCGGCGACCAATCGGTCTTGTCCACGGGCGCATTCGCCCCGTGCATCGCGGTGGTGGCGCACACGCCGGCGTCGATCAAGGCCTGGGCGCATTTCTCGCCCTCGACCAGCACGACCTGGGCGGCGTCCTGGATCCCCGGCTGGTTGTACAGCGGCCGCGGCTCGGGCGGTGCCATCTTGCGCCGTTTGGCGTCCCAGGGCCGGAACTCCTTCTTGCGCCCGGGCGGGTCGTAGCGGTAGACCACGGCGATGAGGCGCCCTTGTGCGTCGAGGTAGTCCCACTTGGCGGTGGCCGGGCCGAGATCGTCGACCGGGGTCTCCTTGGCCGCCTTGCGCGCCGGGGCCGTGGGGGCACGGCCGACGAGGTCCTCGGCCAGATCGAGGACGCGGGCGAAGTCGCCGTGCACGTCCACGCCGAAGTGAGCGCCGATCAGGTGGAACACATCGCCGCCGGAGCCTTCGGCACGGTCGGTCCAGAGTCCCGCCTTGTCCCCAATGAGCACGACCTCCAGGCTGTCGCCCGGGCTGCCGAGCACGTCGCCGATGAAGAACTTGCCGCGGCGCTTCTTTCCAGCGGGGAACAGCGTGAACAGCACCGACTCCAGCCTCGCGAGCAGCGCGGCGCGAATCTCCTCGCGGCGCGCGGTGGGGTCGGCGTCGGCGGGCGGGTCCGGGAGAGCGTTGAAATCGATCATGCACCGCCCTCCTCGCTGCCATCCGACGCGCTGCGGGCCATGGCTCTCGCGTGGTGCGAGGCCCAAACCTGCAGTTCCGACAGCCGGTAGCGCACCAGCCCACCCAGAAGGTAGTGCGGGATGCGGTGCTTGGCGCGCATCATTGGATCGGCGAACCAGTAGTACGGCAGACGCAGGCTGGCCGCGGCTTGCTTGGCGTCGATCATGGGCTCGCCAATCGCGCCCGTCGTCGATACGGATCGGGTCCTCATGCCGCGGCCCTCCAGCACCGGTCCTGCCACGGACACATCCGGCACTCGACATGGGTGGGATCGGAGAACGAGCGCGGCAGCAGTTCGCCCGCCTCGGTGGCCGTGATGACCTTCACGGCCCGGTCGGACATGCGCTGCGCCAACGCCGCATCGAACGGCACCAGCTCGGCGTGGATCTCCATGGTGTCGGCGTTCACCGCCGTGAACAGGGCCGGGTGCGCGTGCAGTTCGAGATAGGCCTGGTAGAGCGCCACCTGCGCGGCGTAGACGGGCTTGGCGACCGCGAGGCGATGTCTCTCCAACTCGCGCCACGATTTGGCGCCCAGGCACTTGTTCTCCCACAGCGCCGGATAGCCGCAACCGAACCCCAGATCCGGCCCCGCGACGAGCACGCCATCGACGTGGCCCTGCAGGCGCCCGTCCAGCGCCGAGAAGCCGAATTGCTCCCCCGCGTCGTTACGCGTGCGCAGATCGAAGCCCGCCGCGCGCAGCCATCCGACCATGCAGTCCTCGATCACGTGGCCGCGCTCGAACACGCGCAGCAGCCGACCGTCGGTCTCGCGACCCGGATCGACCGGAGCGTCGGCAAACTCGTACTGCAGCGCGCGCTCGCAGGCGACCCCGAGGCGCGAGGCGCCCAGGTACGTGCGGCGAGGCTGCGCCGCGCGAGACTGCTGCATCCCGGCATCGATCAGCGCCGTGAGCTGACCCGACAGGCTCTTGGAGGCGTTGAAGTCCATCATCGCCGCGCCTCCTTGGGTGCTGCCGTGCGTGCCGTCTGCGCTTGAGCCTTCGGCTCCTCCCACGGCAGATCGTCCTCGAGGTCGGCGAAGGGGTCGGACACCGGGTCTTTCAAGCCCCGCACCGGCGGATACTTGGTCGCCTCGTGGTGCTCGACCATCGCCTCCGTGTAGCAGGTGACGATGGCGTCGACCACCTGGAGCGCCTCGGCCTCGGAATACTCGCCCAGCGGCTTGGCAAAGCCGATCTCGCCCGCGACCTCGCCGAAGGCCTTGAGGCACTTCTTCATCGCGGCCAGTTCGACGTCAGACGGGTCGATCATGGCCACCTCCGTCTTGGGCGTGCGTCCTTCCTGCACCCGCAGCCACTGACCGTAGAGCGCGTGAAACGCCTCCTGGCAGCGCCGCGAGCAGAACACCCAGTCGATCGGATAGCGCCGGGCATCGCCCACCGGATGCCGGAGGTCCGAGTGGCCGTAGCCGCGCGCCTGTCGTTTGCAGACCCA
>NZ_KB905997.1 GCF_000381125.1 Caldimonas manganoxidans ATCC BAA-369
CTCATCGGCGCGTCCGTCGAAAAAGTCGAATCCGGCTCCAAACTCGTCCAAGACGCCGGCGCCACCATGAACGAAATCGTCGCCTCCGTGCGCCGCGTCAGCGACATCATCGGCGAAATCTCCGCCGCCGCCAGCGAACAAAACGACGGCATCTCCCAAATCAACGCCGCCGTCGGTCAACTCGACCAAATGACCCAGCAAAACGCCGCCTTGGTCGAACAGTCCGCCGCCGCCGCAGCGTCCCTGCGCGAACAAGCACAACGCCTCGCTCAAGTCGTGGCCACCTTCCGCTTGCAACCCGCCATGGAAAGCTGAGCCCCACCTCGGCCACACGCCGGGGCGTGCGGCGCACAGGGCCAAGCAACGCTCAAGTCCACGCTCGATTTGCCGAAGTCACCGACACCTGCGTCATCAGGAAACAGGAGCCAACATGGGCATGATGCACCCCCCCGCCACTTTGCAAGCCCCCGCGGCACGCCACACCGCCATGCAGCGCGTGAGCGGACCCACCCGCGAATACCTCACCTTCCGCGTGGGCAGCGAGGAATATGCGATCGACATCCTGAAAGTTCAGGAAATCCGGGGCTACGAAGAGCCGACCCGCATTGCCAACGCCCCAGCGCACATCAAGGGTGTGCTCAACCTGCGTGGTGTGATCGTCCCGATCGTGGACATGCGCATGCGCATGGGCTGCGAGAAGGTCGAATACAACGACTTCACCGTCTCCATCATTCTCACCTTCGGTCAACGGGTGATTGGCATCGTCGTGGATGCGGTCAGCGACGTGACCGAGCTGAGCGCCGACCAGATCCGCCCGGCCCCCGAAATCTCCGCCGCCGTCGATGCACGCTACATCACCGGCTTGGGGCAAGTGGGCGAGCGCATGCTCATCTTGCTCGACATCGAAAACCTGCTGTTGTCCGCCAGTGTCGGATTGGCTTGCACCGACGCCATCACCCCCTGATCTTCACCAAAAAAAGAACACCGGAGACCCATCATGCACGTCATCGAGTCTGAGAATCTGACAGGTCATTTCGACGACAAATCATCCGGCACACACAACCAGCCACCGTCTGCCCAAGGGGGGTTTTTCGCATATCACGGAGTCTGGGCACTCGGGGTGCGTTGGTTTCGCAATCTCAGGTTTCACTCCAAGGCATCGGTGGTCAGCGCCTTGTTGTTGCTGCCCTTGTTGGTGCTCGTGATCTGGACCGCCAAAACCCAATGGACTGAATGGGAAACCCTGTCCAGGCACACCCTTGGCACACAACTGCTTCGACGCAGCATCGAAGTACACCATTTGATGCTCGAACGGCGCAGACTGTCTGCAGCCGGCCTCGCCGGAACGCAAGCTGCGTTGAGCAACGATGAAGCCTTGAAACAGGCCAACGCGAAGCTGCAAAGCGTGTTGCAGCAGGCCGAGTGGAAACCCCTGCGCGACGCGTGGGAAGCCTTGGCGCGCGCATGGCAAGAGCTGCCGATGACCGGGACGCCCACCGAGGTGTTTGCCCGCCACAACGCGTGGCTCGATCAGCTTTACGACTGGCAGTCCCAGGCCAGCAGCGTCTCACGCCTTCATTACTCGCCATGGCCGCACATCCAAGACACATGGCATGCCGCCGACGTCGAACTGTTGCGTCTGGCCGACCATGTGGCCCGGCTGCGCGGCGCCTTGGCCGCCGTCAAGTCCGGCCGCGTGTCGCAAGATGAAGCCGCGCCGGTCATCGCCGCTGCCAGCGCCGCCATCCAAGAACGTCTGTTCGATCTGAACCGCACCTTGGCCCGCATCGACGAGCATCATCCTCTGGCCCAGAAGACAGCCGCCGTGCAAAGCATCGAGCGCCTGATGCGCGAGGGCGCTGCAGCGCCAGAGGCTCAGGTGCTGCAACTCGGAACGCAGGCCATCGAATCGGTCGCCAAACTGCAAGATGAACTCCTCGATCGATTGGAAACCCTCGTGGCGCACGAGCGCAGCGCCCATGCAGCCAATCTGCTGGCCTACCTGGTATTGCTGCTCCTGAGTTTGCTCCTGGCGGCCTACTTCATCTATTGCTTCTTCCTCGTGGTCGATGGCGGCCTGCGGGAAATCTCCAAACACATCCGCGCCATGGCCAACGGAGACCTCACCACACACCCCACGCCTTGGGGCAAGGACGAAGCCGCCCGGGTCATGAACGATCTGCGATCCACCCAGGAGTCCTTGCGATCGATGGTGCGTGACGTGCGAGACACCAGCGACGAGATCACGCACTCTGCCGAGGAAATCGCCAGCGGCGCCATGGATCTTTCGGCCCGCACCGAACGCACCGCGGCCAATCTTGAGCAAACGGCCGCCACGATGGAGCAGATTTCTGGCACTGTGAAGTCCACCGCCCTTCACGCCGAAAAAGCAGCCGATCTGGCCGCGCGAAATGCCCAAGCAGCCGCCGACGGCGGGCAAGTCATGCAGCAAGTGGTGCACACCATGCGAGGCATCGAATCCTCGGCGCAACGCATCGGCGAGATCATCGGCACCATCGACGGCATCGCCTTCCAAACCAACATCCTGGCACTCAACGCCGCCGTCGAGGCAGCCCGCGCAGGCGAGGCCGGCCGGGGATTCGCCGTGGTGGCCGCAGAAGTCCGCAACCTCGCCCAAAGGAGCTCGTCGGCCGCCCGCGAAATCAAATCGCTCATCCAGGCCAGCATCGAACGCACCACCGAAGGGTCCCACGTGGTCGCTCAGGCCCACCAAGCGATCGAAACTCTGGTGAGCGACGCGCAAGAGCTCGGGCGCGTGATCGGTCAAATCGCCACTGCAGCGCGTGAACAAGCCCTCGGCGTGGAACAAATCGGACAGGCCGCTCAAGAACTCGACCAAAGCACGCAACAAAACGCCGCCTTGGTCGAAGAAACGGCAGCCGCCGCTCAGACCATGAAGCGGCTCACCGACCACCTGCAGCAACGCATGCAACGCTTCCGCCTGCCACAAATGGCCGAGCGGCAAGCCTCGGCCAGTCTGGTCACCGAGCGAGTCGAAGACTTCGATTTCGCGCAAGCCGTCGAAGCCCACCGGAGCTGGAAAGTCAAGCTGCGACAGGCCATTGCGAAGAAAGAAAAGCTCGACGCCAACACGCTGTGCCGCGACGACCGCTGCCCGCTGGGACGCTGGCTGCATGGCCCCGGCGGCGCACGCTGGGGGTCACGCCCCAGCTTCCGAACCCTCGTGGATGAGCATGCGCAGTTCCACCGCACGCTCGCAACGGTTGCCGAGCACATCAACGCTGAACGGCAGGACCAGGCACTCAAAGCCATCGGCCCCGGCAGCCCATTCGCTGAAGCCAGCAACCGCACCATCGAAGCCATCATTCGACTGCAGGGCGAATTGGGCTGATGGCCTGCGGCTCGAATGCGCATGGCTTCCGTCTGAAAGCCATGCGCTCATGCATGCCGCCCTCACAGAGATGGCCACGCGCCAGCCGTGAGTTTCATCACACCTGCCGATCCGGTGGCGCCTCAAACCTTGTGCGCTCGAGCCGATAACGTACTCACGACACAGCGCCGCTCGTGCGCCCTGCCCCCAAAGATTTCGGAGTCGCCCCATGTTCGATCGCTTGAGCTTCCAACAGATAATTTTCAGCATCATCCTCACCAGCCTGGCTGGCGTGGTGTTGCTCACGCTGTACCACGGCTACAGCACCTACCAACGCTTGCTTGAAGATCGCCGCGCCACGCTTCAAGCCGCCGTGGAATCCATGTATGCCATCGCCAGCGGCTTTCATGCCAAAGCACAAAAAGGCGAGATCACCCAGGAGCAAGCCCAGCAAGCGGCTGCGGCCGCCATCGAACAAGCACGCTATGGCGGCCAGGATGGAAGATCAGAGTACTTCTATATCTGGACTTTGGACGGCGTGGGCGTGATGCACCCCATCCGCCCCGAATGGCGCGGCCAGCACATGGCCGACAAAATCAAAGACGGCCTGGGCCGTCATCCGATCAAAGACATCGCAGATGCCTTGCGCGCCAGTTCGGACGGGCGTGCTTTCGTCGACACGCACTTCCCCCGCCCCGGTCAAACCGAACCCGTGCCCAAGCTCCAGTACGCCATGGCGTTCAAACCTTGGAACTGGATGATCGGATCGGGCTTGTATCTCGATGACCTGGCCGCCGCTGCTCGCGCAGAAATCGCCCAAGCCGCGCTGTTGGGCGGGCTATTGCTGAGCGTGATCATCATCGTGAGCCTGCTGGCGGGCCGCAGCATTCGGCAGCAAATCGGTGGCGATCCGGCCGAGGCGCAACGCTGCATGAGTGCCATTGCACAAGGTCGCCTGGATGTGGACTTGGGCATGCCGCCCAAAGGCAGCTTGCTCGACAGCCTGGCACAAATGAGCGCGTCGCTGCGCCGCTTGGTGGCTCAAGTGCGCGCCAGCACCGACTCCATTGCCACGGCCTCCAGCGAGATCGCCCAAGGCAACCAAGACCTCAGCCATCGCACCGAGCAAGCCGCCAGCAGCCTGCAGCAAACCGCCTCCTCCATGGAGCAGCTCACCGGCACCGTCAAACACTCCGCCGACGCCGCACGACAAGCCAACCAGCTGGCCTCCAACGCCTCCAGCGTCGCCCAGCGCGGCGGCCAGGTCGTCTCCCAGGTCGTCTCCACCATGGAAGACATCAACTCCGCCTCCAAAAAAATCGCCGACATCATCGGCGTCATCGACGGCATCGCCTTCCAAACCAACATCCTCGCA
>NZ_KB905998.1 GCF_000381125.1 Caldimonas manganoxidans ATCC BAA-369
CCAGCAAAACGCCGCCTTGGTCGAACAGTCCGCCGCCGCCGCAGCGTCCCTGCGCGAACAAGCACAACGCCTCGCTCAAGTCGTGGCCACCTTCCAAATCGGGCAAGACGCTGCGCCCCCGCAACCCGCGGCGCCCACCACACCAGCCACGACGCACGCCGCCTCGCTGGCCCAAGCCGCCATCCGCAAGGCGGCCCAAAGCTCGCCCCCCGCGGCTGCCGGCCCACGCGAAGCGCCCAAGCGCCCCACCGTGACCGCCAGCCCCGCCCCCAGCACGCCCACCGCTCGCCCCCCCCAGCCAGCGGCCACGGCCCCCGATGACGATTGGGAAACCTTTTGATCGATACCGCTGAGACTTGTCGAGGAGACCATGATGAATTTGCTGCGCACCATGGTGCACGCCCGGATCGCGACCCGCCTGGCTGCGGCCTTGGGTGTGCTGATGCTGCTGATGATCGGCGTCAGCAGCTATAGCGTGAAGAAACTCTATGACACCACCGCAGTGATCCAACGCCTCACCGAACGCGACGGCGCGCTGCTGCAACTGGTGACGGAGTGGAAGTCCCTGGTGGACATCAATGTGCTGCGCATCGTGACGCATTCCCGTTTGGGCACGGGCGATTTCCCGGATCAGCTCATGAAAGACTACACCGCCGACTCGAAGAAAATCGACGCCTTGCAGCAGCGTTTTCGCGCGGCGATCGACGACCCCGGGCTGATTGCTCAATACGAGCAGATCGACAAGCTGCGCAAAGCCCTGCTGGCCTACGGCCCGAAGATCTTGGAGCTGCGCAACAGTGGCGACTACTACGCCCTGGAACAACTGTTGCAAGGCGACTTCGAGGACACTCGCAAAGCCTATATCGCCAGCATCGAAGCGCTGCAGCACGCAATCCAAGCCATGGCCCAACGCGCCTATGCCGACGCTCGGGCCGACAACCATGCGGCCGTGCTCGTCTCCGTCGGCCTGGTGCTGGCCAGTTTGGTGTTCGCGGCGGCCTTCGGTTGGCGTCTGAGCCGATCGATTTCCCGCCCCATCGCCTCGGTCGTGCGTCACGCCCATGCGATTGCCCAGGGCGACCTCTCCAACCCCGTGGAAGTCAATGCCGACGGGGAAGCTGGCGAACTGCAAGCCGCCCTGGCCCAGATGCAAGACTCCTTGCGTCGCATGGTGGCCCAAGTACAGCAAGCCACCGAGAACATCCGCACGGCCAGCGACGAAATCGCCACCGGAAATCAGGATCTGAGCAACCGCACCGAACAGGCCGCCTCCAGCCTGCAGCAAACCGCCTCATCGATGGAGCAGCTCACCGGCACGCTGGCCCAAAGCGCGCAGCATGCCACCCAGGCCAGCCAACTGGCGCGCGGTGCGGCCGAAGCCGCACAACGCGGCGGCCATGTCGTCTCGCAGGTCGTCTCTACGATGGAGGAGATCAACACCAGCGCCAAGAAGATCGCCGACATCATCGGCGTCATCGACGGCATCGCCTTCCAAACCAACATTCTGGCGCTCAATGCCGCCGTGGAATCCGCCCGCGCTGGCGAGCACGGCCGCGGCTTCGCGGTGGTCGCCGGCGAGGTGCGCACCCTGGCTCAGCGTTCGGCCCAAGCCGCCAAGGAAATCAAGGCGCTGATCGGCAACTCCGTCGACAAGGTCGAAAACGGCGCCCGGCTGGTCCACGACGCCGGCGCCTCGATGCAAGACATCGTGGCTGCCGTGCAACGCGTCACCGACATGATCGGCGACATCTCGGCGTCCACCCGCGAGCAAAGCGACGGCGTCGGTCAGATCAACCAAGCGGTCGCGCATCTGGACCAAATGACGCAACAAAACGCCGCCTTGGTCGAGCAATCGGCCGCTGCGGCCGCAAGTCTGCGCGAGCAAGCCCAACGCTTGGCCGACCTGGCATCGCAGTTCCGCCTTGCCTCGGCCTGCGCGGTCTAGGTGCGACCCTCAAGTCAGCCACAAAGCCGCCGATAAGGTCGGAAAGTGCCGGGCGGCATGCCCGGCCTCCCCACCAACCGCCCCTCCCATCGAACGGAAAGAAACCATCATGGGTGCCAAAGAAGCCTTCATCGACCAGTCAGCCCGACCCAGAGAGTATTTGACCTTCCGTATGGGCAGCGAGGAATACGGCATCGACATTCTGCGCGTGCAGGAAATCCGCTCCTATGAAGCCCCGACCCGCATCGCCAATGCCCCAGCTCACATCAAGGGCGTGGTGAACCTGCGCGGCGTGATCGTTCCCATCGTCGATTTGCGGGTGCGTTTTGCCACGGCCAAGTGCGATTACAACGATTTCACGGTCGTGGTCGTGCTGCACGTGGCTGGCCGGGTGGTCGGCGCCGTGGTGGATGCGGTCAGCGACGTGTTGGAAATCGCCCCCAACAGCATCCGCCCCGCTCCCGAGATGAGCGCCGCGGTGGATGCCAGTTGCATCGTCGGGCTGGCCAATGTGGGTGAGCGCATGCTGATCCTGCTCGATATCGAAAAACTCATGGCCGATCCAGCCATGGGCCTGACCGACTGAGTCTCACGGAGCGTCCTATGCAGTTGATGAGCTTGATGCGTCGATTCACGATCCGCACGCGCATGATCGGCGCGATTGCCGTGGTGCTGTGCCTGCTGGCCGTCGTGGGCGGCGCTGGATTGTTCGGGATGTTTCGGATGCAGGCGACGAGCCAGGCCTTCATCGACCAAGCCTATGCCAAGGCATCGCTGGTGTCGGAGCTGCGCCACAGCTTGGCCTTACTGCGCCGCTACGAGAAGGACATGATCATCTTCTACGAGCATCCGTCGCGAGTGTCGGAAACCCACGAACTGTGGAAGCAAGCCGCGGCCAAAATCAATGAACAAGTCCAGTCCCTCAAGGCACTGGCCAGCGCTCAAGACGCCGAGCTCTTGCAAGCCATTGGCAAGCATCTGGAAGACTATCAAACATCCTTCGCCCCAGTGGCGAATCAGCTTCTGGCCAGTGGCTACGACTCTGCCACCACGGCCGACAAGGTCATGTTCCGGGCCTATGCCGCGCTCAACGAGCTGGACAAAGCCTTTCAGACCTTGGTGCGCCAGCTCGATGAACAAGCCACCGTCGCCGAACAGGCGGCCCGCGAGGCGGCAAAGCTGACCATCGGCCTGTTTGCCTTGTCGGTCGCCGTGGCCATTTTGGTGGTCGTGCCGTTGACGCTGATCAACATGCAAAGCATTTGTCAGCCCATCGTCCAGGCACAAGACCTGGCTGCCGCCATCGCCTCCGGCGACCTGACCCGCGAGGTGCAAGTCCAAGGCAGCGACGAAGCCGCACAGCTGCTTGCAGCCTTGCAGCGCATGCAGGCATCACTGCGACACATCGTCGGTCAGGTGCATCAATCGACGGAGTCGATCTCCACCGCATCGAGCGAGATCGCCCAAGGCAACCAAGACCTCAGCCATCGCACCGAGCAAGCCGCCAGCAGCCTGCAGCAAACCGCCTCCTC
>NZ_KB905999.1 GCF_000381125.1 Caldimonas manganoxidans ATCC BAA-369
CGCCACACCGACCGGTCGCCCTTCTTCAGCCGGGCCAGACCCTTCTCGAAGCCGATGCGGCCGGTGAGGATGCTTTTGGTGGCGTCCTGGTTGAACTCGTCGATGTCCGCATCGTCGGCCCGTCGCATGGCCGTCATCCATGCATCGGCAAACCGGTAGTAGGCCTGCGCCAGGGCCTCCCAGGCGGTGTAGGAGCTGTACTTCTTGAGCAGCCAGAACACCTTGCGGCGCTCGTCCTCGCTCATGGGGGTCGGGTGGTCGTGGCTCATGGGCCGGTTCCTGTCATCTTGGTGCGCACTTCATTGGCGGCCAGCCGCTCCAGTTCGATCTCGCCGATGGCGGCATCGGCCTGGGGGCCGTAACCATAACGCTTCGTTGTCTTGCCCCAGCCGGTGGACAGCGCCGGCAGCTCAAGCACTTCGGCCCTGATGTGTGGCGGGAAGTCCACGAACAACTGCATGCCTCCGCCAGGCAGGTACTGTCCCACTTCGCCGTGGAACTGCTCGGCGGCCTTGCCCCGCCAGGCCTTGAGCGTGGTGCCTTCGGGGATGGTGTACTTGATGAAGAAGTTGTTCTTGTTGAACTTGTCCAGCACGGCCAGGAGTTCGCGCCACTCCTGGGCCGTCTCGGGCAGCTTCTCCAGCCACCAGGGGCTGGCTTTGCCGTTTCTGGCAGGCAGCAGCACCCGGTAGATCGTCTGCCCGGGCTTGAGCTCCACCGCGCGCATCGGGCCGGAGAAGGCGGCGATGGTTTCGCTGAAGTATTTCTTGCTATCGGGGTCACGTTTTGCTCCCTTCCGCAAATCCGGCCACCCCTGGACATGTTGGTAGTCCTCGAAGGCATTGGCCGGGTGCCCGCTGCGCTGTCGTGGCAGCTTGCGCGGCGCGTTTTCGATGAGGGCCGCTTCGGCTTCACGGGTGATGTGGCGCACACCGGGGGTCACCGTGTGCCACTGGCCTTGGTAGACGGCTCGTTGCACCTGGCGCATCCAGGCGTCCAGCTCGCGGATGGCCCGGGGGATCATCCGTGCGCCCTGGGCCTTGAGCGCTTGGAAGTTGTCGATCCATTCGGTGCAGGCGCGCTTCATGCCGTCGCTGGCCAACCAGCCCAGGCGGTCGTGCATGCGGGTGAGGGCCTGCACCAGCAGGTCCATCAGTTCGTTGAACTTGGCCAGCACCTGGGCCTGGTAGCCCGCGATATGGAGCTGGCGTACCCAGGCCAGGGCGTTGCCGTGCCCGATGCGGTTGCAGAACTCGACGATGTCCTTGAGGACTTGTGCGTTGTCGGCCCCTTCACGGATGCCCTTGATGAGCAGGCGTCCCACCCCCTTGATGACGCCGCCGATGACGGGGATGAGCGCAAACACCAGCACCACCAGCAGCACCCACTCCATGGTGTCTTCGCGCTTGGCCGGGTCGCTGGCCAGACGGGTGGACACGGCGATCAGATCGCGCGCGGCAGTGACATCGCCCACCAGCGGAATCATGCCGATGACGGCATCGACGATGACCTGGCTGGTGGACTGCTTTTCGTTCCAGGCGCCTTGCACGGTGCCCCACAGCCAGTCGCTGACATCCAGCGCCCAGCGCGCGACTTCGGTGTCGGAGACGGACCCGTTCATGTCGAGCCTCCATGGCGATCCATCAGGGCCTGCAGGTCGGCTCGGCGGTCATGGCACGTATCGTCACGACGCTCGAAGACGCGTCCGTCCGGCTCGAAGCGCACCTGCACGGGGCCAGGGGGCACATCCGGGAGGCTCAAGGTGCCCGCAGCATCGGTGATGCCTCGCCGCACGCTACCGTCGCCCAGTCGAGCTTCGAACCGGGCGGCCTGCAGCCCTTCGTCGTCGTGGTATGCGTGCTGCACGTGCAGCTCGTGGGAAGGCAGGCTCTGCAGGCCCTGCGGCAGCGGGTTGAGCATGGCCGGCGCACTGCTGCCCCCACCCCACTCATGGGTGGCCGCCTGCACGGTGAAGGCGCCCGGGCAGGTGAAGGTGATGTCTCCGCCGTCGAGCACGATGCGGCTGGCGCCCGAGGTCAGTTCGATGCGCGTCTTGGCCTGGAGGTGGATTTCGTCGTCGGTGCTGGTGATCGTGAGGTCTTGGTCGGCATGGATGGACAAGGTGTCGGTGTGCGCGTGCAAGGACAGCGGCCCGGCGGCGGCTTTGAGTTGCAGATCGCCGTCGTGGGCGTACCAGCTCACCGTGCCGCCGGCGGCGATGCTGGCCGCATGCGCGGCGCTGAGCTGCATGTCGGCTTGGGCCACCCAGTGCTGGTCTTGGGCGGCATAGGCTCCCAGCGGGCCTTCGGTGCTGTACAGGGCCGAGGCGGCCGCATCCCACAGCAGGAGGGGCTGGGTGAAGCCGCCGGCGGCTTCGGGCGAGCCCTCCAGTGCTTGCACGGCCTGGCTCCAGGCGGCCGCCTCAGGCGCCGGCGGCTCGGGCCGCTGGGCGGCGGCGGCCTGCTGCAGCCGCTGCTGCAGGGCCTGCGCAGCGCGCAGCTGCGCCTGGGCTTGCTGGCAGTCCATCTGCGCGCCGTGCACGCTGGCGCCCTGGGCCGCGCGTGCGGTGCTGCTCAGCAGCAAGCCTGCGGCCGCGCGCACGCAGGTCCAGCCGTCGCTGGCCAGCTCGAAGCCGCTGCCG
>NZ_KB906000.1 GCF_000381125.1 Caldimonas manganoxidans ATCC BAA-369
GTCTCGGTGACGAAGAGCCGCTCGGCGGCGCAGCCGATGGCGTAGGCCGCGGAGAAGGCGGCGTCGTTGGCCACGGCCCAGACGGGCTTCACGGCCGCCGCCTCGCGCACGCGGCGGGCGAGTTCGAAGCAGCCGCCGGTCTCACCGCCGGGCGAGTCGATGTCGAGCACGATGCCGGCGACCGTCGGGTCGCCAAGTGCCGCCTCCAGCCGCGCGCCGATCTCGGCATAGCTGGTCAACCCCGAGGCCGCCTCCAGCCCCAGCGTGCGCTTGACCAGGGTGCCGTGGATCGGCAGGACGGCGATCGAGCTTGACGGAAACGCCGCAGGGTTCGGGGCCCGAGGCAGCGGCGGCGCGAGTTCGACGTCCGGCGCGGCGAGATTCAGGCGGTCGGAGAGCACCGCGAGGATCAGGTCGAGCTTGGCGCGCTGGACGAGCAGGGGCGTCCCGAACAGGCGGGCGGCGAGGTGAGGCAGCATCGGTGTCAGTCCTGGAGTTCGGTGTCGGGCACAGGTGTCGGCACCGGCCTCGATGCTTGGTCGTGCCGCGGATCCGAGTCGAAGACCAGCCCGAGGTCGTCCGCTCGCGCGTTGTCCGCCGCGATCTCGCGGTCGATGTCTTCGGCGTCGTAGCCGTAGGCCGAGATCGCCTCCGAGCGGCTCATGAGCCCTGCGCGGATCGCGAGCTTGAGCGCGTTGAACTCCTTGAGCGGATCGACCCACTGCCAGCCCTGCGGGATCCACTTGGCGGCCTGGTACGCGCGCCGGCGGCGGGCGTAGCCGGGCAGGTTCAGCGCGCCTTCCAGCACGGCCTGCTCCATCCAGGCCCGCCACACCGGGCGACAGAGCTGGTGCACGATCACCCCGTGCTGGAGGGCCTCGCAGCGGCGGCGGAACTCGAGCAATCCCGCGCGGATGCTGGAGTAGTTCACCTGCGTGAGATCACCGGTGAGCATCTCGTAGGTGATGCCCATGGCGGCGGCCACGGCCCGGAACTGCTGGCGCATGAACTCGCCGTAGCTCGCGCCCACGTCGGCCGGCGCCGAGAACTTGATGTCCTCGCCCGGCTCCAGGATCTGCAAGGTGCCGGGTTCGAGCCCGGCGAGTGCCGCGCCCTGGGCGTCCGGCAGCCCTTCGCCCATCAGGGTGTCCTCGGGGGCGAGACGGGTGATGAAGCCGGCGAACATCGCCGCGGTCTTCTTGCGTACCAGTTCCGCGTCGTCGTACTGGTCGAGCTCGTGCAGCTTCACCAGCGCCCGCGCAAGCCACGGCTCGCCGCGGATCTGCCCCGGGCGCAGCGGGCGGAACAGGTGGATGACCTCGGAGGCACCCACGCGCACGGTCTCCATGCCGCCCGTGCCCGACATGGGGGCGAGGCTGCCGTCACCCGGGTGCGAGCGGGTGAGGTGGTAGGCCACCCGCCGCCCGAGCCGGTCGAACTCGATGCCGGCGCGGATGACGTGGCCCGAGGGCAGGTCGCGGTTGAGCGTCGTCGGCAGGTGTTCGGGCTCGAGCACCTGCAGCTGCAGGCCCACCGGCAGACCGTCCTCGGGGCGGCGCCAGCGCAGGCGCACCAGCGCCTCGCCGCCTTCGAGCATCGCGCGGCAGGCGAGCGCCTGCAGACCGTAGAAGTCGGTGAGTCCTGCGGCGTCGGCCTCCTCCACCCAGTCCCACCACAGCGCGTGAATGGCCTCGCGCACGGCCGGCTCCTGCACCATGCTCTGCGGCTTGATGCCTGTGCCGATGGCGTTGGCCACGAAGGCCTCGATGCCCGCGGCGGCCCAGGCGTTGCGCCGCGCGAGATCGCGGCTCTTGGCGCGCAGTTCTGGCTGCGTGTAGGCCAGCGCCGCCACCGCCCCGGGGTTGCCGACCTGCCAGGCGACGGCCCTACGGCCGCCGCCCACGCCGTCGTAGGCGGGGCTCGTGCCGAGCAGCCGGCGCTTGAGGGTATGCCACCAGCCCATCACGTCCCCTTGGTCGTGTGAAGGCGGATCTGCCGCGGTGCGCCGGGCCACAGCCCCGTGGCCACGGCCTGCTCGAAGAGCTCGCGTTTCACCTGGCGAATAGCAGCTTGCAGTTCCTCCACGCTGCGGTACTCGACCGTCTTGTCGCCGAAGCTCACGCGCTTCTCGCCCTTGGCGAGCGCGGCTTGCAGGGCGTCCAGGTCGGCTTGGGTGTAGGCCATCAGCGGTAGACCACGAGGTTGATCTCGGCGGAGTCGGCGAAGGACGCGGCGGTGGTCGCGCAGCCCACATCGACGTGCGTCGGCGTCTTCTCGTCGGCGGTCGCGCGCACGATCAGCAGCCGCTGCGTGCCCGTGTTGGTGTTGCTGCGTGCGACGCCCACCCAGCAGTAGTTCGCGTCCGGCAGCGGGCTGGCGAAGT
>NZ_KB906001.1 GCF_000381125.1 Caldimonas manganoxidans ATCC BAA-369
GTCCACACGACCTGGCGCTGCACCTCGTGGGCTTCATCGGCATACCGGGCCATGCCAGTCTTCAGCCAGTAAAAACCAGCACTGTCTGATGGAGCCCAACGATTTTCTTCGGGCTCTGGAATACTTCTGTCACCGCTCTCAATTTGAACTCGCCAGCGCACCATCTCCTGTGTCAACTGCGGGAAGTGAGCGTCTTTCAAACGCTCGTTGGATCGCTGCGGCCCCGGCAGCCGATAGGTGGCCTCGTAGGCTTGCGTCAGCGCGCGCTGCAAGTCCTGCGGCACCTGCCGTCCGCGCCAGCGCCAATACTCACAGTAGTTGCCCGGGCCGGTCAGCTGTAAAAAGCCCCTTCCATACCACGGGGCGTACCACAAGCTTTCCCCTTGTAGTTCAGACAGTCTTTGAAGCCACCCGGTCTCCTGAATCGAGTTGCCGAAAAAGCAGGCCTGCCGCAGCGGCGTGTCAATGCCATAGATGCGCAGCATCTTGTTCAGGGCAATGCGATGGAGCGGTAGGATGGGCCGCCGATTTCTCGTCGTCTTGACATCCGCCACCTCCTCCCACAGCACGACCCGTTGCCGATCGCGCTTGGTGGTGCGCATGGCATGGCTGGGCACCAACTGCACCAGCTCTTGCTCGGAACGCCATCCACAGCGGCGCATGTGGCCGATGAACGCCTTCGGATCGACATGCCACTGCGCCTGGAACAGCTGCGGGCACTCAAAGCACAAGGCCTGCGCATGCGCGCAAAAGCGCTGCCAGTCCTCATCGCTCATGCCCGGCGGGTGCTGTGGGCTGGGCTGGCGCAACCAGCCCCAGCGCGCCTGCAGCGTGGAGGCATCCCACTCGCTGGCAAACTTGCAAATCGTGCGCGCCAGGCGCTGGCGCACCTCGGCTTGGGCCAGCCGCCCCTGGGCTTCTTGCATGCTCAGCCGGCCGTCACCGTCGGCATCCAGCATCCGCCATATGGTCGGTGAGTCGCAGCGGCTGTCACCATCGGCGCTGTCATCCACCAAGGTCCAACCGCGCCAGTGCGGAAAATCCGCATCGCTGTATGCACGCGTCCCAGGGGCGCGCAGATTCACCCAGCCCGGGCCATGCGGCGTGGCAATGCGCTGCCAGTGCGGCAGCTGCGCCGGCACCGGGTGCGGCCCCAGCACGCGGGCCCAACGCAGCAACTCGTAGCAGGCCGCAGGCGCCGCTTGGTACTGCTTGGCCAGCTGCAAGGCCTGCTCGTACAGCCCATACTCGGCTTCGCGCTGGGCGGCCAAGCGCCCCAGCACTCGCCCGTCCTCGGCGTAGGTGGTCACGCTCAGCGCCCCCTGCGTGTAGTTCAGACCAATGAACCAAGCCTCGGGGCTGTGCGTCATGGGCCGCTGCGTCGGCTGGTCAGGAAGGCGTTCATAGACGGCAGTGCCCGGGGGAAGGTAAACATAGGCGTCCCCGTACAGCGCATCTGTGCGGCCTTCTTGATCGAGCGGCAGCGTGCCGTGCAGCCGCCCCACCAGGCGGCGTACATTGTCGTCATCCAGGCAGATGTCGAGCTGGAAGCAGTGGGGCTGCCCCAGGATGTGGCCTGCCTGACCGATCACGTCTTTGCGGTACAGGCGCCGGCCTTGCTGCACGGTGGGCTCGATGCGGTGCAGGTGCATGTAGACCGAGTAAAACCGCACGATCGTGGGTTGGTTTTGCGCATCGGCGCCGATTTCGGTGTCGTGACAGATGACGACCACGCCGTCGCTGGTGTAACCGCCGGCATAGTTCAAGGCGCTGTGCTGGCTGGGCGGGCGAGTGAAGATGACCTGCCCGTCGGCAATCGCGCGCACGTACTCGGGGGTGTGGCCATCTTGTCGCGGGGCCTGTAAATGCCGGCCCCCGTGCCAGCCAAGTCGGTAACTCACGGGAAAGACGCCATGCTCGCATTCGGGCATGGCCGCTTCCAGCCAGTCTTGCTCGCTCAGTGAGCCGGGTTCGGGAAGAAAGGGGGGGCTGATCAACATGTGGTCAATCGGCACTGTAGGCGGCGCTTCAGCCTGAAAACGGAAAATCCTGCGGCAGTCTCAGCTCGGCTTGGGGCATCAGCGGCAAGGGCAGCTGTACCCGAGCCGGCCCCACCATGCGGATCTGCGCGGCCTGCACGCGCAAGGTGCCGGGGCATTGCACGCTGAGG
>NZ_KB906002.1 GCF_000381125.1 Caldimonas manganoxidans ATCC BAA-369
CCGTCGATCTCGATGTCGTGCGGCAGATGCTGCCGACCACGCCCTACGGCAAAGGGGTTCGGGAGATTCGTCCGCCGGTGCAGTTCAACGACGATGCCTTCGAGGGCCTGCTGGCGCGGGACCCTGATGACCCTGAAGTCTGGGGTATCGCCTACAACGGCACGGTCAGCCCGCAGCGCCAGCGATTCACCATTGCGCACGAGCTGGGCCACTTCGTCCTGCACCGCGACCAGCAGTCGCGTTTCAACTGCGACAAGGACAGCGTCCACTCCGGCCACGAGACGATGCGCCTGATCGAGCGCGAGGCCGACGACTTCGCCAGCAATTTGCTGATGCCCGGTGATCGGCTGCGCGAGTGGATCTCGAACCGACGCATCGATCTGCACGTCCTCAGCGCCATTGCCAAGCGCTTCCAGGTCTCGTTCGAGGCGCTGTGCATCCGCTTCATCAAGTTCACCTCGCAGCGCGCCATCCTGGTCTACTGGGACAACGGCTACGCGAAGTACGAATGGCGCAGCAGCAGCGCCGTCAGGACGCGGGCGCGCATCCGGCGCACCGGCGATCCGCAAGAGCCGTTACCCGGCACGCTCGCCGCCGACGCGAGCGTCGAGCAGGCGTGGGACGGCATCGAGATGTCTGCTGCGATCTGGTGCCCGGAGGAGGCACCCCACATGAAGCTGCGTGAGTTCAAGCACAGCTACACCTCGAGAGATCGCGTCCTGACCCTGCTGCTGTTGGAAAGTGCAGAGCCACGCGCTTGGGATCTGGCGTGGCAGGACGGCGAAAGCAACGACTGCGATGACCGGTTCGTCTCGACAGGCCAGCACCAGGTGCGATGACGCAGGGCGCCGTAGCCCGCGCATCCCCGCCAGAACCCGTTACGCGAAGCCCCTTGATTCCTAGCATGAGCGGCGTTTCCCATCGAAACGCCGACCATGCACGAACCCGAACCCTTCGTCCTGGCTCCCGAGGCTGATCGGCCTCGGCACGCGCACCAAGAGATCGTCGATCTGTTGGCCTGCGCCCTCCTGCGGCTGCGCGCGCGCCCCTTTCCGCCATCTGTCCATATCGCCACCGACAGCGACTCGGTTGGCCTTGGCTTCTGCGGGCCACAGCGCGTGAATGCGAACCCCGATCACGCACGAGGAGTTCGCCGATGACGACACACGCAAGCCCTGCAGACCCGACCACCGTCGCCGCCCGCGTCGCGCAGCTGCCCGACTTGGCCATGGAAGATCTGTGGGCACTGTGGGACGAGTACTTCGAGGAGCGGCCCAAGCATCACCACCGCACCTGGCTGGAGAGCCGGCTCGCCTACAGGATCCAGGAGCGCGCCTTCGGCGGATTGAAGCCCGCGACCCGCCGCAAGCTCGAGGAGATCGGTGAGACGGGCATCCTGCCGCGCCAGCTTCGCCACGACGCGAATCGGCTGCTGCCGGGCACCGTGCTCACGCGGTTCTTCGACGACGTCGAGCACCGGGTGCTGGTGCGCGGCCCGAACGACTTCGAGTATCAAGGGCAGCGGTTCAAGAGCCTGACGGCGATTGCCCGCCACATCACCGGCACGCCTTGGTCGGGCCCCGCGTTCTTCGGCCTCAAGACCAAGCACGGCCAGAAGGAGCCGGCATGAGATCACGATGGCCCGCATCCCCGTCGACCATGCCGACTCCTGGCCCCGTCACGCCATCGAGGCGCTGTGCGGTCTACACCCGCAAGTCCACCGACGAGGGACTGGACCAGGAGTACAACAGCCTGGAGGCCCAACGCGACGCGGGGCTGGCCTTCATCGCCAGCCAACGCCACGAGGGCTGGATCGCCGTCGAGGAGGGTTATGACGACGGCGGCTACTCCGGCGGCCATCTCGACCGCCCGGCGCTCAAACGCTTGCTGGCCGACATCGAGGCCGGCAGGATCGACATCGTGGTCGTCTACAAGATCGACCGCCTCACGCGCAGCCTGGCGGACTTCGCCAAGCTGGTGGAGGTGTTCGACCGCAACGGCGTCTCCTTCGTCTCGGTCACGCAGCAGTTCAACACCACCACCTCGATGGGGCGGCTCACGCTCAACATCCTGCTGTCCTTCGCGCAGTTCGAGCGCGAGGTCACCGGCGAGCGCATCCGCGACAAGATCGCCGCCTCCAAGGCCAAGGGGCTCTGGATGGGCGGCATGCCGCCGCTGGGCTA
>NZ_KB906003.1 GCF_000381125.1 Caldimonas manganoxidans ATCC BAA-369
GCGCGCCGGGCTGGGGCTGCGCTTCGAAGAAGTCGACGGCGTGCACGACGATGCGCCGGCCCTGGGCCACCGCGCGGTCATCTTTGCGCACAGTCCCGACGAAGCCGCCTGTCCCCAACACCCCGACAGTGCGCGCGGCGGCGGCATTGCCTACCGCAGCGCCCACAGCCAACAGCCTGGCGACGGCGTGCAGACCTACCACGAACACGCCAGCCACACGGCCGCGCAGCACACCGCGCTGGGCTGGCACGAGCGGGCCAAACGCGCCCTTGCGGCCCAAGCAGTCGGTGCGGCTGCGGCGGCGGCTGCGGCGGCCTACGAAGACTACGAACCGCACAGTGCCGCCCCCGATGAAGCCAGCGCGGCGGCCCGCGCGCGCCTGCGCGGCCAAGCCCTACAAACCCAGGCCCTGCACTACAGCGGCCTGGCCAACGTGCGAGGCGCCCGCTGCGGCCAATGGTGGCAGCTCCAGCACCTGCCCGAGCGCGGCGCGCAACAACTGCTCCTGACCGAACTGCTGCACGTAGGCTGCGCCAACCTGCCACATGCCGTGCAACGCGCCAGAGCCCGCCTGGGCCCACCGCTGCAAGCGCTGGATCGACCCCTGGAGCCGGCCCTGTGGGCCCAAGCGCAAGCCAGCGGCTACGCCCAACACTGGCGCGCCGTGCCGCGCCAGCAGCCCTGGCGCCCCCTGCGGCGCCCAGCGCCGCGGGCCACCGGCGCGCAAAGCGCCGTGGTCGTCGGCCCCGACGGCCAGCCCCAAGCGCCCGAAGGCTCGGCGCTGTACACCGACCGCCTCGGGCGCATCAAAGTGCGCTTCCATTGGCAACACGATCTGCAACACGACCTGCCACACGATCTGCCACACGCCCCGACGCGCGGTGGCAGCCGCAGCAACAGCAGCGACCACAGCGTGTGGGTGCGCGTGGCCCAACGCTGGGCCGCCGGCGGCATGGGGGCGCACTTCCTGCCGCGCATTGGCGACGAAGTGCTGGTGGACTTCCTCGATGGCGACCTGGAGCGCCCGGTGGTGGTGGGCGTGCTGCACAACGGGCGCGGCGCCGGCGCCGTGCCTGCCACCCCGGGCGGCCGCCGCGGGCGAGCCGCCGCACCGCAGCCCTTTGCCGGCGGAGAGGACCACCGCAGCGCCGGCCAAGCCAACGAAGTGGCCGGCGGCCACAGCCCGGCCTGGCACGGGGCGGCGCCCAGCGAACACGCCCATGCCGGCGCGCTCAGCGGCGTGCAAAGCCGCGAGCTGGGGGCCGGCCCGGGGGCCAACCGGCTCGTCTTCGACGACAGCCCGGGCCAACTGCGCGTGCAAGCGGCCAGCAGCGCGCACGCCAGCTGGCTCAGCCTGGGCCACCTGGTGCACCAAGCCGGCAACCGACGCGGCAGCGCCCGCGGCCTGGGCCTGGAGCTGCGCAGCGACGCCTACGGAGCGCTGCGCGGCGCACGCGGGCTGCTGCTGAGCAGCTACGGCCAAGCCCCTGAGCAGCCCGCCGGCGACCCCAGCGCCGGCTTGGCGCTGCTGCAGCAAGCGCTCACCCAGGCCCAGCAGCTGGACCAAGCCAGCCGCCGCCACCGCACCGCCGCCCTCAGCGCGGCGCAAGAAGCCCTGCAAGGCCTGCAGCGCAGCCTGCAAGGCCAAGTCGGCCCCGACGCGGCGGCGCAAGCCGCCCAGACGCCGCCGGGCCACGGCGCACTGCCCCACAGCGCCACGCCGGTGCTGCAAGCCCAAGCGCGCGCCCAGCACCTCTGGGTGGCCGGCCAAGACCTGATGGCCAGCGCCGAGCACGGCGTGCACCTGGGCGCCGGGCAAGACCACCACCAGCACAGCGGCGGGGCCTGGCGGGCGCACAGCGGCCAAGTGCTGAGCGTGCTGGCTGGCGCCGCGGCGCTGCCGCAGCAGCCCGGCGGGCTGCACCTGGTGGCCGCCCAAGGCCCCATCGAACTGCAAGCCCACAGCGACCGGCTGGAGCTGGCCGCCCAACAGGCGCTGGAGCTCCAAAGCGCCAGCGCCCAGCTCCAGGCCACGGCCGCCCGCACACTCACCCTGGCCACCGCCGGCGGG
>NZ_KB906004.1 GCF_000381125.1 Caldimonas manganoxidans ATCC BAA-369
AACGCGCGCCGGGCGAGTCGGTGTTCGTCGCCGCCATCCCGCGCACCTCCGCCGACCAGGGCGATGCCGTGCTCGCCGCCAACGGCCAGCCGCTGGTGCTCAGCGGCCGCCAAGCACTGCCCTATCCACCCGGGCGCATCCGGCTCAACGCCCAGCGCGAGCCCGCCGTGGTCGCCGGCGACCTGACCCTCACCTGGGCGCACCGCGACCGCATCCAGCAGACCGCCTACCTCGTGCACCAGGACGAGGGCGACATCGGCCCCGAGCCCGGCACCACCTACACCGTGCGCCTCCGCGACCGCAACGGCACCCTCGTGCGCAGCGAGACCGGCCTCACCGGCAACACCTGGACCTGGGACGTGGCCAGCGCTGCGGCAGAGGCGGGCAGCGCCGGCGATACCGTCACCGTCGAGATCGAGGCCGAGCGCGACGGCCTGAGCAGCTGGCAGGCGCAGACACGCACCACCGAGCGCGCCGGCTACGGCCTGCGCTGGGGGCAGTACTGGGGAGGGGTGTGATGGAGTCGCCCATCGATCTGCACCCCCAGCCGCGCATCGACGTGCACCTGCTCACGCTCGACGAGCCGGCTGCGTGGCGCGAAGCATGTCTTGCCAGCCTCGCCGGCGCGCCGATCCGCCTGCACGTGCTGCCGGGCATTCCCGGCCGGATCGGTGATGCGCGCGCGGCAGGCTTCGCGCGAGGAACCTTGCCGCTGGTGTCCTTCGTCGATCCCGACGATGTGTACGAAGCCAGTGCCTTCACACACCTGGCCGATGCGCTCGATGGTTGCCCGCAGGCCGTGATGGCCTACACCGACGAGGCGCTGATGGACGAGCAAGGCCGAGACGTCGGCGTGCGCCGGCTCGCCTACAGCGCCTTCCAGCACGCCCTCTCGGCCAGCCATGTGCACGGCCTGATCGTGATGCGCCGCGCTGCGGTCGAGGCCGTGCTCGCCGCCACCACCGACATCCACCCCATGGCCGACTGGCTGTTGACCCGGCTGGTGGCCCAGCGCGGTGGCGTGCTGCACCTGCCCATCGTCGGGCGGCACTGGCGGCAACACCCACGGCAAGTCCATCGCACCGCAGACCCGGCTGTCGTGCGGCGTATCCGGCAAACGATCGACCAAGCCACGAACCCCTGGAGATAGACCATGCCATTGACCGATCCGAACCTGGGCCTTGCCTACGGCTGGACGCTGGGCGAGTCCGGCTGGCACACCGACATGGATGCCAACCTCAAGCGCCTTGGCGCCATCGTGGGCCTGTCCGTGAAGGACCGCGACCTGACCACCCCGCCGGCGAGTCCCGCCGAGGGCGAGCGCTACATCATCCCCGCCAGCGCCACCGGCGCCTGGGCCGGCAAGGCCGACCAGATCGCGGTGCGAATCGACGGCACCTGGGAGTACCACGCGCCCCAGATCGGATGGCTGGCCTACATCGAGGACGAGGCCAAGCTCGCCGTCTTCAAGCCCACTGGCTGGAGCGCCGGCATCGCCATCTGACCCTCACACCGATCCGTCACCCCTGGACCCGCCCGCGTGGCGGGTTTCGCATTTTTGGGAGACCCGCCATGACCGAACCCGCACAACCGCCCGCGCTCGTGGAGAACATGCTGCTTCTGCGCCGCGAGGACTTCGACGACTTGCTCGACCGCGCCGCCGAACGCGGAGCCGAGCGTTGCCTTGCCCACCTGGGCCTGGAGAACGGCAGTGCCGCGAAGGACATCCGCGAACTGCGCGATCTGCTGGAAGCGTGGCGCGATGCCCGCCGAACGGCGTGGCAGACCGCCGTCAAGGTCATCACGACCGGCATCCTGGCCGCGCTGCTGGTGGGGGCCGCGATCAAACTCAAGCTCATGGGAGGTGGCCAATGATCGAGACTCTGCTCGGCGGCCTCCTGGGAGGAGCC
>NZ_KB906005.1 GCF_000381125.1 Caldimonas manganoxidans ATCC BAA-369
CCGCCATCCGCCTGCTTGCCGCACTTGGCGTGGGTGCGGCCGCCGGCGCAGCCGGTGAAGTAGCGCGGCAGCAGGCGCGCAAGCGCCAAGAGCAGACCGACCAGGCGAAGGACTCGACCATCGCGCGCACTGAGGCGCCGACCCGATCGAGAGAAAAGTGCAAGGAGTGTCCACCCGATCGGGGCGAAGCAGCCTTGCAACCAACGGCCGGGTGGTCGCAAGACTCGATCGATTACCAGCGCCGCATCGGGCAGATGCCTGCGGCGCCTGAGGGCTATCTGGTCGAGTGGCAATTCAACGGCGTGCGCTTCGACGGCTTTGACTCCAGCCAATGCCTGCTCAAGGAGGCCAAGGCACGGTATGACCAGTTTTTCGATGAGTGGGGCGGATTCCAGTATCCCTTTCAGGAAAGAATTTTCGTCAAGATGACCAATGAGGCAGTGGCACAGAACCGTGCTGCCATACCCAAGCCCCCCATCCGGTTGCAGTGGAACTTCATGGAGCCGGTCTCGTATCGATACATGTCGAAGGTTCTGCTTCGCACCTCACCCGAGATAGAGGTCCTGTACCGACCATGAAAAAGCGCCCGTACATCAGTCATGTCCTCGAAGTGCGATTTCGTCGCGCCTTCGCGGACTCGGACTCCATCGAATCCCAGATGAATCTTGTCTACGAGTTGGTCAGAGGAGGCGCGTCTTCAGACCCGATGCTGCTCCCTGACCAGTGGCTGATAGCGACGGGAGAGAAAGACTCGTCTTATCTCTACCGAGCTTTTGACAGTTCAGGGCCTAAAGCCGCTGCGATCGCTGTCATCCGCGAAGAGAACAGAGAAGAAACTGCATTGCAGAGCTTCACACTTTGGAACGGGCAAGAAGATCGAGTAAAGGGAGCCTCGATCTCCTGCTTCTTTGATCGTAGAGACGGCCGCTCTTCAGGGCTGACCTTCAAGATGAGGTCCGCTCCGCAGACATTTAGGCTCGGTGACACCAACGACGCAATAGAGCTGGTTTCAGAATCTGTGCGACTCTATCGGCCGATCTACAGCGCTTTGACTCCAGAGCAATACGATGCTGTTTTTCCGGACCGCCCCGGCGTCGGCTGGATGCTATACCTGCCGCGCGTGCTGACAGCGCAGCAAGTACCCGAGGCCGGAGCGCTGGTGCCGGTGATGGGCAAGAACGCCAAAGGCAAGGACGAGCAACGGGGCACGATCATCGTCAGCGTCACCGACGAGCCCTTCTCGGACGAGAACCCTGAGCACGTCAGAATCGCCAACGCCATCGAGATCCGCCTGGTCGATCAGGACCTGCTGCCCCGGTATGCGGACCTCTGACCAGTTCGTCGCCACGGTGTGCGATGAGCTTCTCGCCCATCGGCCCGAGCGGCGTTTCGACGAGCTGGATGCCGTGGTTCGACACAAGCTCAAAGGAGACGGTGAATGGCCGCTGCAGCCATCCCCTTGATCGAAGCCGCCGCCATCCGCCTGCTTGCCGCACTTGGCGTGGGTGCGGCCGCCGGCGCAGCCGGTGAAGTAGCGCGGCAGCAGGCGCGCAAGCGCCAAGAGCAAGCCGACAAGGCGAAGGACTCGCCCATCGCGCGCGCCGAGGCGCCCACCCGTGCGAGACAAAGGTGCAAGGAGTGTCCGCCCGATCGGGGCGAAGCCGCCTTGCAATCGACGGCGGGCTGGTCGCAAGACTCGATCGAGTACCAGCGGCGTATCGCGCAGATGCCGCCGGCGCCGGCAGGTCACCTGGTCGAGTGGCAAT
>NZ_KB906006.1 GCF_000381125.1 Caldimonas manganoxidans ATCC BAA-369
AACGCCCGCACACCCATGCAAGCCATGAAGGACTGGCATCGCACACATCCGCATATGTTTCACAAGCGACCATATGATCGTCCGGGATTCGACAGTTAGCTTTTACTTGGGCTCTTGCTCCCGAAGCCATCCGATTACGATGTCAGCTATCTGCTTATCGTAGCCGCGATAGTCGTGCTTTGCTCCAGGTATAGGAACCTGCTTGAAGCGGTCTGAGACAAATGGCTTCCTAAATTCAGCGAATTTAAGATCCTGGTCGCTTTCCGCGTAGATGTCGATCACAGGGATCTTCACCTTGCGCAGGTTCAAGTTCGTGTTAAGAGGCTCAGTTCCCCCAGCCCAGAGCCCCACGCCGATGAAGCCCACTACACCAGCATCAGGGTTATTGGCCAGAAAGGCGCTCGTCATTCGGCCTCCCATGCTGTAGCCCATGAGATATACGCGCTCGACTCCCTTCTCTTTTCTGAGGAAATCTATTGCCGCCTGGATGCGCTGGTAGGCCTCTGGAAATGTCGAGGCATACTGCTGAAACAGTTCCGGTCCGATTCTGCCGGGAAGTACTGGCATCTGGAGGGAAAGTGTATGGAATCCGAGCTCCCGATTGACCGCTTTGCGTAGTGGCCCCACAACTTGCGAATCAGGATCCAAACCTTGCCCGTGGGCGAGAATGACCGCACTTTTTGATCCCCTCCCTTCAAGGTACTCACCATTCGGCATCTGCGCCCAAACGTTCCCAGCGACAGCAGTCAAAGCGAGAATGAGGTAGATCCGGAACTTTTGCATAGCGTGGTCTCCCCTGTGAGAGCTAACGTGTGAGCTCAGGGCGCGGCCCGTCAGGGCCGTCGACCCTGCAGCGAGTTGTTATGCGGCGGCAGCGAATGCGATAAAGGCATCTCTGCGACCAACTGAAGACACGGTTTCTCCGTGGATGAAGTAGTTGCCACTACCAATGACATAAAGAAGCTTATCTAGCGCGTATGGTGTAACTCCCGCATCAGCAGCAAGGCTCTGAACGACTTTCAGAACTTTGTAGTCGGTCTCCTTATCTCCGATGATGCCAACTCCGGCAAGAATCTTTTTCACATGGCGATCCGGCTTGGCGTAACACTCAAACCCCATGTCGATTAGGAAGTTGCACGCCAATGCAAAGCCACACCCGCGGATTTCGCTCTGGATAATTAATGGTAGTGCAGCCTGGGTCTTATCCGATGCCGCCATCTCTGCTACCCAAGATTCAAATTCCTCATGGCTGGAGAAGCCACTCAGGAATTCAGCAGTCGACAGGATGGTTTCGCAATATTTTGGCCAAACGCTACGCGCCGTCGTTCTTATTGCCTTCTTTGGCTTGAATGCCTTCTTGATTGCAGCCAGTAGCTCTCTGGAATTGCCCTTGTATGCTGCCGCAGTTCTGACCGGATCGAATTCGAACGTGACCCTTGAGAGATCCGAGATGCTCTTGTTAGGGAGGGCTCCCTCCAGCATCTGCTGTGTTCCGCCCGCCTGAGTGAGCGAGGCTCCATGTCGTTTCGTGTGGAAAGCAACACCGTCACTGGGGCATCGCCGGCGCGAACGGACTGGCCGGCAGGTGCTTGAGCTTGGACATG
>NZ_KB906007.1 GCF_000381125.1 Caldimonas manganoxidans ATCC BAA-369
GCCGCTTCCTCCTCGGCAGGGTCGGCCTGCTTGCCCAGCGCTTCCAGCGCCTGCAATTCCTCGTCCAGGCTTTGGAATCTGTCGGGGCCGGTGCCCAAGTCGCAGCAGCCCAACCATTCCTGGCCCGGGTTGTCTTGCAAGGTTTCCACGAGGTACACCGAGTCGGCCCACACGATCCACGCCAGCAACAACACCAGCCAGCCTACGGGGCCCAGAGCAAACGCCGTGCATGCCCTGCGTGGTTCCATCCGAGCACATGCATGATCAGCTGGCCGACGGCTTGCCGCTTAGCGTTGGCGAGCACGGGCCGCGGCGGTGTACGCCTCGATGGCCGCCTCGTCCCGATAGCCCGGATCGCGCCGCCACGGGTCGCCAGGCTCGATGCGGCATTCGTCTTCCACCCACTGCGGCCACCGCGGAATCTTGCTCGTGCGCATCACGATCCAGCGGAATAGGCTCATGGGCAAGAAGAACACCTGAAACAGCAGCTGCAACAGCGGCATGCCCTTGAGACCGGCCGTCAGCAATTCCCATCCGAACCACCAGCTTTCGCGCTGGCGATCGATGGGCGGCAGCATGATCAGCGGCGTGGGTTTGAGAGCTTCGAGCACTGGCCCTGGCCCCTCTTCCATGTAGCGGCGGAAAAACTCAAAAAACATCAAAAGATTTTGCCGTCCCGGCTCACCGGCATCGACCAGGCTCAGCGCAATGGATTCCTTGACCGTCACGCCATCCTTGTCTAGCAGGTGGCCCATCACGTTCAGATCCCCTCCGCCCAAGCCGATTTTCGTGTTGTAAATCGTCCAATACAGCTCATCCCACCCCGCCTTGAGCACCGTACCATCGCGCCGAAAGGCATACACCTGCCGGTTCTTGCGATTGAACCGAATCGGGTAGTGGGTGTAGGTGAAGGCGTCAGAAAAAATGAGCTTTTTCACGAACCACAGGAGTGGCAAGAGCATTATCAATGGCAACAGAAAAATCCATTCGCCTAACATGTATAGGCCATACAGGGTCGCAAAAATACCAAATAAGGCCGCAAACCCAAAACCAGCCCCAGCCATCGCCACAAACCCCCGCATGGCATACCACTTGTCCACGCACTCGACAAAGGTGCTGTTGAAGTGGATGAGCGAGAGGTCGTAGTGAACCTGCTGGCTGGCGGACTTCCTGAGATTGAAGTGGTGAACCTGCTCGTACTCGTTGAGCGGGCGGTTGACACGAAAACCACCTGGGCCCATGCCATAGGCGCTGAGAGTTGACATCGATCTGTCCTCAATGAGCCATTGCGCGCTTGAATTGCTCGGCCTGGGTGGCCGCATCAGGGTACTTCTCGCTTTGCGGGGCGGTGCCAAAGTAGCAGCGATACAGCCATTCCTGGCCCGGGTTGTCTTGCAAGGTTTCCACGAGGTAGTCGGCCCTGCAAAATTCATCTCGCGGTGCCGACGAGAAGCGCCGGAGGTGCAAGAGTAGCGAGTCGACTTGCGAACGCGGCGAGCGCTGAC
>NZ_KB906008.1 GCF_000381125.1 Caldimonas manganoxidans ATCC BAA-369
GCTGCTGCTATTGCGTCCCAGCCCGCTGGCGCTGCACAGCGCGCTGCAGCCGCCGGGGGCGGCCCACACCCGTGTGGATCCGGAGCTGGTGGCGCCCTTCGTGCCTGAGGGGCTGACGCAAAGCCGCCCGGTGCTGCGCCTGCTGCGCGCCGGCTATGTGCACTTGTACATCCCCAAGACCGATCGGTGGTACAGCTGGCGCGTCACCCCCGAAGCCCACCTGCTGGGGCCAGATCACCCGGCCTTTGAGGTGCCCTCGGCCGACACCGTGTGCACCCGCCCCGAGCACAACCCTTCGGGATTCGGGTTGCTGTACATTCCACAGGCGCACGAACTCATCGGCCAATCCATCTGGTTGGCCTTCAGCGCCAACCTCTGGAGCGACAAGCTCAAGGCGCGCAACCGTGCCAATGCGCAAGCCATGGTGGAAGTGCGCCTGGGCTCGGCCACGGCGCCGGCCTTCAAGCCAGATGTGCACAATCTCAAACGCCAGCTGCTCGAATGCAACGTGCCGGCCTGGTATTTGCCGCAGATCGAAGCCAAGCTGCAGCCGACGTATCCCTTCCGCAGCCTGGCCAAGCCCCAGCAGATCGAGCACCTGGTCCAGACCCTGCGGCAAGCCGCCGCTGCGCACCCCAAGACCGCCGGTCACGAGCTGGCCGTGGTCCTGCCCGACCCGCTGGGCTATGCGGCTGAACTCAATGCCCTGCGCCTGGCGCGCCATGAGCTGACCAAGCAAGCGCTGGCGCAGCCCGAGCATGCCTACCCCATGGCCAGCCTGCACCTGCTCGAAGGCTTGCGCCAATCCATCATCGACGACATGGAGGCCCGCAGCAGGCAGCTGGAAGACCTGGTGATGAGCCGCGGGGCGTTCGAAGACATCATGCGTGTGCAACCCAACCCGCGCGGTTGGCCCGCCAACGCCCGCTGGGAGCCGCTGACCGAGCGGCAAGACATCTTGCGGTACGGCCCCGGCATGGGCCGGGTGGTGTTCCCTGATCGGGTCGAGCGCTGGGCCCTTGCTGCGGCGCAGCGCACTTGGCAGCGCTACCGCAAGTATGTGGACGAAGACCGCATCGAGCGCTGGAAGCAGCAGTTCGAGCAGACCCTGCGCGTGACCCATGCACAGCCACAGGCGCGGCTGGAAGCCGACTGGATGACTGCGCTGCGATCAGCGCAGCTGCAGCGCTACTTGCGCCTGCACTTTGACGACCAAGACCCCAACGCCCTGGGCACCGCGCAGGACCACAGCCCGGGCGAAGCCTTTGCATGCGAAGTGGCCAGCGCCTGGACGCCGGCGCCGCTGAGCGATGACGCCGCGGTGAACGAGACCTACTGGGCCCAACTGCAAAAAGCCCCCACCGAGCCCGACGCCCATGTCTGGCACGCTCTGCTGGGCAACCAGGCGCAGCTCAAGCAAGAAGTGGCTCAGTATCTGCTGGAGCAACGCTCCGACAAGCTGCTCGACCTGG
>NZ_KB906009.1 GCF_000381125.1 Caldimonas manganoxidans ATCC BAA-369
TCGGGCGCGGCCATGCCGCTGGCCCGCTTGGCGCTGGACACCGGCTTTGCGACACAGGAGGCCTACGCCTTCGTGCGCGCCTGCCGCGACGCGCGGGTCATGGCGGTCAAGGGCGTGCGGACGGGTTCGATGGGGGGCGCAGCCCTGATCGGCACACCGACGGCGGTCGATGTCTCGCAGGCGGGCAAGAAGCTGCGCCGGGGCATCAAGGTGTATGCGGTCGCGGTGGGGCTCGCCAAACTCGAGTTCTACAACCACCTGCGCCAGAGCGCGGAGGTGGCCGACGACGGCGTGACGGTGACCTACCCGGCCGGTTTCGTCCACCTGCCCAAGATCGACGCCGAGTTCATCCAGCAGCTCTGCGCCGAGCAACTGATCACCCGCCGCGACAGGAATGGCTTTCCGGTGCGGGAGTGGCAGAAGGTGCGTGAGCGCAACGAAGCGCTGGACTGCTACGTGTATGCCCGTGCTGCTGCTGCGGCCGCAGGGCTCGACCGCTTCGAGGAACGCCACTGGCGCGAACTGGAGCGGCAACTGGGGCTGCCGCCGCCCGATGAGCCCATGCCGTCGAACGAAATGCCCGTCGAACGACCTCCCGAGGCCACCCATCGAGGTGGCCTGGGTGTTTCTGGCAACCGCAACACCGGCCGGCGCGTGATCAAGAGCCGCTGGCTGTCCTGACGAGGAGACGCTATGTCACTGACCACCCGTATCGAGAGCCTGGTGCTCCGCGTCGCGCAGGAGTTCAACGACGTCCGCGCGAAGGCCGGGAATCTCGCCCACCTCACCACCACCGACAAATCGAGCCTGGTGGCGGCCATCAACGAACTGAAGGCCGCGGTGCAGGCCTCGGGGGCGATCGACGACACCCAGGTCGCCACCACCAGCACCTACTCGTCGAGCAAGATCGTCACGCTGCTCGACACGCTCAAGGCCGAGATCCTGGGCGGGGCCGATGCCGCCTACGACACGTTGCTGGAGATCCAGCAGCTGCTGCAAGACGGCACCAGCGGCCTGGACGCGCTGCTTGCCGCGGTCAACCACCGCGTGCGCTTCGACGCGGCGCAGACCCTCACCGCCGCTGAAGCCGCCCAGGCGCGCAGCAACATCGGCGCCGTGGCCGCGGCCGACGTGGGCGACACCGACACCGACTTCGTCGCGATCTTCGAAGGGGCCCTGGTCTGATGAGTCTGGCCTCGCGCATCGGCGCCTTGGCCAGCCGCATCGGTTTGGAAGTCAAGACCAAGGTCGATGCCTCTCACCCGGGGCTGGCGCGGGCCTGGGTGTGTTTCGGCTATGTCGGCAACCAGGTCGTCGTGCGCGCTGCGCACAACGTCGCTTCGGTCACCCGGCTGGCCGCAGGGCGCTACCGCGTGCACTTCGCCAGCCCGCTGCCGGACGCGAACTACTGCTGGGTGGGCGTCGCACGCAGCAACACCAACACGGGCACGCAGCGGCT
>NZ_KB906010.1 GCF_000381125.1 Caldimonas manganoxidans ATCC BAA-369
TCGGGCGCGGCCATGCCGCTGGCCCGCTTGGCGCTGGACACCGGCTTTGCGACACAGGAGGCCTACGCCTTCGTGCGCGCCTGCCGCGACGCGCGCGTGATGGCGGTCAAAGGCGTTGCCCGCGGGGCGGCGCTGATCGGCACGCCCACCGCGGTGGACGTCTCGCTCGCCGGCAAGAAGCTGCGCCGGGGCATCAAGGTGTATTCGGTGGCGGTGGGCATCGCCAAGCTCGAGCTCTACAACAACCTGAGAAAGAGCGTGGACGTGGCCCAGGACGGCGCGACCCCGGTCTATCCGGCCGGCTTCGTCCACCTGCCCAAGATCGACGCCGAGTTCATCCAGCAACTGTGCGCCGAGCAACTCGTCACCCGGAGAGACCGCAACGGCTACCCGGTGCGTGAGTGGCAGAAGACGCGCGAGAGAAACGAGGCGCTCGACTGCTACGTGTATGCCCGCGCCGCCGCATCAAGCGCGGGGCTGGACCGCTTCGAGGAGCGCCACTGGCGCGAGTTGGAGCGGCAACTGGGGCTGGACAGTCTGCCAGCCCTTGAAACAACCACCGAATCCATCAACGAGGCCACCCCACGCGGTGGCCTTCCTGTTTCTGCAACCCGAAACACCGGCCGGCGTGTGATCCGCAGCCCCTGGCTGCGCTGATCCCCGCTGGCCGTCCCGAACCCCGAAGGAGAACCCATGAGTCTGGCCACTCGCATCGAAAGCCTGGTCATCCGCGTCGCGCAGGAGTTCAACGACGTCCGCGCCAAGGCCGGCAACCTCGCCAACCTCACCACCACCGACAAGTCCAGCCTGGTGGCGGCCATCAACGAACTGAAGGCCGCGGTGCTGGCATCGGGCGCGATCGACGACAGCCAGGTCGCCACCACCAGCACCTACTCGTCGAGCAAGATCGTCACGCTGCTCGATGCGCTCAAGGCCGAGATCCTGGGCGGGGCCGATGCCGCCTACGACACCCTGCTGGAGATCCAGCAGCTGCTGCAAAACGGCACCAGCGGTCTGGATGCCTTGCTGGCGGCGGTGAACAACCGGGTGCGCTTCGATGCGGCGCAGACGCTCACCGCGGCCGAAGCCGCGCAGGCGCGCAGCAACATCGGCGCGGTGGCCGCCAGCGATGTGGGCGACACCGACGCCGACTTCGTTGCCGTGTTCGAAGGGGCCCTGGTCTGATGAGCCTGGCCTCGCGCATCGGCGCCTTGGCCAGCCGCATCGGGATCGAGGTCCGTACCAAGATCGATGCCGGCCATCCGGGGCTGGCCCGGGCCTGGGTGTGCTTCGGTTGGGTCGGCAACCAGATCGTCGTGCGGGCCGCGCACAACGTCGCCGCGGTGACCCGCACCGCAGCCGGCCGCTACCGCGTGCACTTCGCCAGCCCGCTGCCGGACGCGAACTACTGCTGGGTGGGCGTCGCACGCAGCAACACCAACACGGGCACGCAGCGGCT
>NZ_KB906011.1 GCF_000381125.1 Caldimonas manganoxidans ATCC BAA-369
TCATCTGCTTCATGACCGTAATCATCGCCGCCCATCACCAGGGCGACAAGACGGACTACTGCCAGGCGCAGGACTTGATCAGCGTTTCCCTAGTCGGGTCATGGCCACGGTCATCTTGGCTTCGTCCAGTGTCGGGTCCAGCTTGATCGCCTGCGGCAGCATGTCGCCGAGCAGATTCGGCGCACGCAGGATCGCGCGCAGTTGATCGAGCACCGCCGACTCCAGTTCTGCGGCTGGCAGTCGCGGCAGGCCCGACGCGCCCGCGTGTTCCTTGGCGTCGCGCTGGGGCACGTAGTAACGGTAGCGCCGGCCATTCTTCTTGGTGGTGTGCCATGGCGACAGCGCACGGCCGTCGTTACCGAACACGATGCCCTTGAGTAAATAGGGAACCTTGGCCCGCGTCGTGTTGCCCCGCACCCGGCCATTCGTCTCCAGGATCGCGTGGACGCTGTCCCACAGTTCGCGGCTGATGATGGGCGGGTGTTCGGCCTGGTACCACTGGTCCTTGTGCCGCAACTCGCCAAGGTAGGTCCGGTTACTGAGGAGCTTGTAGATGTGGCCCTTGTCGATCGGCTTGCCATCGCGGGTCTTGCCGTCTTGCGTGGTCCACGCCTTCGACGTCACGCCATCCAGTTTCAGCTCCTTGACCAGTGCGGTACTGGAGCCGAGCTCGACGAAACGCTGGAAGATGTGCCGGATCAGCTTGGCCTCACGCTCGTTGGGCACCAACCGCCGATTCTCGACGTCGTAGCCCAGCGGTGGCACACCACCCATCCACATGCCCTTACGTTTGCTGGCCGCGATCTTGTCGCGGATGCGCTCGCCAGTGACCTCGCGCTCGAACTGGGCGAAGGACAGCAGGATGTTCAGCATCAGCCGACCCATGGATGTCGTCGTATTGAACTGCTGGGTGACCGACACGAACGACACGCCATAGCGTTCGAACACTTCGACCATCTTGGAAAAATCAGCGAGGCTGCGCGTCAGTCGGTCGATCTTATAGATGACGACCACGTCGATCTTGCCGGCCTCGATGTCCGCCATCATGCGCTGGAGCGCCGGGCGTTCCATGTTGCCGCCGGAATAGGCGGGATCATCGTAATCGTCGGCGACCGGTATCCAGCCTTCGGCGCGCTGACTGGCGATGTAGGCATGACCGGCATCGCGCTGAGCGTCGATCGAGTTGTATTCCTGGTCCAGCCCTTCGTCGGTGGATTTGCGCGTGTAGACCGCGCAGCGCATGCGGCGCTTCAAGACTTCGCTCATCGACCACCTCTCTTCTTGGTGGCGGGCTTGGTCTTGGCATTGGATGGCGGCTTGAGGCCAAATAGTCGGCCCTGCAAAACGACCTCAAGCCGCATAGACACTGAGTTGGTGAGGTGATGTTGCGGGGTTGGAACTCCCGAATATGAATCGGCTCGATG
>NZ_KB906012.1 GCF_000381125.1 Caldimonas manganoxidans ATCC BAA-369
AGCCGAATCCCCTGGCTCGGCATCCACACGCACGGCGGCACGGTGGCGGGCCGGATGCTGATCCCGCTGCTGCCCACCCGCATCGGCCCCAAGCGCTTCCGTCAGGTCATCGACGGCCTGATGCGTTCGGGCAACGCCTTCTTCGTCGAGAAAAACGGTCGCGTCCTGCTGATGGCCGAGAACATCCGGGAGAACGCCGCGCCACTTGCGCGCTTCAAGCGCGCCGAGCGCGAGCGCTCCGGCGCCAAGCGCCTGCAGCGCGGCCAGGAGATTCCGATCGCCGTGCTGGTGCGTCGGGTGGATCTGAAGCGGCGCTTGGACCTCGCCGCCGGGGTGCAACGGGCGCTGCCGGCGCTGGCGCGGGCGATTCAACGGGAACTGGACGACATGCTGCGCTGACAGAGTTGTCTACTCTGACCAGGGATCAAGCACCACCAAATCCGGGTGCTGAAAATCCTTGAGGTTGCGCGTGATCAGCGTCAGTCCATGGGTCAAAGCCGTGGCTGCCAGCAGACTATCGATGGCAGGCAAGGGGCGGCCAGCCTGCGCCACCAAGCGGCCCCATCGATCAGCGACCTTGGAATCAACCGCAAGAATCCGGCCCGCGAAAAACATCGGCAACTCGGCTTCCAGCCAATCAAGCAGCGCCAGTTTACGGGGCGTTTCTGGCAGTGCGTCGATGCCTTTGCGTAGCTCACCAAGCGTCAGCACGCTCAAGTACAGGGTGCTGGCCGGGCGCTTGGCAAACCACTGAGCGACCTTGGCGTCCGGCTCACGCTTGCGCAGTTCTGACAGCACATTGGTGTCGATCAGGTAGCTCAAATCGACACCTCACGGGTGAGGCTGGCATCGCGCGTGAGGTCTATGTCATCGCTGCCGAACAACGGGGAACGGCGCATGAATTCAACCAGCGAATGCCCGGTACCGGTCAACCGTTCGTATTCGGCCTTCGATAGCACGACGGCCACAACCCTTCCATGCCAAGTGATCTCCTGTGGGCCGGCGCTTTCCGTGTCCCGCACGAGTTCAGACAAGTGGGCTTTGGCCTCTTGAATTTGCCAAGTGCGCATAGCGGCCTCCGAATCTAACCAGTCTGGTCAGATTCTAGCGCAGGCGTCAGGGGATACCAAGTCATGGCAAACAACCGCGCCCAGATCCTCATCCGCGCCGTCGACGAGACGCGCGCGGCCTTCGACTCGATCAAGCGGGGCTTGGGTGGGCTGGCCGACGCCGCCCGCAGCGTCAACGGCGTGCTGGCCGGGCTCGGCGTTGCCTTGTCGGCGGCGGGCTTGGCCGCGATGGTGAAGTCGGCGCTGGATTCGGCCGATGCCCTCAACAAGCTCTCGCAGCGCGTGGGCATCACGGTGGAGTCGCTCTCTACCCTGGTGCCGGCGGCGGAACTGTCCGGTGTCTCGGCGCAGAC
>NZ_KB906013.1 GCF_000381125.1 Caldimonas manganoxidans ATCC BAA-369
GACTTCTTCGAGTACACGCCCCAGTTCAAGCTGGTCATCGCCGGCAACCACAAGCCCGCGATCCGCAACGTGGACGAGGCGATGAAGCGCCGGCTGCACCTGATCCCCTTCACGATCACCGTGCCGCCCGAGCGGCGCGACAAACACCTGCAGCAGAAGTTGCTGGCCGAGCGGGACGGCATCCTGGCCTGGGCGCTGGAAGGGTGCCTGGCCTGGCAGCGCCTGGGCCGGCTCGATCCGCCGCCGCAGGTCGTGGCCGCCACCGAGGAGTACTTCGAAGCCGAGGACGCGCTGGGCCGCTGGCTGGAGGAGCGCTGCGTGCGCGAGGCCAATGCCAAGTCACTGACCGCCGAACTGTTCACCGACTGGAAGCAGTGGGCGGAGGCCGCCGGCGAGTTCGTCGGCTCACAGCGCCGCTTCTCCGACCTCTTGATCACCCGCGGCGTCGAGAAATGGCGCAACGCCGCCGGCATCCGGGGCTTCCGTGGCGTGGGTCTCAAGCACCCGATGCAGCCCGCCTACACCCCCTATGCCGACGACTGAACACCCGTGACCACCGACAGGACTGACGCATCTGACGCTGTCCATCGTAAGTCTCTACGCGCGCGCGCGTGCGCGCGCCTCACGGGAACTATCGATATCGTGCGTCGGATGCGTCAGTCCCCACCGAACGAGGACTGACACCATGCACACCACGATCCTGGCCCTCGACCTGGGCACCACCACCGGCTGGGCGCTGCGCGACCGCACGGGCCGAATCACCAGCGGCAGCCAATCCTTCAAGCCACAGCGATTCGAAGGCGGCGGCATGCGTTTCCTGCGCTTTGGCCGTTGGATTTCTGAAATTCAGACATCGGTTTCTGAACTTCAGTTTTTGTACTTCGAGGAAGTGCGCCGCCACGTCTCCACCGATGCCGCGCACGCCTACGGCGGGTTCCTGGCCACGCTCACGGCCTGGTGCGAGCACCACGGCGTCCCCTACCAGGGCGTGCCGGTGGGCACGATCAAGAAGCACGCCACCGGCAAGGGCAATGCGAGCAAGGACGAGATGATGGCGGCCGTGCGTGCGCGGGGCCACGCCCCGGCGGACGACGACGAGGCCGACGCCCTGGCGCTGTTGCACTGGGCCATCCAGCAGCACGACGCGGCGCAGGAGGCGTGAGATGGACATCCCG
>NZ_KB906014.1 GCF_000381125.1 Caldimonas manganoxidans ATCC BAA-369
CCAGCCACTTCGTTGGCCTGGCCGGCGCTGCGGTGGTCGTCGCCGCCGGCAAAGGGCTGGGACAGTCCGGCTCGCCCGGGGCGGCCGCCCGGGGTGGCAGGCACTGCGCCGGCGCCGCGCCCGTTGTGCAGCACGCCCACCACCACCGGGCGCTCCAGGTCGCCGTCGAGGAAGTCGACCAGCACTTCGTCGCCAATGCGCGGGATGAATTGCGCGCCCATGCCCGCAGCGGCCCAGCGTTGGGCCACGCGCACCCAGACGCTGTGGTCGCTGCTGTGCGCGCCGCTGGATCCGCCCAGGCCCAGTTCGTGCTGCCAATGGAAGCGCACTTTGATGCGCCCCAGGCGGTCGGTGTACAGCGCCGAGCCTTCCGGCGCCTGGGGCTGGCCGTCGGGGCCGACGACCACGGCGCTTTGCGCGCCGGCGGCCCGCGGCGCGCTGCGCGGCAGGGGGCGCCAGGGCTGCTGGCGCGGCACGGCGCGCCAGTGTTGGGCGTAGCCGCCAGCTTGCGCCTGCTCCAGCAGAGCAGGCTCCAGTGGTCGCCCCAGCGCCTGGACGCAGGACTCCAGCCCCGGGCCCAGACCGGCGCAGGCATCTCGCACGGCATGGGGCAGGTTGGCACAGCCTGCGTGCAGCAGTTCGGTCAGGAGCAGTTGTTGCGCCCCGCGCTGGGGCAGTTGGCTGAGTTGCCACCATTGGCCGCAGCGGGCCCCGCGCACGTTGGCCAGGCCGCTGTAGTGCAGGGCCTGGGTTTGCAGGGCTTGGCCGCGCAGGCGCGCGCGTGCGGCCGCGCTGGCCTCATCGGCCGCCGTGCCGTGCAGCTCGTAGTCTTCGTAGGCCGCCGGGCCCGCAGCGGCTCCCGGCGCTTGGGCCGCTATGGCGCGTTTGGCCCGCTCGTGCCAGCCCAGCACGGTGTACTGCGCCGCTGTGTGGCAGGCGTGTTCGTGGTAGGTCTGCACGCCGTCGCAGGGCTGTTGGCCGTGGGCGCCGCGGTAGGCCACGCTGCCCCAGCGCGCGCTGTCGGGGTGCTGGGGACAGGCCGCTTCGTCGGGACTGTGCGCAAAGATGACCGCACGGTGGCCCAGCCCAGCCGCATCGTCGTGCGCGCCGTCGACTTCTTCGAAGCGCAGCCCCAGCCCAGCGCGCCCCAGCAGCCGCTGCACAAAAGCCAGGTCGCTTTCTCGGCCTTGGACCACATAGTCCCACGGGCCCAGGGCTTGGAGGTGGGCTTGGAC
>NZ_KB906015.1 GCF_000381125.1 Caldimonas manganoxidans ATCC BAA-369
TCAAGCAGGCGCGCGCCAAGTTCGACGCCGCGCTCGATGCGGCTTACGGCGAGCAGGCCCGTGCTGCACGCATCGAGGCCGGCAAGGACTTCGGCATCGTGCACCTGCAGGACGGGCTGCTTCGCGTGACGGTCGAGGTCCCGAAGCGCGTGTCCTGGGACCAGGCGCAACTGGCCGCCATCGCCCGGCGCATCGCCGCCGCCGGCGAGAAGGTCGAGGACTACCTCGACGTCGAGTACTCGGTGTCCGAGTCCCGTTTCAACAACTGGCCGCCCGCCTTGCGCGCCGGGTTCGAGGCCGCCCGCACCGTCAAGCCCGGCAAGCCCACGTTCCGGTTGTCGATCGATGAGGAGGCTGGCCATGCGAGCGCCTGACTTCTGGCTTATCGACGACGACGTGAACGCAGCCTTGGCCTTTGCCTCGTCGCTGCCCCGCGCCGATGGGTTGGGCTATGTCTACGTGTTGGCCCTTTCCAACGGCACTTGCAAGCTTGGCTCGACGACCAATCTGGCGCAGCGCCTGGCCCAACACCGCACTGAAACCGCGCGCTACGGCGTATCGATCTGGCGCAGCCTGACCACTCGTCCGCACTTCAACTATCGGGCCGTCGAGTCTGGTGCCCTACGGTGGCTAGGCAACGACGGACGAAGGGAAGTTCTCCCGAACGATTTGTCCACCGTGCGTCGGGCAGTCGAAGCCCAGACACTCGAATGGACCGTGCCGGAGGATTACGCAGCACGACACCGCAGTGCGTGGGCTCTTTGCAACAAGCTGATGCGCAATATCGCGGCCGGACTTGGGATCACCTCCCAAGGTGAATTGACGCTCGAAGCCAGTCGTCTCTTGGATGCACACGTCGAGTTGGGGCGCCGCACAGGCCTGTCCGAGACCGAAGGCATGTTCAACGCCTTGGCCGTCATCGAAGCCACGACCGGGCTCGATCTTCGCGCACTGCGCGCAGTATTGCTGGAGGTGCAGTGATGGAGCGACGTCTTCCCATCATCACCGCCGATCAGCGGCTGCGCGAGAAGCAGGGCGTGAAGCTCGTGCTTCTAGGCAAGAGCGGCATCGGCAAGACCAGCCAGTTGAAGACCCTGCCCGAAGCCTCGACCCTGTTCGTCGACCTCGAGGCCGGGGATCTGGCCGTCAAGGACTGGCGCGGCGACTGCGTGCGCCCGAGCACCTGGCCGGAGTTCCGCGATCTCGTGGTGTTCCTGGCCGGCCCGAACCCGGCG
>NZ_KB906016.1 GCF_000381125.1 Caldimonas manganoxidans ATCC BAA-369
CACCTGGGCCACGCCCCAGGGGCCTTCGGTGCCGGCCTTCATGCGCCGGTACACCGCGGCCGCCCCCGTGGCCGGCATCACCCCGTGCACGATGCCGTAAATCTTGTCCCGGTAGCCCAGCACCTCGGAGCAATACCGAGCCACCAGCCCGCCCATGCTGTGGGTGACCAGGATCACCTTCTCGCAGCGCGCCAGCGGACAGCCGTGAGACATTTCACGCTGGTTGTAGCGCTCGATGATCTCGTCGATACGACGGCCCAGGGCTTGGGCGGACTGGGCATTGTCGTCCAGCCAGTTGTAGCCAAAGGCATGCACCGGGAAGCGATAGCGGTAGCTCAGGCGCACTTCGTCCTCGCTCAGCAGTTGCTCGCCCACCTGCGCACCCAGTGCCTCGCGCCGGAGCTGGGCGCGCAGGCCGTTCTGGTACGAGCCGAAGTCGTTCAGGTGCTCTTCCAGCCAGCGCAGTGCGGAGCCATAGCTCATCGCCGCGATCTCACCCCAGCCCCGGCGCTTGAGCTCTTCGGCCGGCAGCTTCATGTCGGTGGGCACTTTGCCGTCGTCATCCACCACCATGACTTCGGGGCGTAGGAAGGTCTTTCTTTGCTTGGCGCTTTTGGTGGCCCAAGACAGGGCGGTCAGCTTGGAGTCCATCCGCCAACTTTCGCCTTTGTCCTTCGGCTTGAGATTGCTGCCCATCACGCCGGGCACGACGATGACGGGGATGATGCGTGTGGGGATGACATACACCAGCGCAAAGGTGTCGTCCGGTGGGCTGAGCACACTCCTCCAGATGGGCGTGCCGCGGTGGTCGAACTCGGGTTCGATCACCCGGGCTTTGCTCATGTCCAGCTCGTTGCTCATGGTCTCAGTTTTCATCGAGTAGCTTCAGGTCCAACGCGTTGGCGAAGAGATCCTTCTGCAACCCTGTAGCTCCTTGGGCATCGGTGGTGCCACGCACCACGGTGCCATCAGGGCGGGTGATCTCAAAGCGTCTGCGCGCGATGGGGCTGCCGTCTGGCCACCTCAAGACGTACTGCTCGTCGAAGGGTGTGGCCTGGGGCCAAGCGTTCATCTCGTAGGCGATGTGGCTGGGGCCCACCATCCGCTTCTGCGCGGCCTGCACCCGGATCGTGCCGGGGCATTCCACGGTGATGCCGGAGGCTTGCAGGGTGATGCGCGCGCCGCCTGC
>NZ_KB906017.1 GCF_000381125.1 Caldimonas manganoxidans ATCC BAA-369
AGCGCCCGGCGGTGGCGCTGGATTTTGGCAACCTGCCTGGCTGCTGCCAGCCTGGGCTGCGCCAGCATCGGGCAAGACGAACGCGACGCGGTGGCGGTGGCGGCAGTGAACTACACGGGCAAGGAGTTGAATGCCGTGTTGTTCAAAGATCCGCAGACAGGTCGCGTGGCCGGGGGATCTGGAGCAGACCCCTACAGTGCCAGCGGTGGGATGTGCTGCTACTCACTGCCCAGGCGGTGGCGACCAGGGATCAAGGTACAGGTGCGTTATGACTGGTGGACGGGATCGTCCCGAAATCGGCATTACGAATATATCGAGCAAGAGCTCCCCCCTTACCCCACCGACGAGCCCGGCATGCTATGGGCCCTGTTTTACGAAGACGGCAGCGTCGAGGTATTGGCCAGCGCCGTAGACCCCGGGCATCCGCAATGGCCAGGACGCATCAAACACTGGCCCATCCCTAGCCGCGAACGCCTCTTGCAGCTGTGGCAGATCGAGTATGACAAAGAAGCCCGCTTACTGCGGTATTACGAAAGGATGGCAAAAGGATTCAGCGACAAAGAACGGCGTGAGGTGTGGGATTACTATTCAAAGTATTGGAAAGAGAAGGCTCAAGGTTTTGACGGGCCAGATGATCCTCGATTCATTGAAATGTTGAAACGCGACGGTCGGGAGTCCCTGGAGTCTACCAAAGTACGCCTTGAAGAAATGAGGAGGAACAAGCCATGACCATCAGTCTGGCTCAGAGCGTGGATCCTGCTCGTTTTTCGAATCCGTCAGACCCGAATCGTTTTTTCAATGAGACGGATGTTGAAAAAATGCAAGAAAAATTCACCCTCCCCCGCGAAGCCCCCGCCATCGGCCAGCCCCATCGCGCATGCGACACGAATTTGTTCATGGGCTTCTTTTTTGATGGCACGCGCAATCATTACGGGCTGAGCGAGGAGCGTGGCGACCATACGTTTTCGAACGTCGCGCGCTTGTTTGATGCCTATCCGGGCCAGACGATCGCGCCGCAGTCGGCGTTGAAGGGGCGGGCACGGTGGCCGAACGAGGCTGCCTATCCCAACTACTTTCGCATCTACATTCCCGG